>NZ_KI421507.1:2961056-3588262 GCF_000473205.1 Pseudophaeobacter arcticus DSM 23566
CAGTCGATGACCCATTATACAAAAGGTACGCTGTCAGGCCGCAAGGGCCCTCCAACTGATTGTAGGCGTTCGGTTTCAGGTACTGTTTCACTCCCCTCGTCGGGGTGCTTTTCACCTTTCCCTCACGGTACTGGTTCACTATCGGTCAGTAAGGAGTACTTAGCCTTCGAAGGTGGTCCTCCGATCTTCAGACAGAATTTCACGTGTTCCGCCCTACTTAATACGTCCTCTCATGCTTCGAATACGGGACTATCACCCGCTATGGTCCTGCTTCCCAACAGGTTCTTCTCACACTCAAGGCTCGGCTGGTCCCCGTTCGCTCGCCGCTACTAGGGGAGTATCAATTGATTTCCTTTCCTCCGGGTACTTAGATGTTTCAGTTCCCCGGGTTTGCTCTTATAAACCTATGTATTCAGTTCATAAGTACCTGGTTAAGAACATTATAAATTACCGAAGCAATTATAATGAACTTTCAGGTGGGTTGCCCCA
This sequence comes from Pseudophaeobacter arcticus DSM 23566, assembly GCF_000473205.1. Classification (NCBI taxonomy): domain Bacteria; kingdom Pseudomonadati; phylum Pseudomonadota; class Alphaproteobacteria; order Rhodobacterales; family Roseobacteraceae; genus Pseudophaeobacter; species Pseudophaeobacter arcticus. The sequence continues at coordinate 2,961,546 of NZ_KI421507.1, forward strand.
TTCAGAAATTCATGGATCAAAGCTTATTCTCAGCTCCCCATGACTTATCGCAGAGTATCACGTCTTTCATCGCCTCTTACTGCCAAGGCATTCACCAAACGCCCTTCTCGCGCTTGATCTGATCCAGAAATAGAGAGCCACGTTATTTGCGCTACCGCCTATTCGGCTACTTGAGCGCAGATATGATCTCCTGCCGCTTCGCTACTTGAGGACTTGATTAAGTCTCAAACACCGAGCGCCAAAACATCAATGGCAATCAGGATCCAGCCGCTGGTAAGTAGCCGGACCACAATCTCTGAACCAAAAAGCATACTTTCCCATGTTTGATGCCCTATCGCTTCGCTACTTGAGGGCCTGATGTCGGTCAGACCCGGTATCAAAACAGGCGTCAAACATATGTGGTTCCAAAACCTATGCGGAATTGGAACCGGGTTAGTGTACTTGACTTGGACAACTCTGTCGTTTCAAACCGGCATACTCATGGACGTCCGAGGAAACAGACGTGTTCATAAGCTCGCTGTGTAAAACCCGAAGATCTCACCCAGCACCAATCTGAGATCATCCCCACACTCGGGGCGATCAACAGTGTTGTTGATTGTTTCTCTCTTTACGATATCAATTCGTCCAATTGGACGGTTAAGAACTGCGCACAGTGCTTAACGATCTAATTGTCTGTAATGGTGGAGCCTAGGAGGATCGAACTCCTGACCTCCTGAATGCAAATCAGGCGCTCTCCCAGCTGAGCTAAGGCCCCATCTTAATCCCGAAGGATGAGTGGTGGGTCGAGGAGGACTTGAACCTCCGACCTCACGCTTATCAGGCGTGCGCTCTAACCACCTGAGCTACCGACCCGGTTTTCGATTTGCAAAGCAAATCAAAACCCGTGTGCGACAGGGTATTGCAAAGCAATGCCCGAGAGCAGCACTCAGTGGTTATGTCACCAGGCAGCGCCAGATAACGGCTGCTGCCGCGACTTGTCTGAAGAGATATGAGGACGGCTCGGTCCATGTTAGTGTCCTACCGCCTTGCGGCGACGTAAGGACCTAACTGATGTTGAACAGTTTTGATTACTGTTCATTGCTAAGTGTATCACGACTTTTATGCGCTACCGCTTCGCTACTTGAGCGCGTTGGTAACTCAACCAAGTATCTAGATACATCCTTAGAAAGGAGGTGATCCAGCCGCAGGTTCCCCTACGGCTACCTTGTTACGACTTCACCCCAGTCGCTGAACCCACCGTGGTCCGCTGCCCCCTCGAAAGGTTGGCGCACGGCCTTCGGGTAGATCCAACTCCCATGGTGTGACGGGCGGTGTGTACAAGGCCCGGGAACGTATTCACCGCGTCATGCTGTTACGCGATTACTAGCGATTCCGACTTCATGGGGTCGAGTTGCAGACCCCAATCCGAACTGAGACATCTTTTTGGGATTAACCCATTGTTGATGCCATTGTAGCACGTGTGTAGCCCAACCCGTAAGGGCCATGAGGACTTGACGTCATCCACACCTTCCTCCCGCTTATCACGGGCAGTTTCCCTAGAGTGCCCAGCCGAACTGCTGGCAACTAAGGATGTGGGTTGCGCTCGTTGCCGGACTTAACCGAACATCTCACGACACGAGCTGACGACAGCCATGCAGCACCTGTCACTTGGTCTCTTGCGAGAAAACCAGATCTCTCTGGCGGGCCAAGGATGTCAAGGGTTGGTAAGGTTCTGCGCGTTGCTTCGAATTAAACCACATGCTCCACCGCTTGTGCGGGCCCCCGTCAATTCCTTTGAGTTTTAATCTTGCGACCGTACTCCCCAGGCGGAATGCTTAATCCGTTAGGTGTGACACCAACAAGCATGCTTGCTGACGTCTGGCATTCATCGTTTACGGTGTGGACTACCAGGGTATCTAATCCTGTTTGCTCCCCACACTTTCGCACCTCAGCGTCAGTATCGAGCCAGTAAGCCGCCTTCGCCACTGGTGTTCCTCCGAATATCTACGAATTTCACCTCTACACTCGGAATTCCACTTACCTCTCTCGAACTCAAGATCAGGAGTTTACAAGGCAGTTCCAGGGTTGAGCCCTGGGATTTCACCCTATACTTTCTGATCCGCCTACGTGCGCTTTACGCCCAGTAATTCCGAACAACGCTAACCCCCTCCGTATTACCGCGGCTGCTGGCACGGAGTTAGCCGGGGTTTCTTTACCAGATACTGTCATTATCATCTCTGGCGAAAGAGCTTTACGACCCTAAGGCCTTCATCACTCACGCGGCATGGCTGGATCAGGCTTGCGCCCATTGTCCAAGATTCCCCACTGCTGCCTCCCGTAGGAGTCTGGGCCGTGTCTCAGTCCCAGTGTTGCTGATCATCCTCTAAAACCAGCTATAGATCGTAGACTTGGTAGGCCATTACCCCACCAACTATCTAATCTAACGCGGGCCGATCCTTCTCCGATAAATCTTTCCCCCGAAGGGCGTATAAGGTATTACTCACCGTTTCCAGTGGCTATTCCTTAGAGAAGGGCACGTTCCCACGCGTTACTAACCCGTCCGCCGCTCACTCCGAAGAGTGCGCTCGACTTGCATGTGTTAAGCCTGCCGCCAGCGTTCGTTCTGAGCCAGGATCAAACTCTCAAGTTGAAAAGCAATCGCTTGCTTATCCTTGACGTTCGAACCTCTGCACATCTCCAATACTCAGGGCCACCCTTGGGGGCAGGCCCATATGTTCACCCGGCTAAGGATTGAACACGCATTGGAAGTCATCTGTTTGATGTACACAGTTTTCATAAGAAAACAGTGAACCGTTCAAACAGTGAAGCTGACACTCTATCATCGCGCTACCGCTGCGCTACTTGAGCGCCGCAATATTACTAAGAGCGTTGATATACAGACGTTGATCCATCGAAACGAACCAAACCGCCCACATATCTCTTCAGTTATCATCAATGTCAAAGAGCAACACCCAAAGGCCAAAAACAAGACCACCGCGCCAATTCCTTAGCGCAACCGCCTCATCACACCCCTCAGATGCCCCGGTCTCTCCCGAGCGTCACAACCGTCTCTCCGGCCCGTCCGGCCGCCGAAGCAACCCCACCAAACCGCGTCGCCGCTGCCGGTAGAGGGGGTTCTAAGTATAACCCGCAGGACCCGCAACCCAAAAACCAATCAAATCACAACTTTCTGCAAAAGAAATGTGAAAATCAAACAATAACAACACATTACACGGAGAATTCCCGGCAAACAAACCCCAAAAAACAGACCCGACACCCCTGCCCCAAACCACAAACACCCCAAACCGGCACTTACCCACAACAATACCCACAGACTCACAACAAGGAATCAAATTCCAGACACACAAAACAACGCAAAAACACAAAACAGACGATGAATATCCCTGCCCACAAACAAAAAGGGCCCGACCATAGGTCGCGCCCTCAGTAACCTGTCCGGGGACTCAAACCCCGGACAAGTCGGAATATCTACGCCTCAGGCCTTGGCGGCCGTCACCAGGAACTCCACCAGGAAATCTGGCAGGGCCAGCTTGGCCTCACCACAGGCGCGGGCCGGCGTATTGCCCTCGGGCACCCAGGCATCCCAGACAGCGTTCATCTCTTCAAAGTCGGCCATATCGGCCAGCCAGATGGTGGTCTGCAGGATGCGGGTCTTGTCAGACCCGACCTCAGCCAGCAGGGCGTCGATCTTATCCAGACAGTCCTGGGTCTGTTGCGCCACGCTGGCGCCTTTGGTGCCAACCTGACCAGCCAGATAGATCGTATCGCCATGGGTAACGATCTGGCTCATGCGGGGGCCTGTGTGCAGGCGGGTGATTTCTGACATCGATATTCTGTCCTATTTTGAAGAGTTGAAGACCGGGCCAACCATGCCCAGCAAGAAAGGGTCCAGCGTCACCTCTATTGAGACGGAAGCCAAGCCCCATTCGTAGTGATGCAGAACTTGCGATCGACCTGACGCCCGCCCATCTCAGCACTCGGTGCTGGCAAGTGCCACAGCAGCATGGGCCCCAGTTTCAGGGTAGGACCACGTCACCGCGTCCCCCATCGAATTGCCAGCCCGTGAATAGAGCATCCTCTCAGCAGCCCGCATGGCATCAAGGTCACTGGGATGAACAAGGTCACTGGGATGAAGCGGTGATTTCACCAACATTCGGCTCAGCGCGCCTGCAGCCAGTGGAGCCCCCCCCGGAATTCGATCAGATTCAGGGCAGACCCTGGCGCGACGTCAGGAAAACTTGCGGAACAACCGGGTGGTGTCAAAGAGCTCATCCAGGCGATCATATCGCTCCTTGGTCTTATCCCAGCTTTCTTCCTGGGTGGCGGCAATCATCGCCTCCAGCAGCATCATCGTTGCAATATTGGAATCCCATGCCGAGGGGATCTCAACCCAGCAATTGAAAGTGTGTTCAGCCACCGCAGCCACCGGGCTGGCCCATTGATCAGTGATCAGCAGCACTTTGACACCGCGTTCGGCAGCCAGTTCGGCGAGCCGTTGCAGGTTGGTCTCGTAGCGGCGCACGTCAAACATCAGCAGGGTGTCACCTGCCTCCATGTCCAACACGTAGTGCGGCCAGGTGGCGGAGGAGGACGTCATATGTGTAACCCGCTGCCGGATTGCCTGAAAATGAGTAAAGGCATAGTCAGCCAGAGCCCGAGTGATCCGCCCGCCAACCACATAAAGGCGTGCTTCGGTATTGGCGAGCTGCCGCACAGCCGCATCAAACTGCCCCGAATCCACATTGGAGAAGGTCTGGCTGAGGTTATCGGTCACCGCCTGGGAAAACCGGTTGAGCATATGCCCCTCTGGCGCCTCGGAGGCCCAGTTGGCGCGCCGCTGCGTCGGCCCCGAGACTTTGGCCTGCAGCTCTTTGAGCAGGGCTTGATGGAACTGTGGATAGCCCTTGAACCCCAGCTTTTGCACCATCCGCGCCACAGTGGGCGTCGAGACATCGGCGTTGGAGGCCACAATAGTGATCGAGGCCAACCCCGCCGCCGGGTAGTTCTCCAGCAGAGAATTGGCAAATTTGCGCTCTGATTGGGTCAGCGTTGTATATTGATCCCGGATCAGCTCTCGCACGGTGTGCGGTGGTTTGGTCACGGCGGCATCCCTCCTCGGGGTGATCAAAAAACAGGCGACAGGAGACAGGGTATATCCGAAACAACCCTGTCGATACCAGCTTCGGAGAAATCTCTTCTGAAATAATATTGACAGAAATATTGCTTCATGAAAAGATTTTTCCAAAATGAGGAGGGATGAATGACGTTGAGCGATTCCTATGCTCGCTGTGAGGCTTACGAAGTATTCAACGGCACAGGCCGTGGTGGTGCTTTGATCCTTTGCGAGCACGCCAGTCACCGCATCCCGCATCGCTACGGCGATCTGGGATTGGCAGAGACTGATCGCCAGAGCCATGCGGCCTGGGATCCCGGCGCGCTGGCGCTGGCAAAGGCCCTGTCCGACGCCCTGGAGTCGCCGCTGATTGCCTCGCGCATTTCCCGGCTTGTTTATGACTGCAACCGCCCGCCAGAGGCGGCTTCGGCAATGCCGGCAAAATCTGAACTGATTGAGGTGCCCGGCAACGTCGACCTGACTGACGCGCAACGCGCGGAACGCACCCACACGGTCTATCAGCCCTTCATCACCGCCGTCAGCCGGATGATCGAAGCACGCAGGGCCGAGGGGCTGCCAACCGCGCTGATCACCATCCACAGCTTTACGCCGGTTTATTATGGCACCCCCCGGGCAGTAGAGATCGGTATTCTACACGACAGCGACAGCCGGCTTGCCGATGCCATGCTGGCGCAGGCCCCTGCCCTGTCGCAGCGTCGGGTGGAACGCAATGAGCCCTACGGACCAGCAGATGGTGTGACCCATTCCCTGCGGATCCATGGTCTGGAAAACGGGCTTGCCAATGTGATGATCGAAGTCCGCAACGATCTGCTGCGCACAGCTCAGGAGGAAGCCCAGATGGCCGATGAGCTGTTGACCCTGCTGCGCCCGGCGCTGGCAGCCCTACAGACCGAAGGAGGCGCCAGTGCCTAAATTCATTCTGCGCTACATTCGCGCCGTGGAGGCGATGAACCGGGTGATTGGTCGCTTTGCCATGTATCTGATCTTTGCCCTCATCGCGGTGCTCTTGTGGTCCTCGGTCTCCAAGGTCTTTTTCAATCCCTCGCTTTGGACCCTGGAGATGGCTCAGTTCATCATGGTGGCCTACTACATCCTTGGCGGGCCCTACTCGATGCAGATGGGGTCAAACGTGCGGATGGATCTGTTCTACGGTGGCTGGACCACCCGGACCAAGGCCTTTGTCGATGCCTTTACCGTCTTGTTCCTGATGGTCTACCTCGGCATCCTTCTGTACGGCGCGGTCAGCTCGATGGCCTATAGTCTTGGCTATTTTGGGCTAGAACCCTTTTCCTTCTTTGGCGATATCATCGTGACCGCCTTTACCGATGGGCCAGATGCCGCCTGGGGAAAGATTGGCTATATCGAGCGCAGCTCCACCGCCTGGCGCCCCTATCTGTGGCCAGTAAAATCCATCCTCTGCTTCGGTGTCTTCCTGATGCTGTTGCAATGTCTTGCCGAATTGTTCCGCGATATCGGACGCCTTCGCGGAGTTGAAATCTGATGCCCTATGAATTGATCGCCGTTGTCATGTTTGCCGGCATGATGCTGATGCTTATGACCGGCCAACGCGTGTTTGGCGCTATCGGCTTTGTTGGTGCTGTCGCTGGTATGCTGCTGTGGGGCACCGGCGGGGTCGAGATCCCCTTTGCCGCCTCGATGAAGCTGATGAAATGGTACCCGCTGCTGACCCTGCCGATGTTCATCTTTATGGGCTATGTGCTGTCGGAGTCCAAAATTGCCGATGATCTTTACCGGATGTTCCACGTCTGGATGGGACCGGTGCAGGGTGGTCTGGCCATTGGCACCATCGGGTTGATGGTGCTGGTCTCTGCCATGAATGGTCTCTCGGTGGCTGGCATGGCCATTGGTGCCACCATCGCCCTGCCCGAGCTGCTGCGCCGGGGCTATGACAAAATCCTGGTCACTGGCACCATCCAGGCCGGGTCCAGTCTGGGCATTCTGGTGCCGCCTTCGGTGGTTCTGGTGCTCTATGCGATGATCGCGCGTCAGCCCGTGGGGCAGCTCTGGCTGGCAGGTGTGGTGCCTGGTCTGCTGATGGCGGTCATGTTCATCATCTACATCTATATCCGCGCCAAGATGCAGCCCGACCTTGGCCCCGCCATGACCCCCGAGGATCTGGCGGAGTATGACCAGATCAGCACCCATCCGCTGCGGCTGAACTACATCGTGCTGGCCGCAATTATACTGGTGCCGCTGCTGGTCAAGCTCGACACCATCGCGCCCAAATCGGCCATTGGCTTTTTCCTTGCGGCCGCCGTGCTGGCCTTTGTCACCCGCAGCCAACCACTGTTTTACCGGGATGTGTTCCTGAAGGAAAAACACCGCCTGCTGTTTTCCGGCGTCCTCCCCCTGGCGATCTTTGCCACCATGATGGTCCCCTTTGTGAATGGCTGGACCTCGCTGGTTGAAAGCTCGGCGATCGGGGCCATGACGGCCTTTATCGCCGCCATCCTCAAAGGCCGGATGAACAAGGCGGTGTTTGAAACCACCGTCCGGTCCACCCTGGGGATTTCCTGCATGTTCATGTGGATCATCCTTGCCGCCCTTGGCTTTGGCGCCATCTTTGACGGGCTGGGCGCGGTGAAGGCCATCGAGGATCTGTTTACCGCGCAGCTGGGGCTCAGCCCCTGGATGATCCTGATCCTGATGCAGCTGAGCTTTATCATCATGGGCACCTTCCTGGACGACACCGCCATGCTGGTGATTGTCGCGCCGCTGTATGTGCCACTGGTGGGCGCGCTTGGCTTTGATCTGATCTGGTATGGGGTGCTTTATACCATCACCACGCAGATCGCCTATATGACCCCGCCCTTTGGCTACAATCTGTTCCTGATGCGCGCCATGGCGCCGCCAGAAATTGGCCTCAAGGACATCTATATCTCCATCATCCCCTTTGCCGCTGTCATGGTGGTGGCGCTGGCCCTGATCATGGCCTTCCCACAGATCGCCCTGTGGCTGCCAGACCTGGTCTACGGCAAGTGATGGAACACCCGGATAACCCAAAAAGAGCCCTGCTCGGGGGCCTGATTTCAAGACCGAAATGCAACAAGGAGTGATAGTAATGACAACAAGACGCAAGTTTCTGCAAACCGCCAGTGTGGGGGCAATGGCCGCCCCATTGGCGACCCCGGCACTGGCGAGCTCGACCATCAAATGGCGGATGCAGACCTATGCCGGCACCGCCCTGGCGGAGCACGTGGTGAAACCCGCCATCGACATGTTCAACAAGATCGCAGGCGACCGCATGCAGATCGAACTGTACTACGCCGATCAGCTGGTCCCCACAGGTGAGCTGTTCCGCGCCATGCAGCGCGGCACCATTGACGCCGTGCAGTCGGATGATGACTCGATGGCCTCGCCCACCGAGGTCACCGTTTTTGGCGGCTACTTCCCCTTTGGCTCGCGCTACTCGCTCGATGTGCCCGTGCTGTTCAACCAGTATGGCCTGAACGAGATCTGGGACGAGGAATATTCCAAGGTTGGCGTCAAACACATCTCTGCCGGTTCATGGGATCCCTGCCACTTTGCCACCAAAGACCCGATCCGCAGCCTCGCTGACCTCAAAGGCAAGCGCGTCTTCACCTTCCCAACTGCGGGCCGGTTCCTCAGCCAGTTTGGCGTCGTGCCTGTCACCCTGCCCTGGGAAGACATCGAAGTCGCCCTGCAAACCGGCGAACTCGACGGCGTTGCCTGGTCCGGCATCACCGAAGACTATACCGTCGGCTGGGCCGATGTGACCAACTACTTCCTGACCAACAACATCTCTGGTGCCTGGGCAGGATCCTTCTTTGCCAACCAGGGCCGCTGGAACGAGCTGCCCGAAGATCTGCAGACCCTGTTCCGCGTCTGCTGTGACCAGTCGCACTACTACCGTCAGTGGTGGTATTGGGGTGGCGAAGCCTCCCTGCGGGTCAATGGTCCCAAGATGGAGCTCACCTCGATTCCAGATGCTGAATGGAAAACCGTCGAAGACGCTGCGGTCAAATTCTGGGATGAAATCGCCGCCGAAAGCCCCACCAAGGCCAAGGTTGTCGAGATCTTCAAGAAGTATAACTCTGACATGCAAAAAGCCGGTCGCCCCTACCGCTACGGCTAAATCAATCTGTCCCGGCGTCGCTGGTGCCGGGACACCCTATCTAAACAGGAAAATGCCCCATGACTGGTGTTCTGAGTTTTGACGATCTGAAAGCCCAAGTTGCCGCCGGCGACGTGGATACCGTGCTGGTTTGCCTTGTGGACATGCAGGGCCGCCTGATGGGCAAGCGTTTTCACGCCGGGCACTTTATAAATGGCGCCTGGGAAGAGACCCATTGCTGCAACTACCTGCTGGCCACCGATCTGGAAATGGCAACGCCGGATGGGTTTGCCTCGACCAGCTGGGAGTCGGGCTACGGCGATTATGTGATGAAGCCGGATCTGACCACCCTGCGTCCTCTGCCCTGGCTGGACGGCACGGTGATGGTGCTCTGTGATGTGCTGGATCATCACCACCACAAAGAGGTCCCCCATAGCCCCCGCGCCATTCTGAAAAAACAGATCCGCCGCCTTGACGCGCTTGGCTTTGACGCCATGACCGCGACCGAGCTGGAGTTTTTCCTGTTCGAGAAAAGCTTTGACGAGATCCGCAAATCCGAATTCCGTGATCTGCAGCCCATTTCGGGCTACAATGAGGACTACAATATCCTGCAGACCACCAAGGAAGAGCACGTGATGCGCCCGCTGCGCAATCATCTGTGGAACGCCGGTATCCCGGTGGAATGTACCAAGGGCGAGGCCGAGACCGGCCAGGAAGAGCTGAACATCAAATATGGCCGCGCTCAGGATACTGCGGATTTCCATACCATTGCCAAGCACGCCACCAAGGAAATCGCCTGGCAGCAGGGCCACGCGGTGACCTTCCTGCCCAAATGGCGCCACGACAAGGTTGGCTCGTCCAGCCATGTGCACCAATCGCTGTGGAAAGATGGCAAACCCGCCTTTTATGACGCGCAAGATGCACTTGGCATGTCCGATCTGATGAAGAACTACATGGCAGGGCTGCTGAAATATGCACCTGACTACACCTATTTCATGGCGCCCTATATCAACAGCTACAAGCGCTTCATGAAGGGCACCTTTGCCCCCACCCGCATCATCTGGTCGGTCGACAACCGCACCGCCGGCTATCGCCTTTGTGGTGTTGGCAGCAAATCAATCCGCGTCGAATGCCGCATTCCGGGGTCGGATATGAACCCCTACCTGGCGATGGCGGCCATGCTGGCCGCGGGTATTGCGGGTATCGAGGAAGGGCTGCAGCTACAGGCGCCTGCATCTGGCGATGTCTATCAGGGCGACAGCGGTATGATCCCGGAAACCCTGCGCGACGCCCGCCTCAGCCTCAAGGACTCTGCGATGCTGCGCGCTGCCATGGGCGACGATGTGGTGGAACACTATACCCGTGCAGCCGAGGTTGAGATCGAAAATTTCGACCGCGTGGTCACGGATTATGAAATCGCCCGCGGGTTTGAGCGCGCCTAAAGGCGCGCGGCCTTCGGCGAAGGTATTTTAGGCAAGATGAAAGGGCGCGGCCCTTTCCAATGAGATGAGGAAGACCATGGGCCAGACCCTGAAATGTATCTCTCCGATTGACGGATCGGTTTTTGCAGAGCGCGAGACCCTGTCCAAAGACGAAGGGTTTGCTGTTGCCAGTGCGGCGCGCGCGGCGCAAAAAGCCTGGGCGGCGCGTCCGCTGCAAGAGCGTATCGACTTGGTTATGGCGGGTGTTGCCGCCGTTGGCGCCATGAATGACGAAATTGTGCCGGAGCTGGCCCATATGATGGGTCGCCCGGTGCGCTATGGCGGCGAGTTTGGCGGCTTTAACGAGCGCAGCGCCTACATGGCAGAGATTGCCGAAACTGCGCTGGCAGATATCGAAGTTGGCGATGATGCTGACTTTAAACGCTACATCAAGCGGGTGCCACATGGGGTTGTCTTTATCGTCGCCCCCTGGAACTACCCCTATATGACCGCCATCAACACGCTGGCGCCGGCCTTGATTGCAGGCAATACAGTGGTTTTGAAACATGCCACACAAACCCTGCTTGTTGGTGAGCGGATGGCGGCGGCGTTCCAATCTGCTGGGGTGCCGGCTGAGGTATTCCAGAACGTCTTCCTGGATCATGACACCACCTCGACCCTGATTGCTGAGCGCGCCTTTGACTTTGTCAATTTCACCGGATCGGTTGGCGGCGGCCAGGCGATGGAACGGGCTGCGGCAGGCACCTTTACGGGTGTCGGCACCGAATTGGGCGGCAAAGATCCGGGCTATGTGATGGAAGACGCCGATCTGGATGCTGCCGTCGACACGCTTATTGACGGCGCCATGTTCAATGCCGGTCAGTGTTGCTGCGGCATTGAACGCATCTATGTTCACGAAAGCCTTTATGATGAGTTTGTCGCCAAGGCCGTAGAGATCGTCAAAGGGTACAAGCTTGGCAACCCACTGGATGAGGCCACAACCATGGGTCCAATGGCCAATGTGCGATTTGCCGCCGAAGTCCGCGCCCAGATCGACGAGGCCGTCGCCGCAGGGGCTGTGGCGCATATCGACACCATGGCCGAAGACGACGGTGGCGCCTATCTGACGCCGCAAATCCTGACAAATGTCACCCATGAAATGCGGGTGATGCGGGACGAAAGCTTTGGCCCGGTGGTTGGCATCATGAAAGTGTCGTCGGACGCCGAAGCGATCGCCCTGATGAATGACAGCGAATTTGGCCTCACCGCCTCGCTTTGGACCCGTGATCTGGACCGCGCCGCCCGCATCGGTGACGAGATCGAAACCGGTACCGTCTTCCTGAACCGTGCGGATTACCTCGATCCCGGCCTGTGCTGGACCGGTTGCAAAAATACCGGCCGCGGCGGGGGATTGTCCGTCATCGGCTACCAGAACCTCACCCGGCCCAAAAGCTATCACCTGAAAAAACGCACAGCCTAGCTGTTTTCATCTTTCTAACAACAGTCCGGGGGAGCTTGCCGCTAGGCAAGTGGGGGGAGCACCCCCTGCCCCGCTCCATCACAGGAAAACGCATATGTCTCTCGTTGGAAACTGGTCCTATCCGACCGCAATCAAATTTGGCGCTGGCCGGATTAAAGAACTGGGCGAAGCCTGCGCTGCCGCCGGAATCAAAAAACCGCTACTGGTCACTGACAAGGGGCTCGCGGACCTGCCCGTCACCCAAAGCACCCTCGACATCATGGAGGCCGCAGGCCTGGGGCGGGGGATGTTTTTTGAGGTCGACCCCAACCCAAATGAGAAGAACCTGGAGGCCGGTGTTGCGGCCTATAATGCAGGCGGCCATGATGGTGTTATCGCCTTTGGCGGCGGCTCCGGTTTGGATCTGGGCAAAATGGTCGCCTTTATGGCGGGCCAGACCCGGCCAATCTGGGATTTTGAAGACATTGGCGACTGGTGGACCCGCGCTGACGCGGATGCCATCGCACCCATTATCGCCGTTCCGACAACAGCAGGGACCGGATCCGAAGTGGGCCGGGCCAGCGTCATCACCGACAGCGTCAGCCATGTAAAAAAGATCATTTTCCACCCCAAGGTGCTGCCTACTGTGGTGATCTGTGATCCCGAATTGACTGTTGGCATGCCCAAATTCATCACGGCCGGTACAGGTCTTGATGCCTTTGCCCATTGTGTCGAGGCCTTTTCCTCGCCGCACTATCACCCCATGTCGCAGGGCATTGCACTGGAGGGCATGCGTCTGGTCAAAGACTATCTCCCCCGTGCCTATGCCGATGGTACAGATATCGAGGCCCGCGCGCAGATGATGTCAGCGGCCGCCATGGGCGCAACTGGTTTTCAGAAGGGCCTCGGCGCCATTCACGCCATGAGCCATCCAATCGGGGCCCATTTCAACACCCACCACGGCACCACCAATGCCGTTTGTATGCCAGCGGTGCTGGAGTTCAACGCCCCCGAAATTGCCGACCGGTTCACGATGGCCGCGGCCTATTTGGGTATCGAAGGTGGCTTTGACGGGTTTCGGGCCTATGTGCAGCAGCTGAACGACAGCATGGGCATTCCGCGCAGCCTGTCGGATCTGGGCGTGACCGAAGCCTCGATCCCAGATCTGGTCAAAGGCGCGATCATTGACCCCTCTTGTGGCGGCAACCCCATTGAGCTGACTGAGGCCAATCTCACCGAACTGTTCAAAGCCGCTCTTTGAGGGCGCAGGCCACAGGCCGATTAGGTGCAAAATAGAACAGGCCCCTCAGACATACTCTGAGGGGCCTGTTGTTTTGCCTCGCTTGGAATCCGGGGCACCCAAAACAGCCAGAAACCAGAGAGCCCCTAAAGTGACTGCCCCAGGCTGATGCTCGGGCTGAGGGTTTCGCAAACGGGTCCCAGTTCCGCACTGCTGTCGCGGGCTTTGAGGATGATTTCTGCCGCACGTTCCCCAATGGGCCGTCGGCAGGCATCCGTTGTGGCCAGCTGCAACGGCAGGCCTTCGAGGATCTGTAGGTTATTGAACCCGGCCAGCGCCACGTCCCGCGGCACCTCCAGCCCCGCCGCCAGGCAATGCATATAGCCGCCCACGCTCATCACATCGCTGGAATAGTAGATGCAGTCCAAATCGGGTTGCCGCGTCAACATCTGTGCGGTCAGCTGCCGCCCGGTGGCAATCGAGCTGTCCCCGGAATAGTGCTCAAGATCCACCAGCGCCACGCCCTGCTCTGCCAGGGTTTCCGTAAAGCCATCAAACCGTTTGCGGGCGCGAAAATCCTGCGGCATCTTGGTACCGATAAAGCCGATACGTCGGTAGCCCCGCGCCAGAATTTGCGCCGCCATGTCCCGCCCCGCCTGCAAATGGGAAATGCCAACGCAGTGTCGCAATGGTGTGCCATCCACATCCATCACCTCGACCACCGGACAATCTGCCTGCAACAGCATACGCCGGGTTGCATCGTTGTGCTCCAGCCCGGCCACGATCACCCCGGAAGGTCGCCAGCTCAGCATCTCGCGGATGACCTCCTCTTCCTCATCCAGCTCATAGCCTGAAATCCCAACCACGGGTTTTAGCGGGCTTTGCTTCAAGACCGAGGAAATTCCGGACAGCACCTCGGGGAAGACAAAACTGTTGAGCGAGGGGACCACCACCGCCACCAGGTTCACCGATTGCGACGAGAGAGAGCCTGCAATGCGATTGGGCACATAGCCATGGGCGCGGGCAATTTCTTCGACCTTGGCGCGGGTTGATTTGGAAACATCCCGAGCGCCACGAAGCGCGCGACTGGCGGTCATCTCGCTGACACCGGCTAGCCGGGCAACATCCTTCAGGAGCATTTTTTTAGTCATGGGCGCATGGTCCTGCACTTCGCGCTCCACCGCAAGGGCTGCTGAGCAAAACTACAAGATTGAGGGTTGCTTTCTCACTTCGTTAGCGATAACGGTACGACACCCGTTATCGCTAACGTCAAAAACCTCTCATCCCCTTCTCTTGCCTACAATTCGGAGTCTCCATATGACCCTCAAAATCGCAATCAATGGATTTGGCCGCATTGGCCGTGGTGTAATGCGCGCGCTTTTGGAAAACGGCGGCGGGGACATCGAAGTGGTGGCGATAAATGATCTGGCCCCGGTAGAAACCCTGGCGCATCTGCTGAAATATGACTCCGTGCATGGACGTCTGAAAACGCCAGTTGAAACGGGCGCAGACCACATGATCCTGGCCGGAAAGACCATTCGCCTGACCGCAATGCGCGATCCCAAAGATCTGCCCTGGGCGGATGTGGACATTGCCTTTGAATGCACCGGGCATTTCACCAGCCGCACCGCAGCTGCCGCCCATTTGGCCAATGGCTCCAAACGCGTGCTGCTTTCGGCACCGGGCAAGGAAATGGATCGCACCGTGG
Organism: Pseudophaeobacter arcticus DSM 23566; assembly: GCF_000473205.1. Taxonomy (NCBI): domain Bacteria; kingdom Pseudomonadati; phylum Pseudomonadota; class Alphaproteobacteria; order Rhodobacterales; family Roseobacteraceae; genus Pseudophaeobacter; species Pseudophaeobacter arcticus. Next base: position 2,976,604 of record NZ_KI421507.1, read on the forward strand.
TTTACGGCGTCAACCACATGGCGCTCACCGCTGAGGATCTGATTGTCTCCAATGCCTCCTGCACCACCAATTGCCTGGCACCGCTGGCGCAGGTGCTGGATCAGAACTTTGGCATTCAGACCGGATATATGACCACGATCCACGCCTATACCGGCGATCAACCCACCCATGACAGCCCCCATAGCGATCTTTACCGCGGGCGTGCTGCCGCCCTGTCGATGGTGCCAACCTCCACCGGCGCGGCCCGCGCGATCGCCGAAGTGCTGCCGCAGCTCAAAGGCCGCCTCGAAGGCTCTGCCATCCGGGTGCCAACCCCCAATGTTTCCATGGTGGATCTGAGCTTCATGCCCGAGCGCCCCGCAACGGTAGAAGCGATCAATGCAGCGGTCCGGGCGGCAGCTGAGGGGCCGCTAAAGGGCGTACTCTCCTATGAGGAAGACCCGATGGTCTCGGTTGATTTCAACCATGATCCCCATTCCTCCTGTTTTGCTGCTGCGCAAACCTCGGTGACGGCCGCAGGGCTGATCCGGGTGGTGAGCTGGTATGACAATGAATGGGGTTTTTCCAACCGGATGCTGGACACGGCAGGGCACATGGGCGGCCTGATCAAGGCCGCCTAACCAGCCCTTCCCTCCCCCAGACCAACAGCCAGCCAGGTGCCGCAGCGCCTGGCTTTTCCTTGCAATGTTGCATCCGGAGATGGCAGTCTGACAGGATGCAAACGGGGGGGCTAGCCCCCCCGCCCAGGGGAGAGAAGCAGCTGAAATCCGTCCGTCTCAGATTGCTCTTGCTGGCGCTGTTGCCCCTCGCCGTGCTGATGCCGTTGCTGCTGACACTGGCGATGGCACGGTGGAATGCGGATTATGACGCAGTGCTCATCGCCAAGGTGGAAAGCGATTTGCGCATTGCCGAGCAATATCTGGGTCATCTGCAAACTGGCAGCGCCGAAAGCCTGCGCAGCATTGCCAATTCCACCGCCTTTCAGCGGGCGCTGACCAAAGGCCCTGCAGAGGTTCAGGCCCACCTGCAGGCGCTGCGCGATGACTTGCAACTGGACTTTCTGGAATATCTCACGCTTGCCGAACTGACGCCTGCCCTGGGACAATGGCCAGTCATTCAGGCCGCAACCAAGGGGCAGCGCGCGTCGCAGATTGATATTTTCTCCGCTCAGGACCTCGCGGATGCAGCACCTCATCTGGCAGATCAGGCCCGCATTTCCCTGATCGAAACCGAAGCTGCCGCGCCAACCTCGCGCCAGGTTGAAGACCGCGGCATGGTGCTGCACACGGCCGCCCCCGTTGTCACCCTGGGCCACCATGGCGTGCTGCGCGGTGGCCGACTGCTCAATCGAAACCTCGGCTTTATCGACACGCTCAATGCGCTGGTCTACCTCGGCGGCCCCGCTGAACAGAACCGTCAGGGCACCGCGACCCTGTTTCTTGACGATACCCGCATCTCTACCAATGTGCGCCTGTTCGAGGAGGTGCGCGCCCTTGGCACCCGCGTTTCGGCGGTGGTGCGCAACAAGGTGCTGGGAGAGGGGCTGACCTGGCTCAATCGCGCCTTTGTGGTCAATGACTGGTATATCTCGGGCTACCTGCCCCTGACGGACAGCTATGGCGCCCGGGTGGGTATGCTTTACGTCGGGTTTCTCGAAGCGCCTTATACAACTGCAAAGAACGAGGCCTACTGGACCATTGTTGCCGTGTTCCTGGCTGTTCTGGCGCTGTCCGCTCCCCTCTTCCTATGGCTGGCCAAGGGTATCTTCTCACCGCTGGAGCGGATGAGCCTGACCATGAAACGGGTGGAACGTGGCGATCTGACTGCGCGCAATGGCAGCACCGGGCGGCAGGATGAAATTGGACAGGTGGCAGGACATCTCGACAGTCTTCTGGACCAGATCCAGGAGCGCGACCAACGTCTGCGCGATTGGGCCGGGGAGCTGAACCAGCGGGTTGATCAGCGCACGGCAGAGCTGCGCGCGGCCAATGAAAAACTGGAAGAGACCTTCCAACAACTGGTGGTGAGTGAAAAGCTCGCCTCGATCGGAGAAATCACCGCCGGGGTCGCCCATGAGATCAACAATCCGGTGGCCGTGATCCAGGGCAATGTTGATGTGATCCGCATGACACTGGGCCCGGACGCAGAGGAGGTGGTGACCGAGCTGGATCTCATCGACAATCAGGTCATGCGTATTGGCGCCATCGTCGGCAAGCTGCTGCAATTTGCCCGACCCTCAGAATTTGGCACGTTTGAAGAACGCCTGGATCTTGCGCCTCTGGTCAGTGACTGCCTAGTTCTGGTGGATCATGTGGTTGCGCGGCAGGCAATCCAGGTGGAAAAACGGTTTGATCAGGGGGCGCAGGCTGCCCCCCCTGTCCGCATCGACCCCGGAGAGCTGCAACAGGTGGTGATCAATCTTATCCTCAACGCCGCCCAGGCTATGGAGGGCCACGGCACTTTAACCCTGTCGTTGCAGGCCAGTGACCGCGACGGGCGCAGTGGTGCCCTGCTCACAGTTGCTGACAGCGGCTGCGGCATCCCCGAGGAACATCTCGCAGCGGTGTTCAATCCATTTTACACCACCAAACTTGGCGAGGGCACAGGCCTTGGGCTCTCGATCAGTCAGACCCTGATCCAGCGGGCTGGCGGACGAATTACCGTGCGCAACCGCCAAGGCGGTGGGGCAGCTTTTTCCATTTGGCTGCCCTCGGCAGAAGGTCAGCAAGACAGCGCAACCACAACAGCGGCTCAATAAGCGGCAGATTGATACCCTGTCTTAATACCCCGTTTAATACCCTGCCGCGCAATTTGACGAAATACCCGCGTTCCGGACGCCCCCGCGCCGTGCCCAGCACGGCGCTCGGCCCAAGGCCATTGGCGCGGTTCTGGCTTCGCCAGAACTGAGACTGGGCGCGGGAGCGCTACCTTTTGCACAAATTCCCGTGAACGCAAGGACGATCAGACCTCCCAGCTGGAGCACTTCCGATCAACGGTCTTGCGCGACACCCCCAAACGCCGCGCCGCCTCTGCCCGGTTGCCATCGCAGGCATCCAGGACGTGCATAATATGGCGCTGGGTCACCAGATCCAGGGATTCAACTGCGGCCATGCCAGTCATGCCGCCCTTGCCGGCAAACTCCTCGGGGAACTCCCCCAGGATCACCGAGCGCTCGATAAGATTGCGCAGCTCCCGCACGTTCCCCGGCCAGTCATAACGTGAAAATTTTAGCAGCGTGTCCTCATTCAACTCCAAGGCCGCCATGCCCAGGCTGCTGGCAAATTGCTCCATGAACAAGGCGGCCAGCTCAACAATGTCCTCGACCCGATCCTTCAGCGGCGGCATCTTGATCTCAACCACATTGATCCTATGATACAGATCAGCGCGGAACCGGCCATCAGCCACGGCCTGTTGCAGATCCGCATTGGTGGCAAAAAGGAAGCGCAGGTTGAGCGGGATATCCCTCTCTGCTCCAACCGGGCGGACCCGCTGATCCTCCAGCACCCGCAGCAGCGCCGCCTGCACCTGATCCGGCATCTGCGCCACTTCATCCAGAAACAACGTGCCACCATCCGCATGCAGGAACAGGCCATCCCTACGCCGGTTCTGATCATCAATCTGCCCGAACAGCTCATGAGCGATACGATCCGGCGCAATCGCCGCGCAGTTCACCGCCACAAAGGGTTTTTCCGCACGTTCCGACAGCGAATGTAAGGTTCGCGCCGCGATCTCCTTGCCGGTGCCACTGGCGCCGGTAAATAAAACCGGTGTTGGCAGCGGCGCCAGCCGGTGCAACATCTCGCGCGCCTGACTGACGGCTGTGGACTTGCCCAACAACCGCCCCCGCGCCGTATTGCCTTCGGCAGAGAGCTCATGTTTGAGCAGATAGTTTTCCCGCCGCAGATATTTCCGGTCCAGCGCCCGCGCCACCGAGTTGAGAATCTGATTGGCCCGAAAGGGTTTGAGCACAAAATCCGCCACCCCTGCCCGCAGGGCCTGGATCGCGGTTTCCAGATCGGCATAGGCGGTGACCAGGATGGTATCGGCAAACAACCCCACCCGGCGCTGTTCCTGCAGCCAGTCCAAGCCGGTTTTTCCCGGCATCACATTGTCCAGAATGATCAGGTCAAAATGCGCCTGATCCAGAATCGCCGAAGCCGCCGCAGCTGAGCCCGCCTGCTCCACCCGTTTGCAGCGCGGCGCCAGGATTTTGGTGAGGAAGTTGCGCATGCCCGGTTCGTCATCAATCACCAGGATCGAGGCCCCGGCGAGGCTTTCGCCATATTCATCGCTTGCACTGTCAGCCGGACGCATTGCCGTCACCATCCCATCTCTCATCCCGAAGCCTTCCCAAGCCTGACGCCTTTGCCTGCAAAAATCAAACCTATGGCTTTGCAGCCAGCCTATTCGGCTGGCGAAACAGGGCTATTTTTAGTGGCCTGCGCTTGCTTGTCCTGGACCTCTGCCAACCAGATCGAGTGGTGCTGTTTGGCCCAGGCCTCGTCCACCTCACCCGAGCCCATGGCGTCATAGGCGCCTTCCATGCCAACCGAACCGATGTAGATATGAGCGATGATGATCGCCATCAGCACAAAGGCCAGAATAGCATGCCATGCCTGCGCCAGTTGCATCTCTTCCTGTGGCGCCAGATCAACCGGCAACAGGCCCAATCCCAATAGCTCTGGCAGGCCGGTGGCGTTCAAAAGACCAAATGTCTTGGCAAAGAGCGGCAGCTCATAGGGGAACAGCAAAGACACCCCCGACAGCGAGATCGAGGTGCCAAACAGGATCACGGACCAAAAGATCATCTTTTGTCCGGCGTTGAATTTCTTGGCTGGCGGGTGTGCTGATCCGACGATGCCACCAAACTGGCGCAACCAGACCAGATCCGTACGATTGGGGATATTGTGTATCGCCCACATCACAAAGATCATCACCAACCCGACAATAAAGCCCCAGGCCACCATATTGTGCAGCCATTTGCCCAGATCCAGCAGAGCTGCATTTGGCACTTTCCCCAAATAAGGCGCGATGACCAGCCGTCCAAACAGCGACAACAGCCCGGTGATCCCCAGCACGATAAAGGATCCGGCCAGCAGCCAATGTCCAAAGCGTTCGACGCGTTTGAACCGCGTAACGGTGCGGCCCGTTTTTTCGCCATCAATCCGGATTCTGCCCCGCAACACAAAGAACACCACAAGCGCGCCGATGGTTCCCAGCAACAGCCAGCCACCGTATTGGCGCAAGGGACCCGCGCGGAACGCAAGCCAGCGAATGCCGCCGTCCTGTACCAGCACCTTGGCGACCTCACCACCGCTGGAGACCTTCACCTCGGCGGTCCCATAGCGCAGCTGTCGCCAGAGCTCAGGATCCGAAACCCCGCCCAGGGTGCCCAGCTGCTCGCTTATCGCCGCCGCGGCCTCGGGGGTGCCGGTATTGTCTTTGCGAAAACTGTCATCCAGTGCCAGCCCACGTTGCCGCGCCAGGATATCATCCAGGGTCTGCGCGCCACCGGTCGCACTGCGGTCCACGGCCCCCGCCGCTTGTGTCGTGATTACCTGCGCCACCGCCACACCGGAAACCAGGAAGAAGCACAGCGAAAGTTGCACGAAAAATAGAAATGCCAGGCGCAGCATGGGCCACACTCCTTTGCAGGTCACAGATTTGAAAACAAGGGATAGCAGACGGCCCACATCACGCAGGCCGCCCCCATATCACCTGAACGTCAAAGGCGTTTAACCGCCCTTTTGTTCATAGGCTGTGCCCCAGCCCCAGGCACCGGAGCCAAAGCCACGTGCCACGATACGTTCCCGGTAGATCGCCGAAACAGTATCGCCGTCACCGGCCAGCAGAGCCTTGGTTGAACACATCTCGGCGCAGATGGGCAGCTTGCCTTCGGCGATCCGGTTGCGGCCATATTTGGAGAACTCCGCATTGGAATTGTTCTCCTCGGGGCCACCGGCACAGAAGGTGCATTTGTCCATCTTGCCGCGGCTGCCAAAGCTGCCCGCCTGTGGATATTGCGGCGCGCCAAAGGGGCAGGCGTAGAAGCAATAGCCGCAGCCGATGCACAGATCTTTGGAATGCAGCACCACACCGTCATCGGTCTGATAGAAACAATCCACCGGGCAAACGGCCATACAGGGCGCATCGGAACAATGCATACAGGCCACCGAAATCGAGCGTTCACCGGGTTTACCATCATTGATGGTGACAACGCGGCGGCGATTGATCCCCCAGGGGACTTCGTGCTCGTTTTTACAGGCGGTTACGCAGGCATTGCATTCAATGCAGCGTTCGGCGTCGCAGAGGAACTTTGCTCTTGCCATGTTTCTCTCTCCTTATGCTGCAGTGATTTTGCAAAGAGTACACTTGGTCTCTTGCATTTGCGTGACGCTGTCATAGCCGTAGGTGAAGGCCACGTTGGCGCTTTCACCCAGGACGTAGGGGTCTGATCCTTCGGGGTATTTGTCCCGCAGATCCTTGCCCTGGAAATGACCACCAAAGTGGAAGGGCATAAAGGCAACGCCCGCCCCCACCCGTTCGGTGACCATGGCCATGACCTTAACCCTGCCGCCCTCGGGGCCTTCGACCCAGCACTGTTCGCCGTCGCGTACGCCCAGATTATTGGCGTCGCGCGTGTTGATTTCGACAAACATGTCCTGCTGCAATTCTGCCAGCCAGGGGTTCGAGCGCGTCTCTTCACCGCCGCCCTCATATTCCACCAGTCGCCCGGAGGTGAGAATGATCGGATAATCCTTGGAGACATCATTTTTCTGGATCGAAGCATACAAGGTCGGCAGACGATATGAATGACGGTCCTCGTATGTTGGGTAGTCTTTGACCAGATCACGACGGTTGGTATACAGCGGTTCGCGGTGGATTGGCACCGGATCCGGGAAGGTCCAGACCACGGCCCGCGCCTTGGCATTGCCGAAGGGCGCGCATTCGTGCTTGATCGCCACCCGCTGGATACCGCCGGAAAGATCGGTTTTCCAGTTGGTCTTGGGACCGGCCACAGCCTCGATCGAGGCGCGCTCTTCGTCCGTCAGGTCGCCATCCCAGCCCAGATCCATCAGCATCTGCATGGTGAATTCGGGGTATCCGTCCTGGATTTCCGAATTCTTGCTGTAGACGCCTTCGGCCAGCAGATTGTCGCCGTCGCGCTCCACGCCAAAACGGGCGCGGAAGGTAAGACCGCCTTCAGAGACCGGCTTGGACATATCATAAAGATTGGGGGTGCCCGGGTGGTTCATCTCGGGCGTGCCCCAGCAGGGCCACGGCAGACCATAATAGTCGCCATCCGCAGGGCCACCAACAGCCTGCAGCGTGGTGCGGTCAAAGGTATGCTGGTTGGCCATATGCAGTTTCAGCCGCTCTGGACTTTGCCCTGTATAGCCAATGGTCCAAAGCCCCTTGTTGAACTCCCGTGTGATGCTTTCCACAACCGGGGTTTCGGCGTCTTCCATTTCGATATTACGGAACAGACGATCTGCCCAGCCAAACTTATTGGCGAACTTGGCCATGATGACCTCATCCGGCAGGCTCTCAAACAGGGGGTCAACCACGCGGTCACGCCACTGGAGGGACCGGTTCGAGGCGGTCACGGAGCCGCGCGTCTCAAACTGGGTACAGGCCGGCAGCAGATAGACGCCATCGGTACGATCCTGCAAAACAGCCGAAACCGTTGGATAGGGGTCGATCACGACCAGCATATCCAGCTGCTCCATCGCCGTTTTCATTTCCGTCATCCGGGTCTGTGAGTTGGGCGCATGCCCCCACAGGACCATGGCCCGCACATTGTTGGGCTGATCAATGTTTTCCTTGTCTTCCAGGACACCATCAATCCAACGACTGACAGGGATACCCGACAAGTTCTGCAGGCTCTTGTCCTTGCCGTCGGCGCCTTTCAGCATATCAAACTGATTGGCCAGCCATTCGGGGTCCTCTTCCCAGACCCGCGCCCAATGGGCCCAGGCGCCTTTGGACAGGCCATAATAGCCGGGCAGCGTATGCGACAGCACGCCCAGATCGGTGGCACCCTGAACATTGTCGTGGCCACGGAAGATATTGGTGCCGCCACCGGAAGCACCCATGTTGCCCAGCGCCAGCTGCAAGATGCAATAGGCGCGGGTATTGTTGTTCCCCGTGGTGTGCTGGGTCCCCCCCATGCACCAGATCACGGTGCCGGGACGGTTGTTGGCCAGGGTGCGGGCAACGCGCTGCAGCTGCTCGCCCGGCGCGCCAGTGACGCGCTCGACTTCCTCTGGTGTCCAGTTCTTCACCTCGTCGCGGATCTGCTCCATGCCCCAGACACGGGTGCGGATGAACTCTTTGTCTTCCCAGCCGTTTTCAAAGATATGCCACAGAATACCCCAGACCAGCGCCACATCGGTGCCGGGACGGAAGCGGACATATTCATCCGCATGGGCCGCCGTACGGGTAAAGCGCGGATCGCAAACGATCACTGGCGCGTTGTTCTGCTCCTTGGCCTTCAGCAGGTGCAGCAGCGAGACAGGGTGCGCCTCGGCCGGATTGCCACCGATGATGAAGATCGATTTGGAGTTATGGATGTCATTGTAGCTGTTGGTCATGGCGCCGTAGCCCCATGTATTGGCAACACCCGCCACAGTCGTCGAGTGACAGATCCGCGCCTGGTGGTCGACGTTATTGGTGCCCCAATAGGCGGCAAATTTGCGGAACAGATAAGCCTGTTCGTTATTGTGCTTGGCCGAGCCAAGCCAATAGACACTGTCGGGGCCGCTTTCTTCGCGGATATCCATCATGCCGCCGCCGATCTCGTCGATGGCCTGATCCCAAGAGATGCGCTTCCACTCACCGCCCTCTTTTTTCATCGGATATTTCAGACGGCGTTCCCCATGGGCGTGTTCACGCACCGATGCGCCTTTGGCGCAATGCGCCCCAAGGTTAAAGGGGCTATCCCAACCGGGCTCCTGCCCGACCCAGACACCGCTTTGCACTTCGGCAACAACCGTGCAGCCAACCGAACAATGGGTACAAATGGATTTGATGGTCTCGACAGCGCCTGCGGCTGCTGTAGCCGCGCTGGCTTGCGTGACCGTACCGCCGGTGGCGCTGATCGCTGCCAGGCCGCCAATGGCCAGGCCAGAGCCGCGCAGAAACGAACGTCGGTCAACGGAATGCTCCGCGACAGTGTTGAGGATCGAGCTCCGCTGGGGGCGTCTCGCAACCCCGTTGGTCTTTTTCCTAAGCATATAAACCTCCCTTGCTAGCCCCTCCACAATGGAAAGAGCGCGCTTGGTTCAAGGAAACCACGTGGCGGTCGGGCGTCTCGCAACCAGTTGCCGTGTGGTCGATGATTTCTCGTGTTTGCGACCGGTGCTGGTTAGAACCGGGTGCTGTCGTAATAGGCGCGGGTATGCGCAGTATCCTGCATCTTTTCGGATGCCAGATCAGGCGCTGCGGCTGCAGCCTCTGACCCGCTGGTGGCAACCGCCACTGCAGCCAGCGGCGCAGTTGTCGCCGCCATTTTCAGAAAGTCGCGGCGGCTGCTGGCCCCCTCATCTTTCTTGCTCATGTGAACTCCTCCTCCTGGCACGCGGGCCAGGTACCTGTTTCACGGGGTTACAGCGCAGAGCCAAAGCCCAGCGCCCTTTTGCGGATTACTCCGCGCTCATCCGAAAGGCCTCGGCTTCGATCTCCATGAACTGCCGCCCGACAGCGCCAAGCGCAGCATAGAGAACCGAAGACTTGGCGCCTTCGAGATCTGAAAAGAAATGTCCGGCCCAGGGGCCGATATGTTTGCCAAAGAACTGTTTTTGCCGGGTCAGATCTGCCGCCGCACCAAAGCGCCCGGCAATCATCGCGCCCATCATCTCCATCAAGGAGGCAATATTGTCTTCCGGTTCATAGGCATTGGGGGCGCGGGTCAGCCCGCCTGCGGCCATGTCCTGGCGCAGCTGCGCCAGTGGTTTTTCATTCAGGAACCCCGTCAGATAATAGCTCGCGTAGGGCAGCAGCTCACCCCGGCCCAGACCGATGAACAGCTTGTTGAATTCGCGCTCAGCCGAAGCAGGTTTGCTGTGGCGCGCCAGTTTGGCCAGGGCATTGATGGCCTCACCCAAGGGGCTGTCATCGCCAGCCAACCCTGCAGTCTGCCCCAGCAGCATTTCATCAGGCGGGCTGGCCAGCATCACGCCAAGGTAGTTGTAGAGATCCGCACGCATCTGATCCTCTGCCCGGATGGCAACTGGCGGCACAGGCGTTGCTGGCATGGTCTCTAGGTCTGTCATCATTTTGGGCTCCTTGCGGGTGTTCTCGCTGATGCTCATGCCTGGGCCTCTGCAAAAGAGAAGCGCATGCGCCGGGGGGCTGCAGGGATCGGTGGCTCACCAAGTTGAGCAGTATCTTCATCCAGATCGGCCTGAGCCTCTAGCAGATTGGCCTGAGCCTCTGCCAGATCGGCCTGGGCCTCTGCCAGATCATCTGCCCGCTGATCACCCTGACCCGGGGTGGAACGCGCAACTGATGGCGCTTCACAGGGGGACACGGTCTCTTGCGTCGGGGAGGCCTGCGGGTCAGGCCGGGACTGGGGCTGGGGCTGGGCTTCTGCGGCGGTCCGCTCTGCCTCAGCCTCCTGCGCCAGCGCTTGGACGTGTTTGGTCATGCCTTTGCCAACCTGATAGGCGGTTTGCATCCCCTCGATCACACAGGCCGCATCGGTAAAGTCCTCACCATAATCAACCAGCCCATCGACGCAGGCCAGCACCGGATTGGCGCGCCACAGATGCCGCAGGGCGCGGGTCTTGATCCGAGCCGGAATCTGATCGGTCAGGAAGATTTTGAAATCATCCCCGTCTTTGAGGCTCTCGGGCGCAGGCAGATCCAGTGATGCAAGGATTTCGTCGTCACTTTGTTCGGCAAGCTCAGCCTCGCGTGCCGCGGACTGTGCCGCGACCACCGCCCGCTGCTCGGCCTCGGACTCTGCTGCAACTGCCGCCTGTCGACGGGACCAGAAATCACCCCTGCTCATTGCAAACGCCCCCGTTTGGACAAGGACGGCGAGCGGTAAACATCCGTTAGCTGGGCAATGCGCGGATCCCCAACGCCATCTTCGCTGGCGCCGATATCCGTTTTGTCCCGGCGGCGTTTCTTGAATTCTTCCTCCTGGAAATGCGCCAGTGTGAATTCACGCACCCAGGCCACCAGCCCCGACGGCATCGCCACCTTCTCCACCAGGTCTTCACCACTGTCGGCATAGTCCTGCGCCTCAAACGGCGAGGCGGTGATCAGTGCGACCTCCAGTGGGAAAGCGCCCTCGCTGGTCTCGCGCAGGATCACGTAAAGGCTGGGAGGATTGGTGGTCAGCGCCTGCATATAGGCCTCTGCTTCGGCGCGGTGCAGCTCCAGCGGCAGGGTCGCGGCATGGTATTCGCTGACACCGCCCTCGCTGCGCAACAGCTGCCAATCAGCCGCAGGCGCGGCAGGCAACACCCCCGTGACCGTCCAATTCCATTTGGCCCAGCGGGTCACCCCCGGTGAGCGCCGTAGAACCACACCAACCGGCATCACGTCAGTTTTTTGTGCGCTTTGACTCACTCTTTGGCTCACCCCGTCACAACACCCGTTGTCAATTTCACTATGCCAATTTTCACTGTCACAGCCGCAGCCTAGTCGCAAAACGCCGGGCCATCCTTCGTTGACACTAGATTGCGCCGACAGGGTGACGCCACGAAAGCCTGTAATTGAGGCAGATGGAGAAAACTGCCGCATCGGGACAAATTGGGGCGCTGCAGTTTCACCGCCACAGCCCTGCGGTCGAAATGTCTATTTTGACAAAAAAGATCAGGAACCCCGTTTGGCGGCAAATGACGAATCACCGGATCACCGGCCCTGCCTCTGCAGCCACTTCGGGGATTGAAAGCCGGTTTACCTCGACAAAGAATCAGAGCTAGTCTGGCCTCCCAGCAAGCGGTCGATCCAACAGGATTTTACCGGAATTTTCGCGAGGCAGAGAATGACCAAACAATTGATTTTATGTGATTGTTCAGGGACCCAGCCCCTCAACCCCGAAGCCCTCTCCAAGGCAACCGGCCTGGGGTGCAGCGCGGTTCATTCTGCCCTCTGCACCACCCAGGCCGAGACCGCCGCAGCTGCCATTTCGGCTGGGGATTCGGTGATCTGCTGCACCCAGGAAAAAAGATTCTTTGCCGACCTGGCAGCGGAACTGGAGCAGCCAGAGCCGCCTCTGCTCGACCTGCGGGACCGGGCAGGTTGGACCGCTGATACCGGTAATCTGATACCCAAAATGTCCGCCCTCATCGCCGAGGCCTCGTTGGATATTGCCCCTGGCAAATCCCTGGACGTGACCAGCGAGGGGCTCTGCCTGATCCTTGGGGCGCCAGACCTCGCCCTGGCGGCAGCGGAACGCCTGCAGGATGTCCTGGGCGTAACGGTCCTGTTCGACGCGGATACAGCAGATGCAAAGGCCCCTGCGGCAGAGCCGGTGAACCTGCTGTCGGGGCGCGGATTTGACGTGATCCGGGGGCGGTTGCGACGGGCCAAAGGCGCTTTGGGGCAGTTCCAGCTGAGCTTTGATGCGCTGCAACAGCTCGACGCAACGGGACGTCAGTGGAGCTGGACGCCAGCACGGGACGGCGCTCTGTCGGACTGCGATCTCATTCTGGATCTGCGCGGCGGCACGCCCCTTTTCCCTGCCCCGGAAAAGCGCGAAGGCTATCTGCGCGCCGACCCCAAGAACCCCCAAGCGGTTGCCGATGTTATACTGACGGCCTCACAGTTGGTGGGAACCTTCGAAAAGCCGCTTTACCTGCGCCACGAACCGCTGCTCTGCGCCCATTCCCGCGCCTCTCAATCCGGCTGCAGCAAATGCCTGGACCATTGCCCGACATCAGCGATCAGCTCTGCCGGGGATCAGGTCAGCATTGATCCGATGATCTGCGCCGGCTGCGGTGCCTGCGCCGCGCTCTGCCCCTCTGGGGCGATCACCTATGACGCCCCGGCCACGGATGCCCAGTTCCGCCGCATCCAGACCCTGGCCAAGGCCTACCTTGATGCCGGAGGCCACGGCCCGCGCTTGCTGGTGGTCTGTGCCCGGGGCAGCGAAATGATCAGCCTCGCCGCACGTTTTGGCCGCGGCTTGCCTGCCGATGTGGTGCCGCTGGAGGTCACTGCGCTCAATGCCTTTGGCCATGCGGAAATTCTCGCCGCGCTGGCGGCCGGCTTTGCAGATGTCTCCATCCTGCTGAACCCGGGCATTGACCGCGAGGTACAGCAAACCGAGCTGGACCTGGCGCTGGCGATTGGCGGTGCGGGCAAGGCGCGGCTGCTGGATATTGCAGACCCAGACATGCTGAGCGATGCGCTTTATGACGCCCAGACTCCGCCCCCGCTGGCAGTGCCGGTCCGTCCGATGGGATCGCGCCGCCAGATCACCCGCCAGGCCGCCATGGCGCTGCAGCCAGAGGCGCAACACCTGCCCCTGCCCGCGCAGGCCCCTTATGGCGCCGTGCTGGTTGACCAGGACAGCTGCACGCTGTGTTTGTCCTGTGTGTCTCTCTGCCCCTCGGGGGCCCTGGGCGACAATCCCGATCTGCCGCAGCTCAGGTTCCAGGAAGAGGCCTGCCTGCAATGTGGCATCTGTGCCAGCGCCTGCCCCGAGGATGCGATCTCTTTTGAGCCGCGCCTCAACCTTGACCCGGCGGCTCTGTCGCAGGTGGTGCTGCACGAAGAAGAGCCCTTTGCCTGCGTCGAGTGTGGCGCTCTGTTTGGGGTGAAATCCACCATCGAGAAGATCACCGAGAAACTGGCCGGTAAACACGCGATGTTCGCCCGCCCCGAAATGGCCCGAATGATTCAGATGTGCGACAATTGCCGGGTTCAGGCCCAGTTTCACCAAAAGGACAGCCCATTAGCCGGAGCGGAGCGCCCGAAGGTGCGCACAACAGAGGACTACCTGAGCAAACGCCGGGACCATTGAGATCACAGGCCTGCCCGTGCATCCCTTTGCCAGCTCTTTGCGAGCCTGAAGAGGCTGTGCCTATTTCGCCCATCAGCGCAGTTGGCAGATGCAACAAAGCTGCAAGTCAGATAGATAAAACAAATAAAAGAGGCCCGCGCTGGCAAAGCCAGCTTGGCCTCCCCAAAGCCAGACAGCCAGAGCCCCACTGCCGGGCCACCATCAAAGGAGCAAGTCCCGCGTGTCCATTACCCGAGAATCCGTCCTCGCGGCGCTAAAGAACATTTCCGACCCTGTCAGCGGTCAGGACATTGTCGCCGCAGGCATCACACGTGGCCTATCCGTCGAGGACGGAAGTGTCTTGTTTGTGCTGGAAATCGATCCCGCCAAGGCGGATCTCTACGGCCCGATCCGGGATCAGGCAGAGGCCCTTGTCAAAGATCTCGATGGCGTAAAAAAGGTCTCGGTGATGCTGACCGGGCATGCCGCCAAAGCACCGCCCCCGGATTTGAAGCCGTCAAAACCAGCCGCACCGCAGGGGCCACAGAAAATCCCGGGTGTGGATCGCATTATCGCGGTGGCCTCGGGCAAAGGCGGCGTGGGAAAATCCACCGTCTCTGCCAATCTCGCCTGCGCGCTGGCTGCTCAGGGCCGCCGCGTCGGGTTGCTGGACGCTGATGTCTATGGCCCCTCGCAACCCCGGATGCTGGGCGTCTCTGGCCGCCCCGCCAGCCCCGACGGCAAAACAATCCTGCCGCTGCGCAATCACGGCGTCACCATGATGTCCATTGGCCTGATGACCAATGACGATCAGGCGGTGGTCTGGCGCGGACCGATGCTGATGGGGGCCCTGCAACAGATGCTGATGCAGGTGCAATGGGGCGCTTTGGATGTGCTGATCGTTGATCTGCCGCCTGGCACTGGCGATGTACAGATGACCTTGGCGCAAAAGGCCCAGGTGGATGGCGCTGTGATCGTCTCCACCCCGCAGGACGTGGCGCTGATTGATGCCCGCAAAGGTATTGATATGTTCAACAAGCTGAACGTGCCGATCCTGGGCATGATCGAAAACATGTCGACCCATATCTGCTCCAACTGCGGCCACGAGGAACATGTCTTTGGTCACGGCGGTGTGGCCGCTGAAGCCGCCAAGCTCAACGTGCCACTGCTGGCAGAAATCCCGCTGCACCTGGATGTGCGCCTGGCGGCAGACAGCGGCGCGCCCATCGTGGCGGCCAAACCCGACAGCCCCCAGGCAAAGGCCTTCTTTGACGTTGCAGCCGCTCTGGTCGAGCGGGGGGCCGCATGAGCCAGCTCTCCTTTCCGCCTCTGATGTCCGGCCTGGCTGTGACCGGGCAGGAAGACCCCTTCGAGACCGCCTGTCAGCGGGCCATCCTGGGCTGCGATGCGGGATTGGTGACCTACAACCTGGGCGCGGATCTGCTGCGGGCCGCACTGGTCTTTGCGCCAGAGGTTTCTCTGCACAAGTCCATGGCCATGCTGCCCACATGTGGGGTCGGGTTGCAAAATGCACTGGGGGCTCTGGCCCCGCCCGAGGTCGCGGTGCACCTGGAATGGGGCGGTGGTCTGCGCATCAACGGCGGCCGCTGTGGCAGGCTGCGTATCGCCGCCAGCACCAATGACCCGGACGCCATACCAGACTGGCTGGTGGTGGGGCTGGAACTGCCGCTGTGGCCCGCCAGCGGTGACCCCGGAGAGACCCCCGATCAAACCGCGCTCTACGCCGAGGGCTGCGCTGATGTGCAGGCCCCGGCTCTGCTTGAGAGCTGGGCGCGCCATGCCCTGCATTGGATCGCCCGCTGGGAGGAAGACGGACCGGAACCTCTGCATGCTGAATGGCGTGGTCTGGCCCATGGGATCGGCGAAGAGGCGCACTGGCACGGCACCTCTGGAACCTTCCTGGGCGTCGACGAAGACTTTGGCATGCTGCTGCGTGATGCCGACACAACCCGGCTTATCCCTCTGACCACACAACTGGAGACTTGATGATGTATCTCGCCCGCGCCATCCATTTTGACGAGAGCGATCAGAATGTCTTTGCCAATCCGGCCCGCACCGGGGAATGGTGCATTTCCGGCGGCTTTGAATTCTCCAACTGGGTAGAGGATGACCTCACCGGCAAACAGCGCCAGGCCTTTGCCAATGGCTGGCTTGGGCTCGAAACCTCAGGCCGGGTGACCTTTGTTGCCGTCACCCAGATTGAACAGGCGGAACTGGTGCAGCTGAGCGCGCTCTTGGCCCAGCATTTTGTGACCTTCTATGGCGCCCCGGACCTTGCCACCGCCCGTCCCGTAGCCATTGAGGAACTGAAACAAATGCAGGATCTATGCGCTGAGAACCCGCCCAACACGCTGCTCACCGTAGCAAGAGAGCTGAGTGACGCCGGGGTGAAAGAGAGCTATCGCAGCATCGAACCGCAATCGGCAGGGCTGGAACAGTTCGCCATCCATGCCACGCCGGAAGACTGACCTTCCCCGGCAAGGGAGCTCTCCCGCCCGTCGAGAGATCCTAGCAGGATCTTCTCCCGTTGGGCCCAGCGCCGCTGACGCGGCGCAGGGCTCTTTTTTCAGAAGAGACAGGTCAAGGGCCGCAGCGCGGCCCTGCCGATAGGCAGGGTTTACCCTTGAGGTGTCTCTGATCCAATAAAATGGCTCGGGTCCTTACGGGGCAAACCTGCCCCTTAAGGACCTCTCAGCAGATCATTTGCGCCGCGCAGCGGCGCCGGGCCCAAGGCCGCCAAGGTGCAGCTGGCAAAGCCAGGTGCACCTGCGGGGGCGGGAGCTCCCCCCTTGCCCCGCAATGGGGCTGGAGCTAGCCCCCGGCCCACACCTCAGGCAGCCTCACACCTCAGGCATATTTCTCCAGGAATGCCTCGGCGGTGAGGCTGCGGAAATCCGGCAGGCAGGCGCGCAGGCGGGCGTGGTCCCAGTCCCACCAGGCCAGCTCCATCATGTGCTCAGCCACCAGAGCCGTATAGCGACGCCGGATCAGGCGCGCCGTGTTGCCACCAACAATCGTATAAGGTGCCACATCCTTGGTCACCACCGTGCCCGAAGCAACAACCGCCCCATGGCCAATGGTCACCTCGGGCTTGATCAGGGCCCCATGGCCAATCCAGGTGTCATGCCCGATATGCGCCCGTCGGCTAGCCCGATGCGCAAACCAATCCGCATCATCCGCGACATCATCCCAATACAAGGCCGAACGATAATGGAAGTGGTGCAGCGAAGCCTTCTCCATCGGGTGATCCGTGGCCCCTATGCGGGTGGCGCTGGCGATATTGGAGAACTTCCCCACCTGCGCGTTGGCAATATCGCAGTTGCGGTCACAATAGGAGTAATCGCCAAAATCGCTATTGGCCACGCGACTGCCTGCACCAATCTCAACATAGGCGCCAAAACGACTGTCGCTGATCTGGCACTCAGGATGAAAAAATGGCGTCTCTGGGGAGAGTTTTGGCATGGGGGGTATTTTCCAGTATCTGCCCCAGCCACGCAGGTGGAATGGCCAGGGGGTGTTATGTCATCGTGGGGACGCAGGCCTAGGGCAGCAGGAAGGCCTTGCCATCAGCCCGCGCCTTGCGCTTGCTTTTGCCGCCTTCGCCCTTGATCAGGCGACGACGCAACCAGCCTGACAGCCAATCCATCATCATCACCATCAGGATGATCAAGACGATATAATAGGCCACTTCTTCCCAGTCCTTCTGGGTGATGATCGCCTGGGTCAGCAGCAGGCCGATACCACCCCCGGTGATTGCACCAATGATGGTGGCCGAGCGGGTATTGGATTCCAGGAAATACAACAGCTGGCTCAGCAGCACCGGCGTGATCTGCGGGATCACCCCAAAACGGTAACGCTGTGCCGGTTTTGCCCCGGTTGAGGCAACGCCTTCGATCTGTTTCTCGTCCACATTTTCCAGGGCTTCCGAGAAAATCTTGCCGAAGGTTCCGGTATCGGTCACCAGAATGGCCAACGCACCTGTCAAAGGACCGGGGCCAAAGGCGCGCGCCAGGACCACGGTCCAGATCAGCGAGTCCACACCGCGCAAAAAGTCAAAGAACCGGCGCGCAACAAATCTGAGCGGCCCAAAGGGCGAGAAATTGCGGGCCGCCACAAAGGCCAGCGGCAGGGCAAAGACAGCCGCACCAATGGTGCCCAGGAAAGCCATCAACAGCGTCTCGGCGATGGCCCAGGCAACATCCCTGTGGCGCCACATCTTGTTGTTCCAGAAGTCGTGAAAAATTGCCCCGGCTTCGCCTGTTGCAGCACGTGTCAGCACCTCGCCCATGCTCAGCCCATGATAGGGACTGTCGAGGGTGAAAAAGAACAGCTCCCACCCGTTGAAATACCGGAAGACTTCAGCGCGATTGCGGGTGACGGTCAGACGACCGGCCTCGGTTTTGATCGCCAGACGGTTCTTGGACACGCTGATCCAGTCTGGCACATCGCCCACAGGCAATTCAGCCTGAACGCCCTTGGCGCGGGTTGGCGTAGCCCGGACAAGCCCATAGCCCGGAATATCATACTCAATGCTTTCAGGTCCAAACCGCACCTCATGACCATTTTCGAGGTCAATCACAGTCTCGGCCTCTGCCGTCCCTCCCAGCGTAACCCAGGCCGGGCTTTCCCCTTCGGGGTAGGCGCCTTTGCGCTCGCCCTCAATGGCGACCGAGACCGAGCCGTCGCGATTGTCCCGCGTCACGTGGGTTTTGTAGCTATAGGTGTCACTCACCAGGGTCTGGGCGTTCTGCCAGCTGACCCGCTGCCACAGACCTGCCATGTCAAAGGCCACAAAGACATAGGCCATATAGGCCAGGATCAGGGCTGGCAGGGCAAAATTCACCAGTTTCTTTTTCAGAAACAGGCGGTCCATGTCCTGTTTCAATGTCGCGGGGGTCAGGTCGGCCTCAATAATGGTCATGCCTTGGCTCCATTGATCAAACGGTCACGCATGCCGCTCGAGATCTGATCGACCACGACGATGGTCACAAACAACAACAGGAAAATAGCGGCGGCCTCGTCGTAGCGACCCTGGCCCCAGGACATGGCATTTTTCAGCTCGTAGCCGATACCGCCAGCGCCAACAAAGCCCAGAATGGCCGAGGCACGAATGTTGATTTCAAACCGCAACAGCGCATAGCTCACATAGTTTGGCCCCACTTGTGGGATAACCCCCAGCCACATGCGCTGTCCCCAGCTGCTACCAACGGATTCAAGCCCCTCGACAGGTTTCAGCGAGGCGTTTTCATTCACCTCAGAAAACAGCTTGCCCAGCGCGCCTGCCGTATGGATTGCAATGGCAATCATCGCGGGTACCGGCCCGCCACCAAGCAGAAAGATCAGGACCAGCGCAATGACAATTTCAGGAATGGCGCGGCAGATATCCATGATGCGACGAAACAACGGGATCAGCCGCGGCCAGGGCGCCATGCCACGGGTCGACAACAGCGACAACAGGGTGCCAAAGACCAGCCCCACAAGGGTAGAGGCGGCAGCGATGTTGAGCGTCTCAATCAGTGCGGGAAAGAAGTTGGCCAGATGGCCGGGAAGCTCAGCAACCTTCTCGCTGGCTTCGGCCAAAACTTCGTTCGGGTAGTCAAAGACATGGGTGATGCCGTCATAGAACGAGCCAGCATTGCGGTCGTCAGCGGTGCGGAAACCTGCCATCATCAATGCGACAAACACCACCAAAATTATGCCACCATAGAGACGCTTGCGCCGGGTCATCTCGCCATATTGGGCGCGAATATCCGCCGTCGTAAGGGGCGCTGCGGTCAGATCTGCCATCATTGCCGTCCTGAATTGAGAGAGGGTGATCCTGGGCCGGTTTTCGGCGGGTAATCACTGGAAAACGGGGTCCGGGCAATGCCGCCCGGACCCCGAAGAAAGAACCGCTCAGAGGTCTCAGTTAGACTTCAACTGGCGGGCTTCGATGATCGCCTGATAGGCGTCGTGCGTAATTGGCATAACACCTTTGGCCTCACCCGAGAGCACACCATAGGCGCATTCAGGGTCCATCGAAGGCAGCGAAGCCATCAGGGCGGTGAACTTGACTTTGACGTCTTCTGGCAGGTCTTTGCGCAGAACGATGGGACCTTCCGGGATCGGCTTGGACTGCCAGATCTGCACCAGATCATTCATGTCGACCAAGCCGGCATCCACAGCGCGACGCAGGGCGCCAGAGTTGTAGCCATCTTCCCAGTTGCCCAGACCGTCAGCCCAGGTCACACCGCCGTCAAAGTCGCCATTGTTGACGCCAACGATGGTCTGTTCGTGACCGCCGGAGAATTTGACTTCGCCAAAGTAATCACCCGAGGTCATGGTGGAGCCGGTGATTGCAGGGATCTCGATCGAAGGGATCAGGAAGCCGGAGGTCGAGTTAGGATCGCCAAAGCCAAAGACTTTGCCCTGCATGTCTTCCAGCGAGGTGATGCCGCTGTCGGCGCGGGCAAAGCCAACCGAGTAGTAGCCATAGCCGCCATCCTCGTTGACTTTAACCAGGATTGGCTCAACCGCTTCTGGGTCGGACAGGTAGGTTTTGGCATAACCAGAGGCGCCCAGCCAGGCCATGTCGAGTGTACCGCCCAGCAGGCCCTGGATAACGCCGTTATAATCGGCAGGGGCAAACAGCTTGGTTTCAACGCCCAGCAGCTCTTCGGTTTTGGCGCGCAGGCATTCGTTGTTGTTCAAACGGTCCTGAGCGTTCTCGCCGCCCAAGAGGCCAATGCGGAACTGAGTGATTTCTTCGGCCATGACGGGTGTGGTCAGGGCAGTCGAGGCCAAGGCGGCCAGCAGCAGTTTTTTCATCTTTGTTCTCCGGTTAAGTTTTCCCGTCCCCCCATCGGGTGCGGGTGATGAAAGTGGGGTGTTCGGGCGGATCAGGCCTGGGCCAGCTCAGCCCGAATGGTCTGTTCCAGGGTTTCGATCTCGGTCGAGGTCGCCGATTCCGAGAAGCTGGCATCCGCACCGTAGATCTCGCGGGCAACGCCGGTGGTCAGCTGTTCCGGCAGCCCGTCAAAAACGATGCGCCCATCGCGCATGCCGACAACCCGGTCGCAGTAACGCCGGGCCGTATCCAGCGTGTGCAGATTGGCAATCACGGTGCGCCCGTCTTCTTCATGGATGCGACGCAACGCTTCCATCACGGTCTGCGCGTTCATCGGATCCAACGAGGCAATCGGCTCATCCGCCAGAATGATCTTGGGGTCCTGCATCAGCGCGCGGGCAATGGCGACACGCTGCTGTTGACCACCCGACAGGGCCTCGGCCCGTTTGGCGGCGTGTTCGGCAATGCCGAGACGGTCCAGAATGTCGATCGCCCGGTGGATGTCCTCCATCGGGAACAGATTGAACATGGTGGCAAAGGTAGAGCGACGGTTCAGCGTGCCGTGCAGCACGTTGGAGACCACATCCATACGGGGTACCAGATTGAACTGCTGAAAGATCATCGCGCAGTCCGACTGCCAGGCGCGTTTGTCACGTCCCCGCAGACCGGTGATCTCACGGTCTTCAAACAGGATACGGCCTTCGCTGGCGTCTGTCAGGCGGTTGATCATCCGCAGCAGCGTCGACTTGCCAGCACCTGAGCGACCAATCACCCCGATCATGCAGGGTTTGTCGATGTCCAAAGTTGCGGTATCCACCGCGATCTTGTCACCAAAGCGTTTCGTCAGTTTATCGATGCGCAGCACAGTCGGTCCCTCTCGTTTCCGGCACTGACTAAGGCGAGCAATCAAACGATTTGTGTCATCCGAATGAAGCTTTTGTAAAGCTGACCGGATTTCAGACAGATTCTGCCCCTGTGCAGAGCGCGGCCAAGAGAGTATATGGCGGCAGAACACTCCTCTTTGTCCTTCCAAAAGGAAACTGCCCGATGTCCTTTGACCGCAAGATCAAGATTGCCCCCTCCATCCTTTCCGCTGATTTCGCCAATTTTGGCCAGGAAATTCAGGCCATCGAGGCCCAGGGCGCGGACTGGGTGCATGTGGATGTGATGGATGGCCATTTTGTGCCCAACCTCACCTTTGGCCCGATGGCGGTCAAAGCCTTCCGTCCGCATGTAAAAACCGTGATGGATGTGCATCTGATGATCTCTCCGGTGGATGCCTATATCGACGCCTATGCCGATGCTGGCGCCGATGTGCTCACCGCCCATATCGAGGCTGGTCCGCATATCCACCGCACCCTGCAGGCGATCCGTGCCGCAGGCATGAAGGCAGGTGTGGCGTTGAACCCCGGCACCCCAGCCGAAGCGGTTGCCCATCTGCTGGATCTCACCGATTTGATCTGTGTAATGACGGTAAACCCCGGTTTTGGCGGGCAAAAGTTCATCGACATGACAACCAAGATCCGCCAGTTGCGTCAGATGATCGGCGACCGCCCGGTACATATCGAGATCGACGGCGGGGTAGACCCCAAGACCGCGCCATTGGTTGTTGAGGCCGGCGCTGATGTTCTGGTGGCGGGCTCTGCAGTGTTCAAGGGTGGCTCTGTGTCCAACCCAGAAGTCTATGGCGAAAACATCCGCCTCATTCGTGCCGCCGCCGAAGGCCATTGGGTCTGAGCCCAACCAAACGAGGCAGGAGCACATCTTACGCAGCCGCGCCGGCGCCCCCCTGCGCTGGTTTTCACGCTATCAGAGCGGTCCTTTTGGGCCGCTCTTTTCTTTTGGGGCAAAACCGGATGGCAAACTGCTGGCGGGCACACCAGTTTGACACCTCCTGGATCGGATCAAGCTTTCGACGTCAGCCCCGGCCTGTCCCCCAGCCCGATGACCGTGGCGACAAACAAAGTTCAATTTTCGGGAAAATTAACCGAATCAAGTCACCTTGAGCCAGTCGTGTACCGTTTGGCAGTGTTTTGCCGTCTGGCTTGCAACCAGCTGAATGCAGGTTGTTTCGCTGGCAGCACCCTAGAGCATAGAAGGTTCGTTTAGGTGAATAAAGGCTCTCTCTTGTTCAAGTTAGCTGTGCCAATCCCGCTTTGCCTGTGCCTCGGCCTCCTGCTGGCAGGGCTGTTGCTCCCCTCCGCCATGCGCAACAATGCCATTTCAGCTGCAACTGAAGGGGCTATCGAAACCGCAAGTCAGATCAAGACAATTCGCAGCTACTACACCAAATACATCGTTGCGGACGCCCAGGCCTCCGGCGTTCTCTCTCTTGGGGTTGAACACAAAAACGATCCAAACACCCTGCCACTGCCCGCCACGCTGGTGCATGACGTCAGTAGCCTTCTTTCCGGGGAACAGATCAGCTTCTCACTCTACAGTCCCTTTCCGTTTGAAAACCGCGCCAACCGCCCCATGGATAGCTTCATGGAGCAGGCCTGGGACGCCCTGTCAAACGACCCGGAACGCAGTTTTGAACAGACCGAAGTGATCGGTGGCAGCACTTTCCTGCGGGTCGCGGTTGCAGATCAGATGAGCTCAGAAGTCTGTGTCGCCTGCCACAACACAGTGGCAGGTTCGCCCAAAACCGATTGGAAATTGGGAGATCTGCGCGGCGTGATCGAAGTCCGCCGCAATCTTGATCCGATTCTGGCCAATGCCCAGGCCTTGTCGCGCAACATCTTCATAGCTTTGGCGGTGATGGGAGCCATTCTGCTCGCGGTCTGCATTTTGGTTGCCCGCTCGGTAACCCGCCCAATTGGTCGCGTTTGCAGCGATATCGCTGCAGTCTCTGCAGGCAATCTGGACACCGAGGTCTCCTCAGCGAGCCGCAAGGATGAAATTGGAAAGATCGGCCAAGCGCTTGTGGCCTTGCAAACAGATCTGCAACAGGCCCGCGTCGGCGAAGAACGCCGCGCCGCCTTGCAACAGGAACAACACGACGTGGTACAGCATCTCAGCTCCGGGCTGATGCGGCTGTCACGCGGTGATTTCTCCCAGCCGATTACTATCGAATTCTCCGGCGCCCATGAAAAACTCCGCCAGAACTTCAACCAGACCATTGATACTCTCTCGGGCACGGTTGCCCAGGTGATCGAAGCCTCGGAATCAATCGGCAATGGCGCCACCGAAATCAGCCAGGCCTCGGATGATCTGTCGCACCGCACCGAAAGCCAGGCAGCAACCCTGGAGCAGACCGCTGCGGCGCTGGACCAGATGACCGCCTCGGTCAAGGCCGCTGCCGATGGGGCCCGCAGTGTCGAGGCAACCATGGATGAGGCCAAGAATGAGGCCAAAAGCAGCCGCCAAGTGGTCGCCAATGCCGTTGCCGCCATGACCGAGATTTCGGAATCCTCCAGCCATATCGGCCAGATCATCACAGTGATTGACGACATCGCCTTTCAGACCAATCTATTGGCGCTGAATGCCGGGGTCGAAGCCGCCCGCGCTGGCGAAGCTGGACGTGGCTTTGCGGTGGTTGCCGCCGAGGTCCGCGGGCTTGCGCAGCGCTCGTCCGAGGCTGCAATGGAAATCAAAGCGCTGATTGGTGCCAGCGCCGAACAGGTTGGCCGCGGTGTTGATCTGGTTGGCAAAGCCGGCCAGGCGCTCAATTCCATTTTCGGCCGGGTAAACGAGATCTCGGAGCTGGTTTCCGGTATTACCGAAGGCGCGGTTGAGCAATCCACCGGCCTCGCCGAGATCAACATTGGGGTCACCCAGCTTGATCAAGTAACCCAGCAAAACGCCGCCATGGTTGAACAATCCACAGCTGCCGGTCATCTGCTCAAGGCAGACGCACTCAAACTCACCGAAGTGGTCGCAGGATTTCAGACCCTGAACGCCCCCCGAGCCGCAAGACCACCAATCGCCAAGGCTGCCTCAGAACCGAGCATTGCGCATGACTATCTGGACTGGGGCGAAGAGCTGGTTCAGCAACAGGTCAATGCGCCCGGAGACGGCAGCGACGGCAAATGGCAAGACTTCTAAGGTCAGGACCTATTCCTCCTGCAAGACCAAAGGCGAGGGCAATGTCCCTCGCATATCCTTTTACAGGACCCGTTTTACATCGCCCAAGCCGTCTACCCAAGCCCTGCGCCCACCCCTGTGCCCAAGCCGTGTAGCTGCGCCCCGGCACCTGTTCACTTTGCGCGCAGTCTGGCCTGGAAATCCGGCATGGCAATCTGGCCCAGGCAATCTGGCCCAGGAGCAAGAAGACATCACCGCAGCTGCTGCGCAAAATGCTCCAACAGCTTATGTTTCAGAATTTTCCCGGTAGGGGCTGCTGGCAGGGCCTCGGTCAAAACGATCTGCGCCGGGCATTTGTATCCGGCCAACTGCCCCCGCACGAACTGCATCAGATCGGCCGGGTCAGGCCGGTCTCCTTCGCAGACCTGCACAAAGGCGAGAACCTCTTCATCGCCCTTGCTGCGCCGCCCGACCACGGCGGATTGCACCACTTGCGGATGGGCATTCAACGCGGCTTCGACCTCTGGTGGGAAAACATTGAACCCGCCATGGATGATCAACTCTTTTGAGCGCCCCTCGATATGCAAGAGCCCCTGCGCATCCAGCCGCCCCAGATCGCCACTGCGCAGCCAGCCGTCCTGATCCAGCACCTGCGCGGTCTCCTCCGGGTTGCGATAGTAGCCCAGCATCACATTGTCGCCGCGTATCTGCACCTCGCCAATGCCATCGCCACCCCCCGCCACGCTTTCATCAATGCGCAGTTCCACACCGGGCAGCGGTGGCCCAACCGATATATCCGGATTTCCCAGACTGCTGTTTTTGGTGGCGCAGACGCCAGCCGTGGCTTCGGTCATGCCGTAGCCGTTTTGCAGCGCCACACCATAAAAGGCCTCGGCGCGGCGCTTCCAGTCCGGGTCAAGCGGCGCGGCCCCGGAGGAGACGTATTGCAACACCGGGCTATCAAGCTGGTCCAGCCCCTGTTCCTTGGCAAATTGCATCACCAGAGCATGCATCTGCGGCACCGCCGACAGCCGGGTCACCCCACGGCGCAGCGCCTTATACAGCTTTTCAGCCGAGAACCGCGCTTCCAGCCAGACCTCAGCCCCGGCATAAATCGAGGCTGTCATCACCGATGCCAGACCAAACACATGGGTCATTGGCAGAACCCCATAGATCACATCGCCCGGCACCATATTGCGCAGCTCGGCAGAGGCCTTACCGCCAAAGAGCAGGTTTTTGTGGGTCAGCATCACCCCCTTTGGGGCTCCGGTTGTGCCCGTTGTATAAAGCAACACAGCAACGCCCGAAGGCGCATCGGCGGAACTGGGATAGGGGCAGGCCATGTGCATGGCACCAAAAGAGCCGGTGATTTCCGTCGCATCCAGCCGCGCCGCATGGCTCTGCGCACTGCCTTCGATCTGGCTGGAGATCAACACCGCCACAGGGCGGGCATGATCGAGAATACGATCCACTTCGCCGCTGCTCATCCGGGCATTGACCGGCACCGCCACGGCGCCACATTGCGAGCTCGCCATTAGCGCGGCCACCACCGCGCAGCAGTTTTCGGCCAGCACCATCACCCGGTCGCCGGGTCTTACCCCCGCCTGCCTGATCACCTGTGACAGCTCTGCCGCAGCCGCAGCCAGCGCGCCATAGCTCCAGCTAACGCCGAGACTATCGGAAAACCCTGCCGCCTCGGGGCGCGCGTCTGCCTGCGCTGCCAATAGATCATGCCAGTACTTCATCACTGCGGCTCCCCACCTGTTTCCGTATGTTTGTCTGCTACCCAGATCTGCCGCAAAGTCTGCCGCAAACCGGTTTGAGCACAGGGCTATTTTATGCCAAATTGCGGGGCTCGTTTTTCCAGAAAGGCCGCGATGCCCTCGCCGGCCTCGGGTGCGCCAGCCGCTGCGGCCATGGCGTTGCGCTCCCGGTCCAGCTGCGCCGCCTCGCTTGTCTCATAGGCTTCGGACATCATCTGACGGATCACCCGCTGTGCCTCTGGTGGCCCCTTGGCCAGAGTGTCCGCCAGCGCCTGCGCCGAGGCCAGGACCTGATCCCCCGGAACCACCAGGTTCACAGCCCCCAGTGCCTCCATCCGTTCCGCCGTCACCGGGCGTGCCAGCAGGCACATCTCCATAGCCAGCGGACGCGGCAGGATGCGCGCCAAAGCAGAGGTCAGCCCCCCATCCGGCACCAGCCCCGCCTTGACATAGGCTGCGGTGAATTTGCTGCCCGCCTCGGCCACGATGAGATCCGCCGCCAGCGCCAGCGACAGGCCAGCGCCTGCGGCACCGCCCTCAACGGCGGCAATCACCGGCACCGGAGCTGCGCGCAGCGCCCGGATCAACCCGTGCAGCTCATCGACCTTGTCGCGCCGCTGCGCCTCACTCAGGGTCCGCCGTTCGATCAGGACGTTCAAATCACCGCCTGCGCAGAAAAATCCGCCCTCGGATGTCAGCAAAATGGCACGAATGCGCGGCTCTTGCGCCAAGGCCACCGCATCATTGATCGCGGCATAGAGATCGGGTGACAGGGCACCACGACGCGTGGCATTCATGTTCACCACAACGGCGCGATCCCCCTGATCTTCCACGCGGGCCAGGACAGTCATTTTCTGATCCTTTTGAACACACCCGTGGCTGTCGCCAAGAGCCGACCTTCTTCGTCGTGCAATTCCCCCAAGAGATGCGCAATGGAGGCGCCCCCGCCGGTGACCCGTGCCGTGGCTGTAACCCGCCCCTGGCGTGCTGCCGCCACATAGGACAAGGTCAGCGATACAGTGACCAGGGCAGCGTGGTTTTCAGGATCAAAAAACTGCGAGGCGGTATTGCCGCAGACCACATCCAGAACCGTCGCCACGATACCGCCATGCAGGATGCCATGGCGGTTCAGGTGCGGCGGCGCCAGATCCAAGGTAACCCGGCAGGAACCATCCCGCCGGTCAATCGTGGTCTTATAGCCGACCAGTTGCTGCACCCCCGGATCTTCGATCTGGAAGGTCAGGTCCGTTTCTGACGGGCCAGCGTCACACTGGCCCGTTTCCGCTTGATCTGCCTCAGGCCGCGCTTTGGTCAATAAAACGCTCCAGCTGAGTATCGGTGTCACCAAACCGGTGGTCCGCCATCACGATCCGCTTGGCGATATGGGCCAGTTCGTACTCTTCGGTCATGGCAATACCACCATGCAGCTGAATGCTTTCCTCAGCGACCAAACGGCCCGCGCGGCCAATCAGATTGCGCGCCGCTGAAATCTGCAAGGCCTGTTCCGCAGCAGAGCCGTCCAGGTGACCCGCAGCATTGATCACCGCTGAGCGTGCCTGTTCCAGCTCGATCAGCAGGGTGGCCATCCGGTGTTGCAAGGCCTGGAACGTGCCAATTGGCCGCCCGAACTGTTGCCGTGTCAGCAGGTATTCCCGCGTCAGCTCGGTTGCCGCTTCCATCGCGCCCAGCGTTTCGGCAGCCAAAGCCACCTCGGCGCGGTTGGTGGCCCGTTTCAGCGCCGCATAGGCAGAGCCCGCAGCCCCCAGCCGGGCATCCGCAGAGAGCCGCAGCCCGTCCAAATCGACCTCAGCCGCCCGGCCACCGGCCAGCAGTGCATAGCCGCGCAGCGACAGGCCTGCGCTGTCACGCGGCACCAGGAACAAAGAGATCCCGTCTTCATCGCTGGCAGCACCGGATTCACGCGCAGAAACAACCAGGTAGTCGGCAGCTTCGGCATTGATCACAACGGCCTTGCGCCCGGTGAGAACGATGTCATCGCCGTCGACTTGAGCCGTGGTTTCCACCTGGGCCAGATCATAGCGGCTGTTGGGTTCACCATGGGCCAGGGCCAGGTGCAATTCGCCACCGATCACCTGCTCCACCAGCTCTTTTTGCGTCTCATTTCCCAGCGCCGCGATCAGGCCACCACCCAGGATAGCGGTATCCAGCAGCGGCTCTACGGCGCCGGCGCGCCCCAGTTCCTCAAAAACGGTGGTGAGGTCAAAACCCGCACCGGCAAAGCCGCCATCCTCTTCGCTGAACAGCGCGCCGATAACGCCCAGCTCAGCCAGTTTGCCCCAAATCCCCGCATCAAAACCCAGGGTGTTTTCCGTATCGCCCAATCGGGTGCTGGCGCGCAGCCCGTCCTGGTTGTCCCGCAGGAACCGACGCAGGCTGTCCTGCAGCATTTGACGTTCGTCTGTCAGATCAAAGTTCATGCCCCGCCTCCCAGTTTGACTTTGGCAATGATGTTCTTCTGGACCTCGTTGGAGCCCCCAAAGATCGAAAGTTTGCGATTGTTGAAATACTGCGGAGCGGCCGCTGCGCTGCCTTCCGGCCCCATGTCCGGCTCATTGCCGCCTTCCAGCGCCTCCGAGACAAATGGCATCGCATAGGCACCCGCTGCACGACGCGCCAGGTCATTGATTTCCTGACGGATTTCCGTCCCCTTCACCTTGAGCATCGAGCTTTCGACACCCGGCGCCTGGCCTGAGGCCGCGCGCGAGATGATCCGCAGGTTGGTGGTCGACATGGCCATCAGATCAATCTCGGCGCGTGCCGCACGGGCGGCAAAATGCGGGTTCTCGATCAGGGGCCGGCCGCGATGCATCTGGCTGCGCGCCATGCGTTTCACCGCCTCCAGGCCAGCACTGCTAAAGCCAACACCGGCGATATTGGTCCGCTCGTGGGTCAGCAGGTATTTGGCATAGGTCCAGCCTTTGTTTTCCTCACCCACCAGGTTTTCCACCGGCACTTTGACGTCCGTAAACCAGACTTCGTTCACCTCGTGGGTGCCATCCAGCAGGATAATGGGACGCACTTCGATGCCGGGGGTGTTCATGTCGATCAGCAGGAACGAAATGCCGGCCTGCTGTTTTGCATCTGGATCAGTGCGCACCAGGCAAAAGATCCAGTTGGCGTATTGGCCCAGAGTGGTCCAGGTTTTCTGGCCGTTGACCACATAGTGGTCGCCCTCGCGCACGGCGCGGGTTTTCAGACTGGCCAGATCCGATCCGGCACCGGGCTCGGAATAGCCCTGACACCACCAGTCTTCGCCAGACAAAATGCGGGGCAGATAGTGATCTTGCTGCGCCTTGGAGCCAAACTTCTGCAGCACCGGTGCCAACATCGCCAGACCAAAGGGCACGATACGGGGCGCATTGGCGCGGCAGCATTCTTCTTCAAAGATATGGCGCTGTACCGCGTTCCACTCGCAGCCGCCAAATTCCTGGGGCCAGTTTGGCGCCAACCAGCCCTGTTCGTTCAGAATGGCATGCCATTTTTCATGCCCTTCTTTGCCAAGATCATGCCCAAGGCGCATGGCATCGGACATTTCCTTTGGCAGTTTTTGTGCCAGAAACTCTTGCACTTCGGCGCGAAAGGCCTGCTCTTCAACTGAGTAATTCAGATCCATTTGGTGCTTCCTCCCCGAAAGCCGCCCCCGGCCCACAGGCCGGGGCGCGCCCATGTGACCCTCGATGGGTCATATGGGCGCTCCCTAGTTAGTTTAAACGCTTTAGATCAGTAGATCTCAAACAGGCCTGCGGCGCCCATGCCGCCACCAATACACATGGTGACAACGCCCAGCTTGGCACCGCGACGCTTGCCTTCGCGCAGAATATGGCCGGTCATCCGGGCACCCGTCATGCCAAAGGGGTGTCCAATGGCGATCGAGCCGCCGTTGACGTTGCATTTCTCATCGTCAATGCCCAGGCGGTCGCGGCAATACAGCGCCTGGCTGGCGAAGGCCTCGTTCAGCTCCCAGATGTCGATGTCATCCACAGTCAGACCGTGGCGCTCCAACAGGCGTGGTACGGCAAACACCGGGCCAATGCCCATCTCGTCAGGCTCACAGCCTGCAACCGCAAAACCCTTGAAGGCGCCCATGGCCTCGATCCCGCGTTTCTCAGCCGCTTTGGAGTCCATCAGGACCACGGCAGCCGCGCCATCAGACAACTGGCTGGCATTGCCGGCGGTGACAAAATTGCCCTCGCCGCGTACCGGAGCCAAGCTGCCCAGACCATCCAGCGTGGTGGTCGGGCGGTTGCACTCATCCCGGTCTACCAGCGCTTCCTTCATCGAGATCTCGCCGGTTTCCTTGTCCTTGACCGCCATGGTGGTGGTCATGGGCACGATCTCATCCGCGAACAGACCCGCCTCTTGGGCTGCGGCAATGCGCTGCTGGCTGCGCAGACCATAGGCATCCTGATCTTCGCGGCTGATACCATAGCGCTGCGCCACGATATCGGCGGTTTCGATCATGGTCATATAGGTTGCAGGCTTATGCTCCTCCAGCCAGGCTTCCTTGACCGAGCGCGCCTTGGGCTGCACCATCGAGATGCTTTCCACCCCACCTGCAACCATCGGACCCGCACCCTCGCAGATGATCTGCTGCGCGGCCAAAGCGATGGACTGCAAACCAGAAGAACAGAACCGGTTCACGGTCAGCCCTGATGTGGTCACCGGCATGCCGGCGCGCAAAGCAATCTGACGGGCAATATTGGCGCCGGTTTCGCCTTCGGGCGTGCCGCAGCCAAAGATGCAGTCTTCGATCTCGGCAGCCTCGATACCAGCGCGGGCAACTGCGGCCTCAACCGCCGCACCGCCCATGGTGGCGCCATGGGTCATGTTGAAAGATCCCCGGAAGGATTTGGCCAGTCCGGTACGGGCGGCTGAGACAATAACGACTTGTTTCATTTACTTTATTCCTTGTTGAGATCGTCAAAGGAGCGGCCCTCGGCCACCAGTTTTTCGAGCAGGGGCGCAGGTTCCCAGAAATAGTCGTCTTCCTGCGCAGCATTTTTGATCGTGGCCAGAACCTTGTCCAAGCCTTCCATATCTGCCCATTTCAGCGGCCCGCCGCGATAGCGCGGGAAGCCGTAGCCAAACAGCAGCGTCATATCGACATCCAGCGGACGGCGGGCGATGCCCTCGCCGACAACCTTCGCGGCCTCATTGACCATTGCCGCCATATACCGGGTGACAATTTCTTCATCGGTAAAGATCCGCGGCGTGATGCCTTTTGCGGCGCGTTCCGCTGCGATCAGATCAGAGATCTCGGGGTTTGGCGTGCCGCCGCGCTTACCGGCCTCGTAGACATAATAGCCCTTGCCGGTCTTTTGGCCAAAGTTGCCAGCTTCGCAGACTTTGTCCATATAGTCGCTGTCGCGATCACGGGGGTCCATGCCTTCGGCCCGTTTGCGTTTGCGCACCGCCCAGCCAATGTCGAGCCCCGCCAGATCGGCCACGGCAAAGGGACCCATGGCAAAGCCAAAATCAGTCAGCGCCTTGTCGATCTGATAGGGCGAGGCCCCATCCAGCACCATATGGTCTGCCGCCTTGCGATAGGTGGCCAGAATACGGTTGCCGATAAAGCCATCGCAAACCCCGGCGCGGACCGAGATCTTTTTCAGCCGCTGGCCCAGGGCAAACCCGGTGGCAACCACATCCAGGGCGGTCTTGTCGGCGACAACAATTTCCAGCAGCTTCATCACATGCGCTGGCGAGAAGAAGTGCAGCCCGATCACATCCTCGGGGCGCGAGGTGCAGGCGGCAATTTCATTCACATCCAGATACGAGGTGTTGGAGGCCAGGATTGCGCCCTTCTTGCAGACAGCATCCAGCTTGCCAAAAACCACTTTCTTGACGCTCATCTCTTCAAAGACCGCCTCGATCACCAGATCCACATCGCTCAAGGCGTCATAGTCGGTGGCCAGGGTCAGGGCCTCTTCGGTAAGCTGGGCGAACTGCGCCTCGGAAATCTTGCCGCGCTTCAAGGCACCCTGCAAATTGCCCGCGATGCGGCCTTTTGCAGCCTCTGCCGCCTCGTCGCTCATCTCCAGCATGACCACCGGAAGGCCAGACAGCAATGCCGCTGTGGCAATGCCTGCGCCCATGGTGCCACCACCGATAACACCAATCGACGCCAGCTCACGGGGGGCAATGCCTTTCAGCTCAGGCAGCTTGCTGACAGCGCGCTCCGAGAAGAAGGCATGGATCATGCCCTGACGTTGATCGGTATCCATCAGCTGCATGAACAATTCGCGCTCGCGCTTCATGCCCGCATCAAAAGGCAGCTCACAGCAGGCCTGAATGCCCCGTACCGCAACGGCAGGCGCCAGCAGCCCCCGGCCTTTTTTCAAAACACTGTCATAGAGCGCGTCAAAATCAACGGCTTCTGGAGCAGGCATTTCGCTGATGGGGCGGCGGGCGGCGCCGCTCTCAAGCAATTCCTGGGCATAGGCCAGGCCGATCTCGCGCGGCTCGCCCTCTTCGATGCGATCCAGAATGCCCAAGGCCAGCGCCTCCTTGGCGCCAACCTGACGACCCGATGTGATGACATCCACAGAGGCCTCAACACCAATCAAACGCGGCAGGCGCTGGGTGCCACCGGCACCGGGCATCACCCCAATCAGAACTTCGGGCAGCCCCACCCGCGCCGCGGGAACAGCAATGCGGTAATGCGAGGCCAGTGCCACCTCCAGTCCACCACCAAGAGCGGTCCCGTGCAGCGCAGAAACCACCACCAAAGGTGACGCTTCGATGCGGGCGCAGAGGTCAGGCAAAAAGATACCACGTGGTGGTTTGCCAAATTCGGTGATGTCAGCCCCGGCAAAATAGGTGCGGCCATCGCCATAGATCAGCACCGCCTTGGCGCCGTCCTTTTCTGCCCGTTCGATCCCGGCCAGCAGGCCTTCGCGAATATCAAAGCCCAGCGCATTTACCGGCGGGTTCTGTGCTTTCAGAACCGCGATTTCTCCAATGCGCTCGTATGCGATGGCATCTGTCATTCGACTTTCCTCTCTTCTGCAGGCCCGCCAAGCATTCACCCAGCCTGGCCCTCACTATTTTTTCCAATCTCAGCACAGGCCAAGTCACCAGGCCAAGCCCCTCCGCAATGCAGCCCCCCAGAACCCTGCGTCACAGCCCCTGGTTTCCCAGTACGGTTTGGCGGCGGCAAGGTGCGGGTCGTAAATTCCACTATGCAGAACTAGGTTCCACATAATTGAGGCACCCTAGGCAAGAGCATCGCCGTGATCAAGCAATAAACTTGCGCGACGTCAGGGAAATGCCGCACTGCGGAATAACGGGATTGGGGGAGAACGCAAAAAGGGAACAGCTGCTCCCAGCAGATGCCCCCCTTGACCTTGATGCTCTGTGCAAGTGCCAGATGACAGTTCAGAATTGGCTGGCACAGCGCCTCCCCTTCAAAATTGTCTCCGCCCGGGTCGGCCTTGCCGGTTCAGGCCAGCCCGCTTTGTTCAGCCTATGTCGGCCTATGTCGGCCTATGTCGGCCTATGTCGGCCTATGTCGGCCTATACTGTGGCGCAGACCACACCGCTAGCAACCCAGCTGTCAAAGATCTCCAACACCCGGTCACAAAACTCCGCGTCGTTGATGTGGCAATCCAGCTCGTGCAACTCAACAGTGTCAGGACAAAGGCTGCGCATCTCATCACAAAACACCGCAAGCCCCTCAGCATCATGGAGATCGCCTCCGGGGCGGTCCCACTCGTTGCAGCCCTGGTTCGGCAGGACAAACGCCACCGGAGCTTGCGCCTGCGACAGTTTCTTGCACAGGCTTTGCGCCACCACGCGACGCTCTCCAGCCTCCAGCCCCGCCGAGGACAACAGCCTGTTATGCGCATGGGTCGGACGCCCTTCAAGCTGCACCGGCACCCCTTGCCATCCGACAAAATCCACCAGATCGTAGCAGCCCGGAGCCACCAGTTGCGGTGTTGCGGCCTGCCCCGCACTGGTCAGGCGATTCGCCCCGGCGGACAGCCCGCCAAACAAATGGTTTGAAACCTCTTGTGGTGCAAAATCCATAACCACCGCAAAGGCGCCGTCACTGGCAAGACTTTCAAAAGCACGCCCGCCCATGCCAGTGGCATGAAACACCGCCACTTCAAATCCACGCGCCTCCAGGGCGGGTTTCAGCGTCACCATATAGCGCAGCACCGTTTTGCCAAAGGAGGTCATGCCAATCAACGGCCGCTCCCGGCGCGGCGCCTCAACCGCTCGCGCAGCCCCCAAGACCGCGCCCGCAGCCTGGCTCAACGCCGCCTTGCAGATCGAGTTCAAACCAAAAAGACCGCCAGACCAGAGAATCATCTGCACATCTGCCGGAATCCGCTCCGGTGGAATCAGCGGCGAAAAAGCGACGGTAGAGACCACATATTTGGGCACCCCCAGGGGCAGCGCGGCACAAAGATCCAGCGCCAGATCCGTGCCCATGGTGCCACCCAGCACGATCACCCCATGGATTTGCCCGGCGCGATACAACTCCAGCGCCTTGGCTGCGGCTCCAGCCCCCATGATCTGCATCGCGGTATTCTCATCGCCCGAGCGAATTGCCGCCTCAATCGAGCTGCCCCCCGCCTCAGCCACTTGATGCTTGCTGACATCTGCAGGCCGGCTGGGATCCCCCAGGACGCTCACGTCCATCGACAAGACCCGCCCCCCCTGGCCATGAATGATTTCCGCCAGATAATGCAGCTCATCATCCTTGGTATCATAGGTCCCTGCGACCAGGATTGTTTTTGCAGCCGTCATGTCACCCTCCCGACGCCAATGGCGCCACCTCTTTCATCTTACGCCAAATACCTCCGCCGGAGGCCACAGGTTTTGCATTGCAAAACCTGTTCACAGCATCCCTCACAACTGGATCCAGGCCGTCTTCAGATCGACATATTTATCAAGCGCATGCAGCGATTTGTCGTGCCCATTGCCAGATTGCCCGACGCCACCCAAAGGAACCGTATTGTCCGCCCCGCCATAGGTGTTCACATGGACAACCCCGGCTCGGATCCCCGCAACCATACGATGGGCCCGCGACAGATCAGAGGTCCAGACCCCCGCAGCCAGGCCAAAATCCGTGGCATTGGCCAGGCTCAGGGCTTCGGCCTCGGTGTCAAACTTTGTGACGGACAGGACCGGCCCAAAAACCTCGCGCTGGAACAGGGCATGATCGCGCGCCACATGGGTCACGATGGTAGGCGCCATATAGCTGCCGCCGGTCTCCGCCAGGATGCGGGCGCCACCGGTGATCACCTGCCCCCCCTCGGCGCGAGCCATATCCATAAAGGACAGGTTGCGCCGCAGCTGCTCTTCGGAGTTCACCGCGCCGATCTGGTTGCCCAGATCCAGCGGATCGCCCACCCGCAGGGCCTCGGCCTCAGCCTTCAACAGCGCCACAAATTCATCATGCACCGAGGCCGCAACCAGCAGACGCGATCCTGCCACACAGACCTGACCGGAATTGCGGAAAATCCCCAAGGCAGAGACCCGGGCAGCCTTTTGCAAATCGGGGGCGTCGCCAAAGACGATATTGGGGGATTTGCCTCCCAGTTCGAGATAACAGCGTTTCAGATTGGACCGCGCCGAGGCCTCCAGCAGTTTACGCCCGGTGCCGCCCGACCCGGTGAAGGTCAGCACATCCACGCCCATGGACATCGCCAAGGCTGCGCCGGTTTCTGCACCACTGCCGGTGACGACGTTGAACACCCCATCCGGCAGGCCACATTCGACGCAGATCTCCGCCAGACGCAACAGCGTCAACGAGGCCGTTTCCGCCGGCTTCAACACCACGGAATTGCCCATGGCCAGAGCCGGTGCCAGCTTCCAGGCGCCAATCATCAGCGGGAAGTTCCAGGGCACAATGGCGCCGACCACACCGACCGGGGTGCGATGCACCAGCCCCAGCACATCCGGCTGTGTCGGTGCCACCTCGCCCGCCACCTTGTCCAGGGCCTCGGCGTAATAGCGAAAGGTGCCCGCCGCCGAGCCCGGCTCGGCCTTCAGTGCCATGTTGAATTCGGTGCCATTGTCGCGCACACCCAGCACCGCCAGTTCTACCGCTTCGGCCTCGATGCGGTCAGCAATGCGGTGCAGCACTTTCTTCCGTGCGGCGGGGGACTGCCCCGCCCAGCGGCCATCGCCGTAGGCCCGCCGCGCCGAAGCGACAGCGCGTTCAACATCTGTTGCAGAGGCGCCCTCAAGCGTGGTTAGAACAGCCCCTTCAATCGGCGAAGTAACTTCGAGTGGCGTCCCCGAACCTCTTTCCCACGATCCTTCAAGAAAGAGTTTTTGCGGCGCGACATCAGCTTTCCGAAGCTGGTTGATGCGGTTTTGGTCTGCCATTCGGCCTCCTTCAGCTCTTTGCGATCGCGCCAGACGCGCAGGATATGACTCGCAAGAACCAAGATGATGATGATGAAAAGAATGAACGATATCGGTCGGTCGATGAAATCCAGCGGCTCTTTGACCCGGGCCATGCCCGAGCGCAGCTTGACCTCCATAATGCCGCCCAGAACCATGCCCAGGATGATCGGCACCGCCGGCAGGGACAGGCGTTTGAGGATAAAGCCAAAGAGACCAAAGCCCGCCGCGATCAGACAGTCGGTGGCGGAATTGCGCAGCGAATACACCCCCACAAAGCTGAGCGTCAGGATACAGACGCCAAGAAAGCGATTGGGGATTTTCACCACCTGAACCAGCGCCCGGGTGGCGACGAGCAAAAAGCCCAGAACCAGCACATTGAGGATCAGCAGCGCCAGATACAGCGCCACGACAAAATCCATGTCGTTCTGAAACAGCCCCGGCCCCGGCACCACGTTATGCACGTAAAACACGCTCAGCATCATCGCCGTCAGTGCCTCGCCCGGAATGCCCAGGGCCAAAAGCGGCACCATGGCGGCAGCAGGCACCGCGTTGTTTGCAGTCTCGGCGGCGATCAACCCCTCGGAAGACCCCTTGCCAAAATCCTGGGGCCGTTTGGAGGTCTTCTGCGCATAGGTATAAGACATGAACTGAGCCGTGAATTCACCAACCCCGGGGATCATCCCCATCAACACGCCAAAGCTGGCTGATACGGTAGTGACCCGCGGATGCCGCGCCAGTTCGCGCAGGCCCTGGAACATACCGCCACGCAGATTGGTGATATGGACTTTTTCGTCCTCATCCATCAGCAGCACAAAGGCCTGGCTCAGCGCAAACAGGCCCAGAACAACCACGATCAGGTTCACACCTCCACCAAGGAAATCCTGATCAAATGTGTAGCGCTGGGTGTATTTCACCGGCTCCATGCCGATGGTGTTCAAAAAGATCCCCAGACAGGCCAGCGCGCCAGCGATCAAGGCCTGGCCGCGATGCGCCACCACCACCAGGATCAGCCCCAACAGGGCAGCCAGGAAAATCTCTCGGCTGCCAAACATCGGCGCCACCTTGGCCAGCAGCGGCGCAAACAGGATCAGACAGATGACTGAGAAGACACCGCCAAAAAAACTGGCCGAATAGGCCAGGCTGAGCGCCCGGCGCGGCTCACCGCGCGCCGTCATCGGGTAGCCATCATAGGTGGTCAGCGCATTCACCGCAGTGCCCGGCGTATTGATCAGAATAGCCGGGATGGCGCCGCCATACATGGAGGACCCATAGATCCCCAACAGTACCGTCAGGCCCACGATTGGATCCATGGAAAAGGTCGCAGGCAGCAGGATGGCGATGGCCACCGCCGGGCCAACGCCGGGGATCGCGCCGATCAGCACACCACCGACCGAGCCCGCAAGCAGTGCCAGCGCCACGTCCCAGCGCATCAGGATTTCGATTGCAGAGAGGATAAGATCCATCAAGAACCCCGAGACCTAAAAATAGAGAATAAAGAAGTTGCGCATGGCCCCCGGCAGATACTCATAGAGCAATGCTCCGGGAATTCTGACGGCCAAGAGCCCTTTGAACAACACCACGACCGCCAGCGCAAAACCGATACTGATCGCCATCATAAATCGGCTGCGATAGCCCATGCGGCGCGACAGTAGCGGCACAAAGGCCAGCGTCACAGGCAGGTAGCCAATGATGGGAACCAAAAGCACATAGCCCATGAACCAGAGCACATATTCCGTGCTGCGCCCCCATTGCCGTGTCTCCCACAGGTCATAGCGTGAAGCCCGTCGCCAGGGCAGCTGGTAAAAATGCAATCCCCCAAGCAGCACCATTCCGCCCAGGCTGACAGCCGGCCAGAACCGGGGCTGGGCAAAGAGCTTGGCCTTTTTGACCCAGGTGGTCTGCTCACCAATCAGCGCCAGCAGCAGCACCGACAGCGTTAGAAACACAAGGGCAAAAACCAGCTGTCCGCGCCGGGGGCCGACAAAGCGGCGTTCTCGTTCCGTGGTCATGTTGGGGATCTTTTTCGCGCTAAAACGGGAACCGGGGCCAATACGGGCCCCGGCAGGAGGAGCGGAGCGTTACTCCAGGATCGAGCCAATTGTTGCCATGGTGGCAATATCAGTCGCCACGCGGGCGGCGCTGTCATCGGCGCCTTGCCAATAGACCAGCGCTCCGGTTTCCGCTGCCACAGCTTGGGCGCGGTCGCTCATCATGGTTTTCTGTGCCACAGCAATGATTTTTTCGCGCACATCCTGCGGTGTGTCCTTGGTGACAAACAGACCGTTCCAGAGGGCAATGTTGAGGCCCGCGTCCAACTCGCCAATGGCGGGCGCGTCAGGCACCAGCGGGATGCGCTCATCGGTGATGGAAACCAGAACCTTGACCTGATCCAGGCAGGGCAGGATCAGTTGCAGGGTGGTGTTGATCACATCGGCATCGCCAGAGGCCAGGGTGTTGCAGTCCAGCGCGTCAAAAGCCGCATCCGAGCCCCACTCAAAACCAGCGTTCTTGGCAAAGGCCTTGGTCACCTGCGTCGGCGTCAGCACATCGCCAAAATGGCCCAGCGCAACCTCGTGTTCCTTGGCATAGGCGGCCAGCTCTTCCATCGAGGAATAGGGCGCATCCACCGAGGTGGCGATGACAAAGGGATAGGTCAGGAAGATCCCAAGCGGATCAAACTTTGCCGGCGTCAGCGGCGGGATGTCGATCTGATGGCCCATCACCGGCACACCGATCACAAAGGATCCGATAGTGTAGCCATCTGCTGGCGCATTGGCCACTTCGATTGCTCCTGGGAAGGGGCCGCCGCCGCCGCCTGGCTTGTTCACGACCGCTGCTGCGACGCCATATTCGGCCTGGAAGTCATCCGCGATCATCCGCGTCAGCACATCCTCCAGATCACCGGGAGGCCATGGCACAATAAAGCTCACAGGTTTTTCCGGATATTCCGCCTGCGCAGCCACTGCGCTGAGGCCCAGTGCGGCGACGGTAGCGGCGCCTTTCACGAGATCGGTCAGTTTCATTTCAGTCTCCCGGTTGATGCTGAGGTTTCAGCAAGATTGGTTCATTATTCGAACCGTTGGTTTGAATTTAGATTGACAGCCCACCCGCTTATCTGTCAACAAAATATCAACACAGGCGTTTGTTTTTCCAAACTCTCGCCACGCAATTGGTCAAATGGAGTTCGGACCGACACATGGGAACTGTCAGCAAAGCCCTTTCATTGTTAAGTTTTTTCTCACCCGACCGGACCGAAATCGGGCTGAGCGACCTCACTCGCCTTTCAGGTGTAAACAAGGCAACCGTCTACCGCCTCATGGGGGAGCTGCAAGAATCAGGCTTTGTTGAACAGGGCGAAAATGATCGTGCTTATCGACTTGGGCCGCAGGTTCTGCACCTGGCAGCGCTGCGCGAAGCCTCAACCCCGATCCTGTCGGTGTCACGCCGTGTCCTGCGCGAGTTGAGCGATGAAACCGGCGAGACAACCCATGTGTCCTTGGGGCATGAAACCTGGGTGCAGACCCTCAGCCATGCCTATTCGCCGCGTCACGCCACCAAAGTCACCATGGATGACGCCCAGACCGTGACCTATCACGCCACCAGTTCTGGCCTGGTGATCCTGGCCTATGCCGATCCGGACTTTGTCGAACAGGTGCTGTCACGGCCCCTGAAAGTGCATACCAGCAAGACCATTGTCGACCCTGACGAGATCCGCGCCAAGCTGGCGCAGATCCGCAAGACCGGTCTGTCTGACACCCTGGGCAGTTTTGAGTTGGAGGTGCACTCCC
This sequence comes from Pseudophaeobacter arcticus DSM 23566, assembly GCF_000473205.1. NCBI lineage: Bacteria > Pseudomonadati > Pseudomonadota > Alphaproteobacteria > Rhodobacterales > Roseobacteraceae > Pseudophaeobacter > Pseudophaeobacter arcticus. The sequence goes on from NZ_KI421507.1 coordinate 3,017,371, forward strand.
ATGCGGTGCCGATCTTTGGCGCAGACCACAAGGCCCTGGGCGCACTTGCCGTTGCGGCCCCCGCCTCGCGGATGTCCGACCAACAACAAGACACCATTCGCGCCGCCCTGCGCAGGGCCGGAGCCGCCCTGACCCATCGCATCGGCGGCAGCCCCCCCGCCGATTACCCGCAGGATGCTGCACCGTAACCATAGTCCCATTTCACTATACCCCGGTCCCCTGCTGGACCCGATCAGGAGTTTAGCCGATGAAAGATTCCAACTTCCTCAAGGAACACAATGCCAAATCGCTTTGGCACCCCATGGCGCATCCCGCCGACAGCCTGGCCAACCCGCCCGCCATCATCACTGGCGCATCAGGCGTGCGGATCAGCGATATTGATGGCCACGAGGTGATTGATGCCGTTGGCGGGCTATGGAACGTCAACCTCGGGTTCTCCTGCCAGCCCGTCAAGGATGCCATTGCCGCCCAGCTGGATGTGCTGCCCTACTATTCCACCTTTCGCGGCACCAGCAATGATCAGGTGATCCAGCTGGCAGAGGTCCTGAAGGACTTCTTTGCGCCCGATGGGCTGAGCCGCGCCTTCTTTACCTCCGGCGGGTCGGATTCGGTGGAAACCGCCCTGCGGCTGGCACGGCAATATCACAAGATCCGGGGGGAGGCTGCGCGGACCAAATTCCTCAGCCTCAAGAAGGGCTACCACGGCACCCATATGGGGGGCGCTTCGGTGAATGGGAACGCCAATTTCCGCACCCAGTATGAGCCGCTCCTGCCTGGCTGCCATCACATCCCCGCCCCCTACACCTATCGCAATCCCTTTCACGAGAGCGATCCGGCAAAGCTGGCACAGCTCTGCCTGCAGGCATTGGAAGATGAGATCGCCTTTCAGGGGGCGGGCACCATTGCCGCCTTTATCATGGAGCCGATTTTGGGCGCTGGCGGGGTAATCCCGCCACATGAAAGCTTCATGCCAGCTGTGCGCGAGATCTGTACCAAGCACGGCATCCTGCTGATTGCGGATGAGGTGATTACCGCCTTTGGTCGGACGGGCTCTTGGTCCGGTTCGCGCCACTGGGGGGTTCAGCCTGATTTCATGTGTACCGCCAAGGCCATCACCAATGGTTACTTCCCCTTTGGTGCGGTGATGATCGCGGATGCCGTGGCAGAGGTGTTCGAGCAGGACAAAACCGGGCGGGCGGCCATTGGCCATGGCTATACCTATTCCGGCCACCCGGTCGGCGCCGCAGCCGCGCTTGCCTGTCTGCAGGAAACCCTGCGCCTGAATGTGCCGGAAAACGCTGCAGCCCGTGGCCAGGAGTTGCATCAGGGGCTGCTGGCGCTGCAAGAAAAACACCCGCTGATCGGCGATGTCCGTGGCGGTCATGGGTTGATGTGCGCGATGGAGCTGGTGGCAGATCGCGCCAGCAAGACCCCAATCGACAAACAGACCACCACAACCCTGCAAGAGGTGACCTACCAGAACGGCGTCATGGTGCGTATTTCCGGCCCCAATATCATCCTCTCACCACCGCTGGTGCTCACCTCGCAAGACGTCCAGGGGATCCTCACCGCGCTGGAAGCCGGCTTTGCGGCGGTGCGCTAACGCAGATACAGGCGCCACCGCAGCCGACCATAGGTCGGCTGCCACCAGATACCATGGCGGGCCCGAAGCATCTGCTTCGGGCCCGCTGCTTCTCATAGCGCCGCTATCGCGGCGCGGCTGCTCTATATGGCAAGAATGCCTGCTGTCGCACAGGCTGCCCAGCCGCCAAGCCCGGTTTCGCCAGCCTCCCCAGCCTCGCCCGCCTCACCCACCTGGCCAGTGCCGCACAAAGCTCTAGACAAAATGTACGTAAAAATCCCGCATCCCGTCGCCTTCAAGGTCCCGGGTTTTGCGCACTTCCTTGCGCTTCATATAGACGTGATTGGCCACCAGATCCGCGCCCACAGCCTCTGACAGCACTGTATCACGTTCCAGATCCTCCACCGCGCCTTTCAGGTCAATCGCCGTCCCCTCACGCGCATCGGTGCGATCAAAGCCATCCCCGGTCTCCATCGGCGGCAGCTCATAGCCCTTCTCCACCCCCAGCAGTGATGCCTGCAAAACCGCTGCCACCGAGGTATAGGGATTGGAAGAGGCATCTGCCATCCGATGCTCCAGCCGCGCCTTGGCGCCCCCCTCCGAGCTGATCCGCGTGGTCACATTGCGATGATCGCCCCCCCAGTTCTGCCAATAGCCAGACAGCGATCCAGGCTGCAGCCGCATGTAGCTGTTGGCCGTGGGCGCAATCAGCCCGGCCAGGCCCTTGTGATGCTGCAACAGCCCAGCCAGACAGCCCCGCGCCAGATCATTCATATGCTCAGGTCCGCCCCGCGGCCCTGAGGCAAGCGCATTGCCGCCGGCCTCATCCACAAAAGAAAAGTTGATATGCATGCCAGATCCGCCCGCCTCAGCCACCGGTTTGGGCATGAAGGTCAACACAATACCATATTCCAGCGCGATCTCCCGCGCCATCAGGCGGAACAACACGATATCATCCACCGCTTTCACCGCATCATCAAAGGTCAGCGTGTATTCAAACTGCGGCGAGTCGAACTCCGCCGTGATCATATCCAGCGAGAAGCCCATCTCATCCGCCATCGCCCAGATCCGGTCATTGAACCGCAAAGGATCCGCAAAAGGCCCGGTGCCATAGACCACGCCGCCGGGCGCATCATAGGGCATCAACCGGCCGCGATCATCAGCCTGAAGCGCATAGGCTTCCAGCTCGATCCCCACCTTCGGGGTCAAGCCCCGCGCCTGCCAAGCCGAAACCGCGCGTTTCAGTGCCCCACGCGGGCAAAGCGACAAAGGCACCCCCTCAACATCATAGAGATCTCCCAACACCACTTTTGTCGAGGCATGCCAACTGTCGCGAATATCGTCATGCTGCCAGCGCAGTTCCATATCCGGCATCCCCTGCTTGACCAAAGATCCCGGTGCATCCAACAGATCACGATCATAATGGGTGCCAAAGACAGAGCGGCAAAACCGGGTGTCCCCATCGCCGATCTTGGAATTGGGCAGGTATTTCCCCCGCATGATGCTGAGGTGGTCGCAAAACATCGCACGCAAGCGGGTCTTCATGGGGGGAATCCTTCCGGGTTGGAGACATTAAATTGGGTCGGCTGCACTTGTTCTACCGCAGTGCTTGTCAGGTATTTACTTAACATATTTAGCGCCCCACGGGGACCCATTTTCGCAGGGCCGCCAAAAAGGCACCAAAAGATCAGCGCCGGGTGACACGCACCGGCAATTGCTTGATGCCGCCGACAAAATTTGAACGCAGGAATTTCTGTGGCCCATCAGCTTCAATATGACTGATCCGTTTTGCCAGCTCTTGGAACAACACCGTGACCTCCAGCCGGGCCAGCCACATGCCCAGACACACATGCGGGCCAAACTGGCCAAAGGACAGATGGCGATTGGGGCTGCGCATCAGGTTTACCCGGAACGGATCTTCAAAATAGCTCTCATCGCGATTGGCCGAGATAAACCAGTATAGCACCTTGTCGCCCGCGCGAATGGTCTTGTCATGCATCTCAAAATCCTGCGTCGCGGTGCGGCGGAAATAGAGCGCAGGCGTGGCCCAGCGGATGATCTCATCCGCCGCCGTCTCCCAGACCGCGCCGCCCGCCTGCATCTGCACCAAAAGCTCAGGCTGGTGACACAGCGCCTGAATACCCGCCGCAATAGAGTAGCGGGTGGTATCATTTCCCGCCGCCACCAAAAGGCAAAAGAAATTACGGAATTCGGTCTCGGTTATGGTGGAGCCATCCTTGGCAGGCTCCAAAATCATATTGAGCACCCCTGCGGTATCCCCCGCCTTTGCCTTCGCCGCCATCAGCTCCTTGGCATAGACATAAAGCTCCGCCCCGGCTGGCGAATTAAACGGCATCATCCGGTATTCATCCGTTTGCAGCTTATCCATGACATGGGCGGTAAAATCGGGGTCGGTATTGGCGATCAAGGCATCGCCCTTCTCCACCAGCCAGGGCAGATCCGCCTCTGGCAGCCCCACAACCCGGCCAAGCATCCGCATCGGCAGTTGCCGGGCGATGTCCTTGGTGGCATCAAAGCTGCCCTGCTCCAGCACCGGGTCCAGGATCTCGGCACAGATATCGCGGATCTCCTGTTCATACTGCGCCATGCTGGTCTTGGAGAAGGCCTTCATCAGCTTCATCCGCACCTTGGAATGCTCCGGCGGATCGGTCTCCTGAAAGGTGCGCCGCGCCAGATATTCCTCATAGCTCTGGTCTTCCATGCGGATGCCCCGCGCCGAGGAAAATACCTCGGTGTTCTTGTTCATCCGGGTGATGTCCTCATAGCGGGTCACCGACCAAAAATCCTCACCGCCAGCGTATTTGGTCCAGTGCAGCGGATCCTCGCGGCGCAGACGCGCAAAGGTGTTATGCGGCGCGCCATTGGCAAAGGTGTCGTGACTGCTCAGGTCGGCATGGCCGTCGTCCTGTGGTGTCCAGATGGTCATAATTGGCTTCCCGAATGGCTCCTTTATGTATACTATTTAACATCATAAATATGTAAATAAAAAACTCACGAGCCAAAACATGCACTTAGCGATTCTTGTTACCAATACAGACAAAAGCAGCTTTGCCGCCCAGCATCCTCTGGATGGTGAGAAATTCACCCGGCTCATCCATTTGGCACGACCAGACTGGCAGACAACAGCCTTTCAGATCCACGAGGGTCACCTCCCGAGGGATCTGGATACATTTGACGGCGCCTTGATCACCGGCAGCCCGGCGTCGACCCGCAGCGGATTGCCCTGGATCGCGCCATTGCTGGAGCTGATACAACAGATCGAGACAGCCCAGCTGCCGCTGTTTGGCGCCTGCTTTGGGCATCAGGCAATCGCCCTGGCTCTGGGTGGAGGTGTGGAAACAAACCCGAATGGCTGGGTCCACGGGCTGATCCCCAACCAAATGCGCGCAAGGCCTGCTTGGGCGCAGCAGCTGCCCGCAGATTTCAATCTCTATGGCTCGCACAGCGAATATGTTGCACGGCTGCCAGCCCAGGCCCGGGAAAGCGCAACCAGCACCGGGTTGAACGCCGGGTTTTACATCGGAAACCACATCTGGACCAGCCAACACCACCCGGAAATGAGCCCTGAGTTCATCACCGCGCTCACCCGGGAAATGCGCGAGGATCTCGGCCCCGAGCGTTATGCCCAGGCCCAAGATAGCCTGTCCCAGCCCGCAGATCAGGCCGCCTTTGCCGAAAGCCTGGCACGGTTCTATGAACAAGCGCAGTAATTAGAGCAGGTCCAGCCAGACCAAAACCGGAGAGACCGCCGCCTGCGGCCCACCTTTCATCTTTCTTCAGGTGTTGCCGCCAGAGGCAAAACAGCTCTCAGCCAAGCGCGGCCAATAGATCCATCACGGTGACCTGATCAAACTGCACATGCTGGATCATCCGCAGCTCCGCCGCTGTCTGGTCATGTGCATAGATCAACTCGGCAATTTCGCGATGTTCTTTTGCCGATTGCATGATCGAGCCCGGATATTGATATCGCGCCCGGTAATAGGCCATCAGCTTGCGCGCGTTGGTCTTGATCATCTCAACCAGGAACGGGTTCCCCGCCCCCAGGGCCACGCCTGCATGAAACCGCAGGTTCAGCTGGTAATAGCCATCGGGATCGCCATCCCCCTTCTCGGCGGCATGGGCTTCACAGGCCTGGACGATCTCTTCCAGCTCACCGGCCTGGACCGCCGTCATCCGCCGCGCTGCCAGGCCAGCCGCCTGGCCTTCGAGATTTGCATGCACTTCCAGGATCGCCAGAAACTCTTCCAGTGTAGGTTTGAACAGGACCGCGCCCTTGCGCGGCAAACGGCGGATAAGCCCCGCAGCCTCCAGCTGGATAAAGACCTCCCGGATCGGCGTACGAGACACCAAATGACGCGCCGCAAGACCGGCCTCGTCCAGCACATCGCCCGGGTTCAACTGCCCCGCGTCAATATCCGCAAGGATCGCGTTCAATAGCCCTTCACTCTGTCCTGCCACTGCTGCTGCCCTGCCCTCTGTTGCCGCGTGATCTGGCCTGACCATAGGTGGCGAGCCAGGACAAGGCAACAAAGCCGCCGCAGGGCAACAGCACTGGCTCTGCAACAGATCCGGCCTGCAAACAGCTCTGGCGTCACTCTGCCAACAGGGCGCCAAGCCGCTCGTAGGCTGTCAAAAAATCTTCCTTGAACTCCTGCACCACACCACCGGCAGACATTGCCTGGTTCATCAGGCCGACCCCCTGTCCAACCCAATAGGTGGCCAGATCCTGCGCCCCTGCGTGGCCCGTTTGGGAGATCTGATCAATCCGGTGCAACGCGGGTTCGGACACCAAAGTCTGCAACGGCATCGGCAAGGGTGTTGGCGCCCCCTTGCCCTCCCAGGCCTCGGTCCAGGCGCTGATCAACTGGCGCGAGGGCTTGCCGGTACGCGAGCGTGAACGCACGGTGTCGCGGCTGCTGGCCGCCAGCATTTTTTCCTTCACCACCGGGTTGGTCTCCGCCTCTGCCGTCGTCAGCCAGACCGAGCCGCACCAGGCCCCTGCCGCGCCCATCGCCATGGCAGCCGCCATCTGTCCGCCGGTGGCAATACCCCCCGCCGCCAGCACCGGCACGCCGGATCCGGCAATGGCCTGCACCACCTCGGGCACCAGAACCATGGTTGAAATCTCCCCGGTGTGGCCTCCCGCCTCACCGCCCGCGGCGATGATCACATCCACCCCGGCTGCGACCTGGGCGCGGGCGTGCTGCGCCGTGCCCACCAGGGCGCCGACCACCACCCCCTGCGCCTTGCCGCGCTCCAGCATATCCTGCGGTGGCAACCCCAGCGCATTGGCGATCAAGGCAATCGGGTGGGAAAAGGCCACATCCAGACTGCGCCGTGCCCCCTCGGAGCTGATATTTTGGCGAAACACCAACCGATCCGCCCGTGCAGGCTCCAGATCACCCGGTTCTACCCCATGGTGTTGCAGCAATTCACTGGCAAAATCCTTATGCTCCTCGGGGACCATGGCCAGAATGGCCGCATCCGGGAGATCCTCGCCCTTGGCCTCAAATTTGTTCGGCACGATAAGGTCAACACCATAGGGTTTGCCCTTCACATGGGCATCAATCCAAGACAGCTCTTCTTCCAGCTCCTCGGGCGACATCATCGCGGCGCCAAACACCCCCATACCGCCGGCATTGGTGACTGCGGCCACCACGTCGCGGCAATGGGAAAAGGCAAAAAGCGGAAATTCGATACCAAGCCGCTTGCAGAGATCCGAGTTCATTCCGTGCCCTCCTGGGTCGCTTTATCCTGTTCGATCCGCACCAGCAGATCGCCTGCCTTAACCTGACTTGGAGCCGTGACTGCAATTTCGCTCACTGTGCCTGCGACCTCGGCCAGCATCTCGTGCTGCATCTTCATCGCCTCCAGCACCGCAAGACGGGTGCCAATCTCAACCCGGTCGCCGGTGCCGACGCAGAGTTCCAGCAGGTTGCCATGCATCGGAGCCCGCGTCTCGCCGCCGCCTGCGACCGCCGCAGCCCCCCTGCCCGCCCGCAAGCGGGACAGTTTCAACATCCGCGCCCCTGTCGCCAGATACAGATCATCCGCGACCATCAGATGGCGGCGCAGATCCACCCGCAGCCCGTCCAACCGCAGGCAGTCGCCCTGTTGCTCCAGGTGATGCTCGGCTTCGCCTACCAGCACGTGGATGCCATCGCGGCCCTGGCGCAGCAGCACAGTCACCGGATCACCCCCGACCGCCAGCACCAGCCGCGCCTGCATGTCTCCCTGGCTGGACCAGCCCAGCAGTTCTGCCGGGAGGGTAGCCTGTTGCGCCATTGCCGCCTGATCGGCGCGGTAGATCAGACCTGCTGCCAGCGCCACATCCGCGCTGGTGACCTTGGTCGGCACCAAAGGATCAAAGTGGTCCGCAATAAAGCCGGTGGTGGCGCGACCTTTGGCAAACTCCGCATGGCTGAGCACATCAATCAGAAAATCCCGGTTGCAGGCAGGTCCAAAGATCACCGTATCCCCCAGCGCCGCAATCAGGCGTTCCAGCGCCTCGGCTCGCGTGGCACCATGGGCGATGATCTTGGCCAGCATCGGGTCATAAAAGGCAGAGACCTGCTGCCCGGATGTAATGCCCGCATCCACCCGGATGCCCGGCCCGCTGGGCGGCTGCCAGAGGTTGATCACCCCGGATTGTGGCAAAAAGCCCTGACTTGGGTCTTCACCATAGAGCCGCACTTCGATGGCATGCCCCGTCAGCGCCACATCCTGTTGCGCCAGTCCCAGCGCCTCACCGCGCGCCGCACGGATCTGCAGCGCCACCAGATCCAGCCCGGTGACCAGTTCGGTAACCGGATGCTCCACCTGCAGGCGGGTGTTCATCTCCAGAAAGTAGAAGGCCCCATCCGCATCCAGTAGGAACTCCACCGTTCCCGCGCCCAGATAGCTGATGGCCCGGGCGGCCTCCACCGCAGCCGCGCCCATTTCAGCGCGCAGCTTGGGCGTCATCACCGGACAGGGGGCCTCTTCCACCACCTTCTGATGGCGGCGCTGCACCGAGCAGTCGCGCTCGCCCAGGTGGATGGTATTGCCACTGGCATCGGCAAAGATCTGGATCTCCACGTGGCGCGGGCGCATCACCGCCTTTTCCAGGATCATCTCTTGCGAACCAAAGGCAGACAGCGCTTCGCTTTTGGCCAGCTCCAAGGCCGTGGCAAAACCTTCGGGGGCAGTGACCAGCCGCATGCCACGGCCACCACCGCCTGCCGCCGCCTTGATCATCACCGGATAGCCAATCTTTGCCGCCTCCGCCGCCAGCACCGCCGACGACTGATCCGCGCCCTCATAGCCGGGAACGCAGGGAACCCCCGCTTCGATCATGCGCCGTTTGGCGGCAGCCTTGTTGCCCATCAGGGCAATGGACGCCGCGCTGGGGCCAATGAAGGTGAGGCCAGCCGCAGTGCAGGCCTGGGCAAATTCGGCATTCTCCGACAGGAAGCCATAGCCGGGATGCACCGCCTGCGCGCCTGCCTCCTGGGCGGCGGCCAAAACCTTGGCCGCATCCAGATAGCTGTCGCCCACCGGGCCGGTGCCAATGCAGATGGCGCGATCAGCAAAACCCACATGCGGGCTATCTGCGTCTGCCTCGGTATAGACCGCTATGCAGGTGATCCCCATAGCGCGCGCCGTGCGCATGATACGCAGGGCGATCTCGCCCCTATTGGCCACCAGGATTGAGTTGAACTCTGTCATCATCTGGTCCTCTCCCATCAGGCCCGCCCCACGCCAAAGGCATTGGGGTTGAGATCACGGCGACCTGCCTCCCTGCAGGTGGCCAGGCAAAAGCCAATCACCGCCCGGCTGTCGCGCGGATCAATCATGCCCATGTCCAGCATCCGCCCTGAGGTGAAAAATGCATCCGACTGACTGTCAAAATGCGCAGCAATTCCCGCGCTCTGCTTGGCCAGGCGGGCCTCGTCCACCGGGATACCCTTGCGCGCCGCGGTGCGCCGCGCCACCTGCTCCATGGTCAGGGCGGCCTGTTCGCCCCCCATCACACCGGTCATGGCATTTGGCCAGGTGAACAGGAAATCCGCGCCAAAGGCATGGCCACACATGCCGTAGTTGCCAGCACCAAAACTGGCCCCGGTATAGAGCGAGATCTTGGGCACCCGCAGGTTGGTCACCGCCTGGATCATTTTTGAGCCATGTTTGATCATGCCTGCGCGCTCATAGGCGGTGCCCACCATATAGCCGGTGGTATTGCCCAGAAAGATCACCGGCGTGCCGGCCTGATCCATCAACTGCAAGAAATGCGTCGCCTTGGTGGCGCCATCCGGGTCAATCGGGCCATTGTTGCCCAGAATGCCCACTGGCTGGCCCATGATATGCGCCTGCAGGCAGACCAGAGCCGGGCCATAATCCGGCTTGAAATCCCGCAACCGAGACCCATCCACCAGCCGCGCTGCCAGCTCGTGCATGTCATAGGGTTTGCGGTAGTCCGCCGGGATGGCCCCGGCCAGCTCTTCGCTGTCATATTGGGGCAGGTCATAGGCGACGGCGGGGGCAGCGCAGTTTTGCCAGCCCAGTCCCGCCACCACATCGCGGGCGATCTCCAGGCCATGGGCATCATCCTCGGCCAGGTATTCCACCAGCCCGGTAATTTCGGCATGCATCTGGGCGCCGCCCAGATCGGCATCCTCGGCGATTTCGCCGGTTGCGGCCTGCACCAAGGCGCCCCCCGCCAGCATCGCCATGCCGTTGCCTTTAACCCCGATCACATAATCCGACAGCCCCGGCTGATAAGCGCCGCCAGCGGTTGAGGCCCCGTGCAACACGGTGATCACCGGGTTTCCCGCCGCCGAAAGCCGCGCCAGACCGGCAAACATGCCGCCACCATGGGCCCAGAGTTCAACCGTGTAGCGGGTCAGATCCGCTCCGGCGCTTTCGACCAGATGCACAAAGGGCAGCTTTTGCTTCAGTGCGATCTCAATTGCACCCAGCGCCTTGTCCACCGATTTCCCGGTCATCGCTCCGGCATTGATGCCGGCATCATCCACAAAAACCATGCAGCGCACGCCAGACACATAGCCAATCCCCAGAAGGATCGAGGCCCCGGGGATCGAGGTCTCAGGATCCGGGTCATCCACCAGATAAGACGCCATGTTGTACAGCTCAAGAAATGGCATGCCGGGATCCAGCAAAGCCGCCAGACGTTCGCGCGGCGACAGCTGGCCGCGCTTGTCAAAGACCGGGCGGCGCTGTTCCGATTTGGCGGTAGCGCGGGCTTCCAAGCTGCGCATCCTATCCACCTGCGCCAGCATATCGGCGCGGTTCTGGGCATAGCTGTCACTGCCCGTGCTGATCCTGCTTTGAAAAGCCTTCATCGACATGTCCTCATTGGGTTGGTCTTGCCGCAGGGCAGAGATGCTGCTGCCCCGTGATTTATTGGTATATCATCTTGCCCCATCATACCGCACCAGGCAGGCGCCCGAGCAGATCCGCGTCTACGGCAATGGGGGCCGCCAGCAGCAGTTGGGCATAGCCCTTGGCCTGCGGGTCATTGCGCAGCGACGAGGTGCCGCCACCGCCCAGCGCGCCGTGCAAAAGCACATTCATCGAGGCAGAACCGGGCAGGTAAAACCGCTCAATTGCCTCGGTCCCGGCCCCATCCAGAAAATGGCCAAACACCTGGTGCAAATGCGCAGGCGTCAGACCAGCCCAGATCCAGGGCATCCATGCTGGATCGCGCGCCATCACGCCGATATTGGCGATATCGCCCTTGTCGCCGCTGCGGGCCCAGGCCAGCTCGACCAGCGGCACCTGGATAATATTTTTCGCTTTGGAAACCAGGGGGGCCTCTGGCAGACTGGGGCGCGCTGCCACAGCAACAGCGGGGCCTTGAACCTCTGGGCACTGCACCTCTCCTGCCTCGTCCAGCAGGCGCAGCTGCACCTGTTGTTTGGGGGTGAGATAGGAAAACAGCGCCATCACCGGCGAAGGTTTGGGGCGCGCACCTGCAAAGCCGCTCAACCCCGGTGGCGTTGCCAGACCCAGGCCGGTGGCCTCTTTCAGAAACAGAGCCACGGCGCGGGCATCCGGATGGCGAACGGCGATCTTGACCGCCACCTCGCGCTGGGGGGCCACCTCGCGTCTTTTGCCAAACTGGCTTTCAGTGCCCAGCAGCTCCACGCTGACATCGGTGTAGTCCGGAGCCTGCATCCGCTGCAGCGCCGCGCGGCAGCGTTTCAGCACCGTGTCGGCAAAATGCCGGGCCTTCTCTTCTGCTTCCAGCCCATAGAAGGTGAAAATATGCCCCGAGCGAAAGCCATCGGCCCAGGTCAGGCAGGTCTTGTAGCTGTCCGGCACCCCCAAACCGCGCGCGCCCGAGACCAGAACCCGGTCGGGTGCGACCTCCTCCAATACCACCTCCGAGAAATCGCAGGCCACATCAGGCAACAGGTAGGCCTGTGGATCGCCGATTTCATAGAGCATCTGTTCGCCAACGGTGCCGCGCGACACCAGCCCGCCCGAGCCTGCGGGCTTTGACACCTCAAAACTGCCATCCCTGCGGATAGCCGCGACGGGATAGCCGATATCCGCCAGGTTTTCTGCCACCAGCCGCCAATCGGTAAAATTGCCACCGGTCGCCTGTGGGCCACATTCCAGAATATGACCGGCCAGGCTGCCACCGGCCAGCGCATCCAGATCATTTGTGGTCCAGCCAAAGTGATGGATTGCCGCGCCCAGTGTCACCGCACTGTCGACGCAGCGCCCGGTCACCACAATATCCGCGCCGCGATCCAGCGCGGCGGCAATGGGAAAGGCGCCAAGATAGGCGTTGATACTGGCGATCTTTTCCACCGGCGGCAAAGATGTGCCACGGAACATATCCCGTGGCGCAGCCTCGGCGATCTCCGCTGCGCGGGCCAAAAGATCATCGCCGGTGACGACTGCAACCTTGAGCCTCAGCTCCTGTTTCTTGATCTCCACCCGCAGAGCAGCCGCGCAGGCCTCGGGGTTCATACCACCGGCATTGGAGACAATCCGCACGCCTTGTTTTGCAATCTCGGCAAGGTTTGGCGCCATGGCCGCGCTGACAAAATCAGTGGCATAGCCTGTGGTGGGATCTTTGTCCCGCGCCCTTGCCAGGATCGCCATGGTGATCTCGGCGAGGTAGTCATAGACGATAAAATCGAGCCCCCCAGCCGCCAAAAGCTGCGGTGTCGCGACGCTGGAGTCTCCCCAGAATCCGCTGGCACCGCCAATGCGCAAATGCTGTGACATTCTCTCCTCCTTCTGGCAGGCTACAGCACCAGACTGACCCACAAATTCACGAACAGACTGATCGTTCTGTTTTAATCTGAGCCAAGCCTTGCCCTGCCTGCAACCTAAATCTGCCCGTCGCTCTTTACGACGTTAAGTCACCACGCTCCGCCGACATGTTACAGAATTGCGAAGCGACATCACAAACCGTTACGTTTTGCTTGCCACGAATCAGCAAGAGGCGTAATACCGACCCAACGGTCGGCTTATTCTGCCGACAACTCAGGAGACGCGAACACCATGGATGCATTCATCTGCGATGCCACCCGAACCCCAATCGGCCGCTATGGCGGTGCCTTGTCTCAGGTGCGCACCGATGACCTGGCAGCCTCACCCATTGCGGCCCTCGCGGCGCGCAATCCGCAGGTTGACTGGGCCAGCATTGATGACGTGATCTTTGGCGATGCCAACCAGGCCGGCGAAAGCAACCGCAATGTGGCCCGTATGGCGGCGCTTTTGGCGGGCCTGCCCGTGGAGGTGCCCGGCACCACCATCAACCGGCTCTGTGCCTCGGGGATGGATGCCGTGGGCATGGCGTCACGCGGAATCCGCGCCGGAGACTACGACATGGCCATCGCCGGCGGTGTTGAAAGCATGAGCCGCGCCCCCTTTGTCATGCCCAAGGCCACCGCCGCCTTTACCCGCGCCAATGCGGTCTATGACACCACCATCGGCTGGCGTTTTGTGAACAAGAAGATGCAGGCGATGTATGGCACCGACTCGATGCCACAGACCGCAGATAATGTCGCCGCCGATTATGGTATCAGCCGCGAAGACCAGGATGCCTTTGCCGCCCGCAGCCAGGCCCGCTGGGCCGCCGCCCATGAGGCTGGCATCTTTCATGATGAAATCACGCCAGTATCTGTGTCCCAGCGCAAAGGGGAGCCGCTGATTGTCGACACCGACGAGCACCCCCGCCCCGGCACTGGCGCCGATAAGCTGGCCAAGCTGAAAGGCGTCAATGGCCCCGATCTGACCGTGACCGCCGGCAATGCCTCTGGCGTCAATGACGGTGCCGCCGCTATCTTGATGGCAAATGAGGCCGCAGCCGCCAGGAATGGCCTCAAGCCAATGGCGCGGATCGTCGGCATGGCCGCAGCCGGGGTCGAACCCCGCGTCATGGGCATTGGCCCGGTGCCCGCCACCCGCAAGGCGCTGGCCCGCACCGGCCTGACCATCGAACAGATGGATGTGATCGAGCTGAACGAGGCCTTTGCCGCGCAGGGTATCGCAACACTGCGCGAACTGGGCGTCGCTGATGACGCGGCCCATGTGAACCCCAACGGTGGTGCCATTGCCATCGGTCACCCTCTTGGCATGTCCGGCGCCCGTTTGGTGCTGACAGCCGCCTATCAACTGCAACGCACCGGTGGGCGCTACGCGCTGTGTACCATGTGCGTTGGCGTTGGTCAGGGCACCGCCCTGATCCTGGAACGCGTTTAAGCCAGCAACCCTAAACGGGAGGAGCAAGTCATGTATGCACAGATGGTACAATCCGAAGCGAGCACCGATGATCCGGAAAAGCTGGCCGCTTTTCAGGCGCGCATTGATGCCGGTGAAAAGATCGAACCAAAAGACTGGATGCCTGCGGGCTATCGCAAGACCCTGATCCGCCAGATTGGTCAGCACGCCCATTCGGAAATTGTTGGTCAGCTGCCCGAGGGCAACTGGATCACCCGCGCGCCAACACTGGAGCGCAAGGCGATCCTGCTGGCCAAGGTGCAGGATGAAGCCGGTCACGGCCTCTACCTCTACTGTGCCGCCGAAACCCTGGGGGTGAGCCGCGATGAGCTGACCGAGATGCTGCTGGATGGGCGGATGAAATACTCCTCCATCTTCAACTATCCAACCCTGAACTGGGCGGATATGGGCGCGGTGGGCTGGCTGGTTGATGGGGCTGCCATCATGAACCAGGTGCCCCTGCAGCGGACTTCGTTTGGTCCCTATTCCCGCGCCATGATCCGGGTCTGCAAGGAAGAAAGCTTCCACGCGCGCCAGGGGTTTGACGCCATCCGCAAGATGGCAACCGGCACGCCCGCACAAAAGAAGATGGCCCAGGATGCGGTCAACCGCCTGTGGTTCCCGGCGCTGATGATGTTTGGCCCGTCAGATGCGGATTCGGTACATTCGACCCAGTCGATGGCCTGGAAAATCAAGATGAACACCAATGACGAGCTGCGTCAGAAGTTTGTCGACCAGACCGTGCCGCAGATCGAATACCTCGGGCTCGAGCTGCCAGACGAAGGCATCAAATGGAACGAAGAGCGCGGTCACTACGACTACTCCGACCCCGACTGGTCCGAGTTCTTTGACGTGATCAAGGGCAATGGCCCCTGCAACACCGACCGGCTGGCAGCCCGCAACAAGGCCTGGAAAGACGGCCAATGGGTGCGTGATGGCCTGCTGGCCCATGCCCGCAAGAAAGCCGCAGCCAAGGTCGCCGCCGAATAATCCGCTGTCGCAGCCCCAACCGATTGCGCGCCCTGCTACAGATAGCAGGGCCGCCACAGCCAGGAGAACTGAGCTATGAAAAACGAATGGCCCCTCTGGGAAATCTTTATCCGCGGCCAACATGGCATGAGCCACCGTCACGTCGGCTCCTTGCATGCGCCAGACGCCGAAATGGCGATCAAAAACGCCCGCGATGTCTACACCCGCCGCAACGAAGGCGTGTCAATCTGGGTGGTTGAAGCCAACCATATCGCCGCCTCCTCGCCCAGCGACAAAGGCCCGCTGTATGAGCCCTCCGAGAGCAAGGTCTATCGTCACCCGACCTTCTTTGACATTCCCGACGAAGTGGGGGCGATGTAATGGCAGGTCAGCTCACAGAAAATGAGGCCCTGTTTCAGTTCCTGCTGCGCATGGGCGACAACACCCTGATCCTCGGCCATCGGGTCAGCGAATGGTGTGGTCACGCGCCGGTGCTGGAAGAGGACATTGCCCTGGCAAATACCGCGCTGGATCTGATTGGTCAGACCCAGATGTGGCTGGGCCTCGCCGGTGAGGTTGAGGGCGAGGGCAAATCCGCTGACGATCTGGCGTTTCTGCGCGATGTCTGGGATTTCCGCAATCTGCTGCTGGTCGAGGTCCCAAACGAGGATTTTGGCCGCACCCTGATGCGCCAGTTCCTGTTTGACGCCTGGCATTCGATCCAGTTGGGCCATCTGATGAAATCATCGGACGACCGCATTGCCGCGATCGCTGCCAAAACCAGCAAAGAGGTGACCTACCACCTGGAACGCTCTGCCGATACGGTTGTGGGTCTGGGCGATGGCACCGCGCAAAGCCATGATTTCATGCAGGCGGCGCTGGACTATCTTTGGCCCTATGTCGGCGAGATGTTCACCTCTGACGCGGTCGATGCGGCCATGGTCAAGGCAGGCATCGCCCCGGATCCGGCAACCTTGCGCGCCGATTATGACGCGCTGATCAGGCGGGTTCTGGCTGAGGCCACGCTGACCATTCCGGACAGTGAGTTTGCCCACAAAGGTGGCCGCACCGGCGCCATGCACACCGAGCACTTGGGCCATCTGTTGACCCATATGCAATGGCTGCAACGCGCCTATCCCGGCGCCAGCTGGTAGATCGAAAGTGAACGCATAGGGCAGCGCATGTCCGCGGGCGGAAGCAAAGCGCCCGCCGTTTTGCCGGGGGCAAACCTCCGGTTTGACAGGGGCGGACGGGCGCTGCCCGACCTATCGGTCGGGGAGGCATATCCAAGGATGGATCGCATGAAGCAAGTCTTCGAAAAACCAAGTGCAGACCAAATCTGGGAATGGCTCGACGCCGTGCCCGACCCGGAAATCCCGGTGATCAGCTTGGTAGATCTGGGCATTATTCGCGGCGTAGAATGGCAAGAGGACACCCTGGTGGTCTCGGTCACCCCCACCTATTCCGGCTGCCCCGCCACCGCGATCATCAATCTCGATATTGAGACGGCGCTGCGTGATCACGGCCTGGATAAGATCCAGCTCAAGACCCAGATCTCACCGCCCTGGACCACCGACTGGATGTCTGAGAAGGGCCGCGCCAGATTGGAAGAATTTGGCATTGCCCCACCGCAGGCCGCCGGTGGTCCAGAACGCTGCCCAAATTGCCAAAGCAAGAATGTCACCCGTGTGAGCCAGTTTGGCTCCACCCCCTGTAAGGCTCACTGGCGCTGCCAGGACTGTCTTGAACCCTTTGATTATTTCAAGTGCATCTGAGGAGAGCTCCATGGCGCGCTTCCACCAACTCGAAGTTACCGATGTCCGCAAAACCATCCGCGATGCGGTTGTGGTTTCCCTGAAGCCCGTCAATGGTGCGGCTGCGGAATTTGATTTCACCCAAGGCCAGTATCTGACCTTCCGTCGCGATTTTGACGGCGAAGAGCTGCGCCGCAGCTATTCGATCTGCGCCGGCAAAGGCGATGGCATTTTGCAGGTGGGCATCAAACGGGTCGATGGCGGGGCCTTCTCCACCTGGGCCAACACCGAGCTGCAACCCGGCGACATGCTGGAGGCAATGCCCCCCATGGGTAGCTTTTTCACGCCCCTGGACGCCACGACAGCCAAAAGCTATCTGGGCTTTGCCGGCGGTTCCGGCGTCACCCCGGTCCTGTCGATCCTCAAGACCACCTTGGAAGCGGAACCTGAATCAACCTTTACGCTGGTCTATGCCAACAAAGGCGTGAACACGATCATGTTCCGCGAGGAACTGGAAGATCTGAAAAACAACTATATGGGCCGCTTCAACGTGATCCATATCCTGGAATCCGACGCTCAGGAGATTGACCTGTTCACCGGTTTGGTAACACAGGAAAAATGCGCCCAGCTGTTTGAACATTGGATTGACATCAAATCGGTAGACACCGCCTTTATCTGCGGGCCAGAGCCGATGATGCTGGGCATTGCCGCCGCCCTGCGCAACGCAGGGCTGGAGGATGCACAGATCAAGTTCGAACTTTTTGCCAGCGCCCAGCCGGGACGCGCCAAACGCAAGGAAGGCGCCGCGGATGCTGCCAGTGCCGGCAATCAGGCCACCGCTGCGATCACCCTGGATGGCTCGACCCAGACGGTGCAGATGGGCAAGGACATGACCATCCTGGACGCCGCTTTGGAAAATGCCATGGATGCGCCCTATGCCTGCAAGGCCGGGGTCTGTTCGACCTGTCGCTGCAAGGTGATCGAGGGCGAAGTGGAGATGGTCGCCAATCACGCACTTGAGGACTACGAGGTCGAAAAGGGCTATGTCCTGTCCTGTCAGGCCTTTCCGGTGACCGACAGGGTTGTTGTCGATTACGATCAGTAACGCGTTTGAAAGGAAGGCTATTTCATGACCGAGGACATGAGCATCAAAAGCTATCTTGCCCAGGGAGGCATGTTGAGCAACCCCGCCAATGTGCCGCCGCGCTACCGCGCCGCCCTGCTGAAACTGATGGCCACCTTTGTCGACAGCGAACTGGCCGGGGCCGCCGGGTTTGCCGAGATCATCAACGAAGGCCCCGGCATCAAGGCCCGCATCGCCGCCGCCAAAATTGTGCTGGAGAAAAGCGACAACGCTGACCGCGTGCTGCGCATCATGGGGGAATTTGGCGCCAATACCGAACGCTATGCCGATCACCACCCCTGGACTGCGCGCCTGGATCGCGATGCCGATATCGGCCAGCAGCGCTCGGATCACGACATGCGGCTGGCGGTGTTCAATTACCCGCTGGAAGGCTGGGCAGATGCCGTGGTGATGAACCTCTTGATGGGCCGGGCGGTGGCGGTGCAGCTGGCTGAATTCTCGCTGATCTCCTACCAGCCCCTGGCCGAGGTATTTCGCGCCCTGGCTCCGATCGAAGCCCGCCATGCGGAGCTGGCCGAGGAAGGTCTGGAACGGCTGATAGAGGAGGCTGGCACAGGCGACTTGCAGACCTCGGTTGACTATTGGTGGCCACGGGTCGCCGCCAGCTTTGGCAGTGAAGACTCAGCCAAGTTCGAAGAGCTGAAGGCTCTGGGCCTGCGCCGCACTCCCAATGGCGAGCTCAAAACCCGCTGGCAGGCGGAAGCCGGGGCAAGGCTGGCAAGGCTGGGTCTGACACAGCCCTCCTGACAGCCAACTCACCTGGAGCGGCGCGGCCTGCCGCGATTGCTGCGCAGCCAAATGCTCCCGCCAGGGGACACGGTGCAT
Organism: Pseudophaeobacter arcticus DSM 23566; assembly: GCF_000473205.1. Lineage (NCBI taxonomy): Bacteria > Pseudomonadati > Pseudomonadota > Alphaproteobacteria > Rhodobacterales > Roseobacteraceae > Pseudophaeobacter > Pseudophaeobacter arcticus. Next base: position 3,036,407 of record NZ_KI421507.1, read on the forward strand.
CAAAGATGCCCCGCCCCTGTTGGGCCCCGCGCGCCTATCGGCGCGCGGTCGCTCCTGTGGCCGACCATCGACAAGAGCGCCTCAGGGTATGGTACTTTTGCCGGTCAAATGTGAGCCCCAGGCAAGACGACACAGCGAAAAAGGTCTGGCCCTATGACCCTTTTCCTCCTAGGTTCTCAGCACGTTACTCAACGGGGGACACCATGGCTGTAGGCAAAAACATTCGCACCTATTTTCAAGGTCGCTGGCACGATGGCAATATTGCCCTGGTGAAGGCGGCAGACCACGCGATGTGGCTGGGGTCCTCGGTGTTTGATGGCGCTCGCTTCTTTGATGGGATGACCCCGGATCTGGACCTGCATTGCGCCCGCACCAATGCCTCTGCTGAGGCCTTGATGATGCGCCCCACGGTAAAAACAGCTGATATGGTTGCAATCGCTCAGGAAGGTTTACGAGGGTTTGCCCCCGGAGCTGCCGTCTATATTCGCCCGATGTATTGGGCCACCGATGGCGATACGACAACCATTGCCCCGGAGCCGGAGAGCACCGAGTTTGCGCTTTGCCTGGAAGAAATCCCCATGGCGCCTGCCGAGGCCAGCGCAACCCTGACACGCACCCGGTTTCGTCGCCCGGTGATGGAAAATGCTGTCGTCAATGCAAAGGCCGGATGCCTGTATCCCAACAATGCGCGGATGCTGCGCGAGGCCCGCAGCAAAGGGTTCAGCAATGCGCTGGCGCTGGATGCCATGGGCAATGTGGCAGAGACCGCAACCGCGAACCTCTTTATGGTCCGCGACGGAGAGGTCTTTACGCCGATCCCAAACGGCACCTTCCTGGCCGGCATAACCCGGGCGCGCCACATCGCCAACCTGCGTGCGGATGGGGTCACGGTTCATGAAACCGTCCTGGGCGTTCAGGATTTCGAGGAGGCCGACGAGGTCTTTTTGTCCGGCAACATGAGCAAAGTGACCCCCGTCACCGCCTTTGATGCCTGCCACTACCCGATTGGACCAGTGACCAAACGGGTGAGGGAGCTTTATTGGGACTGGGCGTCCAGCCAGTAACCCTGCCAATACCAAAAACCTGCGCTGACTTTTGCCCAGAACTTCCCGCCCGTCGCCCAGGCTTCAAAGAAGCGCCTGGGTGACGGGTGGGGGCAGCGCCGTGCGCAGCACGGCGCTGGGGCGCGTTATTTCAGAAGTCTCGTACACCAGCACAGTCAATGTCCTGACAGTCGGCGCTTTTCCCGGCGCAGGATGGGTATCAGCCCAAGTATCCGCCGCTGCGGTCCCAGACCCAGCCGTCGCCGTGCAGGCAGCGCCGCGTCAGCGGCGCCGGGCCCAACTGTGCGTGGGATCGCAGATCACATAAAACAGGCGGGAGCGCCCCGGTTGCCCAGTGCAGCGCCAAGGCTGAGGGGGCAGCGCCAAGTCTGAGGGGGCAGCGCCAAGGCTGAGGCTGCAGCGCACTGCGCACCCAGCAAGCCTCCCATCATTCCGATTGTTGTGCGGGGCTATTGTTGCGCGGGCAGTTCTGCGCCATGATCTCTGGTGGAGCAACCAGAGGCCAAAAATGCGCAAATTCCTAGTTGTACTGGACGACAGCCGTGAATGTCTGAATGCAATGCGTTTTGCCGCGATGCGCGCGGCAAAAACCGGAGGCGGTGTCGCCATCCTCTCGGTCATCCCACCGGATGACTTCAATCACTGGATTGGCGTCGGCGAAGTCATGCGGGAGGAAGCCCGCGAGCGCATCCACGCCCATTTTGAAGTTTTTGCAAAATGGATGCGGGATCGTCAGGGCGTCGATCCGGAACTCATCATTCGCGAAGGAGAAGCGGTTCCCGAGATCATGGCGCAGATCGAAGCGGATGCGGAAATTGGTGTCCTGGTTCTGGGCGCAGGAAATGACCGTAAGGGCCCCGGCCCGCTGGTCAGCCAGCTGAGCAAATCCTCTGGCAACCTGCCTGTGCCAATCACAATTGTCCCCGGAGATCTGTCCAAGGATCGCCTGGATGCCATCACCTGAAAACGCCAGACGGGCCCAGAGCCTGCCAGCTGGCACTGCGGGTGCCCAAGACCGTTTACCACTGTTGACACCCACTGTTGACGCCCACTGCCGTTTCGATCTGGGACCCCCCGTGCGGTATTCCCAATGTGGATCGGCACCGGGGCGGGGGAAGGCAACCCTCCGCATTGTGATTGCAAAAGGGATTGCACAGTTGGCAGATCCAATTTAGAATTGTTCTAAACCTTGACTTGATGCCCCTTCGGGCGCATATCCCTCAGACGCTTTTTGGAGGCCCGAGATGTTCATTCAGACTGAATCCACACCGAACCCGGCAACGCTGAAATTCCTGCCAGGACAGACTGTTCTGGACGCAGGCACTGCGGATTTCCCCACAGCCGATTCGGCTGGCAGCTCTCCGCTGGCCACCCGTATTTTTGCAGTCTCTGGCGTCGCTGGTGTGTTCTTTGGCAATGACTTTGTCACCGTCACCAAATCAGAGGCAATTGAGTGGGACCACATCAAGCCGGCCATTCTTGGCGCCATCATGGAGCATTATCAGTCTGGTCAGCCCATTGTCAGTGCTGGCGAGGAACAGGCCTCGGGCCATGCGGAACATCTTGGTGAAAACAGTGAAATTGTCGACCAGATCAAGGATCTGTTGGACAGCCGCGTACGGCCCGCCGTGGCGCAGGACGGTGGCGACATCACCTTCCATGGGTTTGACCGTGGGGTTGTCTACCTGCATATGCAGGGCGCCTGCGCCGGCTGTCCGTCTTCGACCCTGACCCTGAAGATGGGGATCGAGAACCTGCTGCGCCACTATATCCCGGAAGTCACCGAAGTCCGCCCCGTCGCGGTCTAACGAAGGCATATCCCTTCGCGCTATCTGCCCGATCCTTGAGGCGTGGCGCCTGAGGGTTGTTGCACTGGAGACCTGATGAGCACCCTTCCCCTGGTTCTAGGTTTTGACACCTCGGCCGCGCATTGCGCGGCCGCATTGCTGCGTGGCGATGTTGTTCTGGCGCAGCGGTTTGAACTGCGCACGCGCGGACAGGCGGAGCGGCTGATGCCCCTTCTCGAAGAAATCCTGCTGGAGGCGCGGATGACCTGGTCCGATCTCGATGCCATCGGGGTTGGTATTGGGCCGGGGAATTTTACCGGCATACGGATTGCAGTGGCCGCAGCCCGTGGGCTTGCCCTGGGGCTTGGCGTTCCTGCAGTTGGGATTGATGGGTTTGAGGCCCGTCAGAAACAGGGGGTTTTGGCCGCCGTCCCCGCGCCCCGCGCCCAGGTCTATGCCTGCCTTGAGGGGGAAGCGCCGCGTCTGATGCCCGAGACTGAGGCCAGCGAGGCCGCGCGCAGCGCCGGGCTGATATTTGCGCCTGAGGCCTCTCCGGCGGATTTGGCACAGCGCATCGCAGAACTGGCGGGCAAGCGCTACCTGGACAGCCCCGCCGCCCCTGCGCCGCTCTATCTGCGCGCGGCGGATGCCGCCCCGGCACGGGATTTGCCGCCACAATTGATCGATGGGTGACGCCCCCTCGCCCCTGGCCATGGCACGGATCCATGCCGCGGCCTTCACCCAGTCTCGCCCCTGGTCACAAGAGGAGTTCACCGCCCTTCTGGACAGCCCGCTGAACTTTGCCAGCGGCGACGGGCGATGCTTTGCCCTGGTGCGTGTTATTGCGGATGAGGCCGAGTTGTTGACCCTCGCCACCGATCCCTGCTTTCAGCGCCAGGGCCTGGCCCGCGCCCTGATGCAGGACTGGCAAATCCAGGCCCAGTCCCGGGGCGCCAAGACCTTCTTTTTGGAAGTTGCAGCAGACAATACCGCCGCCATTGGCCTGTATCTGTCGCAAGGATTCGCCCCCTGCGGACGCCGCAGCGGGTATTATGCCCGCAGAAATGCCGCATCCGTCGACGCGATTGTCATGCGAAAAGAGTTACCTTAGGCAACCTGCACGGAATTCGCACCAATCGGTCAAAAAGCGGTTGACCCCCTCCCCGGCCAAAGGGCTAAATTGCCACACCTATTAATAACAATCCCTGCAGGGCCGACATGATCCCTTCGATTGATCATGTCTGACCACTGCGCGGAAAAACAAAAACCGGGAGTATCCTAATGACGCTGATGAAATCCCTGATGGGCGCTGCAGCTACGCTGGCCCTTTCTGCTGGTGCGGCCCTGGCCGAGCCTGCGCTGATCTTTGACCTGGGCGGCAAATTCGACAAGAGCTTCAATGAGGCTGCCTTTGGCGGTGCCCAGCGTTGGGCCGAAGAAACCGGCGGGACATTCCGCGAAATCGAACTGCAGTCCGAAGCCCAGCGTGAGCAGGCGCTGCGCCGTTTTGCCGAAGCCGGCGCCAACCCTATCGTCACCATGGGCTTTGCCATGGCTGATCCGCTCAGCTCGGTTGCTCCGGATTATCCCGATACCAAGTTTGTTGTGATCGACGTCACCTGGCTGGATGCGCCAAATATCCGTCAGGTGGGCTTTGCCGAGCACGAAGGCTCTTACCTGGTTGGCATGATGGCGGCGATGGCTTCCAAATCCAACACCGTTGGCTTTGTCGGTGGCATGGATGTGCCGCTGATCCGTCACTTTGGCTGCGGCTATGCCCAGGGTGTCAAAGCGGTGAACCCTGATGCAACCGTCATCGCCAATATGACCGGCACCACGCCTTCGGCCTGGAATGACCCGGTAAAAGGCTCTGAGCTGACCAAAGCCCAGATCAGCCAGGGCGCTGATGTGATTTATGCTGCGGCTGGTGGCACCGGCGTTGGTGTGCTGCAAACCGCCGCCGACGAAGGCATCCTGTCAATCGGCGTCGACAGCAACCAGAACCACCTGCACCCCGGCAAAGTCCTGACCTCGATGCTGAAACGCGTTGATGTCGCGGTTTATGATGCCATGTCCGCAGGCGACGCCGTCGAAGCCGGTGTCTTCTCGATGGGGCTGGCCGAAGACGGCGTTGGCTATGCGCTTGATGACAACAACGCGGCCCTGGTCACCGATGAAATGAAAGCGGCAGTCGACAAGGCCCGTCAGCAGATCATCGACGGCGAGATCGAAGTTGTCTCTTACTATGCGGACAACAGCTGCCCTGTGCTGAAGTTCTAAACCGAAAGCCCCAGGCCATGACAATGTGCATTCATACCTTGTTTTCGGCCTGGGGTGCCCCATCGCCCGAGGAGCGTGCTGCCAAAACCGATGCAGCCATCGGGCCAAATTTTTACTACTCCGATCCAAACGCTCCAGACCCGATCCAGGGTCGTGATGCCTATCTGGACTACATTGCCCAGTTTTCGGCGATGATGCCCGGTGCCACAGCCAAAGTGGTCGCGGTCAGCGAACATCACGGCCATCTGCGTGCCACTGTCGATTTTGTCAAAGACGGGCAACGCATGATGCGCGGCCAGTATTTTGCGGATCTGGCAGAGCACAGGCTGCTGCGTGTGATTGGATTTTCAGGCATGGGAGAGCCCGATTGACCGCCCCCGCCATTGAACTCAAAGGCATTTCAAAATCCTTTGGCCCGGTTCAAGCAAACAAAGACATCTCGATCAGCGTCGCCCCCGGTACCATCCATGGCATCATTGGTGAAAACGGCGCTGGAAAATCCACCCTGATGAGCATCCTTTACGGGTTCTACAAGGCCGACAGGGGCGAGATCTGGATCAACGGCAAACAGACCGAGATCCCCGACAGCCAGGCCGCTATTGCGGCCGGTATCGGCATGGTATTTCAGCATTTCAAACTGGTGGAGAATTTCACCGTGCTGGAAAACATCGTGCTGGGCGCCGAAGAAGGTGGCCTGCTGATGCCCTCGCTCACCAAGGCGCGTAAGATCCTCAAGGAACTGGCCGCGGAATATGAGCTGAACGTCGACCCGGACAAACGCATTGATGAGATCGGCGTTGGCATGCAGCAGCGGGTGGAGATCCTCAAGGCGCTCTACCGGCAGGCCGATATCCTGATCCTGGATGAGCCCACCGGGGTGCTGACTCCGCCGGAGGCCGACCAGTTGTTTCGCATCCTCGGTCGGCTGCGCGCCGAAGGCAAGACCATCATCCTGATCACCCACAAGCTGCGCGAGATCATGGAGGCCACCGATACGGTCTCGGTTATGCGCCGGGGGCAGATGACCGCTACAGTCAAAACCTCAGAAACCAGCCCCGAACATCTGGCTGAGCTGATGGTGGGGCGTAAGGTCCTGCTACGGGTTGATAAGCTGCCTGCCAAACCTGGCAAGCCCGTCCTGGAAATCGAAAAATTGCGTATCGTTGACAGTGCCGGGGTCGAGCGCGTCAAAGGCATTGACCTGACCGTCCACGCCGGAGAGATCCTCGGCATTGCCGGGGTGGCGGGCAATGGCCAGTCTGAGCTTCTGGAAGTGCTGGGCGGCATGCGCAGCGGCGAGGGCTCAATCCGCCTCAATGGCGCTGAGCTGCCGTTGCACGGCGCCGGTTCCGATGCCCGTGCCCGGCGTGCGTCCCATGTGGCCCATGTGCCCGAAGACCGCCAGCGCGAAGGGCTGATCATGGATTTCCATGCCTGGGAAAACACCGCCTTTGGCTACCATCACGCGCCCGAGTACCAGCGCGGCCCGTTGATGGACAACGCCGCGATCCGGGCCGATACCGAAGCCAAGATGCAAAAATTCGATGTCCGCCCACCGGATCCCTGGCTGGCCGCCAAGAACTTCTCAGGCGGCAACCAGCAGAAAATTGTGGTCGCCCGCGAGATCGAGCGCAACCCCGAGTTGCTGCTGATCGGCCAGCCCACCCGTGGCGTTGATATCGGCGCCATTGAGTTCATCCATAAACAAATTGTCGATCTGCGCGACCAGGGCAAGGCGATCCTGCTGGTCTCGGTCGAGCTGGAAGAGATCCTGTCGCTCGCGGATCGCGTGGCGGTGATGTTTGACGGTATGGTCATGGGCGAGCGCATCGTGGCGGAAACAGATGAAAAAGAGCTAGGCCTGATGATGGCCGGCGTCGCGGGGGAGGCCGCGTAGATGGAAAAAATGCCAAAATGGGCCGATGTCGTGCTGATCCCCCTGATCAGTCTGGCGCTTGCTGCTGGCCTCTCGGCGCTGGTGATCCTTGCCATTGGCGAAGACCCGGTTGCGGCGGTCAAGCTAATGGTCGACGGGGCGCTCGGTTCGAGCTACGGCTGGGGCTACACGCTGTATTACGCCACCAATTTCATGTTCACGGGTCTGGCCGTGGCAGTTGCCGCCCATGCCGGTCTGTTCAACATCGGCGGCGAAGGTCAGGCGATGCTGGGTGGCCTGGGGGTTGCCGTGATCTGCCTGTTCATCCCCTGGCCGCATTGGACGCTGGCGCTGCTTTTTGCCTGCCTTGGTGCCGGTCTTTTTGGGGCGGCCTGGGCCGCCATTCCGGCCTATCTCCAGGCCAAACGCGGCAGCCATATCGTTATCACCACCATCATGTTCAACTTTATCGCCGCAGCGGTGCTGAACTATCTTCTGGTCAATGTATTGAAACCTGCCGGGTCAATGGATCCCGCCTCGGCCCGGTTCAGCGAGACCCTACATCTGCCCACGCTGCATGAGCTCCTGGCGCCGCTTGGCATCGCCTTTTCCAAATCCGCCCCCGCCAATGTCAGCCTGCTGGTGGCAGTTTTTGCCTGCCTCGCCGTCTGGCTGCTGATCTGGCGGACCTCGCTGGGATTTGAGATCCGCGCCTTTGGCAAATCCGAAGCCGGTGCCCGCTATGCCGGCATCTCGCCGGTCAAAATCACCATTATCGCCATGATGATCTCTGGCGCCCTGGCGGGCATGATGGCGACCAACAACGTCATGGGCGAGGCAGAGCGCCTGGTGCTGAACGCCACCGAAGGCGCCGGCTTCATCGGTATCGCCGTGGCCCTGATGGGCCGCAACCATCCCTTTGGCGTGTTTCTGGCCGCGATCCTCTTTGGCTTTCTCTATCAGGGTGGCGCCGAGCTGGCGCTTTGGACCAAGATCCCGCGCGAGCTGATCGTGGTCATCCAGGCCCTGGTGATCCTCTTTACCGGGGCGCTGGACAATATGGTGCGGATCCCGCTTGAAAAGATCTTCCTCGCCTTCCGCAAGGAGGCAAGCTGATGGATTTTCTCACTCTGATCCAGGTGCTGGACAGCACCGTACGTCTGGCCACACCGCTGCTGCTCGCCTGTCTGGCCGGGCTTTATTCGGAACGCGCCGGTATTTTTGACATCGGCCTTGAGGGCAAGATGCTGATGGCAGCCTTTTTCTCGGCTGCTATTGCCGCGATGACCGGCAATGTCTGGCTGGGCCTGCTGGCGGGCATTGCCTCCTCGTTGCTGCTTTCTGGTCTGCACGGGCTGGCCTCGATCACCTTCCGTGGCAACCAGCTGATCTCGGGCGTGGCCATCAACTTTCTGGCGGCCGGGCTGACGGTACTTATCGCGCAGGACTGGTTCAAACAGGGGGGGCGCACCCCCTCATTGCTGAGTAGCGGTCGTTTTGAAGGTCTGGAATGGCCCTTTGCCATCGGCCCTAAGGATGCAGTGGCAACCGGCAGGCCGGTGTCCCAGCTGATGCAGGAAGCCAACCCGGTGCAGCAGGTCTATTCCGAGCTGATCTCGGGCCATTCCATTCTGGTCTATCTCGCCTTTCTGGCGGTGCCAGCAACCTGGTGGATCCTGTATCGCACCCGGTTTGGCCTGCGCCTGCGGGCGGTGGGGGAAAACCCGGCAGCAGTGGACACGGCTGGCGTTTCGGTTGTCGGTCTGCGCTTTGCGGCCGTTGCCATCTGCGGGCTGCTCTGTGGCATCGCCGGCGCCTATCTGGCCACCGCGCTCCAGGCCGGTTTTGTGAAAGACATGACCGCCGGGCGGGGCTTTATCGCGCTTGCCGCCCTGATCTTTGCCAAATGGCGCCCCTGGCAAGCCATGGGGGCCTGCCTGCTCTTTGGCCTGCTACAGGCCATCGCCCTGCGGTTCCAGAACATCGAACTTGGCCCTGTCGTGGTGCCGGTGCAGGTGATGGACGCCCTGCCCTATATCCTGACCGTGGTGATTCTTGCGGGCTTTGTCGGCAAGGCCGTGCCCCCTCGCGCAGGTGGTGAGCCCTACGTGAAAGAGCGTTAACCCCCCCCTGCCAGAAACAAATAGAGGCCCGCACAGCTGACATCTGAGCGGGTCTTTTTCTTTGGCCAATGCCCCCTGTGATCCCCGTGTCACGGATAGGTCCAGTTTCACTTTCACGATCAGTCCTGCGTGCTGCAGAGCGGCATCGTTAGTTGCTTTTCTTGCATGGCTGCGGTCTAACTTATTTATGCAAGTTTACCTTCCCATCGCCGAGGTATCGGTCGACGTCTTCCTGCTTCTGGGCCTCGGTGGCCTTGTCGGCATCATGTCCGGCATGTTCGGGGTCGGTGGTGGCTTCCTGATGACCCCCTTATTGTTCTTTATAGGCATTCCGCCTGTTGTCGCGGTCGCCACCGGAGCCCCGCAGCTCGTGGCCTCCTCGTTTTCGGGCGTCCTGGCACATTTCCGAAGGCGCACGGTCGATATCAAAATGGGGCTGGTCTTGCAGGCTGGCGGGCTCATCGGCGCTGGATTGGGCGTGGTTGTGTTCAACTACCTCAAAAGCCTCGGTCAGGTCGATTTGCTGGTGACCCTTTTTTATGTTGTCTTCCTGGGCATTGTTGGCACCTTGATGTTCATCGAGAGCGTCAATGCCATCTTCAAATCCAAACGCGCAGGCGCCTCTCCCCGGCGGCAGCGTGGTTGGATCCATGCTCTGCCGTTCAAAATGCGCTTTCGCACCTCTGGCCTGTATATCTCGGTGATTCCCCCCCTCATGGTGGGGGTTGCGGTGGGTATCCTGGCCGCGATCATGGGGGTCGGCGGCGGCTTTATCATGGTGCCGGCAATGATCTACATCCTCGGCATGCCGACCAAGGTGGTTGTTGGCACCTCGCTGTTTCAAATCATCCTGGTCACAGCCTTTACCACCATGCTGCATGCCACCACCAACCACACCGTGGATATCGTCCTGGCGGTTTTTCTCCTGTTTGGCGGCGTCATTGGCGCTCAGATCGGCACCCGCGTCGGGGTCTATCTCAAGGCGGAGCAACTGCGCATTTTGCTGGCTCTGACGGTTATGCTGGTCTGCACTAAACTGGGTCTTGACCTTCTGATCATGCCCGCTGAACTCTATTCCCTTGGCGCTGCAGGAGGGCATTGACCATGGTCCGCTCCGCGCTCCTCGCCGCCTCCCTGGCTCTGTCCACATTTACCTGCCTGCCCTCTTCCGGTCAGACCGGTGAGGAAGAGGTCGTGCTTGGCCTCAGCCAGGATCGCGTTGCCATTACCGCAGATTTTGACGGCTCGGAGATTTTGATCTTTGGCGCCGTGAAACGCGAGACCCCGATCCCAGAGGGCCCGCCCCTCGAGGTCATCGTTGCGGTCTCGGGGCCCGATTCATCCGTGACCGTGCGCCGCAAGGCAAAACGCATGGGCATCTGGGTCAATACCGATAGCGTCATCGTTGACTCTGCCCCCAGTTTTTATGCCATTGCCACCAGCGCGCCCTTCTCCGAGGCGATCTCGGACACCGAGGATCTGCGCTACCGGGTGTCCATCGCCCGCGCCATCCGCTCGGTTGGGGCCGCGATGAATATCGCCCATGCCCAGGACTTTGCCGATGCGGTTGTCCGCATTCGCGAGGACAAAGGCCTGTATTCCCTGCGCGAAAACACCGTGGCCGTAGACCAGCAAACCCTGTTTCGCAGTGCAATTGATATGCCATCGGATTTGACCGAAGGCCACTACACCGCCCGAATTTTCCTCACCCGCGCAGGCAGTGTTGTCTCCAGTTTTGAAACCGAAATCGACGTCCGCAAGGTTGGTCTTGAGAGGTTTCTCTACAGTTTGTCACGCGAACGCCCCTTCCTCTATGGGCTGATGTCTCTGGCCATTGCTGTCGCCGCTGGCTGGGGTGCTTCAGCCGCCTTCCGCCTGCTGCGCAACAGCTAAGCCCCTGAGCTAACCCCCTGTTTGAGCTGAGGTCTTTCCACCTTCCCAGTTTGACCTGAGGTCTTTTCGCTTGGTTTGACCTGAGGTCAAGGGCCGCTTGGCGGCCGCGCGCCAGCGCGGTTCACCCTTGAGGTCAGGTCAAACAGAATACCCTGGAACAGGCTCTGATCGGGCATATTGCCAGATCAGAGCCTCTCAGCAGTTTTTCCTGTTGCGCCGCGCGTCAGCGCGGCGCCGGGCCCAACGGGATTTGAGGCGCGCAAGCGCATCACATCCGGGCGGGAGCCCCGGTATGAAGATCTGCCCTGCGCAGATCTGGCCTTGGCACCTCAAACAGATCAGCCGCGGCCGATATAGGGCATCTTGGTTGCCATCACCGTCATGAACTGAACATTGGCCTCTGGCGGCAATTCCGCCATATGCAGCACCGATTTCGCCGCATCTTCCACCGCAAAACTCGGCATCGGCGCCGCCTCGGGGGCCGCCTCGGCCTGGCGGGCACTCAGATCTTCAACCATCGGTGTGCGGGCATTGCCGATATCAATCTGGCCACAGGAGATATCAAAGGCGCGCCCATCCAGAGACAGGCTGCGGGTGAGGCCGGTAATGGCTGATTTGGTCGCCGAATAGGGCGTCGATCCCGGCCGTGGCACATGGGCGGCGATAGACCCATTGTTGATGATGCGCCCGCCCTGCGGTGTCTGGCGACGCATCTGGCGAAAGCTCGCCCGTGCGGCAAGAAACATGCCATTGAGGTTCACATTCACCGAGGCATACCAATCCTCCAGGGCAATTTCGTCGATGGTGCCACCGGGGGTAAAGATCCCGGCATTGTTGAACAAGACATCCAACCGGCCAGTGGCCATGACAAAACGATTGACCGCATGATCCACTGCGGTGGCATCGGTGACATCCGCCGGCAGAACCGTGGCATTCACATGCCCCATGGCGATCTCTTCCAGCACCTCCTGGCGCCGCGCCAAAAGACCAACCTGCCAGCCCCTGGCCAGGCAAAGCTCCGCCACGGCCCGGCCGATACCAGAGCTCGCGCCGGTGATCAGAATGGTTTTTGCGCTTTCAAAACTGTTCATAACAGCGGTGCCTCCTCTTGCATTTCCAACGTCAGAGCCGCCGCCGGGGCGGCCTTCAGATCATCCACCCGCAGCGGTCCGGTTGGTTTGGAAAGCCGGTTGCGCACCACCCAGATCAGGCGCTCCTGCGCCCGGGTGATGGCCACATAGGCCAGACGTTTCCACAGTGGCTGCCCGGCCTCCACCCGCCCCATCCGGGCGGCGGCATAGATATCAGGCGCAAAGACCTGGGTGGTATCCCACTGCGAGCCCTGCGCCTTGTGGATGGTCACCGCCGCGCCATGCAAAAAGGTCGCCCCCATACGGGCGGCATAGGGAATAAACGGCTCTTCCTCATCCGGTTTTTCGATCTTCACAATGGAGGCCGCCGAGACCTGCGGGTCTTCGGCCCCCATCACATGCAGACGTGAAAACCCCGGCTTGCGCCCCGGCCCCAGATAGATCACCTGCGCCCCCTTGATCAGCCCCCGCGCCTCCAGGTCCAGGCGTTTCTTGCGGTGCTTCATCGGCAGCTCGATGCCGTCACAGATCAAAGGCTCCCCTTCGGCCAGGGCATCCTCTGGCGCGCCATGCACCATGCGAAAGGCATTGATCAGCCGGATGCGTGTGGCATTGCGCCAAACCAGCACCGGGCTGCGCGCCATCAGATCGACCTCGACCCGCTGCCCCCAGACCACGCGCTCATCGCGCTTTGCGGTCTCTTCGATCATCCGTTCAAAATCGTCAAACCCCAGCGCCGGATCCGCCAGGGCATGGGCCAGATCCAAAATTGGGTTATCCGCCTCCTGGCGGTGGACCCGATGCAGCACCAACTGGCGCGGCTCTGGCAGGGTTTCAAACACCATCGACCCAGATTGGTTGACCGGCGCCAACTGCGCCGGATCTCCAAACAACACCAGGTTGGGAAAAATCTCTTTCAGATCCTCAAACTGGCGGTCATCCAGCATCGAGGCCTCATCGACAAAGCCGATATCCAGCGGATCATCGCGCCGTTTCCAACCGGTGATAAAATCGGACCCCCGCAGCCCCGCAACGGCAAGCGCGCCGGGAATGGATTTGTTTTTCTGATAAAAAGCCGCAGCCCGCGCCAAAGCCTCTTCGGTCAGCCCTTCGATCTCGGGCAGATCCCCATTCCCGGTGAGCCATTCGGCAATCCGTTCATATTCCGGGTCATAAACCGGCGTGTAAAGGATGCGATGGATAGTGGTGGCCGGCACCCCCCGCAGCCGCAAAACGCTGGCCGCCTTGTTGGTTGGCGCCAGGATCGCCAGCGAACGGCGACCCGTCTTTTTGCGGCTTTCATAGTCGCCCGAGACCACCTCGACCCCGACCTTTTCAAGCGTCTTATACAGCTCGGCCAGCAACAGCGTCTTGCCCGAACCCGCCTTGCCAATCACCGCCATCACCCCGGCTTCGCCCATCGGAGGCTGCAGCAGACCGTCCTCCATATCGACCCCGGCCTGACGCAGCAAAGCAGACACACTGTCAAAGGCAGCGGCCTGATCATCGGAGAATTTTACGGTCAAATCTGTCATGGCGCGACCCTATCCCGGTGGGGTCGGCGACGCCAGCGCAACCGGCCCCCCTGTCTGCATTCTTCATCCGGTCATGCGCATCGGCGCCTCGGCAGAGGTGCCACCAAAGGAACGGTCAAACCACAGCTGGGACAGCTCCGGCGCAATTCCCGCCCGTTGCGCCACCCTCCGATAGGCCTGAACGTCATATTCCCATAGCCCAAGACTAATCCTGTCACGGCCCACACCTGCGGATTTTATGATCTCTGGACTAAAGCCAAGACTGCGGTAGATCCGCACCATGCGACGGTCAAACACCCCGGCAAAATGGGGAATCGAGAGGTTTCGCATGATCTCCAGACCGGCAAGCGTCAGAGCGCCGGCCACATTTCCGGTTGCATCCCGCGAAAGGCAGAACCGGGTACATTCCCAGATCAATGGGCTGCAAATCGGATTGCCACCGGTCAGGTCCCCAAACACATCATTGACCATCACCGGCCCGGTTGTTGGCAAAAACCGCATCGAGCCACCATGGCGGCCATCGGGTGTTTCCCAGATCACATAGAGAGGGTTCAGCGCGTCATATTGATCGCGTTCCTCGCCCTGGTGATCCACCTGAACATCCCAACCCAATCTGGTTTGGAATTGATCGGCGCGATCCACAAACATCGAATGCGCCAAATCTGCATGGGCATTCAAATCACGTGCATAGACATAGCGTAGCATTTCATTAGTCCCCTTTTGCAAGAAATACAGGGGAAGCCTACGCCCGCAAAGCGAGTCCGCCCAAGGCTCAAGAGGCCTCAAAAGCGAATTAGTTAACGCTGCTAAGTGCAAGTATTTGAAATCAGGCGTTAGATAATCACCATTCCGCAGCTCACTGCGCGGGCAATGGCGTGGGTGGTGTTCAGCGCACCCAGCTTAAAGCGGGCGCTTTCAATATATACCCGCAAAGTGTGCTCGGAAATCGACAGGGTCTTTGCAACCTGCGCCCGGCTATATCCGATTCCCAACAGGGTAAGCGCATCCAGTTCTCGGGGGGACAGCGGCTGTGCCTGCTCTGGCGCGCGGTCGGGTTCAAACTCCAGCGCCTTACGATTGAAGTAATGCCCAATCAGGATCAGATCCCGGCTGTTTTGTTCGGTAAATTTGTCCCAGGTCGCATCATCGCAGTGGTGGCTTACTGAAAACAAGGCAAACTGGCCATTGGGGCCGCGAATGGGAACCGAATAGCCCTGATTGCCAACGCCATGTTCCATCGCATCCTGGAAAAACTCGCGCGCGGGTTTGCTTGACCAGCTAAGACGCCGCCAATCCACCGGATGAAAGCGCTGATAACAGCCTGAAACAACCGGGTCGATCCGCGTGTAGTTTTTGTTCTGATATTGCTGGGTCCAGGCATCTGAATAGGTGCCAAAATAGTAGTGATCCCCAGCGCTATCGACCCAGTGATACATCGCGTGATCAATGGCAAACACCTTGCAGATACTCTCAATGATACTCTGCAACCCCTCAAGGGTCTGCGTGCCATCCAACGCCGTCAGTATCTTGTCCAGTTCAGTTTTGGTCGTCATGGCGCCATGATATCACTCTTCTTTGGAAGCAATCTGTCCCCGTTTTCGCGCTAAAAGATCCGCGCGGGACCAGTCCTCCTCATTCCCCGCCCCTTGTTTCTGCACTTAAGCGGCTCAGGTCAACGAAATCGTTGACCATTTGCCCATTTCTTGGGCGCCAAAGGCCGAAAATCCACAGGAGCTTGATACCGATAGATTAAGTTTGCCAGGTCACATGACCAAGAGCAATTCCACCCGGGTTGAACGAAGCCCCCATCCAGCCAGGTGGCCATCTCTGTTCAGCGCACACAAAAAACCGGCCGCCGCAGCTCCCAGGTTAGGGGAGCGCGACGTCCGGCTTGTCAAATTATCGGCTTTTGCGCCCAGATGGATCGGCTTATTTGCCCGCTTCAAGCACATCTTCAAGGGTGCGCAGACCGGTTCTTGGCGCCTGAACCAGAACCGACATATTGCCCGGCTTGTGCTCGTTGCGCAGCATTTTCATATGCGCATCCGGCAGATCCGCCCAAGAGAAGACTTCCGACATGCAGGGGTCAAGGCGACGTTCAACCATCAGCTTGTTCGCAGCGGCAGCCTGCTTCAGGTGGGCAAAGTGAGAGCCCTGCAGGCGCTTCTGGTGCATCCACATGTAGCGCACGTCGAAGGTCAGGTTAAAGCCGGAGGTGCCCGCACAGATCACCACCATGCCGCCTTTTTTACAAACAAAGGTCGAAACCGGGAAGGTCGCCTCGCCAGGGTGTTCAAACACCATGTCGACGTTGTTGCCCTTACCGGTGATCTCCCAGATGGCGGCGCCAAATTTGCGCGCTTCTTTGAACCAGGCGGCGTATTCCGGTGTGTTCACTGTCGGCATCTGGCCCCAGCAGTTGAAATCCTTGCGGTTCAACACGCCCTTGGCGCCCAGCCCCATGACAAAGTCCCGTTTGCTCTCGTCCGAGATCACCCCGATTGCATTGGCGCCCGCCGTGTTGATCAGCTGGATCGCGTAGGATCCCAGACCACCCGATGCGCCCCAGACCAGAACGTTCTGGCCCGGCTTCAGATCGTGGGGCTCATGCCCAAACAACATCCGATAGGCGGTGGCCAGCGTCAGCGTATAGCAGGCGCTTTCCTCCCAGGTCAGATGCTTGGGGCGCGGCATCAGCTGCTGGCTTTGCACCCGGGTGAACTGGCTAAAGGAGCCATCCGGTGTCTCATAGCCCCAGATCCGCTGGCTGGGGGAATACATCGGATCGCCGCCGTTGCATTCTTCGTCGTCGCCATCATCCTGGTTGCAGTGAATGACAACTTCATCGCCGATCTTCCAGCGCTTGACCTTGTCACCCACGGCCCAAACGATACCCGCAGCATCAGACCCGGCAACATGATAGGGGGCCTTGTGCCCGTCAAACGGCGAGATTGGCTTGCCCAAGGCGGCCCAAACGCCATTATAGTTGACACCAGCGGCCATCACCAAAACCAAAACGTCGTGGCTGTCCAGCTCAGGAACCTCAACCACTTCCTGCAACATTGCAGAATCCGGCTCACCGTGGCGGTCTTTGCGGATGGCCCAGGCGTACATTTTCTTGGGAACATAGCCCATGGGTGGCATTTCACCGACCTCATACAGGTCTTTTTCAGGAGCCTCGTAAGACAGCGGTCCGGTTTGTGTGTCCAAAGCCATGGTGGCCTCCTCGTTCAAAGGTCATTGCTGCGATGCAGAATCGCAGCTGCTCCCTGAGAAATAAAAACAGCAGGGTAACATTGCAACCCCCGATGGGGTCATTTTGTAATTTTATGACCTCGCAGTCGCAGAAACACCCAATGCAGTCGCAGCATCATCCGCCTGTTCAAGACCCAGTGGCCCCTCTGGAAGCAGATGCGCAATGGAGTTTGCATAGTACCGCAGCAGGTCCTGTTTGGCCTGCACCGGCATCAACAGCCCGTCTTGCTGCCGCACCAGCCCCCGCATAACCAGAATGCGTCGGGCCTCTTCTGCGGCGGTGCGCAGGCTGGCGCTGTGATGATGCACCTCAATTGCCGGCATCTGCTGGTGCATCGCCACCATGTGACGCTCCAGAGTTTCCACCCGCATGGCACCCTGGCGCAGCAACAGCCAGGCCGCCAGCGGCACCGGCAGAACCGGGACAGCCGCCCCGATCCGTGACAGCAGTTCAGCGGCAAGATCCGTAGTCAGACGGGCTGTCTGATCAACTGTCAGGTCGGCGGCAGGTTCGCGGGTGGGACCCTCCGCCCCATGGTTTTGCTGCTGCAAATCGCCGTCCTCTTGGCGGTCTTTTGCAAAATCCCGCAGGCTTAGCGGGCGGCCAAAATTTACAGCGGCATAGCCAAAACGGTGATAGCGGCCTGTCAGCCACAACCAGAGCTGGCGCAAAACGCGCGCCATGACGACACCGATTCGGGCCTTGAAGCGGCGTTCCCCGGCGCGTGCCGCCGATGTCAGAATGGTATCTTCCAAGACCCAGTCATAGTTTAAGGCCACCGGAACAAAGATCACATCGCGCCCCTGCGGATCCTCAGCATAGGCGTCGCCCGCTTCAACGATGTATTTCAATAACCCCAACTTTGGTTCAGCCAGGGCCCCATCCAGGCTCAACCCTCCCTCGGGGAACATCGCCTGGGTTGCCCCGCCCTGCGTGGCCAGCCGCATATAGGCCGAAAGCACCCTGCGGTAGAGATCATTGCGCGATTTACGCCTGATAAAATAGGCCCCCATGGCGCGGATCAGCCGAGACAGAGGCCAGACACGCGCCCATTCCCCCACCGCATAAGACAGCGCCGAGCGCCGCGCTGCCAGATAGGTCACCAGTACGTAGTCCATATTGGAGCGGTGATTCATCACAAAAACCAGCGTTGCATTTGGATCAAGTTGGCGCAGCGCCGCTTCGTCCTGATATCCAAGCCGCACACGGTAGATGGCGTTTGACAGCATGCGCGCAGCCCGAATGGCAAAGCCAAAATAGGCAAAGGCCGAAAAGCTCGGCACGATCTCCCGGGCATAGCTGCGGGCCTGTTCAAAGGCGACGTTTTCTGGGATGCCCTCAGCGGCGGCATGGCGCGCAATCTCCCGCGCCACCTCGGGATCATAAATCAAGCGTTGGATCATGTCATAGCGGCGGGTCAGTTTGAACGGCTCAATCGGCCGTTCCAACCGCATATTCAACCGCGCCACAGCCCGCTCGAACCGGCGACGAAAGAACCAGCGCACCGAAGGAAACAAAAAATGCGAGGCAAAAGTGACCGCCGCAAACAGCAGGATCAGCACCAAAAGCCAAAGCGGAAGCTCAACTGTTCGCGTCATAATCAAAGCCTACAAAAATATCCGATACAGGAAAAGGAAACTGGTCGCGAAGTCACAGCTTCCGAATCTTTAAAGCTGCCCCTTAGAAAGTAATCACTTTGTGATAGCCTGTCGTTAGCTTCCCCCCCCGATGGGATCCCGTGGGAGCCCGCTTCGAGACAAAAACAAAGGGAAATGATTGTCATGAACCGAAGAACCATCTTCAAAACTGCTTTGGCTGCAATTCTGGCCTCCACCATCGCTCTTCCGGCTGCTGCACTGGACCGTCGGGTCACCATCGTAAATGATACCAATTACACAATTATGGAATTCTACGGCTCCAACAAGGGGACTGATTCCTGGGAAGAGGATATCCTTGGGCGCGACGTGTTGCGACCAGGCCAATCCGTCCGCATCGATTTTGATGATGGTACCGGCTACTGCAAATTCGACTTCAAGGCGATTTTTGACGATGATGACGTGCTGGTGGCGCGCGGGATCAATGTCTGCAAGATCGGCACCTATACATATAATTAATCTGGAAAATGGCCCAACTTACCCCCCCTGGCAATCTGCTTGCCGGGGTCTGGGCCGCAGGGTTGCAAGAGCACGTCTTTGCCATGCAAAGGCGTGTTTTTTTGTGCCATCGCCCGAATTGCCGCAACGCAGCGAATTGACATGGGTTGAAAATTGCAGTCTAGATCGCCTCGACGAAATATAATTACCGACCAAACAGCGCGAGGCTCACCATGTCGCAGATGCAGAATGACCGCAAAACTGATCGTCCCTGGCTGATCCGGACCTATGCCGGCCACTCCACTGCAGAGGCCTCGAATGCACTGTACCGCTCCAACCTGGCCAAGGGACAAACCGGCCTCTCGGTGGCTTTTGATCTGCCCACCCAGACCGGCTATGACAGTGACCATGTTCTGGCCCGCGGCGAAGTCGGCAAGGTTGGCGTCCCTATTGGCCACCTCGGTGATATGCGCAGCCTGTTTGATCAGATCCCGCTGGAGCAGATGAACACCTCGATGACCATCAATGCCACCGCGCCCTGGCTGCTGTCGCTCTATATTGCCGCCGCAGAAGAGCAAGGCGCGGATGTCAGCCAGTTGCAAGGCACAGTGCAAAACGATCTGATCAAAGAATATCTGAGCCGCGGCACCTATATCTGCCCGCCCAAGCCCAGCCTCAAGATGATCGCGGATGTGGCCGAATACTGCTACACCAATGTCCCCAAATGGAACCCGATGAATGTCTGCTCCTACCACCTGCAGGAGGCCGGCGCGACCCCCGAGCAGGAGCTGGCCTTTGCCCTTGCCACTGCACAGGCGGTTCTGGACGAGTTGAAGCCCCGCATCGCGCCCGAGGATTTCCCGGCACTTGTTGGCCGGATCTCTTTCTTTGTGAATGCCGGCATCCGTTTTGTCACCGAGATGTGCAAGATGCGCGCCTTTGTTGATCTCTGGGATGAGATCTGCCGCGACCGCTACGGTGTCGAGGATTCCAAATTCCGCCGCTTCCGCTACGGGGTGCAGGTGAATTCGCTTGGCCTGACCGAACAACAGCCCGAAAATAACGTCTACCGCATCCTGATTGAAATGCTGGCTGTGACGCTCTCAAAAAAGGCCCGCGCCCGTGCCGTGCAGCTGCCGGCCTGGAACGAAGCCCTGGGCCTGCCCCGCCCCTGGGATCAGCAATGGTCGATGCGGATGCAGCAGATCCTGGCCTATGAAACCGACCTTCTGGAGTATGAAGACCTGTTTGAAGGCAACCCGGCTGTCGACAAAAAGGTCGAGGCCCTGAAGGAAGGCGCCCGGGCCGAACTGGCCAACCTGCAATCCATGGGCGGCGCTGTTGCCTCGATTGAATATATGAAATCCCGCCTGGTGGACTCCAACGCCGAGCGCCTGAACCGCATTGAACGCAACGAGACCATTGTGGTGGGGGTGAACCGCTGGACCGAGGGTGAAGCCTCACCGCTGCAGACCGAAGACGGCGGCATCATGGTGGTTGACCCCGCCGTAGAGCAAGAACAGATCTCACGCCTCAACGCCTGGCGCGCCGCGCGCGACACCGACGCCGTGGCAAAGGCCCTGGCCGACCTGCGCGCTGCCGCGCGCGATGGCAGCAACATCATGCCCCCCTCGATCAATGCCGCCAAAGCTGGCGTCACCACTGGCGAATGGGCCGAAGAAATGCGCAAAGTCCACGGCACATATCGTGGCCCCACCGGGGTATCCGGCTCGCCGTCAAACAAGACCGAAGGGCTGGAGGATCTCCGCGAGGCGGTCAATGCCGTCTCCGATCAGCTGGGGCGCCGGTTAAAGTTCGTGGTTGGCAAACCTGGTCTGGACGGCCATTCAAATGGGGCCGAGCAAATCGCCTTCCGTGCCCGGGACTGCGGCATGGACATCACCTATGACGGCATTCGAATGACCCCCGAGGAACTGGTTGCACAGGCGCAGGATGACGGTGCCCATGTTGTTGGCCTGTCCATTCTCTCCGGCAGTCACCTGCCACTTGTCGAAGAATTGATGCAGCGCATGCGCCAGGCTGACCTAGGCCATATCCCCGTTGTGGTCGGCGGAATCATTCCTGATGAGGATGCAGAGAAATTGGGGAAAATGGGCGTCGCCCGCGTATACACTCCAAAGGATTTTGAATTAAACACAATCATGGCGGATATTATTAAACTTTCACACCCCGCATAGATTGCCAAAATACTCGTTTTTTTCCAAAATGACCCAGCTAACTTAAAAATTAGACTGGTAATCTCCATTTAGTTTGGCATTAAGGCATATAACGCAACGATTTGTGTGCGATATCTCAACTTGGAGTATCAATATGAGCTTTGACCTTTCAAAAATGTCCCGTAAAGAGCTTTTGGAACTAAAGACCGGCATTGATGACGCCCTGAAAGAAGCAGAACAGCGCGAGCGCAAGGAAGCCATTAAGGCCGCCGAAGAGGCCGCTGCCAAGTTTGGCTTCTCTCTGGAGGAAATCGCAGGCCAGGCAAAGAGCACCGGCAAGAAACAAAAGGCCGCTGCAAAATACCGTAACCCACACAATCCAGAAGAAACTTGGAGTGGCCGTGGTCGCAAGCCTCATTGGGTGCATTCCGCCATCACCTCTGGTATGGATATCTCTGACCTGGAAATCTGAATCCAGAACAGGAGACAACCATGACCATTCATATCGGCGCTCAAAAGGGTGATATTGCAGAAACCGTTCTCATGCCAGGCGACCCCTATCGGGCCAAATGGGCAGCAGAGAATTTCCTGCAGGATGCCCAACTGGTAAACGAAGTGCGCGGAATGCTGGGCTATACCGGCAGTTGGAAGGGTCACAGGGTTACAATTCAGGGCAGCGGCATGGGAATGCCCTCCCTTTCGATCTACGCAAATGAATTGATCCGGGACTTTGGGGCAAAAACCCTGATCCGTATCGGGTCATGTGGCGGAATGCAGCCGCAGGTCAAATTGCGCGATGTTATTTTGGCGATGACAGCAACCACCCTCGCCTCCCCCTCCCAAAGCATTTTTAAGGAAGTGAACTTTGCCCCCTCGGCGGATTGGTCACTTTTGCATGCCGCGGTGCAGGCAGCACAATCGCGCGATATTGGCACTCATGTTGGTGGCATTTATTCCTCCGATACCTTTTATGACGAACGCTCCGATCTGAACGAACAGATGGTGCGCCACGGCATTCTTGGCGTCGAAATGGAGGCGGCTGAGCTGTACACTCTGGCGGCCCGCTATCAGTGCCGCGCCTTGGCTGTTCTCACGGTTTCTGACCACCTGGGCACCGGCGAAGCCCTGCCCTCTGACCAGCGGGAACGCAGCTTTGGTGATATGGTCGAAATCGCTTTGGAAGCCGCCTTTGCCTGAGGCGCAGAACCCTCGGTACTGACCCCACGGCACAGAACCCTCGGCAAAGGCTGACAGTGGCGATGATCTTCAGCCCTGCGCGTCGCGCTCAAAAAGGCGCCCCTTGCTGGGGCGCCTTTTTCTTGGCACCTCCGCCTGATGAACAACGCTGCCCCATCTGTGTTTCGATGCCGCAGCGCGTCGCCTTGGCGGCGCGCTGCCGGGCCCAAGGGGGGCTGCCGGGCCCAAGGGGGGCTGCCGCATCTTTGATGCGGCAAGCCCTGCGCGGGAGCCCCCCCTCTTGCGAAAAACATCTCGACCGGAAGTTACCGCCCGTGGCTTTGATTGTAGCCATTCAAATCCGGGCTCTGCCAATCGCCTAGCGCGCCCGCCTCTGGGGCAAAGACCTCCACCAACAGCGGATAGCAGGCAGCGGCATCGCTGGAATGTTCCGCAGAACAATCCCCACCCGGACAGGCGCTCAAAGCCCCCAAAAGCGGGATCTCGGCAAAAAACTCCAGAAAGTCACCCGGGCGTACCGGGCTTTGTTTCATAAAATACTGCCCGGTGTCGCGGGTAAAACCAGTACACATAAAGACGTTCAACACGTCATGCACATGCGGTTCGGCCTGCGCCGGGCTGACACCCATGTGATCGGCAAGGGCGCGGGTCAGGTTGGAATGGCAGCAATGGTGGTACTGGCTGCCCGCCAGCAGGTTGCCGGTATAGGGATCGCAACGGGTGCCAATAACATCATGCACCGAGCCGCCAAACTCGTCGATCCCGTACCAGTCCAGGCTGTCCTCCACAATCGTGGCCATCGGGCGCATTGCCGGAAAACTGCTCCACATCCGCTCCCCGCTGGTGATATGGGTTCCATGCAGGGCACGGGTCTTGCCGGAATAGAACCGCTCACTCAGATCATCCCGGTTCCACAGGTTCAGATCGCCAACCTGCGGCCCCTCGACCGAGGTGATGCGAAAGAAATGCCCAGCAGGCACTTCAAAACAGGCCGCGTCGCGGGCATTCACCAAAACCTCACCCGTCTTTACTGCGCCCTGACGGGCAAATCGGTACAGCGTAAGATCCGGTGCGGTAAGCGTCTCGGTGGGATAGCAAATCACCGGTTTGACAGCGCGGCGCGCCTCGGCATCTGCGGGCACCTGATGGGATGAGTGAGCCATATATGAACCTTCCATTGTTTGCGCCGACTAGGCCTGTTTCGCAAAGCCAGCGCAAGCCTGATCCTGCCGCCCCCGCTCACGCCTCTGTCAGAGTCCCCTGCCGGAGCGCGCAGCGGCCTGGAGGCCTGGAGCCTCGCCAGCAGCGCAGTCTTGTCTGTGGCAGTCTTGTCTGTGGGAGGGGGTTATTGCCCTCGCAGGCAATCCCGCGGCTCTGCCGTGCCTGGCTGCACCGCGCCACAATTGCTGCACCGCCACCGCTGCAGGCTGCGCTCTTGGCGCCAGCGGCATTCGCGGGTCAGGGTTGTCGTCTTGCGGCGGTAGATAAAATAGCCAAAGACGCCGGTAAGCAGCAGGAGTAAGAGAATAGGCATGTCAGGGCTGTAGCGCCTCTGCTGCATCAGCTCAAACAAAAACCTCCGAACCGAGGGAGGTCAGAGGTTTTTGTGAGCTGCAGCCAATGTCAGGTGGCCCAGTATCAGGCCGCCTGGTTTCAGGCCGCGTCGTAATAGGGTACAAAACCTTCGGTTGGAGCATTGTCCTGGCTCGGGTACAGCGCCTCTGGAGTGTAATAGGCCCAGGCCTGTTCCAGATCCTGCAGAGCGGCCTCAGCTTTGGCAGCGGCGGTCGTATTTGGCAGAAATTCTACAGTAGTCATAATCTGTGTCCTGATCGGTTTGAAACCTCTCCCTTGACCAGAACATAGGTGCTCCGGGGCCGGGACACACCGAACATAAATGCAGTCTCGCCATGCATTTACTGCAAACCACTCCAGGGGCGTTGCCCCCGTTCCGAAGAAAACCCCCGGACAGTTTCCTGCCCGGGGGGTCGCATTCATACAGTCCAGCGCCAGACTATGGCGCCAGAGAGATCAGACAGATAGGTCAGACGGCGCGATCAACCATCATATGTTTGATATGGGCGATTGCCTCGGCCGGGTTCAGACCCTTGGGGCAGGTCTTGGTGCAGTTCATGATGGTGTGGCAGCGATACAGCTTGAAGGGGTCTTCCAGCTGGTCCAGACGCTCGGGCGTGGCCTCATCACGGCTGTCGATGATCCAGCGATAGGCATGCAGCAGGGCTGCTGGCCCGAGGTATTTGTCGCCATTCCACCAGTAGCTGGGGCAAGAGGTCGAGCAGCTGGCGCACATCACACATTCATACAGCCCGTCGAGCTTTTTACGGTCCTCGATCGACTGACGCCATTCCTTGGCGGGGGCATTGGTTTTGGTTTCCAGCCAGGGCATGATCGACGCATGCTGGGCATAAAAATGCGTCAGATCCGGGATCAGGTCCTTGACCACTGGCATATGCGGCAGCGGGTAGATTTTTACATCGCCCTTGACCTCATCCAGCCCGTAGATACAGGCCAGCGTGTTGATACCGTCGACGTTCATCGCACAGGAACCACAGATGCCTTCGCGGCAGGAGCGGCGGAAGGTCAGGGTTGGATCAATCTCGTTTTTGATCTTGATCAGCGCATCCAGGATCATCGGACCACATTTGTCCATATCCAGGAAATAGGTATCCACTTGCGGGTTCTTGCCGTCGTCCGGGTTCCAGCGATAGATCTTGAACTTGCGCACATTGGTCGCGCCGTCGGGCTTGGGCCACGTCTTCCCCGTGGTGATCTTGGAATTTTTCGGAAGTGCGAATTCGACCATAGATCGTTCTCCTTGCTTAGCTGCCTGCCACACCAAGGGCCAGGGCCCCAGGCTGACAGGAGATCAGATGGACCGGCTGAGCCCAGAGGCCCCTCCGAAACTTAAGTAGTGCCGCAGCCGCAGCAGATATTTGGCGCGAGACGCAAAGGCCGGCAATCATAGGCCCTCCCCCTGCGGCAAAGGCTGGTGCTGGGCAACGTTTTTGAGATAGGCGGCATCCTCGGGGAACAGCGCCTCCAGTTCCTCTAGCAGGGCCGCATCGCGGGCGGCCATATGCAGCATGGCCTGATATTCCGCATCGCTGCACATCTGCTGCCAGCGCCGATCAGTCTGCAACTCAGCCGCCGAACTGGCTTGTTTTTGAAACGACGAGCCGCCACCGTAGTGCTGCACCTCGCCCAAGCTGTTGTCATGCTGCCCCAGGCCCAGGTCCTGCAGGATCTGCGCCCGGTAGTCTGCACTGCGCATCCAGCGGTCATAGCAGATGGCAACCAGCCCCAGATCCTGTGCCTGCCGGACCAGTCCCAACAGCCGAATATAGCTGTCGATGGTGCGCAACACGATGCCGTTGCGACGCACCAGAGTGTAGCCGTCATTGGCCTGCATCTTTTTCAGCAAAGACGCGGACCAGTTCAAAAAGCCACGATAGATCAGTACATTATGCGAGAACAAAGCCTCATCAAAGGCACCAGAGGGCTGACGTGAAAGGCCAAATTCAGCCGGGCTGGTGTCCTCGTATGAAACCAGAAACAGCGCGCCATCTCCCGCCTCTTGCGTCACCGCAGGCAGATTGCGCTTTGCCTGGCTATGCGAGGCATGCGCCCCGTTGACCTCGATCCCGCGCGCATTGTGCAGGGGATCGGTGCCCGGTTTGCAATTGTTCAGAAACACCGACCGGCCACTTGGCGCATTGCGCTGCAGCCAGGACAAAATGGCATGATTGCCGGACCGCCGCATGCCAAAGACCCGCAGGCTTAACCCCGGCGTCAACCCAAGGGCCTGCCATTCAGCGGGCATGGACATATCCAGCGCAGCAACCACTCTAATAGGCCTCGACCAGCGAGGAGCGAATGGTCGATCCATCCGACAGGAAAGCCAGCGCGCGCTGTTGCTGTTCAACCGTCAGGGTCTCCCACAGCGCCGCATCCCCAGGCATCAGGGGATAGTCCCATGGCAAGGGCACCTGAGATACCGGGTGGTCAGCACAGGCCGACAGCAGCAGGGCCGCAAGACCCAGCAGCGCCAATTTGATATCCCAGGACCCGGCCATCTTAGAAAGTCCGCGCTTTTGGCGCGATCTTCGCCAGGCTGATACCACCTTCGTCTTCGGTAGTAAGCCGATCCAGGATCACCGGACGGTAGGTCAGATCGACCTTGTCACCGTCAACCCGGCTGACGGTATGCACCCGCCAGTTTTCATCATCCCGCGTGCTGTAATCTTCATGCGCGTGGGCACCACGGCTTTCGCGGCGGGCTTCGGCACCATGGATCGTCGCCAGGGCGTTGGGCATCAGGTTTGCCAGTTCCAGCGTTTCCATCAGATCCGAGTTCCAGACCAGCGAGCGGTCGGTGACTTTGAGGTCATCCATCTTGCCCGCGATCACGGTCATCCTCTCGACGCCCTCTTTCAGCGACTTATCTGTACGGAACACTGCCGCATCGGACTGCATGGTGCGCTGCATTTCCAGACGCAGATCTGCGGTGGCGATGCCGCCATTGGCGTTGCGCAGCCCATCAAAGCGATCAAAGGCCTTATCGACCGAGGCCTGATTCAGGGTTGGATTGGGCGTTTCCGCATCAACGATCTTGCCCGCACGGATGGCTGCAGCGCGGCCAAAGACCACAAGGTCGATCAGCGAGTTGGAGCCCAGCCGGTTGGCGCCATGCACCGAGGCACAGCCTGCTTCGCCCACGGCCATCAGGCCGGGAACAACGCTGGTTGGGTTGTCGGCGGTTGGGTTCAGCACTTCGCCCCAGTAGTTGGTCGGGATGCCGCCCATGTTGTAGTGCACCGTTGGCAGAACCGGGATCGGCTCTTTGGTGACGTCAACACCGGCAAAGATCTTGGCGCTCTCGGAAATACCTGGCAGACGCTCTGCCAGGGCTTCGGGCGGCAGGTGGCTGAGGTTCAGGTGAATGTGATCACCATGTTCACCGACGCCGCGGCCTTCGCGAATTTCCATGGTCATCGAACGTGACACGTAATCGCGTGGCGCCAGGTCTTTGTACTGGGGCGCGTAGCGCTCCATGAACCGTTCGCCCTCAGAATTGGTCAGATAGCCGCCCTCGCCGCGCGCGCCCTCGGTGATCAGACAGCCAGAGCCGTAGATGCCGGTGGGGTGGAACTGGACAAATTCCATATCCTGCAACGCCAGACCAGCCCGCGCCACCATGCCGCCACCGTCACCGGTGCAGGTATGGGCCGAGGTGGCCGAGAAGAAGGCACGGCCATAGCCGCCAGTGGCCAGAACAACCATCTTGGCGTTGAAGACATGCATGGTGCCGTCGTCGAGCTTCCAGCAGACAACACCCTGGCATTCGCCCTCATCCGACATGATCAGGTCGATGGCAAAATATTCGATGTAGAATTCAGCGTTGTTCTTCAGCGACTGCCCATAAAGCGTGTGCAGGATGGCGTGACCGGTCCGGTCCGCTGCGGCACAGGTCCGCTGCACCGGGGGGCCGTCGCCAAACTCGGTGGTGTGGCCACCAAAGGGACGCTGGTAGATCTTGCCCTCTTCGGTGCGGGAGAAGGGCACACCGTAGTGTTCCAGCTCATACACCGCCTTGGGGGCTTCGCGGGCGAGATATTCCATCGCATCGGTGTCGCCCAGCCAGTCAGAGCCCTTGACGGTGTCAAACATATGCCACTGCCAATTGTCTGGCCCCATATTCGACAGCGAGGCAGCAATGCCGCCCTGCGCCGCAACCGTGTGGGACCGGGTTGGGAAAACCTTGGTCACACAGGCAGTGCGCAGGCCCTGTTCGGCCATGCCAAGTGTTGCGCGCAGACCGGCACCGCCGGCACCCACGACCACGACGTCATAGTCATGCGTCTCGTATTCGTATGCAGCCATTTCTTTTGTCCCTTACAGCGCGATCTTGGCCAGGGCATAAACCCCAGTGGCGATTGTGGCGTAGCTGAGGCCGATCACAAACATGATCAGCGCTTTACGCATCGAGCCACGCGCATAATCTTCGATCATCATTTGCGCGCCCTTGTTGAAATGCATCACCCCGGCATACAGCGTGAGGCCCGTCAGGATTGCCGGGAAGGGGCGTGCAAAAGTGGCCAGAACCTCTTCCTGCGTGCCGCCAATGGCAGAACCGACGATATAGATGAAAGCCGGAACCAAAAAGGCCAGCGCCACGGCGCTTACCTGCATGTACCAGTGATGTTGCGTGCCGGTGCCTGCGGCGCCCTTGCCAACGGCGCGTTTACGAGCGGTCAAATAACGCATGTTGTGCTCCTTAAACCACGATCACGGTGAGAACGGTGAGGACGACCGAACCGATCATCATGCCCCAGCCCAGTTTCTCGGCTGTTTTAATATCCAGCCCATGGCCCGCATCAAAATACAGGTGCCGCAGCCCGGCAAGGAAGTGATACCAGATGCCCAGCGTCGACAGCACCAGCACAATATTGCCAAACCAGGAGGTCATCACTCCGTTGGCAGTGGCAAAATAGGCGGGCGAGGTCGCCGCCGCGAGGAGCCACCAGACAATCAGCACCACCGAGATGATCAGCGCATTGCCCGTGATCCGGGTGAGGATCGAGGACATAGAGGTCATCTGCGGGCGATAGATCGACAAATGTGGCGAAAGCGGGCGGTTGCCCCGATTTACATCGGCCATGTTGGCTCCTTTCCAGTTAGCTGAAGCCGTTTTAGCGGATTTTTACGTCCTGTCACGCAAACAGCAGGTAAATTTCTGCGGTTATTTGACCTGTTTTGCAAAAAAAGCCAATATGTGATCACAGGAAACGGCCTAGTGATCACAAAAATGTCTTACTAAAATTGTTTTGCAGAATCAGCCCTCCCCAGCACAATTTCCCCCAATCCCCCCTCTGAGGCCTCAATGTGCGGCAGAATGGCGGGGCGGCCCATTGGGTCAGGGAGGGGCTGAATGGAAGCGGTTTTGCGCGCCACCTCCCGCACCAATTTGCGACGAATTTTTTCTGGATAGTCGCGAAAACTTCGGGCGGTCTCGACAAAGGCGCCCTCCCCTTCGATCACATGCTCGTAGAAATAGGCGGTAAGCTCTGGCTCGCTTTGCTCAATCGCGATGGCATTGACCGTAACATCAGCCTGCCGCATCAACCGCTTTAGCGTGGCAGGTTCCACCCCCTCGTTTGAAGGCCCGTCGCCAGAGAGATCAATCACCCGACGTTTGCAGACCGGTCCTTCGGTGATCTGGTTCAACCCCAGTAACAGCGCCTCCCCCAGGGCGGTGGAAAAATTACGCCAGGGGCGTGGAGCGGTCTCAACCGCCTGTGCCAGCGCCTCTACCTCGTCAAATGTGCGGGTTGGGGTCCAGGGGATGGAGATCTCCTGGCGCGCCCGCCCCGACCACTGGATCAGGGTCACCTGCGCCTGGGCATTCACCAAGGCCTCGGAAACCACCCCGTCGCGCAGGCCAGCCGCCAGCCCATCCATCTGAATCCGGTATTCGGTTGCATCAACCGAGCCAGAGACATCCACCGCCAAAACCAGCGCCAGATCACAGGCCCAGCCAGGCAGTGGCAGGGCAAGGAAGACAGCAGCAAAGAGTCGGGCCTTGATCCTCATGGGGGAACTCTAAGCGGCAAGACCCAGTTGCGTCACCCCCTCTTGCCCCCCTCTTGCCTGTCCGGACACAGAGCTGTGATGCCACAACAGCAAAACAGGCCGTGCGGTAAACCTGCACGGCCTGTGGAATGCACTGCCTCGAAATCCGCCGCTATTTGGGCATCAAGGCCCAGTAGTCCAGATCCAGCAGCACGTCGGGCAGGTATTTGCCGTCCTCGCCCTTCAGGGCAAAGGGATCCCCCCCCTTGGTGGCGACCAGACGCAGGCGAATGGCGCCAACGCCAGGGGCATCGGTATCGGCCTTGTCCAGCACCTCGGACCAGGCCCGGATGGTGGTGCCGGACAGGCAGGGGTTGGCATGGGCGCCACCGTTGAGGCCCACGATCATCTGCGCATTGGCCAGACCATTGAACGACAGAGCCCGCGCCATCGAAATCACATGCCCGCCATAGATCAGCCGGGTGCCATCGGGGCGGGCGGTATTGTCAAAATGCACCTTGGCAGTGTTCTGCCACAGACGGGTGGCCAACATATGCTCGGCCTCCTCAATGGTGACACCATCCACGTGGTTGATGGTCTCGCCGACCGCATAGTCACCCCAGCGATGGGGCTCACCAGCCAGATCAAAGTCATAGCTGCTGAAATCCAGCCCTGCAGGCACCACCAGTTGATCGGCGGCAATGACCTTTGCCAGATCCGGCAGCACGGTTTCGGGGGCTGGAGCCTCCAGATTGCCTTTGCGTACCATCACCCAGCGGACATATTCCATCACGGTCTCGTCACGCTGGTTCAGGCCACGCGTGCGCACATAGACCACCCCGGATTTTCCGTTGGAGTTCTGTTTGACGCCAATCACTTCGCTGGTCGACCGCAGGGTGTCGCCCTCATAGACAGGCACCAGCCAGCGCCCCTCGGCGTAGCCCAGATTGGCCACCGCATTCAGCGAGACATCGGGAACCGTCTTGCCAAATACGATATGAAAGGCCGCCAGATCATCCAGCGGCGATTTTGGCAGACCAGAGCGGCGGGCAAATTCATCCGAGGAATACAGCGCATGACGCGCCGGATAAAGCGCGTGGTACAGGGCACGCTCGCCGCCCGAAACGGTGCGCGGCACCGCATGGGTGATCACATCGCCCAAGGCGTAGTCCTCAAAAAATCGACCTGAATTGGTTTTTGCCGCGCTGGTCTTGGCCATCAGTGTTCTCCCAGTTTTGTCTCGGGTGTGTAGGTGCCATCCACCTCTTTCACCACAGACTGACCACAGCGCATGATGCCTTTGACAGGGTCAAAGGTCTGGGTGGGACTGCCATGCAGCTCCCACCCTTTGTTCAGCGCATCGGTCACCTTGTGACAAAAGGCGGATGTGTCGTCTTCGCTCAAAAAACGGTAGAGTTTCATGCCTCAGCCCCCAGGAAACGGGGAAGGCCCAACCATCCCGTGCACATAGCCAATCACCGCCAGCAGCACGACCGAGGCCAGCATGAACATCGCATCCTTCTTGAGGCTGCCCTTGGGGTTCGGGGTCCAGTCGGGTTCGGTCTTGTTGATGACGATCTTCTCAACAATCGACCAGGCCCAAAGCCCGCCAAAAAGCACAAAAGAAGCCGGGTCCCAGTTGACCAGCAGGTGGGCAATCGCCCAGAGCCCAAAGCCGGTCAGCATTGGATGGCGCATCTTGTAGAAGATTGCCCCCTTGCTGGGACCGGGGCTGGTGAAATAAATTGCCAGCAGCACCAGCAGATTATTGATATGCTGCAGGAACGGTGGATAGATCCCCAGATCAAAGCTCTCGGCGGAGCGATAGCCGATAACCATCAGCACGATGCTGACAACCAGAGCGATGGCGACGAGGCCCTTGCCCTTGTTGCCCATTGGTTCACGGATACCCGGTGCAACGCGCTTGAACAGATGCGCGCCCCACCACAGCAGGATGCCTAGGACCAGAAGTGTCATGTCAGTCTCCCAAAGATGTTAACTTGGTTAACACCTAGGCGGAAATCGCGGCGATTGCATCCGCTTTTGCAAGAATTTCCCGTGCGGTCACAACATGCAGGTTTTCAACGATCTTGCCGTCCACAACGGCCACCCCCTGCCCCGAGGCCTCGACCTCTTCAAAGGCGGCAATCTGGCGGCGGGCCAGATCAATTTCATCCTCGCTGGGGGCAAAGGCCGCGTTGGCAACATCGACCTGCGCCGGGTGGATCAGGGTCTTGCCGTCAAAGCCCATGTCACGGCCCTGGCTGCTTTCAGCCCGCAGCCCCTCGTCATCTTTGAACGCATTGTAGACGCCATCGACGATGATCAGCCCCTCGGCCTTGGCGGCCAGCAGGCACAGCCCCAGGCCCGCCATCATCGGCAGGCGGTCGGCGCGAAAGCGGGTTTGCAGCTCTTTGGCCAGATCATTGGTGCCCATGACCATGCCCTGCAGCTTGGGATGCGCCGCGATCTCGGCCGCATTCAACATGCCCCGCGGCGTCTCCATCATCGCCCAAAGCGGCATGTCGCCGGTGATCTCGGCCAGCGCGTCCAGGTCTGCCGGGCTCGAGACCTTGGGCAGCAACACCGCATCGCAGTCCATCGCCGCCGCCGCTTTGGCATCTTCTTTGCCCCAGGGGGTGTCAAAGCCATTAATCCGGACAATTTTCACCCGCGCCCCATAGCCGCCTTCTGCCAAGGCCGCTGCCAGCGTATCGCGCGCATTGTTCTTTTCCTCAACCGAGACCGCATCCTCAAGATCAAAGATCACCGCATCAACAGGCAGCGTCTTGGCCTTTTCCAGTGCACGCGGCTTGGAGCCAGGGATATAGAGTACCGAACGATAAGGGCGAGTGCGCGGATCCATCAGGAAGCCTCCAGGTTATTTTGTTGCGCAAACGGGTATAGATTCGGGCAAAAACTTTCAAGAGCATTGATGCCGCATTGCAGAAACGACCCCACGACACCTACAGATGATCGCCGCTAACCCACCTGTGGAAAACAATATTTTGCTCACAGTTTTTCTATCCCCACTTTGGATCGCTGGATTAACCCTTTTTCAAACCCTCCTTGGCACAATTTTATCATCGCAGTGGCCTCTGAGCCTTGGGATCACAACCGCACCAAAGCCCTATTTTTATGGGATCTGGCGCAAGGTGGTCCTCCCCTGTGAGGGCAAAAGCCCATTTGGAAAGACCGGGCCAAAGGCCCGAATACCCACCGGGCCAAAGGCCTGCATAACCATTACGTCACATGAAACCGGCCCCGATCTGACGGGTTCAAAAGAGAGGTCAAGCGACCGCTCTCTCGCAGGTCGACCGTTCCGCATAGGGTAAAACCCAAGGAGAAGACGATGTTTAAAACTGTACTTGGCCTGTCTGTATTGGGCTTTACCGCGAGCCTCATGGCTGCCTCCCCCGCACTGGCCCAGGGCCGCAATTGCGCCCCCCGCGAGGTCGTCGTCGAGCGCCTCGCCTCGAAATATGGTGAAAGCCGTCAGGCCATTGGCATTGGCCAGCAAGGCATGGTGATGGAGACCTTCGCCTCCGCCGAAAGCGGCAGCTGGACCATCACCGTTACCATGCCCACCGGCATGACCTGCCTCATGGCCTCGGGACAGTCGTTTGAAGCCCTGGCCGAGGCCGTTCCAACGGTTGAAAACGACGCCTGATCCCCAAGCCTCCCCCACACTGGCTGATTATCACTGGTGGCTTAGCACTGGCTGATCATCACTGGCTGATCATCGCAAAGTCTGGCGCGCATAGGGCGCGCCCGCCCCCATGGCAGCCGGAGTGACCACAGGTGAGGCCTGTGCCACAGGCCAATCCTGGGCCAATCTTGGGCCCATTCGACAAACAGGTCGACCTTGATCACAGGGGCACTTGCCCCCGTTCAAGGCCCTGATCCGGCCCGCCAATTCCCCACAATTGGCGCGGCCACCCCCCTCTTCTGCGCCACTGCACAGCTAGAATCGAAGCTGCACCTTCGACTGCAAAGAGCATTGGCGCCCGGTTGAAGCCGCGCACCAGCCCGGCAAATGCGACCCTCCCGATCACAAATGCGAAAAACATAGCAACAGCTTTCGCAATAACGGATCACCGCATCCCCCTTATTTGCAAGCCTATTTGCGCGCACTCACCGCTGCGATCCGCCCCTCCTCTGCGATATGCCGCAGTGCAGAACCCTTGCGCGGACGCGCGTGAGGGCGTAGGCATCCCCCCAATTTCAACCGGACCGGAGAGAAATCCCCATGGCCAGACCCAAGATCGCGCTTATTGGCGCAGGCAACATCGGCGGCACGCTCGCCCATCTCGCAGCAATCAAAGAACTCGGCGACGTCGTTCTGTTTGACATCGCTGACGGCCTCCCCCAGGGCAAAGCGCTCGACATCGCCCAATCCGGCCCTGTTGAGAAAATCGACGCAGCCATGGCTGGCTCCAGCGATTATTCGGCAATTGCTGGCGCCGACGTCTGCATCGTCACCGCTGGTGTGGCGCGCAAACCCGGCATGAGCCGTGATGACCTGCTGGGCATCAACCTGAAAGTGATGAAATCCGTTGGCGAAGGCATCGCAGCCCACGCGCCAAACGCATTTGTCATCTGCATCACCAACCCGCTGGACGCGATGGTCTGGGCGCTGCAGAAATTCTCTGGCCTGCCGACCAACAAGGTCTGCGGCATGGCTGGCGTGCTGGACTCTGCCCGCTTCCGCCACTTCCTGGCCGAAGAATTCAACGTCTCCATGCGCGACGTCACCGCCTTTGTTCTGGGCGGCCACGGCGACACCATGGTGCCTTCGGTGCGCTACTCTACCGTTGGCGGCATCCCCCTGCCCGATCTGATCGACATGGGCTGGACCACCCAGGAGAAACTGGACGCAATGGTTCAGCGTACCCGTGACGGCGGCGCCGAAATCGTTGGCCTGCTGAAAACCGGCTCTGCCTTCTATGCGCCTGCTGCCTCGGCAATTGAAATGGCCGAAGCCTACCTGAAAGACCAAAAGCGCGTCCTGCCCTGCGCCGCCTACTGTGATGGCGACCTCGGCGTGAAAGACATGTATGTGGGCGTGCCCACAGTGATCGGCGCCGGCGGTGTTGAGCGTGTGGTCAACATCAAGCTCAACAAAGACGAGCAAGAAATGTTCGACACCTCGGTTGCAGCTGTCCAGGGTCTGGTTGACGCCTGCAAAGGTATCGACAGCTCGCTGGCCTGATTTCTGCCGCGATTTTGGTCGCAGCCAATACCTACAATGCACGTTCCCGCGGGGGCGTGCATTTTCTTTTGAAGCCCCACAACCAGGCGTTTATTCGGGGTGGCAAAGCCGCACGGTCAGATCGCTCAGGGGTCGGTGCCTTGCCATGGATGTCGGTTTTGGCCTGACGTCCAAGTTTTTGACCAGACGCCCTGCGACGAATCACATGAATTAGGCATTTGTAAATTTGTGATCACACCCCTGAAACCTGTGATCACAAAACCCGAAAATCTTCACCATTTCTCTGTGAGACGTCAAAAAAGCCTTTAAACATTTGGCATATGACGGCGTTATGACAGAGATTATTGAAGCCAGACGGGACAGTTTCTCATGAACATCCACGAATATCAGGCCAAGGCCCTCCTTCGCAGCTACGGAGCGCCAGTTTCCGACGGCCGCGTTGTGCTAAAGGCCGACGAAGCCAAAACCGCAGCAGGTGAGCTTGACGGCCCACTTTGGGTGGTAAAGGCGCAGATCCATGCCGGCGGTCGCGGCAAGGGCTCCTTCAAAGAAGCCGATGCCGGTGAAAAGGGCGGTGTCCGCCTGACCAAATCGGTCGAGGAAGCGGCAGAAGAAGCCAAAAAGATGCTGGGGCGCACCCTGGTCACCCATCAGACCGGCCCAGTGGGCAAACAGGTCAACCGCATCTATATCGAAGCCGGTTCGGGCATTCAGACCGAATTGTACCTGGCTCTGCTGGTGGATCGCCAGACCTCGCGCATCTCGTTTGTCTGCTCCACCGAGGGCGGCATGGACATCGAAGAGGTTGCGGCATCAACACCTGATAAAATCCTGTCCTTCTCGGTTGATCCGGCCACTGGCTATCAGGCCTTCCACGGCCGTCGCATCGCCTTCTCGCTGGGCCTTGAGGGTCAGCAGATCAAGCAGTGCGTCAAACTGATGGGTCAGCTGTACCAGGCCTTCACCGACAAAGACATGGAGATGCTGGAAATCAACCCGCTGATCGTGTCTGACACCGGTGATCTGAAAGTGCTCGACGCCAAGGTCAGCTTTGACGGCAACGCCATGTATCGTCACCCCGATGTGGCCGAACTGCGCGACACCACCGAGGAAGACTCCAAAGAGCTGGAAGCCTCCAAGTATGACCTGAACTACATCGCACTCGACGGTGAGATCGGCTGCATGGTGAACGGTGCCGGTCTGGCGATGGCCACCATGGACATCATCAAACTCTACGGTGCTGAGCCTGCAAACTTCCTCGATGTTGGTGGCGGCGCCACCAAAGAGAAAGTCACCGAGGCCTTCAAGATCATCACCTCTGACCCACAGGTCAAAGGCATCCTGGTCAACATCTTCGGCGGCATCATGCGCTGCGATGTGATTGCCGAGGGCGTTGTCGCCGCGGTGAAGGAAGTCGGCCTGAAGGTTCCGCTGGTTGTGCGCCTTGAGGGCACCAATGTGGAAGCCGGCAAAGAGATCATCAACACCTCTGGTCTTGACGTGATCGCAGCCGACAACCTCTCTGACGGCGCCGAGAAGATCGTGAAAGCGGTTAAAGGCTGATGTGTTTCTCACGCTACCTTTTTTTATCGACAATGTTTGTAGCAGCGGCATCTCCTACCTTGGGCTTGGAGATCAAACGCGTGGATGACTATCTGTTTTCGGTCTCATCCATCGCCGCTGCAGATACCATCTGTCAAAGAAAGGCTGCGGAGCATCTGGAAGAAGTTGCTGAAGGTGTAGAGAAAATTGAATTTGGGATGCCTGATTACTGGAGTTCATCAGTAACTGAGGCCCCCGCCTTCAACTACTCGAACCTGACTATTGAATCGCGATTTGGGGACGTGGAGGCAGCAATGACCTGCCTGGTCTCCAAAGCAAACAACCCAATTGTGGAAACTGCGTTTTCGTTTGGGGCAGATGGCTTTTTGGGGTTGAAGCAACGCTATAACGGCGGTGCCAAACCCGGTGAGAGACCGTCATTTGCCTTTACGACCAGTTCACCACTGCACAAATAGGATCTGAATACATGGCAGTCCTCATCGACGAAAACACCAAGGTCATCTGTCAGGGCTTCACCGGCTCGCAGGGCACCTTTCACTCTGAACAGGCCATCGCCTATGGCACCAAAATGGTTGGCGGCGTCACCCCAGGCAAAGGCGGCCAGAGCCACCTGAACCTGCCGGTCTTCAACTCCGTGCACGAAGCCAAGCACGTGACCGAGGCCAATGCCTCCGTCATCTACGTGCCGCCCCCCTTTGCGGCCGATTCAATCCTCGAGGCGATCGACGCCGAGATGGAACTGATCGTCTGCATCACCGAAGGCATTCCTGTGCTGGACATGATGCGGGTGAAGCGCGCGCTGGAAGGTAGCAGCTCGCGCCTCATTGGTCCCAACTGCCCCGGCGTGATC
The DNA here is from genome assembly GCF_000473205.1 of Pseudophaeobacter arcticus DSM 23566. Taxonomy (NCBI): domain Bacteria; kingdom Pseudomonadati; phylum Pseudomonadota; class Alphaproteobacteria; order Rhodobacterales; family Roseobacteraceae; genus Pseudophaeobacter; species Pseudophaeobacter arcticus. The sequence continues at coordinate 3,073,994 of NZ_KI421507.1, forward strand.
ACCCCGGACGCCTGCAAGATCGGCATCATGCCTGGTCATATCCACAAACGTGGCTCGGTTGGGGTTGTGTCCCGGTCCGGCACCCTGACCTATGAAGCCGTGAAACAAACTTCGGATATTGGTCTTGGCCAGTCTTCGGCTGTTGGCATCGGTGGCGACCCGATCAAAGGCACCGAGCACATCGACGTGCTGGACCTGTTCCTGGATGATGACGAGACCCAGTCGATCATCATGATTGGTGAAATTGGTGGCTCCGCTGAAGAAGAAGCCGCTGAGTTCCTCGCCGAGCAGCGCAAAAAAGGCCGCTGGAAGCCCGTCGCTGGCTTTATCGCTGGCCGTACAGCCCCTCCCGGCCGCCGCATGGGCCACGCGGGCGCAATCGTTGCCGGTGGCAAAGGTGGTGCCGAGGACAAGATCGAAGCCATGCGCTCTGCTGGCATCGTTGTCGCCGAAAGCCCAGCGGGCCTGGGCGAAGCAGTGCTGAAAGCGATCAAAGGCTAAAGATCCTTTGGGGCGGCTTTGGTCGCCCCATACTCTCTACCCGGATATGGCAGGTCACATGACACAGGATTTCCGATACCCGAGCCAGGCCGCAACAGGCACCGCAAGTGATTGCGTTGATTGCCTTTGCCCCGCCTTGCGCGCCGTAAGTATTGCGAAACACATCTGCAATATACCCGTCCGCGAAGCCCTTTCGCATGACATCGCTTGTCCCTTTTGATTTTCAGTCTCTGATCCTCTGCAGTGAGCACATCCATGACCGATAACTCTCCCAACGACCTGTTCCACGCCTCCTCCTTTATGCAGGGGCACAATGCCGAATATCTTGAACAGCTCTATGCGCAATATGCCACTGACCCCAATGCGGTCGATGCCGCCTGGGGTGAGTTCTTCCGCCAGATGGGCGATGCCGATCTCGACGTCAAAGCAGAGGCCGCCGGACCCTCCTGGGCCCGTGCTGACTGGCCGCCGATGCCCACGGATGATCTGACCGCCGCATTGACAGGCGAATGGCCTGCCCCGGTGGAAACCAAGGCCGCTGGCAAGAAAATCGCCGAGAAAGCCGCCAAAGCAGGCGTTGAGGTCTCGGACGAGCAGATCCAGCGCGCGGTGCTGGATTCGATCCGCGCCCTGATGCTGATCCGCGCCTACCGGATCCGGGGCCATCTGGCCGCCGATCTGGACCCGCTGGCGATGCGCAGCGATGCCCCCCACCCCGAGCTGGATCCAAAAAACTACGGCTTTATGGAAACCGATATGGATCGCCCGATCTTTATCGACAATGTTCTGGGGCTTCAGGTGGCCTCGATGCGGCAGATCGTCGACATCGTCAAACGCACCTACTGCGGCACCTTTGCCCTGCAATACATGCATATCTCTGATCCGGCACAATCCGCCTGGCTGAAAGAGCGTATCGAGGGCTACGACAAGGAAATCACCTTCACCCGCGAGGGCCGCAAGGCGATCCTCAACAAGATGGTTGAGGCCGAGGGGTTCGAGAAATTCCTGCATGTGAAATACATGGGCACCAAGCGGTTCGGCCTGGATGGTGGCGAAAGCCTGATCCCCGCGATGGAGCAGATCATCAAGCGCGGCGGCAACCTTGGCGTCGAAGAGATCGTCATCGGCATGCCCCACCGGGGCCGGTTGTCGGTTCTGGCCAATGTGATGCAGAAACCCTATCGCGCCATCTTCAACGAGTTCCAGGGTGGCAGCTTCAAACCCGAAGACGTCGATGGATCCGGCGATGTGAAATACCACCTCGGGGCCTCGTCGGATCGCGAATTTGACGGCAATATCGTGCACCTTAGTCTGACCGCCAACCCCTCTCACCTGGAGGCGGTGAACCCGGTTGTTCTGGGCAAGGTCCGCGCCAAGCAGGACCAAAAGAACGACGATGCGCGCACCAAGGTTCTGTCGATCCTGTTGCACGGTGATGCGGCCTTTGCCGGTCAGGGCGTTGTGGCCGAGTGCTTTGCGCTGTCTGGCCTCAAGGGTCACAAGACCGGCGGCACCATGCATATCGTGGTGAACAACCAGATCGGTTTCACCACCGCGCCGCATTTCTCGCGCTCCTCGCCCTATCCCACCGACAACGCGCTGGTGGTTGAGGCGCCGATCTTCCACGTCAATGGCGATGACCCGGAAGCCGTGGTGCATGCCGCCAAGGTGGCCACCGAGTTCCGCCAGAAGTTTGGCAAGGACGTGGTGCTGGATATCTTCTGCTACCGCCGCTTTGGTCACAACGAGGGCGACGAGCCCATGTTCACCAACCCGCTGATGTACAAAAAGATCAAAGGCCACAAAACCACGCTCAGCCTCTATACGGAACGCCTGGTCAAGGATGGTCTGATCCCCGAGGGTGAAATCGAAGACATGAAGGCGGCCTTTCAGGCCAAGCTGAACGAAGAGTTTGAGATCGGGAAAGACTACAAACCCAACAAGGCCGACTGGCTGGATGGGCGCTGGTCACATCTGGATCGTCAAAAGGAAAACAAATACCAGCGCGGAAAAACCGCCATTGCCCCGGAAACCATGGCGGAAATCGGTAAATCTCTTGCCAGCGTGCCAGAGGGCTTCCCGATCCACCGCACCGTGGGCCGGGTTCTCGAAACCCGTGGCAAGATGTTTGAAAGCGGTGAAGGCTTTGACTGGGCCACCAGCGAAGCCCTGGCCTTTGGCTCGCTGCTGACCGAAGGTTTCCCGGTACGGCTGTCCGGTCAGGATGCCACCCGTGGCACCTTCTCGCAGCGCCATTCCGGGATCATCAACCAGGACACCGAAGAGCGCTACTACCCGCTCAACCACATCCGTGAAGGCCAGTCACAATACGACGTGATTGACTCTGCCCTGTCGGAATATGCCGTCTTGGGTTTTGAATATGGCTATTCGCTGGCAGAACCCAACGCGCTGACACTCTGGGAAGCGCAGTTCGGCGATTTTGCCAATGGTGCCCAGATCATGTTCGATCAGTTCATCTCGTCGGGCGAAAGCAAATGGCTGCGGATGTCCGGTCTGGTCTGCCTGATGCCACATGGTTTTGAAGGCCAGGGGCCTGAGCACTCATCGGCCCGTCTGGAACGATTCCTGCAGATGTGTGGTCAGGACAACTGGATTGTTGCCAATTGCACCACACCGGCAAACTACTTCCACATCCTGCGCCGCCAGCTGCATCGCTCATTCCGCAAGCCGCTGATGCTGATGACGCCCAAATCGCTGCTGCGTCACAAACTGGCCGTCAGCAATGCCGAGGAATTCACCACCGGTTCCAGCTTCCACCGGGTGCTGTGGGATGATGCCCAGCACGGCAATTCCGAGACCAAGCTGGTCAAGGATGACAAGATCAAGCGCGTGGTCATGTGCTCGGGCAAGGTTTACTATGACCTGCTGGAAGAGCGCGATGCCCGTGGCATTGACGACGTCTATCTGATGCGCATCGAGCAGTTCTACCCCTTCCCGGCGATCTCGCTGGTCAAGGAGCTGGAACGGTTCAAAGGCGCCGAAATGGTCTGGTGCCAGGAAGAGCCCAAGAACCAGGGCGCCTGGACCTTTATCGAGCCCAATATCGAATGGGTGCTGAGCCGGATCAAGGCCAAGCACACCCGGCCCGCTTACGTCGGCCGTGCCACCTCGGCGTCGCCTGCAACCGGCCTCGCCAGCCAACATAAAGCCCAACAAGCTGCGCTCGTGAACGACGCGCTGAGCATCTGAGGAAGACAGACATGACAACCGAAGTTCGCGTGCCCACCCTGGGCGAATCCGTTACCGAAGCCACCGTGGCCACCTGGTTCAAGAAACCCGGCGACACCGTGGCGCAGGATGAAATGCTCTGTGAGCTGGAAACCGACAAGGTCACCGTCGAGGTGCCCGCCCCTGCCGCTGGCGTGCTGGCGGATATCGTCGCCAGTGAAGGTGAGACCGTCGGTGTTGACGCGCTGCTGGCCAATATCTCCGCCTCAGGCGCCGGGGCCGCTCCGGCTCCGGCCGCTGCTGCAGCCCCGGCAGCCGCAGCGCCAGAGGCCGCGACAGCCAGCACCAACGTCATGGTCCCCACCCTGGGCGAATCCGTGACCGAGGCCACCGTCTCTGTCTGGTTCAAAAAGGTCGGCGATACCGTGGCGCAGGATGAAATGCTCTGCGAGCTGGAAACGGATAAAGTCTCCGTCGAAGTGCCCGCCCCCGCCGCAGGTGTGCTGGCAGAAATCACCGCTGCCGAAGGCGCCACAGTCGAAGCCAGCGCCAAACTGGGCGTGATTGCAGGTGCCGGTGCAGCGGTCGCGGCGGCGCCAGCCACAGCGCCCGCTGCTGTTGCGGCTCCTGCCGCCGCAGGCAAGGACATCGCCAATGCGCCATCGGCGGAAAAAGCCATGGCCGAAGCCGGGCTCTCTGCCGCCAATGTGGCAGGCACCGGTCGCGATGGCCGTATCATGAAAGACGACGTCGCCCGCGCCATGGCGGCCGCCGCAGCAGCCCCCGCGCCAGCCGCCGCCGCAGCACCAACCCCGCGCGCGCCTGTCGCTGCGGATGATGCCTCCCGCGAGGAACGGGTAAAAATGACCCGCCTGCGCCAGACCATCGCCAAGCGCCTGAAGGAAAGCCAGAACACCGCCGCGATGCTCACCACCTATAACGAGGTGGACATGGGTGAAGTCATGGCCCTGCGCAATCAGTACAAAGACCAGTTTGAGAAAAAGCACGGTGTGCGTCTCGGCTTTATGTCCTTCTTCACCAAGGCCTGCTGTCACGCCCTGAAAGAAGTGCCCGAAGTCAACGCCGAGATCGACGGCACCGATGTGGTCTACAAGAACTTTGTCCACATGGGCGTCGCCGCCGGCACCCCAACCGGCCTGGTGGTTCCGGTGATCCGCGACGCCGATGCGATGTCCTTTGCCGAGATCGAAAAAGCCATCTCGGAAAAAGGCAAACGCGCCCGCGACGGCAAGCTGACCATGGCAGAGATGCAGGGCGGCACCTTTACGCTCTCCAATGGTGGTGTCTATGGCTCGCTGATGTCCTCGCCAATCCTGAACCCGCCACAGTCCGGCATCCTCGGCATGCACAAGATCCAGGATCGCCCGATGGCGATCAACGGTGAAGTGGTGATCCGCCCGATGATGTATCTGGCGCTGAGCTACGACCACCGCATCGTCGACGGCAAAGGCGCAGTGACCTTCCTGGTGCGCGTCAAAGAAGCCCTGGAAGATCCCCGCCGCCTGCTGATGGATCTGTAAAAACCTTTAACGGACCTCCTTCCCTGCAAAATCCGCAAGCTGGGAGGTCCGCCAATCATTGCTGATGGATTTATGACCAATCTTGGCACATCGTAGCAAAATATCAGTAAGAGATGCTCGGGGCCTCGGATTATCATCTCATGTCGTGAGATACCGGTGTCCAGTGTGTAAATCCATTCAACCTGTTGGCGCCATGTTGAACACTCTTCAGGATACCGGTTTCGAACCCAAATACGACGCACATAGATGCTCCGAATGCTCGAGCCTATTGAATCTGATTTTTCCAATGCACCGTCAGGTGCTTATGTTCGTTTTTTTGGTGGCACCTGTCTTTTTTTATGCCGCGTTTACCGGCGTATGGATTTCAAACTCCTACCAACACCTAAGCTGGTTTAATCCAAGCAAAGGCTTCAGAGAGCCAACTTTTCTCGCAACGGTATCCCTCATTGCGCCGCTTTGCATGCTGGGGGCATTTTTCACCTATTTTGCTGGGCTGATGCTTTTTAGCACAACAAGAGTTGAACGCCCAATTGGAACCCCCAAATGACCACTGAACTCACCACCCTCGCCCTCGCCGCCCTATTGCAAGTCCTGCAGTTCTGCGCCTATTCCGCCACGGCCAACCGGCAGGTCAGCCCCAAGGTTGCCCTCGGCCCACGCGACACGCCCGTCGAGCTCACCGGCCTCGCAGGCCGCTTCAAACGGGCGATGGAGAACCACTTCGAAGGGCTTATCCTCTTCACCATTGCCTGCCTGGTCGTGACCCTTGGTGAACAATCCACGCAAATTACCCAGACCTGCGCCTGGATCTATCTCGGCGCCCGCATCGCCTATGTCCCTGCCTATGCCCTGGGGCTCTCTCCCTGGCGCTCGGTGATCTGGTTTATCGGCCTTCTGGCCACCACATCCATGTTGATCGCCGCCCTCATCTAGGCTTTCATCTTTCCACAAATACCTCGGGGGAGGCCCACTCGGGCCGGGGGCAGAGCCCCAACTCCCACACAAACCGCAAAAGGACCCTCAATAATGGCAAGCTACGACGTCATCATCATCGGTGCAGGCCCCGGCGGCTATGTCAGCGCCATCCGCTGCGCCCAGCTGGGCCTCAAAACTGCCATCGTAGAGGGCCGCGAGACCCTCGGCGGCACCTGCCTCAACATTGGCTGCATCCCCTCCAAGGCGCTGCTGCATGCCACCCATATGCTGCACGAGGCCGAGCACAACTTTGGCAACATGGGGCTCAAAGGCAAATCTCCCTCCGTCGACTGGAACCAGATGAAATCCTACAAGGAGGACGTCGTGGGCCAGAATACCGGCGGCGTTGAGTTCCTGATGAAAAAGAACAAGATCGACTGGCTCAAAGGCTGGGCCACGATTCCGGCGGTCGGGCAGGTCAAGGTTGGCGATGACATCCATGAGGCCAAGAACATCGTCGTGGCCACCGGCTCTGTGCCCTCCGCCCTGCCTGGTGTCGAGGTCGACGAAAAGATCGTTGTCACCTCCACCGGCGCGCTGGATCTGCCCAAGGTGCCCAAGAAAATGGTCGTTATCGGCGCCGGCGTCATCGGGCTGGAACTGGGCTCGGTCTATGCCCGTCTCGGTTCTGAGGTCACCGTTGTTGAATATATGGATGCGGTCTGCCCTGGCATGGACAAGGACGTTCAGCGCGGCTTCAAGCGGATCCTGGAAAAACAGGGTCTGACCTTCATCATGGGCGCGGCTGTGCAGGGGGTTGAGGCCTCCAAGACCAAGGCCAAGGTGAAATACGCGCTGAAGAAAACCCCCGAGACCGAGGAAAGCCTCGACGCCGATGTGGTGCTGGTTGCAACCGGGCGCAAAGCCTATGCAGATGGGCTGGGCCTGGAGGCTTTGGGTGTCAAACTGACCGAGCGCGGCCAGATCGCCACCGACTCCCAGTGGCGCACCAATGTGCCCGGTATCTATGCCATTGGCGACGTCATTGAGGGGCCCATGCTGGCCCATAAGGCCGAGGATGAGGGCATGGCCGTGGCGGATGTCCTTGGCGGCAAACATGGCCATGTGAACTACGGCGTTATCCCCGGTGTGGTCTACACCACCCCCGAGGTCGCCACCGTTGGCGCGACTGAGGATGCACTCAAGGCCGAGGGGCGCAAGATCAAGGTTGGCAAGTTCAACTTCATGGCCAATGCCCGGGCCAAGGCGGTGCATCAGGCCGAGGGTGGTTTTGTCAAAATCATCACCGACAAGGAAACCGACCGCATCCTGGGCGCGGCTATCATTGGCCCCGGCGCTGGCGACTTGATCCACGAGCTCTGCGTCGCGATGGAATTTGGCGCCTCCGCCGAAGACGTCGCCCTGACCTGCCACGCCCATCCGACTTATTCGGAAGCCGTGCGCGAAGCCGCCCTGGCCTGCGGCACCGGCGCCATCCACAGCTAAAACTTGATGGCTGCGCCCCGGCATTATTTTGCCGGGGCGATCCCCAATAGGACGAATTTTTGAAACGGCAAATTCTCATTCCCATCGTGATCGCCGGATTGGCCCTTGGCGGTGCTGCGGCGTCAACTTTGTGGCCAACAACAAGCCGTCCTGAACGGCTTGCCATGTTTTTTAAGGATATCTGCGTCGCCCACCATTTCAACCGCGATTTTGGAACCCCAAGCGACTACGGTTTGGTAGAGGTTTTGGACGGCTTTCAGGATGTGCTGTGGATCGACCCTGCAACCGGCGCCTTCCTGCGCCTTGAAACGGCAAAATGCACAATCGAAGCGCATGACCCCCATGCCTTGAGCCGACCAGAGGCCGAAGACCTGCTGGCAAGGCTGGAAGCCATTGTCCCAGAAGAACTGCCCGATCTCCCGGTTGATCCGAGTGCGGATGTCGGCCCACATAGCGTTTCCAAAGGATGGCTCACCGGACCACGTGGCTCTCTTGCGCGCTGGGGGGTGTTTTTTGCCGCCTTTCCAGACGATGCGGATGGCAGCAGCTGGCTTTGGATCAGGGCGCCTGAGCCCGAAAGCTAGACAACCGAAGCCCCCAATGACAACTTGTTCCGGAGGCACTGACGCGCAGATCTTCTCAAAACTGGCTAAAGTGCTACATCTGGAACGCAGCGCAGCGTCGCAAAAACTATCGCTAGGAAAGCCGCCATATCAGTTGTCTACTGCTCTCAACTTAAATCCAAGGGAGGACGGCACATGGCTGTTTCACTACAAGTTATCTATCCGGTCAGCGACGGCAGTACCTTTGATCACGCCTATTATGCCGATACGCATATGCCGCTGGTCCAGGAACACATGGGGCCACATATCGACCAGGTTCTGGTTACGAAGGGCCTGACCGGTGGCCCGGATCAACCCGCCGGATTTCACGCCGTAGCCACAATCGTCTTTGCTGATCGGGACGCCATGGGCGCCGCGATGAAAGTCTCAGGCCCGGTGATGGCGGATGTGGCAAATTTCACCAATATCCAGCCGCAGGTACTGATTGGTGAGGTCATCGCCTGACCCCGCCGGCCCGGAACAACACGGGCGCAGAGGCGAACCCAACGCGCGGCCTCTGCGCCCTAAATGCTCAGCCTCAGCCCCCGAGAAACAGGACAGCCACGGCAAAATAGGCGAGACTGAAAGCGGCAAACAGAATGTTCTGCCGCCAGAAGCCCAGCCCCAAAGGGTCCTTCAGGGTGATCCAATCGAGAAAGCTGTCGCGGAACCGGGGGGATCGCCACATCAGCAGCAGATAGATGGCCAGATAGCCCCCCAGCCAGATCAGGAATGCCCTGGCCTCGGGATCTGGATGGGGCGCTATCTGACCTGGGAGCTGAACGGGGTCCATAGGTTACCACATGGTCTGGGCTGCCCGCGCGCCCCAGGCCTGATCATAGTCTTTGCCGCCCTCTTCGCCATCGGTCTGCTCGGCCAGGATCTCTCCCATCGAGGGCAGGTCCTGACTTTCGTCCTGCCCCTTCCAGGTGCCCGCCCGCAGCATGGCACGGGCGCATTGGCTGTAGATCTCATCAATGGCGATGACGATCACGGTGGCGGGCTGCATGCCCTTCTTTTCAAACCGGGCGCGCAGATCCGCATCCGCCGTCACCTGGGCGGTGCCATTGACCCGCACAACATTGTTCGACCCCGGCACCAGGAACATCAGCGAGACCCGCCCGTCGTGAATGATATTGCGCAGCGAATCCAACCGGTTGTTGCCACGCCAGTCGGGCATGGCCAGGGTTCCGGGATCCAGCTCCTGCACCACCGGACCATCGTCGCCGCGCGGGCTGTCATCGGTGCCTTCAGGCCCCACGGTGGTCAACATGCAGAGCTTGGAAGCCATGATCCATTTACGATACAGCGGCGTCATCCGGCGCGCCACCTTGCGCAGCGCAGGTGCCCCCGGGGTGCCATAAAGCGCCTCCAGGTCGTCAATCGTTTTAAGATACTGCATCTGGATCAAACCCTATTTCCCGCATCAATTCATCCGATTTGGCTTCCACCCGGGCCTCCAGGATTTCCATAAATTCTTTCCGGTCCAGGCCTGGCTCGATCGGGTCGAGGAACTCCACCACGGCAACGCCGGGTTTGCGCATGATACCGGTGCGCGGCCAAAGCACACCGACATTGGTGGCCACCGGCACGCAGGGCTGTCCCAGCTGTTCATACAGCACCCCGGTGCCAACCTTGTAGTCGGCCTTGACGCCTGGTGCGACGCGGGTGCCTTGCGAATAGATGATCAGCTGGCCTGCTTCCTGATGGCCTTCCTTGACGTCCTGCACCATCTTGTCGATGGCCGCACCACGCTTGCCGCGATCCACCGCGACACAGTCCAGCAGCTTGGCATATTGGCCAATCACCGGAGTCCGCAGGATCTCTTTTTTCATGATGAACTTGGCTGTCGGCAGCGCCGTGAAGATCATCATGATGTCCAGAAACGACTGGTGTTTTGCGGCAATCAGCACCTCGCCCGATGGCGGCGTGCCGCGCACTTCGCAGCGAATGCCCACCATGAAACGCGCCGTCCAGAACACCCAGCGCGAATAGCTTTTGCAGCAGACCCGCGCGCCCCGTTTGCTAAAGATCGCCCAGGGCGCAAACATCAGGCCAAAGATCGGCATCATGAAATAGATCTGGAACACAAAGAGAAAAGACCGCAGCCACTGAATTGCAAATGTCACGTCAAATCTCCCAAACGTTTATTGGCGGCGCGGGTGGTGGCCGCAAAGGCAACCAGGGCCCCCAGGGGCGGGATCAACAGTGGCAGAACCCAGCCCCAGCCCTGAAACCCAAGCCCGGTCAAAAAGCCGCCCTCATTCGAGGCGCTTGGCATCAGCCAGACCCCGATCATGCCCAGCCCAACGCCAACCGCAGCCCCGCCAAGGGCGCGCAGGGTAAAGCGGCGCACAAAGGCATGCGCAATATAGCTGTCCAGCGCCCCGACTAGACGCAGCACTTCGATCACCTGTGCGTTGGCCGCCAGCGCGGCATTGGCCGCCAGCGTGATCATCGCGGCCGTGGCCCCGGCAATCAGCAGAATGGAGACCGTCCCCAGGCGCCGCAGGGCGCGGGCGGCATCCACCAGCGGCGCGCGCCAGCGGGTATGGTCATCCAGCACTGCGCCCGGCACCTCGGCTTGCAATCGCAGGCGCAGCCCGGTGCCATCATAGCCGGGATCGCCTTCGATCACCTCGATCAGCTGCGGCACCGGCAGGCTGTCGATGGGCAGGGAGGATCCAAACCAGGGCGCCAGCAGCTCTGCCTGTTCTTCGGCGCTAAAGGCACGAGCCGAGGCAACCCCAGGGGTCTGGCGCAAAATCGTCAGCGCCGCCTCGGTCTGGGCCTGGCGCTGCTCGGCTGGGGCATTGATCCGCAGGGTGGCGGCGCGGGCCAGCTCATCCGCCCAGCGGTTGGCCAGCCGCCCCGAGGCCAGCGACAGGGCGAGGGCAAAAACCGCAAGAAAGGCCATCGCCCCAGAGACAAACAGCGTCAGATGGGCGGTGAATCCGCTGGGCGGCACCACCCGGTCCGCCTGAGCATCGCCCATGATGAGTTTACGCAACCGTCCTTCGCTCATAGGTCTGCCCCCGCTTGGATCAGCTGTTTGGCCGAGATCCGCAACACCCGCGCCTGCACCTGTTTCTTGGCAGCGCGGATCAGCGCCATATCATGGGTCGCCACCAGAATGGTCTTGCCCATCCGGTTGAGTTCGACCAGCAGCTGCAAAAGCCGTTGTGACATGTCCCAATCGACGTTGCCGGTGGGCTCATCCGCGATAATCACATCCGGTGACAGGATCACCGACCGTGCAAGTGCCGCCCGCTGCCGCTCGCCGCCGGACAGTTCCGGTGGCAGCGCATCGGCGCGCTGTGACAGGCCAACCCAGGTCAGCAATTCGCGCAGGTTGGCCTCTTCCTGGGACAGATCCTTGCCAGCGACGATCAGCGGCAGGGCAATGTTTTCGATCACCGCAAGGTGGTCCAGGAACCGGCAGTCCTGATGCACCACCCCGACACGACGCCGCAGATGCGCCATCTGATCCCGGTCCAGCCCCTGCACATCCATGTTAAAGGCCCGCACCCGACCCGAAGTGGGTGTCAGCGCGCCATAGCAGAGTTTCAACAGCGTGGTCTTGCCCGCGCCCGAGGGCCCGGTCAGAAAATGAAAAGACCCAGGAGCCAGTTTTACCGAGACATCGCTCAGCAGCTCCCCGCCTCCGTAGTTGTAACCAACGTTTTCCAGCTCTATCACGACTGTCCCCTGTATACGCAGAGCAGTTTTGCCCCAGCAGCCCGTCAGTTTCAATGGGCCATGGCCCAAAGCACCCAATGCAGCCCCTGACGGAGCCGACAAAGCACAATTCACCCTTTCGCCAAAGCGCCGAACTGCCTATTGTCATTTGAAAATACTGCCGACAGCTCCCCGGAGACCGCCGGGGTCAAGGAGATCACTATGCGTCTGACCTGCCCGAATTGTGGTGCCCAGTACGAAGTGCCGGATGACGTCATTCCCGAAGAAGGTCGTGATGTGCAGTGCTCCAACTGCGGTGATACCTGGTTTCAACAGGCTGCGGGCTTTGCCGCCGATGCCGATGCAGACCGCAATTTTGTAGACACCCCACCCGCTGATCCGGCAGCAGGTCCCTCCCAGGTGCAGACCGCCGCCCCCTCGGCCACCCCCGCGCCCCCTCCCTCGAGCGAGGCCTCCGCTGCGCGCCAGGATCCCACCCCCAGCGATCAATCCGACCTCGCGGATCAGGGCACCGGCGGGAGGTTTGCATCCGAGCCCCAACCAGAGGCTTCCGCCGCCCCCGACAGCCCGGCCCAGGAGGTAGCTGAGGCCGCTGTGGCCGCCCCAGCAGAACACGATGACCCGCGCCCGTCCCAGCAGGCGCAGGACACCGCCGCTGCTGACATCGCCGAGCCTGCCCCCCAGTCGTCGGCCCCCCAGTCGCCCGCCCGTGGGTTGGATCCCGCCTTGGGCGAGATCCTGCGCGAGGAAGCAAAGCGCGAAGCAAGCCTGCGCGCTGCGGACCAAAGCCAGGCCCAGACATTGGAGACTCAGCCCAACCTTGGGCTTGATGATCTGCCAGAGAATGAAGAGGCGCAACGTTCCCGGCAGAGCAAAGACCGCATGGCCCGCATTCGCGGCGAAGATCCGCGCCGGTTGGCAGCCGAGGCCAGCGGGCTCAAACGCGGCGTGCTGCCGGATATCGAAGAGATCAACTCAACGCTGCGCGCAGCAGATAGCCCGCCGCCGCCAATGTCCGAGCACATGGCACCTGCCCCTCGGAAATCCGGGTTTACCCGTGGGTTTGCCCTGGCGATTCTGGCTGTCCTGGCGCTGGTGATGGTCTACAGCAATGCACCGCAGATCGCAGAAATTCTGCCACAGGCCGACCCCTACCTCAGCAGCTATGTGACGTGGGTGGATCAGTTACGGCTGTGGCTGGACACACAGGTGACAGCTTTGCAGCAACCATAGCTGTAAGCCGTATTACCTGGCGGACACGCCACCGTGGTGTAGTACCGCAACAGTGCCCCTAGGCGCCGCGCATGATGCTCTTTCAGAGCGTCATGCGCCCGGCCCAACGAGGACGCGGGATTTTAAATCCCCAAGTCCTGGGCGGGAGCCCCCCCTTTCCTGCGTCTCTGGACGCGGGCACATTTATCCCGAGGTAGGGCAAGTATCCCGAGGTAGGGCAAGTATCCCAAGGCAGGGCAAACCACCCGCCGGAGGCTCAGAATTGATCCAACAGACGTTCAAAATAGTGCCGTTCGTCTTCTTCGCGGTCTTGCTCACCCACCCGGCGGCGGAGTTCTTCCAGCAGATCCCAGGCCCGGCGATGCGCCCGGCCATTGCCAAATTTTGAATTCTGCTCGTCTCCCAGTCCCCCGGCATTGCGATCCCGTCCCAGGGGATCAGCTGCCGCTGTGGATGGAGTCTCGCCCTGGCCCGGCTGCTGCCCTGGCTGTTGGTTCTGCGCCATGGCCTCGCCCAGGGCGCGCATGCCTTCGCGCAGAGCCTCCATGGCTTCGGACTGGCGATCAATTGCTTCGGCCAAATCGCCCTGGCGTAGCGCCTCTTCGGCGCCATCCATGGCGTTACCGGCGCGATCCAGCGCCTCCTTGGTGGCTTCGCCCTCTGCGCCCTGGCCCAGAGGCAGCCCCTCTTGTTGCCGCCGCAGTGCCTCTCGCAGGGCCTGCTGTTGCTCGGCCAGGCTACCCGCGCCGGCTGAACCACCCTCAGAACCACCCTGCGTTGACCCGTCAGCAGATTGACCCGGAGATTGACCGCCCTGCCCCGCGCTGCCGTCTTGGCCGGACTGGCCCTCACCGCCGGTGCCACCCTGATGTTGCTGCCCCCGCCCCTGGCCGCCGCTGCGCCCTTCATTGCTTTGGCTTTCACCTGCCTGCGCATTGGGGTTGAACTGCTCCTGCAAATCGCGAAAGGCCTGATCAGAAAGCCCCTGCTGCTCTTGCAGGGTCTCGCCGAGATCCTCCATCGCCTGCTGCCCGTCAGAGCCATTCTGCCCTTGTTGGCTCTGGCTGATCCGCATGTTTTCCATCATCCTCTGGAACTCTTCCAGCGCCTGCTCTGCTTCGGCCATGCGCCCCTGTTCCATCAACTCCTGAATGCGATCCATCATCGCCTGCAAATCCTGCTGGCTCAGCGTCATGGCGTTTTCCTGCGCCTCACCGCTGTCTCCCGACGGGTTGTCGCGCTGCGCCTGACGCTGCAACTGGCGCATGTAGTCCTGCGTGGCCTCGCGCAGTTTCTGCATCAGGCGGGCGATTTCCTCATCGCTGGCCCCGTCCCGCATGGCTTGGCTCAGCCGCTCCTTGGCCCGCTGCATCCGCTCCAGCGCATCCCCGATATCGCCCTCTTCCAGGCTCTGGGCCAGGGCCCAAAGCGCGGCGGCGGTCTCATCCCGCTGGCCCTCGCTTATCGGCATCCCGGTGTCGCTGCCCTGATGCAAGGCAGCCTCCAGCCCGCGCAGAATACCGCGCATTTGCAGATAGCTGCCCGCCTCGCGGAACAGATCCTCGGGGCGGTGTGACAGCGCCCGCAGCAGCTGGGTGATACGCAGGCTATTGTCGCGCGACCAGATCAGATCCCGGCGCTGTTCGGCCACGGCAGCCGCCAGAGGATCAAAGAACCGTGGCGCCACCAGCGGTGCCCCCAGTCCCGACGAGACCGAGGATTGCCCCGCCGCATCGCGGACGGAAACGCTAAACACCACAGGCAGATTCGCCCAGGGATGCGCGGCAAAATCCTCGATCAGCATCCCTTCAAAGGCCCGCCGCGATCCGCTCACCGGCAGCGGCAGGTCCAGCTCTATATCGGCGCGTGTCTCGGGATCAGGGGTCAATCCGTGACGGCGTGACAAAGCGAGATAGTCCAGCGAGATACGCACCGTACCGCCCTCGATCCCATAGTCATCCTGCGCCAGGAAGGGCAGCGACAGGGCGCCGTCCTCAATCAGCTCGGGCAGGCCGGTTATGGAAATGCTCGGGGGTTGATCCGGCACCACCGCAACCTCCCAGCGGCGCCCGCCGCGCCCCTCGATCTCCAGGCTGCCAGAGCGCTCAACCGCGATGTCATGCTCAAGCCCCGGATCCTGCACAGCAGCCGCACCCTGAGCCGACAGGTTTTGCGCCAGGCTCAAAGCGCCGACTTCTCCGTAAAACCGCAGGGTGATACGGCTACCCTCTGCCAGCTCCAGCCGCTCCCCTTGCTGGTCATTAAGATAAAGAACCGGCAGACCGGTATAAAGCGGCGGTTCAATCCAGCCCTCCCAGGACGGGCCTGCCAATGCCGCCTCGCCGCCACCCGGAGCCATGGCCGAAAGCGTGCCAACCCGCCAGAACGAGCCAAAAATCAGCGCAATAACAAGCGAGACCAGAGCCACATAGCGCAGTGCAAAAGGATCCGCCGCAGCGATGCGCAGATTCGGGGCCGGTGCCCGGGCCATTGCCGCGGCCCGCGCCATGCGCGCCTGATGCGCCTGCCACAGCGCCGTTGCCCCGGCATCCGCAACGCCAATCGCCTGGACATCCAGCAAAGCGGTGACCGGACGGCCCGGCAGGCTGGCATCCAATCGCGCCAGCACCTCTGCCCGGCGGGGATAGCGAAAGTGCCACAGCCCAAAGATCAGGCCAGCCAGCGCAGCAGCCAGCACCGCGAGGGCAATACTCCAGAACAAAAGCGGCGGCATAAGCTCATGCAGCCCCAGCATCAGCCCAGCCGCTGTCACCGCCAAAACGGAAAACAACGGCCAAAAGGCCCGCAGCGCGCGTTCACAGACCAGCCCCGCCTGCGTTAGCCGAAGCGGCCATCGCAGGGGATACAATCGCGGGTCAGTCCTGCCAGTCTGCTTGCCAGTTTGCTTACCAGGTCGCGCCATCGCTGCTCTGCCTCCTTTGGGCGGTGCATGTGGCCCAACGCCCGGCAGGATCTGCCAGGTCTGCTACAGCCACTCCGGGATGGTATCGCGGTTTATCATTTCGTCAAAGTCCGGACGTGGGCGAATAACCGCAAATTGATCCCCATGCACCAGAACTTCGGGGATAAGAGGCCGCGAGTTATATTCGCTGGCCATCACCGCACCATAGGCCCCGGCGCTGCGAAAGGCGATCAGATCCCCCGCCGCCAAAGGCGGCATGTCGCGCTGCTTGGCAAAGGTATCACCGGTTTCGCACACCGGCCCCACGATATCATAGGGGCGGTTTTCGATACCCGGTGCCGGTTCATCCACCGCGACGATGTCATGGTGCGCCTCATACATGGCGGGACGGATCAGGTCGTTCATCGCCCCATCCACGATCAGGAACTCGCGATCTTCACCGGATTTCACATAGATCACCTTGCTGATCATCAGCCCGGCATTGCCCGCAATCAACCGGCCTGGTTCGATCTCGATCTCGCAGCCCAGATGGCCCAAGGTGTCCTTGATCAGCTGGCCATATTCCAGCGGCAGCGGCGGGGCTTCGTTCGAACGGGTATAGGGGATGCCCAGCCCGCCGCCGAGATCAAGACGGCGAATGTCATGACCATCGCCGCGCAGGCTCTCGGTCAGGTCTGCAATTTTTTCATAGGCTTTGCGAAAGGGCTCCAGCTCGGTCAGCTGCGAGCCGATATGGCAATCAATGCCAATCACCTTGAGCCCCGGCAGCGTGGCGGCATGCGCATAGACCTCGCGGGCGCGGGAAATGGGGATGCCAAATTTATTCTCGGATTTTCCGGTGGCGATCTTGGCATGGGTCTTGGCATCGACATCCGGGTTCACCCGAATGGTGATCGGTGCCACCTGTCCCAGTTCCAGCGCCACGGCGTTGATCACGGCCATTTCGGGTTCGGATTCGACGTTGAACTGGCGAATGCCGCCGGACAGGGCACAGCGGATTTCCTGCGCCGTTTTGCCAACGCCGGAAAACACGATCTTGTCGCCGGGAACCCCTGCCGCCTTGGCCCGCAGATATTCGCCCTGGCTCACCACATCCATGCCAGCCCCAACCTGGGCCAATGTCTTGAGGATGGCCTGATTGCTGGCCGCCTTCATCGCATAGCAGACAAGATGATCCATGCCCGCAAGCGCCTCGTCGAACAGGCGGAAATGGCGCTGCAGGGTGGCGGTGGAATAGACATAAAACGGAGTGCCCACAGCAGCCGCAATCTCGGCAACCGGCACGTCTTCGGCGTAAAGCGCGCCGTCGCGGTAGAGAAAGTGATCCATGTCTTGGCGATTAGACCAAAACCGGCAGGGCTGGCAAATGATTCCCTGTCAAAACCTGCGCTTTGGCAACCGCCAATGCCCTAGGTCAGACGCTGGGTAAATTCAAAAGCGGTGCGAAATACCAACCCGTGCATATCCAGAAACGCGCACCCCAGAGGCGGGCGTCTGTTCTGCCTTGTCGGCCTTAGGCGCCTGGGCATAGGACTGCGGCAAATCACAGGCGGACAGGCCAAAGACCCCAAGAAGCAAAAAAATACGCATCATTGTTCTACGGATCACGGTTCAAAGACTCCTGCCCATCATGGGTCTTGCGTTTTGCATATGTGAAAGGGGCAAAAATATCCTGGCCTTCAGACCAGCTAGAAGCCCACAAGAACATTCACCGGCCCCTTTTGCAGCCCGACCGAGCCACCAGCATGGACGCCAGAGTTGGAAATACCAATGCCCGCATTCAAAGAGGGGCGCACCGGTTCTCCGTCGACACCACAGGCGCTTAATCCCGCAGCCAAAACGGTGATCCCAATCAGGTTGACCATCCATGTCTTCATTATCGCGCCTCCAGAAACCGGCCCGGTTGCTACCGGGCCTAGATGGGGATCGTGGGCCGCAGTTCAAGGCTGCCCACGCTCTTGTTCATACGCTTTGGGGCCGCATCAGGCCTGCAAAAGAGCCATCCAGCGGGCCACCTGGGCGCGCACCTGCGCCGGCGCCGTGCCGCCATAAGACATCCGCGAGTTTACCGAGTTCTCAACGCCAAGAACAGTAAAGACATCCTGCGTGATCTCGCCGTGCACGCCCTGCATGTCTTCCAGCGTCAAATCGGGCAGGTCACAGCCGCGCCCCTCGGCCAGGGCCACCAGCGCCCCGGTGATGTGGTGGGCGTCGCGGAACGGCAGCCCCAGCACCCGCACCAGCCAATCCGCCAGATCGGTTGCAGTCGAGAAACCAGAGCCCGCGGCCACGGCCAGCTCGGCGCGGTTGGCGCTCATGTCTTTGACCATGCCCTCCATTGCCGCCAGAGCCAGCATCCAGTTGTCAGCCGCGTCAAAGACCTGCTCTTTGTCTTCCTGCATGTCCTTGGAATAGGCCAGCGGCAGGCCTTTCATCACCATCATCAGCGCGGTATTGGCGCCAAAGATCCGGCCCACCTTGGCGCGGATCAGCTCAGCCGCGTCGGGGTTTTTCTTTTGCGGCATGATCGACGAGCCGGTCGAGAAGCGATCCGAGAGGGTCACGAAACGGAACTGCGCCGACGACCAGATCACCAGTTCCTCGGCAAAGCGGGACAGGTGCATGGCGCAGATCGAAGCGACCGACAGGAACTCCAGCGCGAAATCGCGATCCGACACCGCATCGAGCGAGTTGGCGGCGGGGCGATCAAAGCCCAGCGCCGCAGCGGTCATCTCGCGGTCAATCGGAAAGGAGGTGCCGGCCAGGGCAGCAGCCCCCAAGGGAGATTCGTTCATCCGAACGCGGGCATCGCGGACACGGGACAGATCGCGGCCAAACATTTCCACATAGGCCATCATGTGATGGCCCCAGGTCACCGGCTGCGCCACCTGCAGGTGGGTAAAGCCCGGCATCACCCAGTCAGCGCCCGCCTCGGCCTGGGTCAACAGCGCGCGGATCAAGGCCAGCAGGCCCGACTCGGCGGCATCCAGCTGATCGCGCACCCAGAGTTTAAAGTCCGTCGCCACCTGGTCATTGCGCGACCGCCCCGTGTGCAAACGGCCTGCGGGTTCGCCGATCACCTCTTTCAGGCGTGCTTCGACGTTCATATGGATGTCTTCCAGCGCAGTGGAGAACTGGAAGGTTCCGGTCTCGATCTCTGACAAGACCGTGAGCAGGCCTTCCCGAATTGCTTCGGCGTCGTTATCGCTTATAACGCCTGTTGCGGCCAACATCGCTGCATGGGCCCTGGAGCCAGCAATGTCCTGGGCAGCCATCCGCTTGTCAAAAGTGATCGAGGCGTTGATCGCCTCCATGATCGCGTCTGGGCCAGCGGCAAAGCGGCCGCCCCACATCTGGTTCGAGGCTTGATCTGTCATGGTGGAATCCCGGAGATAATATGCGTCTGTTACGTCATCTTTCCCTTTATATCGCCCTGGGCCTGGGTGCAAATGCGGCATTGGCCGCAGATGTGGCCGAATTGGAGGCCCTGCGCGCCGACAGCCTGAAACGCCTGGTGGTGCATTCTGAGCCGCGCGACGTCTCGCAGGCAGAGTTTTTCCTGGAGGATGACGGCGGCATGGCCAGCCTGCAGGACTATAAGGGCAAGGTGGTGCTGCTGAATTTCTGGGCCACCTGGTGTGCCCCCTGCCGCAAGGAAATGCCGCAGATCGCCGAGCTGCAACAGGAGTTTGGCGGCGAAGACTTCGAGGTTCTGACCATCGCAGCCGGGCGCAACTCGCCAGCCGGTATCGTCAAGTTCTTTGACGAAAACGGCATCACCAACCTGCCCCGTCATCAGGACCCCAAGCAGGCGCTGGCCCGCGAGATGGCGGTGATCGGTCTGCCGATTACCGTGCTTTTGAACCGCGAAGGTGAGGAAGTCGCGCGGCTGCTCGGCGATGCGGAATGGAACTCTGACAGCGCCAAGGCGATCATTGCGGCGATGATTGACGGCGAGACCGGCAGTTAATTTCGTTCTCTCTCTCGTTCCCACATGGGGTCAGCCTTGCAGGATCGCTTGCAGGGCCGGCTCCATATAGGCGGATTTATCCGCAACGCCCAGCTCAACACCCAGTTCTACAACCGGTACAACAATCCGGTACAACAACCCGCTTTGCCGCCAGATGAATAAAACACCTGTAGCAGCGGCACCCATCCTGCCCAATTGGGCCTTCCCCCACGCCACCTTTGACAGCAGGGCAACTTGGCCGCCATTCTGAGGGTAACGGGGCATCATCAGGGAGGGGACAATGCCGCTGGAACTATTGTTGATCCTGGTGGTCGGAGGGATCTCGGCGATTGCCCTGCTTCTGCATCTAACCGGGCGTTCAAGGTCCAGCGTGATGACCGACACTCAGGCGCGGCAGGCCTGGCTGCGGCAGTTCCCCGAAAGCCCCATTGCCAAGCTGACCCTGGCTGAGGACGGTCAGGCCGCCCTTATCCAGCCCGAGGACG
The DNA here is from genome assembly GCF_000473205.1 of Pseudophaeobacter arcticus DSM 23566. Lineage (NCBI taxonomy): Bacteria > Pseudomonadati > Pseudomonadota > Alphaproteobacteria > Rhodobacterales > Roseobacteraceae > Pseudophaeobacter > Pseudophaeobacter arcticus. The sequence goes on from NZ_KI421507.1 coordinate 3,094,558, forward strand.
GTCGCGCGCCGCTTGGCCTGGTTTGGTCCTTTGGCGCTGATACCGTGGCCCGTTTCCTGGAACATGTCGAGGTGGACAAGGCCAAACAGGGGCTGCACCTCAACCTGGCTGATTTCTCAGCGCCCGGGGTGCAACTGCATCTGAACGACTCCGAAGCCGAGCAGTGGCAGCGCCTGATTGAAGGCCAGCCCGCCACGGCACCCGCCGCAAAAGAGGTGTAACCTATGGATCCGCTGTCCTTTCCTGATGTGACCCAACTGGCGGTGCCGATCTTTATCGCCGCCATCCTGGCTGAGTTCCTGTGGATTGCCCTGAAAGGGCGCGGCGGGCGCTATGAGACCCGCGACGCGGTGACCTCGCTGATCATGGGAGCCGGGAGCGTTGCATCGGGCATCCTTTTGGGTTTTATCGCCTGGGGCTTTTTTATGGTGCTGTGGCGGATCACGCCGCTGGATCTGGGCAGCTCGGTCTGGATAATCGCCCTGTGTTTTGTGCTGGATGATCTGCGCTATTACTGGGTGCACCGGTTTGGCCACCGCATTCGCTGGGTCTGGGCCAGCCACGTCAACCACCACTCCAGCCAGCATTACAACCTGACCACGGCGCTGCGCCAGACCTGGACCGGCACCTTTACCTTTATGATGGTGGTGCGGGCGCCACTGGTGCTTTTGGGGTTTCACCCGGCGCTGGTGCTCTTTGTCGGCGGCATCAACCTCGTCTATCAGTTCTGGATCCATACCGAGGCCATCGGCAAAATGCCGCGCTGGTTTGAAGCGGTGATGAACACCCCCAGCCACCACCGCGCCCACCATGGCCGCAACCCGCGCTATCTGGATTGCAACTACGCCGGGGTTTTTATCATCTGGGACAAGATCTTTGGCACCTTTGTGCCGGAACAGGGCAGCGACCCGGTGGACTATGGGTTGGTCTATAATATCGCCAGCTTCAATCCCCTGCGGGTGGCCTTTCACGAATGGGTGGCAATCTACCGTGATATGACACAGCCAGGGTTGAGCCTGAAACAAAGACTGCTCTATGCGCTGGCGCCCCCCGGCTATAGCCATGATGGCAGTCGCGACACCTCCAAGAGCCTCAAGGCCAAACACCTGGCCCGCCATCCCCAGGACAACGGCACACCCGGGTTTTGACCACAAGACCCCCCAGCTCTGACCCCAACCTGGGGCCCCACCCCTGCGCTGCAGCACATACAATTGGCTAAAGTTTTAAATTTAAGCCTCGCTTCACCCTTTTGCACGACAGTTCTTGATGACGCATAGTTTTCCCAGAAAACGGCAACAGCAGGAGGCAAAGTGTGGTCAATAAGCGCAAACTGAGACGGGCGAATATGGCCGAAGGGTCCGAGAATCCGCTGTCCGCCGCAGTGGTCTCGCGGGATCACTCGACGCTGGATATGGTCGCCGAGGCGGTCAAACACGATCAGACCATGCTGGCCTATCAGCCAGTCATGCAGGCCATGCCGCCCCATGGCATCGCCTTTTACGAAGGGTATATCCGGGTTCTGGATGCCACCGACCGGGTCATTCCCGCGCGTGACTTTATGCATGTGGTCCATGACAAGGAAATCGGCCGCGAGCTGGACTGCCTGGCGCTGCAACACGGGCTGCGCGCCCTGTCCAAATCCCCGCAGATTCGCCTGTCGATCAATATGTCCGCGCGCTCCATCGGCTATAGTCGCTGGTCCAAGGTTCTCGAAAAATTTCTGAAAAAGGACCCGACCATTGGCGAACGCCTGGTGCTGGAAATCACCGAGGCCTCTGCCATGGCGGCCCCGGAACTGGTCATCGACTTTATGGACCGGATGCAAAAGCACGGCATTGCCTTTGCGCTCGACAATTTTGGCGCTGGCACCACGGCCATTGGCCATTTTCGCGATTTCTATTTTGATGCGGTTAAGATCGACGGGCAGTTTATCCGCGGGATCTGCAACAGTCCTGACAATCAGGCGGTTGTGCGCGCCCTTGTGGGCATCGCCAAGCAGTTTGACATGCTGATCGTGGCAGAATCCGTGGAAAGCCAGGCCGAGGCCGAATATCTGGTGTCCATTGGCGTCGACTGCCTGCAGGGCTTTCTCTATGGCGCCCCGACCGTTTCGCCGCCCTGGTTGGAAGACATGAAACAACGCCACCGCGCCTAACGCAGATTTTATCCAAAGACTCGCCCAGGCGGCAGCGCATCAAAGCACTGCCTTGGCCACTGAAATCGCTGCGATGCAGAAAAGCCAGATCCACCTCGGGCCAGACCCGGGGTGGATCTTTCCGTTTTTGACATATGCCAGTTGACTCCGACCCAAGCCCTGAGACACCCTGTCAATTGCTGCAACTGCAGCAAGACGCTATATCTGTCCCGGAGAGGGAGGTGGAGATTTGGCACTTTGCGGTGAATTTATGCGCCGTGGGTTGTTTCTCTTCACGATAGAATTTGATGGCAGAGGACCCAAATAAATGACCAATGTTGTAATTGCATCCGCCGCGCGTACCGCCGTCGGCAGTTTTGGCGGAGCTTTCGCCAACACGCCTGCCCATGATCTGGGCCGTGCAGTACTGGAAGCCGTGGTAGAGCGCGCAGGCGTTGACAAATCCGAGGTCTCCGAGACCATCCTGGGACAGGTTCTGACCGCTGCCCAGGGGCAGAACCCGGCCCGACAGGCCCATATCAACGCAGGCTTGCCGCAGGAAAGCGCCGCCTGGGGCATCAACCAGGTCTGTGGCTCGGGCCTGCGTGCGGTTGCCCTTGGCGCGCAGCACATCCAGCTTGGCGATGCCGCGATTGTCTGCGCCGGTGGTCAGGAAAACATGACCCTGTCGCCCCATGCCGCCGCCCTGCGCGCCGGTCACAAGATGGGCGACATGACCTATATCGACACCATGATCCGCGACGGTCTGTGGGATGCCTTCAATGGCTACCACATGGGCCAGACCGCTGAAAACGTGGCCGACAAATGGCAGATCTCCCGCGAGATGCAGGACGAATTTGCCGTTGCCAGCCAGAACAAGGCCGAAGCTGCGCAAAAGGCTGGCAAATTTGCCGATGAAATTGCCGCCTTCACCATCAAGACCCGCAAGGGCGAAATTGTGGTGGATCAGGACGAATACATCCGCCACGGCGCCACCATGGAAGCGATGCAAAGACTGCGCCCCGCCTTTACCAAGGACGGGTCGGTCACTGCGGCCAATGCCTCTGGTCTCAACGATGGCGCCGCCGCCACCCTGCTGATGAGCGCCGATGACGCCGAAAAGCGCGGTATCACGCCGCTGGCGCGGATTGCCTCTTATGCCACCGCCGGTGTGGATCCCTCGATCATGGGGGTTGGCCCGATCTATGCCTCGCGCAAGGCGCTGGACAAGGCGGGCTGGTCCGTCAGCGATCTGGATCTGGTCGAAGCCAACGAAGCCTTTGCTGCGCAGGCCTGCGCCGTCAACAAGGACATGGGCTGGGATCCCGCAATCGTCAACGTCAACGGTGGTGCCATCGCCATTGGCCATCCAATTGGCGCCTCGGGCTGCCGGGTGCTGAACACGCTGCTGTTTGAAATGCAGCGGCGCGGCGCCAAGAAGGGGCTCGCCACGCTCTGCATCGGTGGCGGCATGGGCGTCGCCATGTGCCTGGAGCGGCCATAAAGGGTGCGGTATTTGACATAGAACAGGGCGCCAATTTGGCGCCCTTTTTATTGCCCTATGGGGCTTCGCTGCAGGTGCGACAATTTTCGCGGCATTGCGGCAAAAATCCATTGCGCAATATTATTGCGTATAGCATTATGAATGAGTAGCAAGATTACCGAGAGAATCTCGAATTGGAGGAAGACTGAATGGCACGTACTGCACTCGTCACCGGCGGCTCACGCGGCATTGGCGCAGCTATTTCACAGGCCCTAAAGGACCAGGGCTGCACTGTCGCCGCAACCTACGCGGGCAACGACGAAGCGGCGGCAAAGTTCACCGAAGAGACCGGAATCAAGACCTACAAATGGAATGTTGGCTCTTATGAAGAAAGCCAGGCGGGTATCGCCCAGGTTGAGGCCGATCTTGGCCCCATCGACATCGTGGTGGCCAATGCAGGCATCACCCGCGATGCACCTTTCCACAAGATGACGCCGCAGCAATGGCAAGAGGTGATCGACACCAACCTCACCGGCGTGTTCAACACCGTTCACCCGATCTGGCCCGGCATGCGCGAGCGTAAATTTGGCCGCGTTATCGTGATTTCGTCGATCAACGGCCAGAAAGGCCAGTTTGCCCAGGTAAACTATGCCGCAACCAAGGCCGGCGATCTGGGGATCGTGAAGTCTCTGGCCCAGGAAGGCGCCCGCGCCGGCATCACCGCCAATGCGATCTGCCCCGGCTATATCGCCACGGAAATGGTCATGGCGGTGCCGGAAAAGGTCCGCGATTCGATCATCGCCCAGATCCCAACAGGCCGCCTGGGCGAACCAGAAGAGATCGCCCGCTGCGTTGCCTTCCTGGCCTCCGATGATTCGGGCTTTATCAATGGCTCCACCATCTCGGCCAATGGCGGTCAGTTCTTCGTCTGATCCTGCGCCACGACAGAACACATGCGACAAAACAGACAAGGGCCGGTCTTTTTAGACCGGCCCTTTTTTATCCCGTAAGAACATGTGCACTATGCCCAGCGGGAAAACCCAATACCTGTGGTTTTTGCCACCCCGGATTTGCGCAACCGGAACAGTCTTGCCAACCCGGAAAACAGGGCCTGGCTGCGCTCTGCATGTGCGCGTTCCATCGCTTTCTTGACGTTGCTATGTGCTGAATATTCCATCACCTCGGCCTCCGTTCGGATCAAAATTGTCTATCTGAATCCAATATGGGCTTTTAAAGGAAAAGGCACAAACGAGACTTTCCAAGACCTCAGTTAAGTAATACTTATGTGATCATGTCAGATCGTCTCCCGCCCCTCACCGCCCTGCGCGCCTTTGATGCCGCTGCCCGCCATATGTCCTTTGCGCAGGCCGCAGCCGAACTCAATGTCACGCCCGCCGCCCTGTCGTTTCAGATCAAATCCCTGGAAGAGCACCTGGGCGTGCCGCTGTTTCGCCGCCTCAACCGGGCAGTGGAGCTGACCGAAGCCGGGCGCACCCTGGCGCCGGGGGCTGCCGAAGGTTTCCAGACCCTGTCGGCCGCCTGGATGGCAACCAAACGCCTGCAGGACAACAGCAGCCTGACGGTCACCGCAGGCCCGGCACTGACGGCCAAATGGCTGGCGCCGCGCCTCTATGATTTTGCCCGCGCCCATCCTGAAATCGATCTCAGGTTTTCGGCCACCCTGCGCAATATGGATCTGGCGCGCGATGACGTCGATGTGGCGCTCCGGTTTGGCTATGGCGAAGACGATGGATTGTATTCGGTACCGGTGCGCAAAGAATGGCTGACCCCGGTGATGTCACCAGAACTGGCCAAGCAGTTCACCACAGCAGAAAGCCTGACGCAGGCGCCGCTGATCTTTGATGATTCCATCGACTTTTTGCAACCTCCCTGCGACTGGCCCACCTGGTTTCGCGCTGCCGGGATTGATTTCACCCCAACGCATGGCACCCATTTTTCCAATGCAGATCACGCCATCAACGCCGCCGTCGCAGGCATGGGGGTGGCACTGGGGCGACGCCCGATGATCATCTCTGACCTGCAAGAGGGCCGCCTGGTCGCCCCGTTCAAGCTGGCGATTGAAAGCCAGGCCCGGTTTCGCTTTCTCTGTTTGCCCGGCGCAGAAAAGCGCCCCCAAATTGCGGCTTTTCGCGATTGGTTTCTGGCGGAGATCGAAAAAACCGCGCATATCTCCGATGGTTTCACAATTATCCCGGTTGAGGAGATCGCCGCTTTATGACCCGTTCCAAAGCCACCGCAGTTGGGTTTGTTGCCGTTCTGCTTTGGGCGCTGCTGGCGCTCTTGACTGTCGGCTCTGCGCCGACCCCGCCGCTGCTGCTGAATGCGATCTGTTTTACCATTGGCGGCACCCTGGGATTGATCTGGACACTGCGCACAGGCGGCCTGGGCCAGTTGCGAGACATCTCCTGGAAGGTCTATGCCTTTGGTTCCCTTGGGCTGTTTGGCTATCACGCGCTGTACTTCTCGGCTCTGCGCCTGGCGCCAGCTGCCGAGGCTGGCCTGATAGCCTATCTTTGGCCGCTACTGATCGTGCTGTTTTCCGGCCTGCTGCCCGGCGAGCGCCTGCGCCCTGGGCACCTGGTTGGAGCGTTGCTGGGCTTTGCCGGGGCTGCAGCCATCATCACCGGTGGCTCCGGCGGCTTTCAGGCAGAGTTCCTGCCCGGGTATCTCCTCGCCTTTCTCTGCGCCCTGACCTGGTCGGGCTATTCGGTACTGTCGCGACTGCTGGGATCGGCCCCCACCAGTTCAGTCGCGGTGTTTTGCATTGTCACCGCCATTGCATCCTGGGCGCTGCATTTTGCGGTGGAAGAGACGCTCTGGCCACAGGGGGCAGTTGGCTGGGCAGCGACCTTGTTGCTAGGCCTGGGACCCGTCGGTCTGGCCTTTTATGTCTGGGACATTGGCGTCAAACAGGGCGACATTCAGATGCTCGGGACCAGCTCTTATGCAGCACCGCTGCTGTCGACCCTGGTTCTGGTTCTGGCCGGGGTGGCGGATCCCACCTGGGCCCTGGCGCTGGCCGCCGCGCTGATCACCGCAGGTGCCGCGATCGCCGCCAAAAGCGGCTGATCACGCGGCCTTACGCCGCTGCTGCATCACCATAAAAGGGCCGCCAGATCTGGCAGCCCTGAAAACTCTGTCGCTCATATCGGCGAGGGAAAAAGCCCCTGTTGCCTGGGGCAATTTTCGGCGCAATTCCCTGTGTCGACAGGCGCTTATGCTGTCTCTGTTTCGCTAGACAGACGCTCAATCTCTTCTTTGAGTTTCAGCTTTTGCTTCTTCATCCCGGCGATTTCCAACCCGTCGGTACTGGGGGATCGCTGGGCGTACTCCACTTCCATGCTCAGGTGGTCATGCTTCTTTTTCAGTTCGGTCAGATGCGAGCTGAGGCTCATGGCGTTCCTCCTTTTAAAGCGAGACTATCAACCCCAAACCAGCGGGGTTGAAATGAGTGGACCACAAGTTTAGCTCGCTGTCACGCCGCACACGCATAGTTTTTTCATGAAATTGTCATATCGGCCAAAGCTCGCCAGAAGCCATATTTTTATGAGTCAAATCGCCACAAGAACAATAATAGCACGGCCTGAAAGCTTGCATTCTCACCGCTGAACACCTATCTTGCCGCGGGCCAGGAGAGCGCAGCGCCTTCGCGCAGAATTGCCCGCACCTCAGCCTGGTAACTCTCCACATCCGCCAGATGTCGCGCCCCTTGGTGCAGGATCAACGGCGCGTGCAGGCGAAAATCAGCACGGCCTCCCTTGCGGGCACGCAGCAGCACCAGCTCTGCCGGGCGCCCCTGGCGCGGTGCAAGCGGCAGGATCTCAAGCGAGCCAAGGCGGCCCTGACAAGCGGTCAGGATATCGGGCAAACGGTCCGCCCGCTGGATCATATGCAAATAGCCCTTGTGGGTCAGCCGACGCGCGGCGGTCTCGATCCAGATCTGCAAAGGCGTATCGCCACCCAGGGCAATTTGCCGCCCCATATCCTCGGCTGGGCTATGCGCCCCGGCGCGGTAATATGGCGGATTGGCCAGAACATGATCAAACTGCCGCTGGCGTAGATCTTTGGGCAGCGCCGCCAGATCAGCCTGGATCACCTCAACAGATTGACCGTTCTGCGCAGCATTGCGGCGCGCCAGGGCGGCATAGTCCGGCTGCAGTTCCACCCCGGTGAGTTCCAGCCCCGGCACCCGTTCGCCAAGACATAAGAGCGCCTGACCGCCGCCACAGCCCAGCTCCAACACCCGCTCGCTCGCCCGTGCCGGCAGCGCGGCGGCCAAAAGCACCGGATCCACCCCGGCCCGGTAGCCCTCGCGGGGTTGCCACAGTTGCACCCGCCCGCCCAGAAAATCATTCAGCGACAGGCTTTCCTCGGGGAAGCCCGCGTCAGAGTTTTGCCCTGCCCCGCCCGGCTGCGTCATCTGTCATTGCCAAGCGGGATTTCATTGTCCAGCATCGCACGTTTGGCCTGGGTATAGTCGTCTTCGCGCACCATCAGGCGACGTGGAAAGATCCCAATGCCACCTTCGAGGATGCTCATATTTACGTCCATCTGAAAGCAGTCTATATCCTCACCCTCAAGAAGGGCGGATGCAAAGGCCAGGACAGTTGGATCGGTGCTGCGCAAAAGTTCTTTCATGGGGATGGATCTAAGGGCAAGGTCACGGTCTTGTCGAGCCTGAAAGCCGGAAAAGCAATGAACCAAGTCACGACTCAAAAACCGCATGAATTGCTCGCTGCCACCTTGAGCAGTGAAATGGACGCGGTGAACACGCTGATCCAGACCCGCATGGCGTCAAAACATGCCCCCCGCATCCCCGAGGTCACCGCACATCTGGTTGGGGCCGGCGGCAAACGCCTGCGCCCCATGCTGACCCTCGCCGCTGCCCGGCTCTGTGGCTACGAGGGAGAACATCACATCAAGCTGGCTGCAACTGTGGAGTTCATCCACACCGCAACGCTGCTGCATGACGATGTGGTGGATGAAAGCGGCCAACGCCGTGGCCGCCCCACCGCCAACCTGCTTTGGGATAACAAAAGCTCGGTTCTGGTTGGCGACTACCTGTTCTCCCGCAGTTTTCAGCTGATGGTCGAAACCGGCTCGCTGCGGGTTCTGGATATTCTCGCCAATGCCTCGGCCACCATAGCCGAAGGCGAGGTGCTGCAGATGACTGCCGCCTCGAATCTGGCCACGGATGAAGCGGTTTATCTGCAAGTGGTGCGGGGCAAGACAGCGGCCCTGTTTTCGGCGGCCACCGAAGTTGGCGGCGTCATCGCAGAGGCCCCGGCAGAGCAGATCAAGGCGCTGTTTGACTACGGTGATGCGCTTGGCATTGCCTTCCAGATTGCCGACGATCTGCTGGATTACCAGGGCGACGCAGCCACCACCGGAAAAAACGTCGGCGATGATTTCCGCGAGCGTAAGCTGACCCTTCCAGTGATCAAGGCCGTGGCCCAGGCCACCGATGAAGAACGGGCCTTTTGGACCCGCACCATCGAGAAGGGCCAGCAGCAAGAGGGCGATCTGGAACAGGCCCTGGCCTTGATGGCCAAATACAATACCCTGGAGGCGACCCGTCAGGATGCGCTGCTCTGGGCCGAAGCAGCAACGCAGGCCCTCGCCCCGCTGCCCGAACATCCAATCCGGCAGATGCTGCATGATCTGGCTGAATATGTGGTCTCACGCCTGCACTAGACCCGGCTTTGAAACCTCAAGTTTACCCGCCCGCATCTTTGCGGGCGTGTGCTATTGTGATTAGTTGAGGCGCCCTGCCCTGCACCAGACGGCCCTCCCCCTGCTGCGCGTTTTGCTTCACATCTGCGCCTTTGCTCTGCTCACAGCTCTGACCCAGCTTGGTTGTATCGCCTGGGCATTGTCGCGCCTGTTTCGCAGGCCTCTGCACTGCTCAATGCAGGGCTGACACTGCTGCCGGGTGGCGCGCCATGACGACCACATTCACCTGCAGCTCTAGCCCCTAGCGCAGAGTGACGGCCTGTATCCACCAATCGGGATGTTCGGCGCCGATCTCATAGGCTGCCATATGGGCCGCCTTTAGCGTCGGATACAGCGCAAAGCAGGTGGACCCGGACCCCGACATCCGCGACAACATCTCATTCCCTGTACAGCGCAGGTCAGCAAGAACCCGGTCTATTTCCGGCGCCACATAGGCCGCCGGGATTTCCAGATCATTGCGCTGGTCCTTGAGCCAGACGGCACAGTCTCTTGCGGTTTCAAAGCTTGGGATTTCTTGCGGCATGGCAGGATTGTCACGCCCTGCCAGACCCGAGAAAACCGCGCCGGTTGGCAGATGCACACCGGGGTTGACCAAGAGTGCCGGCAGGTCCGGCAGCGCAACTGGGGTGATACGTTCACCAATGCCCTGCATCCGCGCGCCCCTGGCGACCATACAGACCGGCAGGTCGGCCCCCAGGGATAGCGGCAGCTCTGCAGGCACTGTCAGCCCCTCTGCGGCCAGGGCGTTCAGCACGGCTGCTGCATCCGAGGACCCACCGCCAATACCCGCCCCATGGGGCAGCTGTTTGTTCAGATGAATAGCACCAGCCCAGCCAGCCGCCTGCGCGGCCTTCCAGACCAGATTGCGCGCGTCCCTTGGCACGCCCTCGGCAAAGGGGCCGCGCAGATCAATGGTCATCTCCGGGCCAGCCTCCAGCCGCAGGCGATCACCCAGATCGGCAAAGGCCACCAGCGAATCCAGCAGGTGATAGCCATCCGCCCGCTGGCCGGTGACATGCAGAGTCAGGTTGATCTTGGCCGGCGCAAAGACCTCAATCGCCATTGGCAACCTGAAGAGGGGCAGAGCCTTCCAGTTTCAGCACCGCATCAAGACCCAGCTCCAACTTTTGACGGATGCGATCCGGGTCTGCCTCACCATCGCCGCGGCCGGACTTGATGAAGGACAGGGCACGTTTCCACTGGAACTCAGCCTCGCGTTGGCGTCCAACGGCCCAATAGACATCGCCCAGATGGTCGCTGACCACCGGATCCACCGGCATCAGCTCCACCGCGCGCTCCATATGGGCCACGGCCTCGGTGTAGCGGCCCAGGCGGTAAAACACCCAGCCGAGACTGTCGACGATATAGCCAGAATTTGGCTGCGCGGCGACCGCCCGTTCAATCATCCCCAGGGCCTCATCCAGCTTTTCCGGGCTGTCCTCTTTTTCGATCATTGAATAGCCGAGATAATTCAGCACCTGCGGGCTGTCGGGCTGCAGCGCCAGGGAGGCGCGGAAATCGGCCTCTGCCTTGGGCCAGTCTTCCAGCCGCTCGTGGGATATGCCGCGGGCATAGTGCAGGAACCAGCGGCTGCCGGCCTCTTCGGGCATATTGGACAGCGCAGAATCATAGGCTGCAATGGCGCCGGCGTAGTCTTCCTGCTGGCGCAACAGATCGCCAAGGCTGATCGAAATCTGCGGCAAGTCGGGGAAATCCCCAAACAATTGCTCCAGCACTTCGGCGGCGGCATCCGGTTTGGCGGCGCGGCGCAGCGCTTCGGCGCGGCCCATTTCGGCTGCGTAGTATTCGGGGTGATCGCTGGGCACCTGTTTATAGGTGGCAATCGACAGATCATAACGCCCCAGCTGGTCCAACAGTTCAGCGCTGAGCAGCACCGCATCCACATGTTGCGGGCTCAAAGCCGAGGCAACACGGGCATACATCAGCACAAAATCATTGGCCGCCTCGCCATTCATCACCGCCGCCAGGGTAAAGAACACCTCGGCGATGCCGTCGCGGGCGGTGCTGGCAATGGAAAAGCCCAGTGGCTCCTCTGCCTGCAACCTGGCGCGGATCTCATCCAGGGCCGGGTCACTGCCAGCGCCAAAGCTGTCATTCAGGGTCGCAAGGGCCAGTTCGAATTCGCCCAGTTGCGACTGGATTTCGACCCGCGCAAGCGCCGAGCGGCGCGACAACCGGGTCAGCTGCCCCTCATCTGCGGCAAACAGGGCCTCGGCACCGCCGTAGTTGCCCGCCGAGGCCAGCGCCAAGGCCTTGTGATAGTCTGCAAAGGGGCGCAGGGCCTCTTCCTCTGCGACGCGATCAAAAACCTCAATCGCCTTATCAACGGAGCCAAGACCCATCTGCGCCCAGGCCTCAAGCAGCCCATCGACAAGGGGGTGAATCTGGCGAATTTCCAGTTCACGGTCCAGAATCGCCTGATAATCCCCAGACAGGGCAAAGCCGCCGACCATGACGATATTGGCGGCCTGACTGCGGACCTCGCTCTGCCACAGACGCTCTGCCACCGGGATAGCCTGCGGCATCTGCCCCAGCGCCAGATGGGCAAAGACCACGTTTTCCATCAACAGCGGATTGGAGGGATCCCGCACCAGCGCCCGGGTATAATATTCAGCCGCAGTGGAAAAATCGCTTTCAAAGGTGGCAGCCCGCCCGGCCAGATAGGCCCCGGCCAGACCGTCAGCCGCCGCGCTTTGGGCCGTCAGAAAAGATCCGGATGCTGAAAAGGCAATCAGGGCCAGCGCCGTCAGGCTACGAAATTGTGAAAGTGGCACCTGGAGTTCTCCTCTGCGTGTGCGGCTCGCGTCGACACGAATCGTAATGCGGGACCAGGTGACACGCAATGGGGCGACCCGAAGGCCGCCCCAAATTTATGTGATTTCCACATGTATCCTGCGCCATAGGCGCAAAACCTCCTAATTTGCAGCAGGAGTCCGCCTCAGCGCTTACATATTTGGATAGTTCGGCCCGTCGCCACCCTGGGGTGTGGTCCAGGTGATGTTCTGGCTTGGGTCTTTGATGTCGCAGGTCTTGCAGTGCACGCAGTTCTGGAAGTTGATCACAAACTCCGGCTTGCCGTCCTTTTCGACCACCTCGTAAACACCAGCCGGGCAATACCGCTGTGCCGGCTCGTCGAATTTCGGCAGGTTGGTTGCGATCGGCAGGCTTGGATCAGCCAGACGCAGGTGACAGGGCTGGCTTTCCTCGTGGTTGGTGGCGGCAAAGGACACATTGGTCAGGCGATCAAAGGACAGCACCCCATCAGGTTTGGGGTAGTCGATCTTTTTGTGCTTGGAGGCTTCCTCGGTCGCCTCGGCATCGTTTTTGCCGTGTTTGATAGTGCCAAACAAGGACAGACCCAGCAGATTGTTGGTCCACATGTCCAGCCCGCCCAGCATCAGCGAGGCCATCAGCCCCCACTTGGACCACATCGGCTTGACGTTGCGCACCATCTTGAGGTCTTTGCCAATGGCGCCATCGCGCACCGCAGCCTCGTAGTCAGGCAGCTCATCACCGGAGCGATCGGCCTTGATCGCCGCGTAGGCGGCCTCGGCTGCAGATTTCCCCGACAGCATGGCGTTGTGGTTGCCCTTGATGCGCGGCACGTTGACCATACCGGCCGAGCAGCCCAGCAGCGCCACGCCGGGGGCAACCAGCTTGGGCATCGACTGATAGCCGCCCTCAGTAATGGCACGGGCGCCATAGGCAACACGTTTGCCGCCCTTCAGCAGATCCGCAACCATCGGGTGGTGCTTGAACCGCTGGAATTCCATGTAGGGGTACAGATGTGGGTTCTTGTAGTTCAGGTGCACCACAAAGCCGACGTAAACCTGGTTGTTCTCCAGGTGATAGATAAAGGAGCCACCCCCCGCATTCGAGTTCAGCGGCCAGCCCATGGTGTGGGTGACGGTGCCTTCCTTGTGCTTGGCGGGATCAATCTCCCAGATCTCTTTCATGCCGATGCCGTATTTCTGCACATCCTTGCCGGCCTGCAGGTCATATTTGGCGATCACCTCTTTCGACAGCGAGCCGCGCACACCTTCCGACAGGAAGACATATTTGCCGTGCAGCTCCATGCCTGGCTCGGTGTTGGGACCGTAAGAGCCATCCTGTTCCAGACCAAAGACACCGGCAACCACGCCTTTGACTTCGCCCTTGTCGCCGTAGACCAGCTCGGAACAGGACATGCCGGGGAAGATTTCAACGCCCAGCTCTTCGGCCTGTTCGGCCATCCAGCGGCAGACATTGCCCATCGAGACGATATAATTGCCGTGGTTGTTCATCAGCGGCGGCATCGGGAAATTGGGAACCCGGATTTGGCCTGCTTCCCCCAGCATGTAAAAGTTGTCTTCTTTTACCGGTGTGTTCAGAGGCGCGCCTTTTTCCTTCCAATCGGGGATCAGCGCGTCCAGACCGCAGGGGTCCAGCACTGCACCGGATAGGATATGCGCCCCCACTTCGGAGCCTTTTTCCAGCACCACGACCTCTAGGTCGCTGTCCAGCTGTTTCAGACGGATCGCGGCAGACAGACCGGCAGGGCCTGCCCCAACGATCACTACGTCATATTCCATTGTTTCGCGTTCGATCTCGGCCATAGAGCTGCTCCTTGGCTATTGTATTCGCTACGGGTCCCATCGCTGGGGGCGAGCTGGGCGTAATTTTCTTTCGCGGTTGCTTAGCGTTTGGCAACATACCAGGTCAATCCAAACTCTGCGTTAGTTGCATCAGATCCACGCTTTGCCGCAGGGGCACAGGCATTTTCCGCCGCTCAAGCGCCTTTTTCCGGCGCCGCGCGCGGCTCTGGGCTGTCCCCCATCAGATATCGTGGTCCTTTTCCCTTCTGGGCGGCCTGATCCTGCGGATTGTAAAGCGCACATTTGGGCAAAGACAGGCAGCCACAGCCAATACAGCCATCCAGATTGTCGCGCATCTGTTGCAGCGTTTTGATTCGCGCATCCAGATGCTCCCGGAAACCGGTGGAAATCCGTGCCCAATCCTCGGGCGTTGGGGTGCGCCCGCCGGGCAGGGTTTTTAGAAAGCCGCGAATCTCAGGCAGGGAAAAGCCAAACTGCTGGGCAATCATGATAAAGCTGAGGCGGCGAATGTCTGCCCGGTGAAACCGCCGCTGCCCGCCAGCGTTGCGCCAGGGCTCCAGCAGCCCCTGCGCCTCGTAGTAGCGAATGGCCGAAACCGCGAGGCCGGTACGTTCGGACAGGTAGCCAATCGCCACCCCTGCGGATTTTGCCATGCTGCGGGCCTCCCGAAAAAAACTCAAGAAAATGCTTGAGCTAAAGTTAGGTTGAGAAATTACCTTAAGGCGACTCATATTTTAACACCACGCAAAAGGACACTGCAGATGAGCGCCATTCTGGAACACGCCAATATTACCGTCACAGATTCCAAAGCCACCGCCAAATGGATGGCAGATGTCTTTGGCTGGCATACCCGCTGGTCCGGGGCCTCGATCCACAACGGCTTTAGCCTGCATGTGGGCGGCGCCGACAGCTATCTGGCGCTGTATCAGCCGCCAGCCACGCCACAGCCCCCCAGCAACAGCTATACAACCCGGGGCGGGCTCAACCACCTGGCCGTGGTTGTTGCCGACATCAAGGCCACCGAAGCGGCGGTGCTGGCCGCCGGTTTCACCCCCACCAACCATGCGGATTACGAACCCGGTCTGCGCTTTTACTTTCGCGACAGTGACGGGATTGAATATGAAGTGGTGCAATATGATGATTGACCTCATGTGGCAGGCCGCTTTGCCCAATCTTCCGGATCACGGCATTTTTCCGCGCAAACCTATTATAAAATCTGCAAAATCCGCTGATTGAGTGAATTTGCCGGTGGAGAGCTTGCTCCGCCCCCTTGAAATTTGCGCCCAGATTGGGTCAGGTAAATGCCAACACAAATGACAGGCCCCGCTGCAGTGCTGTGGCGGGGCTCTGCCTTTGGGTAAACCGACTTCACAATGACCCAAGAGCTACCCCGTTAGCCAAACGACCTGGACCCAAGATATGGAAAAGATCCCAATGACTTCTGCGGGTCACACCGCACTCGAAGCTGAGCTCAAGAATCTGAAATCGGTGGAGCGCCCCACGATTATCAAGGCCATCGCCGAAGCCCGCGAGCTGGGCGATCTGTCAGAAAACGCCGAATACCATTCCGCGCGTGAAAAACAGTCCTTTATCGAGGGCCGCATCAAAGAGCTGGAAGGCATTCTGAGCCTCGCAGATGTGATTGACCCGGCCAAACTGTCCGGCTCGATCAAATTTGGTGCCAAGGTCACCCTGGTGGATGAAGACACCGACGAAGAAAAGACCTGGCAGATCGTTGGCGAACATGAAGCCAATGTTGAGGCGGGTTTGCTGAATATCAAATCCCCTATTGCCCGCGCGCTTATCGGCAAGGAAGAAGGCGACAGCGTTGAGGTCCGCACCCCCGGTGGTGTGCGCGGCTACGAAATCCTGAGCATCCTCTACGGCTAAGGCGCAGCAGGGGCGAGGGGTGACCCCGTGTGGGTCCTCCTTGGGGTCCTCCTGGTGGTTCCTCTTGCCTCTGGCCCCGAAACAGTTAGCCTTGCGTAAACCCAGTATAAGCCCAGTATAAACCCAGCCCCACCTTCGGATTGCGAGCCTGCCTATGACTGCCCAGGATGCCTCCAAACGCCTCTCTCCCCTTGCAGGGCGCGGCCCCAATCCGGGCCAATCCGAGGCCGGACTGGGCAGTGCCGAAGTGGTGGCCATTTTGCTCTCGGCGCTCTGGCTGTTGGTGATTCTGGGGCTTTACCTGCTGGCGCCGGCAGATCAGGGGATCGCCCATTGGACGCCAACCGTGCTGACGGCGCTGGCCATAGTGATGCCCCTGGTGATGATCTGGGTGGGTACCTCGGCGTTGCGCTCGGCGCGGGTCATGCGCCGCGAAAGCCAGCGCCTGCAGGCCGCCATCGACAGCCTGCGCCACAGCTATCTGACCCATGTGCAGCAAACCGAGGCGGCGGGCGAGCCAACCGTGAGCCAGAAACTGGAAGAAATCGCCGAAGCCGCCCGCAAGACGGAAACCGCCCTGGCCACGTTCCAAAGCAGCCGCCACGCCCCCACCCGACCCGCCATCCCGGCCGAAGCCAGCAAGCTGACCACCGAGGATCAGGGCAGCCTGGCGCTTGGCACCTCGGCCGAGGACATGGCGCTGCCCCTGCCCGCAGAGCAGTTTATCCGGGCGCTGAACTTCCCCGAGACCGCCGAGGATGAAGACGGCTTTACCGCCCTGCGCGCCGCCCTGAAAGATCGCAAGGCAGCGCAGGTTGTGCAGGCGGCACAGGATGTGCTGACCCTGCTGAGCCAGGACGGCATCTATATGGATGATCTGCGCCCCGACATGGCCCGCCCCGAAATCTGGCGGCAGTTTGCCCAGGGCACCCGCGGCCGCGCCGTCGCCGCCTTGGGAGGGGTGCGCGATCGTACCTCGCTGGCGCTGACCTCGGCCCGGATGAAGCAGGATCCCATTTTTCGCGATGCAGCGCATCATTTCCTGCGCAGGTTTGACCGGATGTTTGCCGAGTTTGAAACCGAGGCCAGTGATGGGGAAATCACCGCCCTCGGCGATACCCGCACCGCCCGCGCCTTTATGCTGCTGGGCCGGGTTGCCGGGACCTTTGACTAGGGCGAGACAGGTCCGGATTTGGCGACCCCGGATTTGGTGGCCCGAATTTGGTAGACTGAATTTGGCGACCCTGGCGGGTCGCTGCCTCCGGCGGAGGTATTTGGGGAAAGATGAAATCCCGGCCCGCCCGGCCCGATCCCCCCCTGCCTTACGCTCAGCCTGACGCCACGATATCAGGGCATTAGATACGACAATCCTGACCAGTGTCTGGCGGCGCCGCGGGCGGGCGGGGTTTACAGATTAAAGGCGCTATAGGGGATGTAGCGGACCAGCTCCCCTGGCTGGATCTCCGCCCCGCCATCGGCCAACTCAACCAGGCCTTCGGCCCAACTGAGGCCGGAAATGCGCCCGGAGCCTTCGGATTTGAACACTTCGACCTGACCCTCCCGGATGCGGGCGCGCAGATATTCGCGCCGCCCCGGTTTTTTGTGCTTGGCAAAAGCGGCGGGCAGATCAAAGCCCTGCGGCTGGAGCCAGTTGGCGCCAGCCATTTGCCCCATGGCGGGGCGGGCAAAGATCAGCGTACAGACCAGGGCCGCCACCGGGTTGCCGGGCAGGCCAAAGATGGGGACCCCCTGCCACATCGCCAGCGCCAGCGGGCGCCCCGGCTTCAGCGCGATGCGCCATTCCTGCAGGGCACCGCTGTCGCGCAACAGTGCCGAGACGTGATCCTCGTCCCCCGCCGATGCGCCACCGCTGGTGAGAATCACATCCACCTGCGCCGCAGCCCTATCCAGCCGGGCGCGCAGGGCCTCTGGGTCGTCGGCCACACGGCCAAGATCCACCGCCACGAATCCCATCTGTTGCAACAGCGCCAGCAGCATTGGCCGGTTGGCATCATAGATCTGTCCGGGCGCGGCCTCCTCGCCAACGTCGCAGAGCTCATCCCCCGTTGACAGCACCCCGACCCGCAGGGGCAGATAGGCCTGGACCCGGGAAATGCCAGCGGCGGCGGCAAGCGCCAGATCCGCCGGGGTCAGCACCCGTCCGGCTGGCAAGATCACCATGCCCGCAGTCACATCCTCGCCCGCCTTGCGCGTATTGGCGCCGCGTTTCAGCGGGCCGTGGAAGGCGATCTCCGCCCTGCCCAGTGTCACGTCTTCCTCCAGGATCACCGTATCAACCCCATCGGGCAGCGCCGCGCCGGTGAGGATGCGAATGGCCTGCCCCGCAGGCACCGAGCCCTCATAGGCCAGCCCGGCGGCGGCCCGCCCCGGCATCAAGGGCAACACATGGGTGCCTTCAGAAATGGCCCCGGCAAAACCATAGCCATCCACCGCCGTATTGGGCAGCGCCGGATTTGAGCGTTTGGCAATGACATCGCAGGCCAGGATGCGGCCTGAGGCCTCGGTCAGGGGCAGCTCTGTACTGGCGACAACCCTCTGAAGACGCGTACGAAGCAGCGCCAGGGCCTCGTCTACCGGGGTCCAATTGACGCCTGCGGGCAGGGAAAAACAATCGTTGCGCAGCGGGGGGGGCTTCAGGGTCATCGGGATTTCGCCTTCACAAAAGAGCAGCTAGAGCATCAGGTCTGCGGCGATAAAATCCGCAATGGCTGTGGTGTCATCCAGATCAAAGACCGGCTGTTCGCAGTCCAGCGGCACGTCGCTGGCCAGGGCGCGAACGCTGGTATCCTGGGGCGCGATCAGGGGCTGACCGGCGGCGGCGCGGTGGGCCTCGATCTTGGGGTGGGATTCGCGTTTATAGCCCTCGACCAGCACCAGATCCACCGGCGACAGCCGCGCCAGCAGCGCGGCCAGCGGCGGTTCTTCGGCGCCACGCAGCTCTTGCATGATGGCAATGCGGTGGGTCGAGGCAAGGATCACCTCGGCGGCACCGGCCATGCGGTGGCGGTGGCTGTCGGTGCCCGGCTGGTCCACATCGGTGCTGTGATGGGCATGTTTGAGGGTGGAAACCGTCAGGCCGCGATCGGTGAACTCGGAGACCAGGCGCTCCATCAGCCCGGTTTTACCGCAGTTCTTCCAGCCGGTGATACCATAGAGTTTCATCGCATCAGCTCCTGTGCCCGGGTGAGGTCCGCAGGCGTGTTGACGTTGAAAAAGGGATCAAAGGGGGTGGCCTCAAACAGCGCCTCACGGCCGCCGTGCTGATCGGTCCAGAGCACCACCTTGCGCAGCCCATCCTTGAGCGCCGCGCGCAGATCATCGCGCAGGGCAACCGGCCAGAGGCCAAAGGTCGGGTGGCGATTGACCTTGCTGCGGCCCCCCGATTTCAGCTCTTCGCCGGTGCGCGGCGTTGTCGCCAGCACCAGCGGATGCTCCTGGCCCTTTGACGCCGCCACCAGTCGCGCCACCAGATCCGTCGGGAAAAACGGCGTGTCGGCGGCGGCGGTGACAATGGCATCAGCCCCCTGCCCGGCGGCCCAGTCGAGCCCGGCGAGAACCCCCGCGAGGGGGCCGGCAAAGCCATCAATACTGTCTGCCACCACCGGTAGCCCCAGATCAGCAAAGCGCGCCGCATCACCGTTGGCGTTCAGCGCCAATGCCGCGACCTGTGGCTCCAGCCGGTCGCGGACCCGCGCCAGCAGGCTTTGGCCACCGATCTGCAACAAGCCTTTGTCGCCGCCGCCCATCCGGGTGGCGAGACCACCGGCAAGGATTACTCCGAGGGGGTTCGTCATTTATTGATCTCCTATGACGTCGTACGGACGCGACAACAGAAAAGAGAGTACAAAACAGCTCGACAAAAACAGGAAGCCTTCCAATCCAAAGACGACAAAGACCATGCTAAAGAAGGCTGCGTAGATGCAAAGAAACACCAAACGGCATCGCCGCACATTGCGTTGCAGCAAAGAGCTGCCCCCATTGATCCCCCCGAAGATCACGCGGCGCGAGACGGATCCGTCAAGAAAAGAGACCCCAAGCTGTTGGGCGACCGGTCTCCAACACAGAAACAAGGCCAAGAAAGAAAGTACTACCAGCAGGGGCAATCCGCCAAAGTAGAGGGAGGCGAGGTTGCTCACAGCTCAGCCCCCCAGCGCCCAGCCCGGCGGGGAGGGTGCAAAGCGCCCACCCCGTGGGGGGCGGGTTGGGCGCAGCCCGGCTGCGCCGGGCTAGAAAACTGGAGAGACATTTCCAACCAGTTCACGCCGCACCCTTCCTTTTGTGTTTCTTGGCCTCAACCGGCGCATCGCGCGGGTCCATGTCGCGCTCTAGCCGCGCGTCGCCGGACAGGCAGACAAACCGCTGGCCCTTCATGCGGCCAATCAGGGTCAGGCCGACCTGCTGGGCGATCTCGACGCCCCAGGCGGTAAAACCCGAGCGCGAGGCCAGGACGGGTATGCCCATCATCGCGGTCTTGATCACCATCTCAGAGGTCATCCGACCCGTGGTATAGAGGATCTTATCCGATGCCTCGACGCCTTCCGACAGCATCCAGCCGGCGATCTTGTCCACCGCATTATGCCGCCCCACATCCTCCATATAGACCAGCGGGCGATCCTGCTGGCACAGCACCGTGCCATGGATCGCGCCGGCCTCAAGATAGAGCGAGGGTGTGCGGTTGATCTTATGGGCCAGCGCATAAAGCCAGGAGGTTTTGACCGGGCTGGCAGGCAGCTGCACACCCTCCAGCCCCTCCATCATATCGCCAAAAACGGTGCCCACGGCGCAGCCAGAGGTGCGGGTCTTTTTCTGCAGCTTTTCCTCGTAGTTGGTCTCGCGGGCGGTGCGCACCACCACAACCTCCAGCTCTTCGTCATAGTCGACGCGCAGGATCTCCTCGCTCTCGGACAACATGCCCTGATTGCGCAGGAACCCCAGTGCCAGATACTCCGGGTAGTCGCCAATGGTCATGGCGGTGACAATTTCCTGCCGGTTCAGATAGATCGTCAGCGGGCGTTCCTCAACCACAGACAGGGCCACGGCCCTGCCGTGTTCGTCATGGCCGGTAACGCCCCGGGTGAGTCCCGCGCGGCCCGGATCGGGCGCAATCAGATACTCAGACAGGATCTCAGTGAGGTCAGGTGATTTTACCAATTGCAGAGCCCTTTGAAGCTGCCTACCAAGTTATCAGTGAACTTAGGACGCGCGTATGGCAATCACCACCACGAAATCCCTGTTTTGGAAAGGACTGCGCGACAGCCTGCCCTTTCTGCTTGTGGCCAGTCCTTTTGGCCTGTTGTTTGGGGTTCTGGCTGCCGAAGCGGGACTAAATGTCCTTGAGGCCCTGGCCTTTTCGCTCGCCGTTTTTGCCGGCGCCGCCCAGTTCACCGCCCTGCAACTGCTGCAGGAGAACACGCCGCTGCTGATCGTTCTGATTTCGGCCCTGGCGGTGAATCTGCGGATGGGAATGTATTCCGCGTCGCTGACCCCCTACCTTGGCGATGCGCCAATGTGGCAACGCGCCTGTGCGGCCTATATGACCGTGGATCAATCCTACGCCCTGTCGATTGTCAAATTTGAGACCGAACCAGAGATGACCACGCCGCAGCGGATGGCCTATTTCTTTGGCACCACCTCGGTGATTGCCCCCAGCTGGATGATCGCCACGGTCATTGGCGCCCTGGTGGGGGCGCAGATCCCGGCAAGCTGGGGCCTGGATTTTGTGCTGCCGCTGGCCTTTCTGGCGATGATCGGTCCGATGCTGCGCACCCCTGCGCATATGGTCGCCTGCTTTGTCGCCATTGTCACTGCGCTGCCTGCAACGCTGATGCCGCATAACCTCGGGCTGATTGTGGCCGGGCTGGCAGGCATGATGGCGGGCGCACAAACCGAACTCTGGCTCGAACGCAAGGCCGCCCGCCACAGCGCCAGTCAGGAGGCCGCATCATGAACGGATTTGACACTCTCAGCCTTTGGATTGTGATTACCGGCATGGCGGTCGGCAGCTTTGCCCTGCGTTTTGCCTTTATCGGCTTTATGGGCGGGCGTCCGATGCCCGCCTGGCTGCTGCGTCACCTGCGCTATACGGCGGTGGCAATCCTGCCGGCGCTGGTCACTCCGCTGGTGGCCTGGCCCTCGCCCACCGGCGGCGCGGTCAGCCTGCCCCATCTGGCGGTGGCGGTGCTGACGTTTGTGGCGGGATATCTCACCCGCAATGTGCTCTGGGCGCTGCTCTGCGGTGTCGCTGGGTTCTTGCTGCTGTTTCTGCTCGGCTGAGGCAGATCCCGGCCAGAAGCCGTTCAAGATCTGCCGAGATGCCATGACCGCCCCCAGCCGCTGCACCTGCTGCACCTCCCGTGCAACGGATCAGCCAAGGCCACATTCTGTGCTGGCTGTGCTGGTCTGGCTATACTAGTCTGGCTGATCTAGTCTGGCGCGACAAGAGGCGCCTTCGCCTGAGGTTTTCGCTGCGGAGCAAAGACATCAGGCAACAGCCGAGCCGGTTTCCCCCGCCTCAGCCGCTGTTGCCCTTATTCGCTCTGCCTGCTCTCGTAGCTCAGGATCACATTGCCCTCTGCCAGCGCTTTTTGCAGATCGGCATCGTCATCTTCATAGTATTTGGTGGTGACAACACCGGGAAGAGCAGCAAACTGCTCCGACAGTTTCACCGGGTAAAAGGTGGTTTTCAGCCCCTCAAGCCCTGGGATCTGGCGCAGGATGGAGGAGGTGGAATTGGCGCAATAGGCCCCCGGCACCCGGCCATTGGTAACCGCCAGCTCATAGGCTCGCTGCGCCTGTGCAGGCGTGACCTCAAGACGCTGCACCACCACATGGTGGGTGCTGCGGGCATGGGCACCGCGATAGGCCAGAGCAACCGCCGGGGTGATGCCAAACAAGACATCATTCACTTCCGGAACCACATCCGCATAGAAGGATCCGGCGGGATCAAAGATCACCCGCTCAGAAGCGTTGATCATCAAGGAGGTATGACCACCGGAACCCGTCCGGTTGTTCACCATGGTAAACAGCGTCAGCGCAGGCGGGCCGTTGTGTACATAGGACGCAGCCGCCAGCGTTGCCGCATCGGCATTGGGCTTTTTCTGGGCCTCACAGCCCGCCAATGCAATACAGCCCGCAAAAAGAGCCGTACCCAAGACGATACGGCCCGGCGCCAGGCGATCAAACGCTTTCGCAAATATCATTTGCAAGGATCAGATTGCAAATACGGCAAGAAACAGCGCCAGCAACACCAGGAAGATGGCGAAACGCGTGATGAAGGTGATGAAGCCTGCATAGGTTTCTTCTTGGACTTTGGCGTCCATGGTACCGTGTTTATGTTCAGCCATGACGGGTCTTTCTATTCGCGTATGTTTTTTTGCTGGATACTGGATTTCAAATTGCCTGTCACCACGTCATTGCCGCGCAGGGGGGCAAAAACCTGAACCTGCGACCTATCCGTCGCGTCTTTGGCCAAATCCGCGGCTGTTCTGCCCGCCGCAGCCCCCGGGCGCGGCTCACCGCCGAATCGCAGCCTCTAGGTCTCCAGGTCGCTGGCCAGACGAAAGCCGATGCGATTGGCCGGGACTTCCTCGCGGGGTTTGGGCAGGGCCCGCAGCATCACGTTCATCTGGCTCACATGCTGCACCAGCTGAGTTTTGGCGCCGCCGCCATCGGTGCCGTAAAAGGTCACGATGTCAGGGTCGTAATAGCCCATGCCCTCGATCCGCAGCACGCCAGCGTCGCCACCGACAAAGCCCATTGCCACCTCATGTTCGCCGTCCAACTGCTGCTCGAAGTTCTGAATATAGAGGATCAGCCGCTCATAGGCCCAACGCGCCTGGCTTTTGGCCGCGTCGGTCTTTTGCAGTGTTTTTGGCACCTGGGTGAGGCCATTCTTGGCCTCAGGATCGGCATGTATCTCGTGGACGCAGGGCATTGCCGCCGCCTCGACAGCCTCGGCGCTGGTTGAAATCTTGTTGTCCATGGCCATTCACTCCCCTGCCGGGGATCCCCCGGGCGCTTAATCCTTGCTCTGGTACAGCCAGGCCTCGTTGTCGCCTTTGACGCGGCTGACGCGGCCTGTGCGGTACAGATGATTGACATGGGCCACGGCCTCAACCAGTGCAAGCCCATACTCGCCCTCGCCAATCTTACGCTTGAACAGCGGCGAAAAACAATCTGCCGCCGTTTTGGGCGTTTCCAGATGGGCCATCAGCCGGTCCAGCGCGCCGTGATGGTTGTCAATCAGCTGCCGCATGCGCAGCGGCAAGCGGGTAAAGGGCAGCTTATGCCCGCCCAGTGCCAGATGATCGGCCCGCGCCAGCGGCGCCAGCCGCTCGCAGGCCTCCAGCCATTCGCCCAAGGGGTCGGCCATGGGTTCGGTGGCATAGACGCCGATATTGGGGCTGATCGAGGCCAGGATCTGATCGCCGGTGATCACCAGATTGTCATCGCGGCTCCAGAAGGTGGCGTGCTCGGGCGCGTGGCCATTGCCCATATGCACATCCCAGTCACGCCCCCCCATGCGAAAGACATCGCCCTGCTGCACCCGGGTAAAGCCCAGCGGCATCGGATAGACCATATCGGAGAAATTGAAGGGCCGGTCGGCAATGCGTTTGTCATAGATCTCCGCCTCCATCCCGGCCGAACGGTAATAGGCCAGGGTCTCGGCGGGCCAGGTTTCCTGTACATCCAGCGTCAGCATCCGGGCAAAAAGCCAGGCGGTGCGGCTGGTGACCAGCTCGGCGCCATATTCAGACTGGAACCAGCCCGCCAGACCAATGTGATCGGGGTGATGATGGGTGCCCACCACCCGGCTGATCGGTTTACCCTTCAGGGGGCCTGCCATCAGGCTTTCCCAGATTTCGCGGCTTTTGCCGGTGTTGAACCCGGTGTCCACCACCGTCCAGCTGTCGCCCTCGTCCAGGGCGTAGACATTGACGTGATCCAGCTTCATCGGCAGCGGCTGGCGCATCCACAGGACCCCTTCGGCGACCTCAATCGCCTCGCCCAGCGCGGGCGGTTCGGTCCAGGGGGTGCGCGGGCCTACTTCGGGGACACTTGCCATGTTCAGCCTGCCAATTCTTCAAGAGTGAGCGCCATGGTGCCGGCGGCACCTTCCTGCACATGGGTCAACAGACCCGAATGTTCCGGCAGCATGCGTTTGATGTAGAACCGCGCCAGTTTTTCACGCGGGCCGCCCTTGTCGGCAATGGCTGCCGTGAGGTGGTAATGGCCGCCCAGGACACGGGCAAAGGCGCGCAGGTAGGGCACCGCCCCGGCAAAACGGTCCTGCAGGTCGTCCTGCTCCACCAGCCATTCGGTGGTTTCGCGCAGGGATTCGCAGGCCTGCCAGACGGCCTCTCCCATATTGGGGTGGGTGGCCCGGGCGCCCTCGGCCTGGGCTTCGATCTCGTCGATGATACGATGCGCCATATCACCGCCATCCATCATCTTGCGCGCCACCAGATCCATCGCCTGGATGCCATTGGTGCCCTCGTAGATCGAGGTCACCCGCACATCGCGCAGAAACTGAGCCGCGCCGCTTTCCTCGATAAAGCCCATGCCCCCATGTACCTGGATGCCCAGATCCGCCACCCGAATGCCGGTCTCGGTGCCAAAGGCCTTGGAGATTGGGGTCAGAAAGGCGGCCCGCGCCTTCCAGTCCGCAGCGCCGGTTGCGGTCTGCATATCGGTGGCATGGGCGCAGGCCAGCAGGATGGCACGCGCAGCATAGATATCAGCCTTCATCTCCATCAGCATGCGGCGCACATCGGCGTGATCCGCAATAAAGCCCGAGGCCGTCCTGCCCTGTTTGCGCTCCAGCGCGTAAGACAGCGCCTGCTGATAGGCACCTTCGCCAGCGCCGACACCCTGGCCGCCAACGCCCAGACGGGCATTGTTCATCATGGTGAACATCGCCGCCATGCCCCCATGTTCGGAGCCAACCAGCCAGCCCTTGGCGCCGTCAAACTGCATCACGCAGGTCGGGCTGCCATGCAGGCCCATCTTATGCTCCAGGCTGACCACACCCAGGCTGTTGGCCGCGCCCAGCGTACCATCCTCATTGGGCAGGAATTTGGGCACCAGAAACAGCGAGATCCCCTTGGTGCCAGGCACCCCGTCCGGCAAGCGCGCCAGCACCAGATGGCAAACATTTTCGGCAAAATCATTGTCGCCCCAAGAGATAAAGATCTTCTGGCCGGTCACCGCATAGGATCCATCGCCATTGGCTTCGGCCCGAGAGCTGAGCGCGCCGACGTCAGAGCCCGCCTGCGGTTCCGTCAGGTTCATGGTGCCGGTCCAGGCCCCCGAGATCAGCTTGGGCAGATAGATCTGTTTCAGCGCGTCGCTGGCATGATGCTCCAGCGCCTCGATCTGGCCCTGGCTCATCAGCGGCGCCAGTTGCAGCGACAGGCAGGCCCCCGACATCATCTCGTTCACTGCGGCCGTCAGGGTCATGGGCAGCCCCATGCCACCATGCTCTGGTGCCGCACTCATGCCAATCCAGCCGCCCTCGGCAATGGCCTTGAACCCCGCGCCAAAGCCGGGCGAGGTCCGCACCACGCCGTTTGCCAGTGCCGCCGGTTGCAGATCGCCGCCCCGTTGCAGCGGTGCCATGACCTCATCACACAGCTTGCCCGCCTCGGTCAGGATCGCAGTCACCAGATCACTGCTTGCCTCGTTGAACCGGTCTGTCTGGGCGATCTGCTCAAAGCCAATCACGGTGTTCAGCAGGAATTCATATTCGGAGACGGGGGCACGGAAGGTCATGGGCATCCTCTTGTCGGCCTTGGGGATAATCGCGGGCGCAGGCTTGGCATTGCTCAAACCGCCCGGTATGTCTGTTGCGCTGTCTGTCAGTTTAGCTGATCGATTACCTAACCTTCGTCCCCTTGCAATCAACCAAAACGCCGCGTCACCGAAAATGCCTCAAGATACCGCCCAAAATGCAACGCTGGTGCTGGATGCCTCCCCCAGCGGGATCGCCCGCGCGGCGCAGCTGTTGCGGCAGGGCAAACTGGTCTCTTTTCCAACCGAGACAGTCTATGGCCTCGGCGCCGATGCCCGGCGCGGCGATGCGGTGGCGGCGATCTATGCCGCCAAGGGCCGCCCCAGCTTCAACCCGCTGATTGCCCATGTGGCCTCTGTTGAGGCTGCAAAACGTCACGTCATCTGGAGCCCCCAGGCCGAGACCCTGGCCCGCGCCTTCTGGCCCGGACCGCTGACACTGGTGCTGCCGCTGGCGCCCGGACATGGCATTTCCGAGCTGGTGACCTCCGGGCTCGACACCCTGGCGGTGCGGATGCCGGCCCATCCCACGGCGCAAAAGCTGCTGGCGGCGCTGGACGGCCCGGTGGCGGCGCCCTCGGCCAACCCCTCGGGGCGGATCAGCCCCACAACCGCAGAGCATGTCATGGCTGGTCTTGCCGGGCGCATTGCCGCCGTGGTTGCGGATGGCGCCTGCGATGTTGGTGTGGAATCCACCATTGTCGGCCTTGCAGGGGGGGCTCCCATGCTGCTGCGCCCCGGTGGCCTGGCGGCCGAGGAGATCGAAGCAGTCCTGCGCCAGCCCCTGGCCCAGCGCGATATCCACGATCCCCTGACAGCGCCCGGCCAGCTTTTGTCCCACTACGCGCCACAAGAGCGCGTGCGGCTCAATGCGACCTCTCCCCGCGCGGGCGAATGTTACCTGGGATTTGGCCACTACCGCGGCGCCCGCGCCTGCGACCTCTCCCTGTCCGAGAGCGGCGATCTGGCCGAAGCCGCCGCCAATCTCTTTGGCCATCTGCATCATTTGGATGCGCAGGGTCTGCCCATTGCCGTGGCGCCAATCCCCGACACCGGTCTGGGGGTGGCCATCAACGACCGGCTGCAGCGCGCAGCAGCCCCGCGCGACGCGGCTGCTGCACCGCAGGGTTAAAGACCACAAAGTCAAAACCGGCGCAGAATTGGCCCCGTTCAGTTGGTCCCGTTCAATTAGCCCAGTTCAGTTGGCCCTCTTCTGTTGGTCCCGTTCAGGCGGTCCCGGCACTGGCCGAGAGCGTCAGCGGATCAATCCCCAAGGAGCCCAGCGCCGCCTCCCACTTGTCGCTATCCGCGGTATCAAAGATCAGCGCATCCGTGCTCTCGGTGGTGAGCCAGCCATTGGCAATGATCTCCGCCTCCAGCTGCCCCGGCCCCCAGCCTGCATAGCCCAGCATGATCAAAAACTTCTGAGGTCCACTGCCCTGGGCAATATCCTCCAGGATATCCAGCGTTGCGGTCATGCCATAGCCCGGCGGCACCGACAGGGAATTGATGCTGGATTCATACTCCGGTGAATGCAGCACAAAGCCGCGCTGAACCTCCATTGGCCCGCCAAAGCGGATCGCCTCTTTGCCCTTGTCGGCGACAACCACCGGGATCTCCAGCTGATCAAGCAGATTGCTCAGCTGCACCTCCGGAGCGACCTTGTTGATGATCAGCCCCATGGCCCCGTCCTCGGTATGCGAGCACAGAAAAATGACCGAATGCTCAAACCGAGGATCGCCAATGCCCGGCATGGCAATCAGTAGTTTCCCGGTGAAATCCATATCCTGCCCTTTCCCTTGACCGCTGCATCACCCCGTCCAGCATGGCGCCCCCTTGTCCGAGGTGCAAGGGGCTCCGGGTGAAAGGCACTCTGGGCGATCCGGTCACAACAGCGCAGTTCACCATTTAACCAGATCGTGACTTGGCAATTGCCCTGCAAGAGGCCATTTGTATTCCCATGAGCGAATATTGCCCCTGCCCCAAGCACAGAGCTGCACATAGTCCTGCACACAGATCTGCCCGCGCCTCTGCCCCCGCCGCTTCGGCGCCGCGCCTGCGCCGCCTGATGGCTGCGGCGGCCATGGCAGCTCTGGCCACGGCTACAACATCCTTTGTGGCCCAGGCTGACAGCGCCCCGCCCCTCACCATGGATGACCTGGTTCAGGTAGAGATCCTCGACGGCGGTGTCTCCCCTGACGGCCGGTACATCGGGGCCCTGCGCCTGACCCTTCGTGACGGCTGGAAGACCTATTGGCGCGCCCCCGGCGAGGCCGGTATCCCCCCCAGTTTCACCTGGCGCGGCTCGCGCAATGTGGGCAAGATGTCGATGACCTGGCCCACCCCCGAGGTTTTCTCGACCTCTGGCTATCAGACCATCGGCTATCACCACCAACTGGTGCTGCCGATTGAGATAACCCCCGAAAAACCCGGCCGCCCGGTGCGGCTCAAAGGGCGGATGGAGCTGGGCGTCTGCAAGGATGTCTGTGTGCCCTCTGAATTGTCGTTTGACCATCAGCTTGATTCTGCCGCGCCGCGCAACCCGGCCATTGTCGCCGCCATCGCCAGCCGCCCCTTCTCGGCCCGCGAAGCCGGGGTCTCTGCCAGCACCTGCCGTCTGAAGCCAACCAAATACGGTATCGAAGTTGAAGCCCGGATCACCATGCCCAGCGCCGGCGGCACCGAGGTCGCGGTGATCGAGGCAGGCTCGCCGCATCTTTTTGCCGGCACCACCACCACCCGACGCAGCGGCGCCACCCTGGTGGCCACCTCTGAACTGATGCCAACCCGCGCGGGCACCCTGGCAGCGGTGGACCGGTCGCAATTGCGGATCACGGTTCTGGGGCAGAAGCATGCGGTGGATATCTCCGGCTGCACCGCTGGGTGACCGCCGGAGAGCAGCGAGATGACAGCAGAATGTCCGTGATTCAGCCCCCCCGCCCCGTTCTTGGGGCCATCGCCGTTGTCTATCACCTGGGACAGGTCATTCTGATCCAACGCAAAACCCCGCCCAATGCCGGCTGGTGGGGCTTTCCCGGCGGACATGTGGAGCTGGGCGAAACCGCCATGCAGGCGGCGCAGCGCGAGCTGTTTGAGGAAACCGGCGTCATTGCCCGGCCGCTGGAATACCTGACCAATATCGACGTCTTACTGCGTGATGCGGTGGGTGCGGTGCAAAAGCAATATCTGCTAACAGCCGTTCTGTGCGCCTATGAAAGCGGCATACCGGCTGCCGATGATGATGCGCTGCAGGCCTGCTGGATACCTGTTGATGAGATCGAGCACCGGGGGTTGGAGCTGATTGATCAGGTCGCAGAGGTGGCCCGTCTGGCGCGCCAAAGACTGGTCTAGGCCAGCCCAAGGCAGTCTAGCTAAGCCAGTCTAGCTGGGGCAGTCTAGCTGGGGCAGTCTAGGCTGCCCGGTGACGCCGCAGCCCATAGACCAGCGCCGAGACCAGATAGGCCAGCAGCGACACCCCGGCGATGCCGCCCAGCGCCAGCAGCAGCCCCGCCCGCACCGGCTCAAACCCGGCCAGCCCCGGCAGCAGCGTGCGCAAGGCCGGGTGCAAAGCCCCGGTTGCCATCGCCCAGCCCAGACTGACGCCCAGCCAGCCCAGCTGCGCCACTCCGGTGCCCAGAACCAGCCAGCGCAGTGGCGTTGTTGCCCCGCCGCGCAGCGCCCGGCGCAGAGCCGTCACAGGCCGCGCCATATCCCGTTGGATCGCCACCAGAGCCGGGACCACCAAAAGCACCAGCACCATGCCAAAACCCAGGCCATAGACCAGGGTGATCACCGTTGGCTTCAGGAACTGCGCCTGTTGCGAGCTTTCATACATCAAAGGCGCCAGCCCCAGCACCGTGGTCAGGGTGGTCAGCATCACCGGTCGCAGCCGGTCCGCCGCCCCGTCGATGATCGAGGGCACCAGGCCACGGGTCTCGGCATATTCGTCGATGGTGGTCACCAGCACGATGGAATCATTGATGATAATCCCTGTCATCCCCAACAGGCCAACCACCGTGAACATGCTCAGCGGCACCTCCCACAGATAGTGGCCCCAGATGGTCCCCACCAATCCAAAGGGAATGATCGCCATCACCACCAGGGGCCGGGTCCAGCTGGCAAAGATCCAGGCCAGCACCAGATAGATCCCGGCAAGACACAGGATCAGCCCGGTGCGGGCATCATTGAGGAACTTGTCTTCCTGCTCGCTCAACCCGCTGAGACGCCATTCCACCTGACGGCGGCTGGCGATATCGGGCAGGATTTCTTCCTCCAGCGCCTTGCCGATATCGGCGGCACGGGTCGGGTCATCCTCTGAGATATCGCCGGTGACGCTGATCAGGCGAATGCCGTTTTCGCGCCGCACGGTGGAAAATCCAGTGCGCTGGCTCACCGAGACTATATCAGAGAGCGGCACATAGATACCGCCGGGGCTGCGCATCAGGGTGCGCTCCAGGAAATCCGCCGACAGCTCATTGCGGGGCAGTTCGACCCGGATTTCAGCACTGCGCGGCCCATCCGGATAGGTGGCCGCCTCGATCCCGTTCAGCCGCGCCCGCAGGGCCCGCCCCAGGGTGTCGATGGTAAAGTTCAGCGCCTGCCCCTGAGGCGTCAGCTCCAGCACCACTTCCTCTTTGTCATAGGCGAGATTGTCTTCCACCGCCGAGACCTCAGGGTAGCGCAGCAGCGCGGTTTTCAGATCTTCTGAGGCCGCTTTGAGCACCTGAACATCGGCGCCATAAAACTGCACATCCAGCGCGTCACCACCGGGACCAGAGCGCCAGCTGCGGAAGCTGACGGCCTCGACCAGCGGGTGGTTTTGCACCTCC
Organism: Pseudophaeobacter arcticus DSM 23566; assembly: GCF_000473205.1. Classification (NCBI taxonomy): domain Bacteria; kingdom Pseudomonadati; phylum Pseudomonadota; class Alphaproteobacteria; order Rhodobacterales; family Roseobacteraceae; genus Pseudophaeobacter; species Pseudophaeobacter arcticus. The sequence goes on from NZ_KI421507.1 coordinate 3,126,073, forward strand.
TCCTGCAGTTCGGCCACAAAGGCAAAACTGGAATACTCAGGCCGCAGATCCGCGTCGATCAGCTCGATCGAGATCCCCCCCAAAAGATCGGTGTCCTTGGCATCCACCCCGGACATGCCGCGCCCGGCATTGCCGCCAACCTCGGAGATGACAAAATCCACCGGGTTGCGCCCGCCATAGCGGCTGGCAAAGGCAGCTCCGGTGGCGGCGGTGGCGCGTTGCATCTCCTGCATCATCGCCAGGGTATCAGCCCGGGTGGCGCCCTCTGCCATGGCAAAATTGCCAGTCACCGAGCCGCGCTCGGGCGCATTGAAGAACCGCCATTTGACATCGCCGCCGATAAACAGCGCCATCTGGCTGGCCAGAATGGTCAGGGCACCAGCCAGGACCACGTAGCGCGCCTGCACCACCAGCGCCATAATCGGGCGAAACAGGGTGTCGCGCATCCAGCGAAAGCCGCGATTGACGAAGCGATTGGGCCAGTCATACCAGTGGTCCTTTTGCGCATGGATCAGCGCATGGGCCATATGGTTGGGCAGGATCAAAAAGCACTCCAGCAAAGAGGCCGCCAAGACCGCAATCACTGTAAAGGGAATATCGCGGATCAAATCACCAAAGCGCCCGCCGATGGCGGTCAGCCCAAAGAAGGCGATGATGGTGGTCAGGGTGGCGGCAAAGACCGGCATCGCCATGCGGCGCGCGGCGTTCTCGGCGGCCTGCATCGGGGTTTCATTCAGGCGGCGCACCCGGAAATCGGCGTGTTCGCCCACCACGATGGCATCATCCACCACGATCCCCAGGGTAATGATCAGGCCAAACAGGCTGATCATATTGATGGTAATCCCGGCGGCATACATCAGCGCCACAGCGGCAAACATCGCGGCCGGAATGCCCGCCGCCACCCAGAATGCAATGCGGGTGTTGAGAAACAGGAACAGCAGCGCCATGACCAGCCCCAGCCCCATCAGCCCATTGTCGATCAGGATATCAAGCCGGTCAGAGATCGCAGCGGCACGGGTGCGGATCAGCTCGGCACTGACGCCCTGGGGCAGGGTGGTTTGCAGCGCATCGACCACCTGCTGTACCTGCGCCTGAATGGCAATGGCATTGCCCATACCCGAGCGGTCCACCCGGATCGACATGGCCGGGTTGTCGCCGACAAAATAGGAGCGGTTGCGATCCACGCCTTCGCGGCTGACCTGCGCCAGATCGCCAATGGTCAAAACCGAACCATCTGGCTCTGTCCGCAACACAATCCCTTCGATCTCTTCCGGGCTGCGCTTTTCCCGCCCGGTGCGCACCCGGGTATTGGCCCCGGTCACATCGCCTGCGGGATCGGCATCGACCTCGGCGGCGATGGCATCGGCAATTTCGCGCATCGAGATGTCATGGGTGATCAGACTGTAGGAGGGCACCTCGACCAGGGTCTGCGGCGCGGCAAAGCCGCGAATGGTGGTGCGGGTGACGCCAACTTCGAACAGGCGTACAATCAATTCATCGGCAAACAGCCCCAGCTGATCTGGCGCCAGCGGCCCCGAGATCACCACATCCGTCACCCGGTCACGCCAGGCGCCGCGCCGCACCGTCGGATCGTCGGCCTCTTCCGGCAGGGTGGTGATGGCATCCACCGCCGATTGCACATCATCCGCCGCCAGCGCCATGTCCCAGCCGGGTTCAAAATCCAGCACGATCGAGGCAACGCCTTCGCGCGAGGAGGCGGCGCTTTCCTCAACCCCGTCCACCGCCAGCAACACCGGCTCCAGCACCTGCACGATGGCACCATCGACATCTTCCGGCCCGGCGCCCTCCCAGGTGACACCGACCGTGACGCTTTCGACAATGACATCCGGAAAGAACTGCGCCCGCATCTTTGGGATTGCCGCGGTGCCAAGCAGCAAGAGCACCAGCAACAGCAGGTTTGCCGCCGTCCGGTGGCGGGTGAAATAGCTCAGCAAACCGCCGGCAGGACGCGAGAGATCACGCATGGATTATCCCCCCATCCGGGCTTCGATCCGATTGACCAGCTTGGCTGGCACCTGCGTCTTGGCCAGGGCCGCCAGCAGGCCTTCCTTGGCCGCATCCGGCAGGCGCAGGCCGCCTTCGATGGCGGCAACCAGCCGGGCGCGGCGCTCTGCTGACAATTCGATCAGCTCGGCCTCGGTGACTGGCAGATCGACCTGGATTGCGGACTGCGCCGCCCCTGCGTCCTGATGCAAGGGGCGCACACGGATCCCCGCCCCCAAAAGCGGCGTGCGGCCGGTGACCACCTGACGTCCCTCCAGGCCCGCGCCGCGGATCAGCACATCGTCGCCTTGTCGGCGCAGCAGCTCAACCGGCAGGGATTGCAACCGGTCCTCTGGCCCCAGCACCAGCACCGTGCCATCTGACCCCAGCGCCGAAGCAGGCACCCGCGCCACCGCCGCAAGCGGCGGCTCGCTGACCTTTACGGTTACAAAATCGCCCGGTTTGAACCCCGGTGTCACATCCAGGCTGGCATAAAGCAATCGCCCGGTTTGCCCGTCGCCCACCGCGCCGCTGGCGCGTGACAGCCGCCCCGTTGCCTCAAGCCCGGCGCCCGCCGCATCCAGCGTCACCCGCACCGGGGCTGCATTCAGTCGGCCATCCGCGCCCAGCAACCGGGCATATTGCAGGGTCGAAACCCGGAACGCCGCCTCCAGTTGATCGGCATCGACCAGTTCGGCCAGTTTTTCATTGGCCGAGACCAGACGTCCTTCGACTAGGGTAACCGCTTGCAGGGTGCCATCAAATCCGGCGCGCAGGGTGGTATCGGCGAGGTCGCGCCGCGCCCTGTCCAGGGCAATCTGACTGCGGGCCACCCGGGTGGCCGCCTTGTCGACACGGGCCTCGGCCTGGCTCACGGCCTGGCGACGCGAAATCACCGCCTGGCGCGCCTGCACGGCGGTGAGCTCAGCCGCCTCCACCGCGGCGGTGGTGCCAACACCGCGCTCTTGCAGTTCCAATTGACGCTGATGCGCACGGGCCCGCAGCTGCGCCTGATCCTGTGTCGCCTCCAGCTCATCATTGGCAAGGATCAGATCACGGGTGGCATCGCGCTCTTCAGCACGGGCGTCCAGCATATCGGCCTCTGCCTCTTCCAGGGCCGCCTGCACATCCGAAGGGTCGATCTGGATCAGGATCTCGCCCGCCTGGACCACGCCGCCTTCTTCAAAGCGGTCGGACAAATGGATGATCCGGCCCCCCTGGGCGCTGCGCAGCTCCAGCGTCCGGCGGCTTTCAATCCGGCCAAAGGCGATGAGCTCGGGCGTGACCTCCTGCAGCTTGGCGGTGACAAGGTTCACCGCAAAAACACGTTCGCGCACCGGTGGCTTGCGCGGTTCGGCGTTGAGCCGCGTCTGCACCGCCCCCACCACCATCTGCACCGCATAGAGCATCAGCGCAGCCGCTACCGCAGCCAGAAACAAACCTGTCAAACTATGCCGCAAAAAGCGCATGCCCTATTCCCTTTGGTGGCCAACGATCGCCAGCGCCACCCTATCAAATATGTTTCTTTGCCGGGCAGGCCGCCGCCCTGAGAGCCTCCTCTGTGAGTCTCCCCCTGCGGCACCTTACTGGCGGTTATCCCTGAATATAGGGCGCGTCTTAACTGAATACACGCACAGAGGCGTCACTTCCGTCGCTGGGTTTCAGTCAAACGTGGCATTATTTCCACAAAATTGCAGGGGCGGTGACGGTAATCCAGCTGCAACGCCAGAATTTCGTCCCAGCCATCCTTGCAGGCGCCGGGGCTGCCGGGCAGCGCAAACAGGTAGGTGCCGCCTGCAACCCCTCCCGTAGCACGGGATTGCACCGCCGAGGTGCCGATCTTTTTCATCGACACGATGGTAAAGACGGTGCCAAAGGCCTCGATCTCTTTTTCATAGACATCGCGGTGCGCCTCAACCGTGACATCGCGCCCTGTCAGCCCGGTGCCGCCGGTGGAAATCACCACATCCACCGCAGGGTCTGCCACCCAGGTGCGCAGTTGACCGGCGATCTCGCCCCGTTCATCCGGCATGATCTGACGATCCGCCAGGATATGCCCTGCCGCCTGCAACCGGTCGACCAGCACCTGGCCCGAGCGGTCCTCAGCCAGGCTGCGACTGTCCGAGACGGTAAGGATGGCGATGCGAACCGGGATAAACTCCTTGGTTTCGTCGATACGTGACATAGCAGACCTCATGTCTTTTGCAAAAGCGCGAGCCTGAGTGCCAGCCCCGCAAATATTCCCGCCGAGATGCGGCCCAACCACAGGCCCGCCCGCGACGTTGGGGCCAGCAAGCGCCCGGCGGCGCTGCCAAAGACACCAACCAGCCCATTGATGACAAAGCCCCCCAGCGCCAGAACCAAGCCGTAGATCAGGAATTGTCCCAGCACCGACCCGGCCTCGGGCACCACAAACTGTGGCACAAAGGCCAACACAAAAAGGATCACCTTGGGATTGGTCAGATTGACCCAAAACCCGGCGCGAAAGGCACGCGAGGGCGGCACCGGCGGCTGACCGGCCTGCGCCGTGGCTGGCGCTTTCAACGCGCCCCAGGCAAGATACAGCAGATAGGCGACGCCAAGCCAGCGGATCACATCAAACAGCCCCGGCATTGTATTCACAACCGCACCAAGCCCCAGCCCGGCCAGCGCCACATGCACCATACCGCCGGTAGAGATCCCCGCACTGGCCGCCAGCGCCGATCCGCGCCCCGATCGCAGCCCCTGCCCCAGACAGAACATCATATCCGCTCCGGGTGTGAGGTTCAGCGCCAGCGCCGCCGGCACAAAGGTCAAAAGAGTGATGGGATCAATCATGGTGTATCAATCATGGTGTGACGTCAAAAAAGCTGGGCTCTGGCCCCAGGTTGGCGGTCAGCGTTGCGCCGATTTGGCCGCGAAATCCCCAACTGTCGTGAATATGACCAAACAGGGCCAGCTGCGGCTGCAGCCGCTCCACCGCCCGCCGGATTGCAGTAGAACCCACCGACATCCCCAGCGATGTCTCATCCCCCTGCCCCTTGGGCGGGGAATGACAGATCAGGATATCGGCCTGGCCGCAGCCCGCCAGCAGCGCCTCTGCTTCAGCCTCTGACAGATTATAAGACCACGCGCCAAAGGGCGGCGCGGGGATACCACCGCCAAGGCCAAAGAAATGCAGCCCGCCAAGCTCCATCCCCTCACCGTGCAGCACATGCATCCCCGGCAGGGCGGCGGCGCGCAGCTCGGCCGCGCTTTCGGCATTGCCCGCCACGGTGATCACCGGAGTTGAGATATCGGCCAGCAGCGCCATGGCCTGATCCAGACCTTTGCGCTGGTTGCAGAAATCCCCGGCACCAATCACCAGATCCGCCTGCGCGCTGGCCGCAACCAGCGCCGCCGCATGCGCGCCCGAAAGATGCAGGTCGGAAAAGGCCAATATTTTCATCCGCAAAGATCCCTAGTTTGGCGCGCCCAACCGCGCCTTCAATTCCAGCAAATCGGCCCAGGCCGCGCGCTTGTGCTCGGGCTGGCGCAACAGATAGGCCGGGTGGAACATCGGCAGCACCGGCTTGCCCCAGGCCTCGGCCCAGTGGCCGCGCAGCCGCGAAATGCCCCGTTTGCCCAGTACCGCCTGACAGCTGATATTGCCCATCAGCACCAGAATATCCGGCTGCGCCAATTCCACATGGCGCGCAAGGAAGGGCAGCATCATGTCAATTTCTTCCGCGCTGGGGTCGCGGTTTTGTTGTGGCCGCCAGGGCAGCACATTTGTGATATAGACGTTTTTGGCGCGATCCAGATCAATCGCCGCCAGCATCCGGTCCAGCAATTGCCCGGCCGGGCCAACAAAGGGTTTGCCCTGCTGATCTTCCTCGCGTCCAGGGGCTTCGCCGATCACCATCACCCGCGCGCCCGGCTGACCATCGCCAAAGACCAGATTGCGCGCGCCCATTTTAAGCTCGCAATGGCGAAACGCCGCCATGGCCGCCCGCAGCGAGGGCAGCTCCGGCGCCGCAGCGGCCGCTTTGCGGGCCTCGGCCACCGGATCGACGGCTTTGGGCTTGGGGGCGACGGGCGGCGGCATACCGGGCTTTTGACCAGAAGCCTGATCCGCCTGTTGCCCCTGACGTGCCCTGGGCGCAGGCGCGGCCAGCTCATAGCGGTTGACCGGCTCTTCACACAGGGCTTCGGTGGCGCCAAGCTCCACCTGCCACTCCAACAGCGCTTTTGCGCTCCAATAATCTATTGCCGATTCCATGGCCCAAGCTACCCCGCCAAGCGGGTGAGCGGAACACCCCTAATGCAGGCAGGTGCAGCCGCAGTGACGCAGCCGGACCTGCGGTGATTTGGCCGGGGGCAGCCACTATCAAATCCGCCTATCGACCTTGCCCCAAAAGGCCTTGCTGCCTATAAGGTGCGACAAACAGAGCGGAGCCTGCCCAGATGTCTTCCCCCACCTCTCCCCCCCTCTCTCCTACCGGTTTTGGCCACCGCCATCTTTTGGGGATCGAGCCGCTCAAACCACATGAGATCACCGCAATTCTGGATCTCGCCGACAGCTATGTCGATCTGAACCGCCGCCCCGAGAAACACTCGGACGCCCTTGCCGGTCTCACCCAGATCAACATGTTCTTTGAAAACTCCACCCGCACCCAGGCGAGTTTTGAGATTGCCGGCAAACGTCTGGGCGCGGATGTGATGAATATGGCGATGCAGGCCTCCTCAATCAAAAAGGGCGAGACCCTGATTGATACCGCGATGACGCTGAACGCCATGCACCCCGATCTGCTGGTGGTGCGCCATCCCCATTCCGGCGCGGTGGACCTGCTGGCGCAAAAGGTCAACTGCGCGGTGCTGAACGCCGGCGACGGACGCCACGAACACCCAACTCAGGCGCTGCTGGATGCGCTGACGATACGGCGCGCCAAGGGCCGCCTGCACCGGCTCAATATCGCCATCTGCGGCGATGTCGCCCATAGCCGTGTGGCGCGCTCAAACCTGATCCTGCTGGGCAAGATGGAAAACCGCATCCGCCTGATTGGCCCGCCGACCCTGGTTCCCAGTCAGTTCGCTGAATTTGGCGCCGAGATTTATGACGACATGCACGAAGGCCTGAAAGACGTCGATGTGGTGATGATGCTGCGCTTGCAGAAAGAACGCATGGACGGCGGCTTTATCCCGTCAGAGCGGGAATATTATCACCGCTACGGGCTGGACGCCGACAAGCTGGCGCGGGCCAAACCCGATGCCATCGTCATGCATCCCGGTCCGATGAACCGTGGCGTGGAAATCGACGGCACCCTGGCGGATGACATCAACCGGTCGGTGATTCAGGAACAGGTGGAAATGGGGGTCGCCGTGCGGATGGCCGCGATGGATCTGTTGGCGCAAAACCTGCGTAAAAGCCGCAGCCAACCGGCGGCAGGCTGATCCCGTGCAAGGCGTGATCGAAATTCCAGCCGAAGAGCGCGGCGTGATCCGGGTCTTTGATCTGGACATGGCCGCCGAACAGGCCCGGTTCCTGCGCGAACCCGGGGCTCTGGCCCAGGTGCTGGGGATTGATGAGATCGACCTGGACCATGTTGAGATCTTTCCGGTCTCGGACCTCGAAGAGCTGGGGCTGGTGGGCTATCTCACCCAGGGCTGCGGCATTGCCGAGACTGCGATCACCCCGGACCGGGACCGGCTCGCTGCGGTGCAGGGCCATGTGCTGCTGCTGCGCTCGCGCGCCTTTGGTGGTGCCGCCCGCCGCCTGACACCCTCCAGCCAGATCCGCTATATTGCCAGCTACGGTGAGCGGCCCATAAACTGGAGCGCCACCTCCCAGCCCCCCCCCGAGAGCAGCAAGCTCTATACTGGTGGCAAGGTCGCGCCGCGTGACGCCCGCAACGCCGCCCGGCGCATTGGCGCTGCTCTCTTTGCCGGGGTGATGATCCTTATTGCCCTCACCCTGTATCTATTGGTGTTCTGACATGACCGTGACCGAATTCAACCCCAACCGCAGCGCCTATGTCACCGCCCATGCCTGGATGGCGGTGGTTGCCATGGTGGCCGGGATGGTGATCCTCTGGGCCGTTGGCAATCCCTATGTCTGGACCGGAGCCATCGGCGGGCTTGGCGCCATCTGCCTGCGGGGCTGGTATATGATGAGCGAAGAGATGGAAGTGGTCTGGCGCATTTCTGACGGGGTGCTGACTGGCCCTGCCGAACGCCGGGTGCCGCTAGATCAGATCGAGAAGGTCAAGACCATGGGCTCCTATGTGCAGGTGATCACCAAGGGCGGCGACAAGCACCTGATCAAATATCAATCGTCGCCCAGCACCACCGTCGCTGCCCTAAATCACGCCATCGAAAGGCCCGTTGCATGACCCTTCTCTTTATCAATGCCCGCCTGATTGACCCCGAAGCCGGCACCGATAGTCTGGGGGCTTTGCTGGTTCAGGACGGAACGATTGCCGAAGTGCTGCCTGCGGGTACGGAGCCCGGGCAACTGTTTCGTGCGCGAAACATTGAGGCCAGCAGTGTCGAAATCATCGACTGCGCAGGCAAATGCCTTGCCCCCGGCATTGTCGATATCGGCGTCAAGGTCTGCGAGCCGGGCGAGCGCCACAAGGAAAGCTACAAGACCGCTGGCCTAGCGGCGGCGGCTGGCGGTGTGACCACCATTGTCACCCGTCCCGATACCGCCCCCGCCATCGACAGCCCGGAAACCCTGGAATTTGTCACCCGTCGCGCCCAGGCGGATGCCCCGGTGCATGTGCTGCCCATGGCGGCACTGACCAAGGGGCGCGAAGGGCGCGAGATGACCGAAATTGGCTTTCTGATGGATGCCGGTGCGGTGGCCTTTTCCGACTGCGACCATGTGGTCAGCAACACCAAGGTGTTTTCGCGCGCGCTGACCTATGCGCGCTCTTGCGGGGCGCTGGTGATAGCCCATCCGCAGGAACCGCTGCTGAGCGCCGGGGCTGCCGCGACATCGGGCAAGTTTGCAGCCCTGCGCGGCCTGCCTGCGGTGTCGCCGATGGCGGAACGGATGGGGCTGGATCGCGACATTGCGCTGCTGGAAATGACCGGGGCCAAATATCACGCCGATCAGATCACCACCGCCCGCGCCCTGCCGGCGCTGGAACGGGCCAAGGCAAACGGGCTGGACATCACCGCCGGCACCTCGATCCACCATCTGACCCTGAACGAGCTGGACGTGGCGGACTATCGCACCTTCTTCAAGGTGAAGCCGCCCCTGCGCAGCGAAGACGACCGGCTGGCGGTGGCCGAGGCGGTGCGCAGCGGGCTGATCGACACGATCTCCTCGATGCACACGCCGCAGGATGAAGAAAGCAAACGCCTGCCCTTTGAGGAAGCCGCCGCCGGTGCGGTGGCGCTGGAAACCCTGCTGCCGGCGGCGATGCGGCTGTATCACGCTGAGCTGTTGGACCTGCCAACACTGTTTCGCGCCATGTCGCTCAATCCGGCCAAACGGCTGGGGCTGGCCTCGGGGCGGCTCAGCGCCGGGGCGCCCGCCGATCTGGTGCTGTTTGATCCCGACATGCCCTTTGTGATGGATCGCTTCCAGCTGAAGTCAAAATCGCAAAATACGCCCTATGACGGACAGCGCATGCAGGGCAGAGTGCTGGCAACCTATGTCACCGGTACGCCGGTATACCGGAGAGACTGATGCCCCTGATTGAAAGTGCCGCCGCCATCCTGATGCTCTGGGCCGTGATTGGCTATTTGCTGGGCTCGATCCCCTTTGGTCTGGTTTTGACCAGGGCAATGGGGCTGGGAAACCTGCGCGAGATAGGCTCGGGCAATATTGGCACCACCAACGTGCTGCGCACCGGCAGCAAAGCCGCCGCGGCAGCGACGCTGATCCTGGATGGCGGCAAGGGCGCGGCGGCGGTGCTTCTGGCGCGTTTTCTGGCAGGCGAAGACGCGGCGCAGCTGGCCGGACTCGCGGCCTTTCTCGGCCATTGCTTTCCGGTCTGGTTGAGGTTCAGGGGCGGCAAGGGGGTTGCCACCTTCCTGGGCTTGATGCTGGCGCTGGCCTGGCCCGTCGGGATCGCCTGTTGCCTGACCTGGATTGCAACAGCCGCCGTCAGCCGGATTTCATCGCTGAGCGCCCTGGTCGCCGCCCTGGCGGCGCCGCTCTGGGCCTATCTGATGAATGCCCCCGCCAGCATTGCCCTGGCCATCCTGCTGGCGGCCATCGTGTTCTGGCGCCACGGCGCCAATATAAGCCGCCTCCTGACTGGAACCGAGCCGCGCATTGGTCAAAAGTAGCAATGCCGCCCTGCAGTGCCGCCCCGTTGGCGGGGAAACGCTGCGGGCGCGCTGTTAGGGAATGAGCCGCTCCAGGCCTTTGCCATTGGCCCAGGTGCCATGCAGCTCTCCGCTGGGCATGCGCACATAGACAACCGGATATTGGTCGCCCCAATTGACCCAGATCACATCACCATTGCGGGTGCCGCTGCCAGAATAGCTTTGACTGCCGACCTGCCAGTTGACCAAAATCACCCCCTTGTTGTCGCGGATCTGTACCGTGCCGCTATAGCTGCTGCCATCCGGGTTGCGCCCCTCTGCCCGGTAGAGCCCGGCGACGCTTTGAGCCATGGCACCGCTGGCGGCGAATAATGTGGATGCCATGAGACCGGCAACCATCAGCCGACGTGAGCAAAAAAGCTTCATTGGGAATTCCTCCTGTGCACTGACCCTACTGTGCCGCGCCCCGATCAATATGTCAGCAAAATTGGCACCTCTTCACATTGTGATGGCCCAGGTCTGCGCATTACCGCACAGTAATTCTGAGCAGATGCGCAATCAAAAACAGTTTGATTGAACGTGATCGCCCCCCTCTCCACATCGGTTCCGTGACAGCCAGCGAGGCTCTCACTCAAATCGCAAATGTGCCGGTTGGCTCCTAGGGCTGCCACAAACCGGACAGGAAAAGGAACGATCCGATGACCCCATTTAAATCCCTGCTGAGCGGCGTCGCACTTTCGGTTGCAATGGCAACCTCGGCATTGGCCGCAGGCGTTGAGCTCAACGCATCCTCCACCGGTCTTGCCATGCAGGGCTATGACCCCGTCGCCTATTTCACCGACGGCGCCCCCGCCAAGGGCAGCTATAAAATCACCACTGTTTTTAATGACGCGACCTACCGCTTTGCCTCGGAAGAGCACAAAGCGCAGTTTGAGGCCAACCCCGAAGCATATCTGCCCGCCTATGGCGGCTACTGCGCCTTTGGCACCGCCATGGGCTTTAAGTTCGACGGCGACCCAACCTACTGGAAGATCGTCGACAACACACTGTACCTGAACCTGTCCAAGGACATTCAGGAACGTTGGGAAGGCAATATCCCGGGCTTTGTTGAAGACGCCAACGGCCACTGGGAAAACATCGCCGACGTAGAGCCAGCAGCGCTGCAGCAGTAAGCCAGGCACAGGATTTTACTGTACTGGTATGACTATGGAACCGGCGGGGCCAACAGGCCACGCCGGTTTTTGCTTTGGGGTCGACCTAGCGTTTAGCCAGCTCTTCGATGGCCTCTGCGGTGCGCTTGGTGTTGTGATAGACGCCGAGGAACAGATACATCATGCCGCCCATCAATATGGCGTAGATGGACCCAGCAACAAACACTGCCAGAGCAGGCAACAGACCCCCGTTTGGAGCGGGCGCCACAAAGGCCGCTGCCGTGCCGGCCAAAACCCCGAGGCACAGCAGGACCACAACAACACCCACCAGCTTGTCAAAAAGACCAATAAACAGATCGCGCATTTCAAACTCCCTGATTGTAAATGCCCTCAACTGTGCAAGCCTGGCCCCCTGTAAGCAAGGAAAAAGACTTGACGCAACTTGGATCTTCATTTAATTCTGTCATTACAGAAATTACAGGATCAACAAAATGAACCTCACCCCCGCCATGCAGAACTTTATCCTCCACTGGGGAGAGATGGGCTCCAAATGGGGGGTCAACCGCTCGGTGGCGCAGATCCATGCGCTGCTGCATATCTCCCCCGAGGCCATGACGGCGGATGACATTTGCGAGACGCTGAATCTGGCACGCTCCAATGTCTCCAACGGGCTGAAAGAGCTGCAATCCCAGGGGCTGGTCAAGGCTTCGCGGCAATTGGGCGACCGGCGCGATCACTTCACCTCGATCCGCGACATGTTTGATCTGGTTGATGCAGTGATCAAGGCCCGGCGCGAGCGCGAATTTGCCCCCACCCTGCGGGCGCTGGACGCGGTGATGCAAGAGGCCGAAACGGACAAGACCCCCGCAGTGGTCAAGGACCGCATGGGCGAGACCCTGCGGGTGATGCAGATGTTTGACGACTGGTATGTCGATTTTGCCCGCCTGCCCCGATCCGTACATCTGGCAGTGCTGAAACTCGGCGCCAAGCTGGTGCGCTTCCTGCCTGGTGGTAAACCCAAGGACTAAATCAGGCGCAAAAAAATTTACCCGGAGATTTCACAAATGACAGAAATAACTGCAAACTCATACATTTTATTCCCCAGGGCAACAGCCCCCACACAGCTGGTGGACCCGGTCGCCTTTGCCCTTGCCATAGTTGGCGGCCCGCTGGTTGTGGCAACGATTGGCGCACCTCTGTTTGCCATCCCCGTCATGGCAGTGGTGTTTGGCGGCCCGCTCTATCTGCTCATTGGCATTCCGGTGCTGCTGGTCGACATGCGCCGCAACACAGTAACCTCAGGCAGATGGGCCTGGCTGGCCTTCACCAGCTTTGTTTTACTCTGTCTGCCGATGTTGCTCCTGGCCGCCCTAACCGACACAAACCAAAGCATTCCCGGCTTTTTCCTCATATTCGGCAGCGTCTTCGCGCCTATTTGGGGCGCGGTCAGTGGCTATATCTATGGCAGATTTGAACGCGATTTCTACAAACAAACCATCTGACTTTGAAAGGACCTTACCCATGCTTTTTCACATCAGTCTCTACATCGGCCTCGGCCTTGTCATGGTCACCGCAATGGCGCTCATGATCCTGAAGATCGGAAAATTACTTGCGGATTGCCCCGCCTCCGGTCGCGCCGCCAGGGCGGCGGCGGTTACTATTGCCACCGGCTATGGGATGATCGGAATTGGCGGCGTCGCCTTGGTAGGCTCCACCATTCCGCTTCTGGATATGGGGGCCATTGGTGTTCTGCCAGCCCTTGGCTTTGCGGCACTCTGCCTCGGCCTTGGCTTTGGTCATGCGGTGGCAACCCTGCGGGCCGTCGTCCGCGAAGCCCTGCCCCCGCCACACGCGGCCCCCACCACACCCGATCCACTGGCAAGCGCCGCCTAAGACAAACAGCAGCAAGAAAAAGGGGCGTCTCAGCGGCGCCCCCTTTTTGTCGCTTGGTCTCTATTTAGTAGCTGTAGTCAGCGTAGATCCGGGTCAGATCGCCATTCCAGTCACCGTGATAGCGCTCCAACAGCTCATCCGCCGGCACCTTGCCACTGTCCAGGCTGTCTTTCAGCGCGTTGAGGAAATGGGTCTCATCGGGCACCAAGCCACCAGCACCGGGACGGGCGCGGTTTTTCAGGCCCGAATCGGAAATCGCCACCACTTCGCGGGCCAGATCATGCATCTTGATGCCGTTCACCTCGGCTTGCAGCGCATCGCGGGAGGCCGCCACCCGCAGCCCTTCGCGGGTCTCGGCGTCCCAGCCCTTGACCAGATCCCAGGCCGCATCCAGCGCGCTTTGGTCATAGGTCAGGCCCACCCAGAAGGCCGGCAGTGCACAAAGACGCCGCCAGGGGCCTCCGTCGGCGCCGCGCATCTCCATGTATTTCTTGATCCGTGCCTCGGGGAAGGCGGTGGTCAAATGATCCGCCCAATCCGACAGGGTGGGGATTTCACCGGGCAGGGCTGGCAGTTTGCCCTGCAGGAAATCGCGGAAGGACATGCCCAGCGCATTGATGTATTCGCCGTCGCGGTAGACAAAATACATCGGCACATCCAGCGCATATTGCACGTAGGCTTCAAAGCCAAAACCTTCGTCAAAGACAAAGGGCAACATGCCGGTGCGGCTGTCATCCAGATGCCGCCAGATCTTGCTGCGCCAGCTCTTATGACCGTTGGGTTTGCCCTCAAAGAAGGGGGAATTGGCAAACAGTGCGGTGGCCACCGGCTGCAGCGCCAGGGCGACGCGCAGTTTCTGCACCATGTCTGCCTCGGAGCCAAAGTCGATATTGACCTGCACCGTGGTGGTACGGCGCATCATGTCGCGCCCCATGGTGCCGACCTTGGCCATGTAATCATTCATCAGGCGATAGCGGCCCTTGGGCATCAGGGGCATTTCGTCATGGGACCAGATCGGTGCCGCGCCCAGACCGATAAAACCGACGCCAATCTTGTCGGAGATATCCTTGACCTCGCGCAGGTGGGTGTTCACCTCGTCGCAGGTCTCGTGGATGGTTTCCAGCGGAGCGCCGGACAGTTCCAGTGCGCCGCCCGGCTCCAGGCTGACATTGGCGCCGTCTTTTTCCAACCCGATCAGATTGCCGCCTTCGGTGACCGGCGCCCAGCCATAGCTGTCGCGCAGCCCCTGCAGCACCGCCACAATCGAGCGCTCCCCCTCAAAGGGCAGCGGCTTTAGCGTGTCTTTGCAATAGCCGAACTTCTCGTGCTCGGTGCCGATGCGCCAGGCATCACGTGGCTTGCAGCCACTGGCCAGATACTCAGCCAGATCTTCGTGGCGCTCAATGGGTCCGCCGCCGGACTGGGGAATGGACATGCCGGGCACTCCGTCCTGTTGGGTTAGATTGGTTTGGGAAATCAGTGGTGAGCGGAATCGCTACCGGTGTCAATGCAGCCTGTGCAGGGGCGGGCGGCTTGGGCTGCGCTCCCAGATCACGACCTGGTGAGCCCCCTGGCGCCGCAGCTCGCTCAGCATGCGTTCTGTCTTGAGCCCCGGCAGCGCGGCAAAGACGTCAAACAGCGCCTCGTGGCCTGCGGCATTGACCGGGATCGCCAAGGCGGGCTGGCCGTCTTGCTCCAAGAGCCAATGCGGCGGCCTGGCGGTGTGATCCAACCGCAGGCACTGCAGCTCAGAGGCCGCCACTGCGCCACCGGTGAGCGGACCAAAATAGGCAATCTGCCCCTCGTCCACCTGCACCACACCGGGACCACCAGCGCCAAGGCGAAAGCGCAACCGCTGGGCGCCAATGACAGCAATGACCAGCCCCACCAGCACCAGCGCCCAGCCCGTGGCCGCCGTCACCCCATAAGAGGTAAAGGCCCATTTCAATCCCACCAACAGCATCAGCGTGGCGACAATCAATTCGCGCCAGCGCCACAGCGCCACCCGGGCCTCGGGACGAATGAAATTCATGATAGCTCTCCCAGTTGGGTCTCTCCCAATGTGATGCCTGGATCAAAATTTACAATCCGGTAGCTGCCGATGCGGGCAAATCCGATGGCTTCATAGGCGCGGGCGGCGGCGGTATTGGCCGCAAACAGGATTGCCTCTGTGACCCCCCGGCCCCGCGCCTCGGCCAGATGCAGCGCAACCGCGCGTCGGGCATACCCCCGTCCGCGCAAATCTGGCGGCGTATAGACCCCGCCCACCTGCACGATGGCAGGTAAGGCGGCGTTGAAATTGGTCATTGCCACCGCCAGGCCATCCTGTTCCAGCACCCGCAACCGATCCGCCGCCATCAGCTCTTGCAGGCTGACCCGCGCCCGCGCCCGGTTCTCGGCGCTGTCGCGCGCGCCCAGGGTTTCCACCTCGGACGCCATGCGCCACTGGATCAATTGGGGCAGATCCTGTGCCAGCGCCGGGCGCAGCCGGCCCGCTCCACTGGGAATAGTAAGAGCGCTGAGCGCCAGATGATAATGCGGCTCCACCTCATCCATCGCGGCGCGGTGGCAGGGCAAATCCAAAGCCGCAACCAAATGGGCCACCTGATCCACCGCGCCATTGAGCCCCAGCAGCGGCCGCCCAAACAAGGCCTCGCGCAGCGCAGGATAGTCTGCCTGGGTCAGCGCCGGGGCCTCAAACACCACATAGCCCGCAGCAGCATAGCCAATCACCCCGGTGATCTGACCGGCCTCTTCGCCAAGCCAAAGCGTCATGGATTTGCGGTGATCCGCGCCAGCCCTGGGCGCTGTCTGCGCCGACGTCAGCCCCTGATCGCGCAGGTTGCCGGACAGAAACATCGAGGTTGCCACCCTTGGGGCCAGAAAATCCTGAACAGCGGCAAGATCCGCCTGGGTGGCGCGGCGCATTGCTACCAATCCCCCAGAGCTTGCTGCCACAGGGTCATGGCGGCAACGGCAGCGGTATCTGCGCGCAGAATACGCGGGCCAAGGCTGACCACATGGGACTGCGCCATGGCGTGCAGGCGCTTGCGTTCTTTTTCGGAAAAGCCGCCTTCGGGGCCAATGAGAATGGCCCAGGGCGCGTCTTTGTGGTCCTGCGCCGCCAATTGCAGCGCATTGCCCACCTCGGCCTCGTCGCAGAACATCAGCTGGCGCTCGGCGGGCCAGTGATCCAGCAGCTGCGAGAGTTTTTGCAACTCACCAACCTCTGGCACATAGGTGCCGCCACATTGCTCGGCGGCCTCAACGGCATGGGCCTGCAGACGGTCCTGCCGGATGCGCTCGGAATTGGTGTATTCCGTTCCCACCGGCAGGATCCGGGCCGCGCCCATCTCGGCGGCCTTTTCCACGATAAAATCGGTGCGCGCCTTTTTGATCGGGGCAAAGATCAGCCACAGATCCGGCGGCATCTGCAGAGGTTTGCTTTGGTCCACACAGGTCAGCACGCCGCCGCGTTTGCCCGCCTCGGTCACTTCGGCTTGCCATTCGCCATCACGGCCATTGAACAGCGCCACAGCGCCGCCCAGACGCTGCCGCATCACCCCAAAGAGGTAATGCGCCTGCTCCTTGGTCAGAGGAATGGATTGCCCTGCACCCAAAGGGTGCTCTACATACAGTCTGATTTTTGCACTCATGAGGCCCTACATATGCAAGGTGACGCGCCAAAACCAGATGGTCAGGTCGCAGATGCGGTCAAAGACAACTGGGTTGACCAATATGCACCAGCCTGGAGCCGTCCCTATCTGCGACTCAGCCGCGCGGATCGCCCGATTGGCACCTGGCTCTTGCTGATCCCCTGCTGGTGGGGGCTGGCCCTGGCGATCCTGTGGGATGGTGCGCCGCGTTGGGAGGATGCCTGGATCGCCCTGGCCTGCGCTATCGGCGCCTGGCTGATGCGCGGTGCGGGATGCACCTGGAACGACATCTCTGATCGCAATTTTGACGGCGCGGTTGAACGCACCCGCTCGCGGCCAATTCCCTCGGGGCAGGTGACGGTCAAAGGCGCGGTGGTCTGGATGGTGGCGCAGGCGCTGATCTCCTTTGGCATCCTGCTGACCTTTAACCCGATGGCGGTCTCAATGGGGATCCTGGCGCTGTTTCCGGTGGCGATCTATCCCTTTGCCAAGCGGTTTACCTGGTGGCCACAGGTGTTTTTGGGACTGGCCTTCAACTGGGGCGCGCTCTGGGCCTGGACCGCCCACACCGGTGCCCTGCACTGGCCTGCGGTGTTCCTGTATTTTGCCGGCATCAGCTGGACGCTGTTCTACGATACCATCTATGCCCATCAAGACACCGAGGATGACGCGCTGATCGGGGTGAAATCCACCGCCCGGCTGTTTGGCACCGACACCCCTGCCTGGCTGCGCCGCTTTATCGTTGGCACGGTCAGCCTGATGGCCTTTGCCATTATTCTGGCCCTGGATCTCAATAATAATTTCTGGGCGTTGGGACTGGCCCTGGTCGGCCCCTGGGCCATGGGATGGCATATGACCTGGCAATTGCGGATCTTTGACGCCGAGAACAATCAGCGTCTGTTGCAGCTGTTCCGGCTTAACCGAGATACCGGCTTGATTCCGCTTATATTCTTCATTCTAGCGACCTTCCTCTGATTGAAACGCCGGGCGCGGCCCTATACACAAGACGCAGTTTTCCCAAGGAATTGCAGTTTTATGCGCCTGTCTTCGCTTTTGATCCCCACCCTGACCTTTGCTGCCGCCGCCGGCATCAGCCTGGTTTCGGCCAGTTTTGCAGTGACGGCGGTGGAGCAAAACAGCGAAACCGCCCTGCGTCGCGCGCTGGACGAAGGTGGCCTGGGCTGGGCTGAAGTGACCTCTGATGGGCTGAAAGTAACCCTGCAGGGGGTTGCCCCGGATGAGGCCACCCGTTTTGCCGCGCTGTCTCTGGCCGGTGGGGTGGTTGATGCCACGCGGGTGATTGATGAAATGTCTGTGCCCCCCTCCAAGGGCATTGCCGCACCCCGGTTTTCCGCAGAGATCCTGCGCAATCACAGCGGCATCTCTATTATCGGCTTGATCCCAACCACCACCTCGCGCGCCGATCTGGTGAACCAGCTGAACGGCATGGATCAGGCTGGGCAGGTTGCCGACCTTCTGGAAACCGCGCAATACCCGGCGCCAAAGGGCTGGTCGGCTGCGCTGCGCTATGCCATCTCGGCGCTGGAGCTTTTGCCACGCGCCAAGATCTCGGTGGATGCGGAAACCATCAAGATCACCGCCATGGCAAAATCTGATGCCGCCAAAGAAAAATTGCAGGCCCAGCTGACCCGCATGGCGCCGCCCGAACTTCATTTGGTGCTTGATATTACCGCCGCCCGCCCGGTGATCAGCCCCTTTACCCTGCGCTTCCTGATTGGCGAAGGTGGTGCGCGCTTTGATGCCTGTTCTGCCGAAAGCGCCGAAAGCCGTGCGGCGATCCTCAGCGCCGCCCGGGCTGCCGGGCTTGAGGGGCAGGTAGATTGCGTTATTGGCATGGGGGTCCCCTCGCCGAACTGGTCGCGGGCCAGCGCGCTGAGCATTGCCAGCCTCGCGGCCCTGGGTCAGGGCACCGTCACCATCGCCAATGCCGATATCACCCTGGTTGCCGCCGAGACCACTGCGCCTGATCTGTTTGACAAGGTTGTGGGAGAGCTGGAAAACGCCCTGCCGGAGGTGTTCTCGCTGCATGCGGTTCTGCCGATGCCTGCCAGCGACGGTACTGTTGGCCCACCGGAGTTCACCGCCACGCTCAGCCCTGAGGGGCAGGTTCAGTTGCGCGGCCGAATCAACGATGCGATATCGCGCGATATCGCCAGCAGCTACGCCAAGGCGCGGTTTGGCTCGGATCAGGTTCATACGGCCACCCGCGTGGTTGCGGATCTGCCCGCCGACTGGCCGGTGCGGGTTTTGGCCGGTTTGGAAGCCCTGTCACATCTTGCCCGCGGCTCGGTCACGGTGACACCGGACAACCTGCAACTGCGCGGCATGAGCCATCAGGAAGACACCCTGGCTGAGATTTCAGGCTTCCTCGCCGCCAAGCTCGGCGAGGCAGAGAGCTACGAGCTGGCCGTAACCTATGAGGAACCGCCTGCTTCCAAAGACCAGCCGCTGAGCACGGAACTCTGTGCCGCCCAGCTGACCGGGGCGCAGGCCAGCAGCGGCAAGATCGGTTTTGAGCCCGGCTCGGCAACAGTGGCAGCGGGCAGCAGTGTGGTGCTGGATCACATCGCCACCATTTTGGAAAAATGCGGACCAATCCGGTTGGAAATTCAAGGCCACACCGACAGTCAGGGCCGCGAGGGCATGAACCAGACGCTCAGCCAGTCGCGGGCGCAGTCGATCCTGAATGAGCTGCGCGCCCGCCGCATTCGCACCTCGGCCTTTATCGCCACCGGCTATGGCGAAAGCCAGCCCATTGCCTCGAATGACAGCGAGGAAGGCCGGGAAGCCAACCGCAGGATCGAATTCCGCCTGATCCTGCCCGAAACCAGCTCCGCGGAAGATACCACCACCCTCGAAGAGGCCGCCGAAGCGATGCAGGATGCAGTGGCTGGCACGGCTGACCCAGATAGCAACGAACAGGAGACCACAGGACAATGAACAGAGCAGAGTTCATCCTCACCACCGCCATCATCCTGTTTGCGGCCTTTGCCATGGGCTGGTTTGCCAACTGGCTGGTGCATCGGTTTACCCGTGTGCGCCAAAGCGACGTGGCCGATCTCGACCGCATGAGCCAGGAGCTGCACGAAGCCGAAGAAACCCGCGATCAGGCCATCACCTACCTGCAGCAACGCGAGGCCGAGCTGAGCAATCAACTGACCCAGACCGAGGCGGAGCTCAGCGCCGCCATGGACGGATTGCGCGATGCCCGCCGCGAGGCAGAAGAGCTGCGCAGCTACCTGCAACAGGACTGAAAGCGCCCCCCCTCCGAGGATGGCCCCCACCCTATGCTCCGGTCAGCCCACCGGTCAGCCTGCCGTTTGGGTGTCAGCCCTGCCAAAATCACCTTCCTGGCAAAGCGCGCAAAACTCAGACCAGCTCCCGGACAGGCCGCAAGGTGGACGGGCCGCAAAAGACGGGGTCTCAAAAGAGGGGGGGAGCTCCCGCGCCCTCAGAGTGGCAGAGCCACTCTGAAAGGCCTTGGGCCCAGCGCCTCGCTCACGCGAGGCGCGCCACCGCACCCCTCTTGGGCTCGCGCTACACAGGCCGGTACGCGCCACGCTGGCCCGCCCTCCCGATACAGGCAGACCCGTTCTCCCAAAAGGCCAGTTTCCCTGGTTGAACCCAGTTCCCTCGGTTGAACCCAATTCCCCCGGTTGAACACTGTGCGTCGCCTGCCGGCCAGACGCAACCGCACCGCGCGCAGCGCGGTGCCCGGCCCAACTGAGCAGGTACATTCTTTGAATGTGCCGCAACAGGCGGGAGCCCCCCCTGTTGCTGGACCTGACGCTTTGTTGTTTTACGACACTGGCTGCGCCGCTCAGCTACCAGCGTTCTAGCGCGGCCTCGTCATCTGCCTTGGCAGCCACCCAATCCGCCTTGCCATCTGCCAGGATCTCCTTCTTCCAGAAGGGTGCCCGCGATTTCAGATAATCCATCAGGTATTCAGCCGCCTCAAAGGCATGTTTACGATGGCGCGAGGCCGTGGCGACCATCATGATCCGCTCGCCCGGCACCAGGCGGCCGTAGCGGTGGATCACCAGCACATCCGCCAGCGACCAGCGTGTCGTGGCTTCGGCGGCAATCGTCTCCAGCGCCTTTTGAGTCATGGCCGGGTAGTGCTCAATCTCCATGGCCACAAGGCCACCCGCATCCGCATCGCGCACCACACCGGTAAAGGTGACAATCGCACCCGCTCCACCAACCCCGGCGGCAAAGGCATCACTTTGCGCTCCGAGTTCAAAACTCTCTTGCTGCACCCAAACCTGCATGCCCCTAACCCCCGGTCATTGGCGGAAAGAAGGCCACTTCGCGCACGCCCTCAAGGGGGGCCGCAAAATCCGCAAGCTCCTGATCCAGCGCCACCCGCAGGGCGGAGAGATCGGCAAAGGCAGCGCCGTAGCGTTCTTCGCGCGCTGAGAGCTCGGCCACCAGGTCTGCAACCGTGGCAGCGCCGGTCTCGACCCGCTCGCGCGGCACGCCGATACGTTCCCGCACCCAGGCAAAATAGACAACATCCATCAGTTGCTCTCCTTCAGATGTGGCAGCGCCTTGCGCATGTAATCCGCACCGGTGATCAAGGTCAGCGCCGCCGCAACCCACAACAGCCACAGTCCGATCCGCCCGGTCCAGAACATGCCGTCCAGCTTCCAGCGCAGCCCATGCAGGTCTTCAATCTGCCCCGACAGGATCTCAGTCACCAGCGCTTCATCCATGCCAAGGGAGGACATCACCAGATAGTGTTCAAAAACCCCTTGGGAAAACAGGGTGGCAATCGCCACCATCTGGGCTGTGGTCTTCCACTTGGCCAGTTGGGTCACCTTCAAAGTCCCCGCGGTGGCGCCCAGGAACTCGCGCAGACCCGAGACAAAGACCTCGCGAAATAGGATCACCGTGGCAGGCAGCACCAGCCAGGGCGTCCAGTGTTCATCAGCATAGCCCACCAGAATCATCAGCGCCACCACCACCATGGCCTTATCCGCAATGGGATCCAGCATCGCCCCCATCTTGGTTTCCTGCCCCCAGGCGCGCGCCAGGTAGCCATCGAACCAATCGGTGATGGCGGCACCCACAAAGAGGACCAGCGCAAACCAATCCGCCAGCGGGCGTGAAAAATATAGAAACATAACGGCGAGACCCGGCGCGGCCAGCAGGCGCACCACAGTCAGGATATTGGGCAGGGTCCATTTCATGCAGCGGACCCTACAATGCGTCCTCGAAACATAAAAGATGCAAGCCGCATTTTGCACAGCGAAAACTCTTTGCGCGCCGAGGCCCCTGTCGCGTTTGATCCGGACCGGACCGCAAGCGCCAGGTCAGGTCGCCTACAGGTCGACAGCAGGGCGACAGCTAGAGCATCCGCCGGGACAACAAAGGCAGGGGGGCTGTGTGGCGGCAAGCGCTGCCCCCCGCGAGACGGCAGCCCCAAAGCGGTTTGGATCAAGCTGCCAGGGGGGAAACAGACCGGCGATGCAGCAGCCTCATAGGTGAATGCCAAGACACTGTGCCAAGGCAGCGTGCCAAGACGCTATGCAATGTCTGCTTTTGGCTATCCCGCTACGTACAGCCCGCAGGGAAAGTCATGCACTGGGGCAGCCGCGTTGCAATGGGGGAGAGGATGCCAACAGAGCGTCCTAGCCCTGCGCGTGAAAAAAATCATAAATGGTTTCTGCCAGGGCGTTTGAAATGCCATCCACCGCCTTCAGGTCCAGCAGATCGGCGCGGCTGACCGCCTTGGCGCTGCCAAAATGCTTCAGCAAGGCCCGCTTGCGCCCCGCCCCGACGCCGGGCACCTCGTCCAGCGGGGTTGCCCCCACCGCCTTGGCCCGTTTGGCCCGGTGGGTGCCGATGGCAAAGCGGTGCGCCTCGTCGCGCATCCGCTGGACAAAATACAGCACCGGATCATTGCGCTGCAGCGCAAAGGCATTTTCGCCCAGCCGGTGGAATTCTTCCTTGCCATGGTCGCGGTCGACACCCTTGGCGACCCCCACCATGGGAATATCCTCGACGCCATGTTCGGCCATGATTTCCGCCACCGCCGAGACCTGCCCGGCGCCACCGTCGATCAGCAGCAAATCCGGCCAATGCCCCTTGGAGCGGTCGGGGTCTTCTTTCTTCAACCGTGAAAAGCGCCGGTTCAGCACCTCTTTCATCATGCCAAAGTCATCGCCGGGCACCAGATCATCGCCGCGAATATTGAACTTGCGATAGGCGTTTTTCATAAAGCCCTCGGGGCCGGCTACGATCATGCCGCCCACCGCATTGGTGCCCTGGATATGCGAGTTGTCATAGACCTCGATCCGTTGCGGCGGACCCTTGAGGCCAAAGGCCTCTGCCAGGCCTTTTAACAGTTTAATCTGGGTGGCGCTTTCGGCCATGCGCCGCGCCAGGCTTTCACGGGCATTGCGCACGGCACCCGCCACCAGTTCGGTCTTCTCACCGCGCAGAGGCACCAGGATCTCGACCCTGCGCTCTGCCTTGCCGCTCAGCGCCTCTTCCATCAGGTCGGTGTTTTCGATCGAATCCGACAGGATCAGCTGTTTGGGGGGTTCCTTGTTGTCGTAGAACTGGCCAAGGAAGGCCTCCATCACCTCGGCGGGGTTCATATCTGCGTCCACGCGGGGATAGAAATCCTGATTGCCCCAGTTCTGATTGGCGCGGATAAAGAACACCTGCACACAGGCCTGACCGCCCTCCATATGCAAGCCGATGATATCGGCCTCGGCAACGCCGCGCGGGTTGATCCCCTGGCTGGACTGCACCTGGGTCAGCGCCTTGATACGGTCACGCAGGGCAGCGGCGCGTTCAAACTCCATCGCCTCGGAAGCCTTCATCATCTCCGCCGCCAGTTCTTCCTGGATTTTGGTGGAGCGCCCGGCCAGGAACCGTTCGGCATCGCGCACCGCCAGGCTGTATTCCTCTTGCGAAATTTCGCCGGTACAGGGCGCCGAACAGCGCTTGATCTGATACTGCAGGCAGGGCCGCGTGCGGCTTTCAAACATGGCATTGGAACAATCCCGCAGCAAAAACGCCTTTTGCAGCTGGTTCAACGTCCGGTTCACCGCACCAGCCCCGGCAAAGGGGCCAAAATAGCTGCCCTTTTGCTTGCGCGCGCCGCGATGCTTTTTGAGCTGCGCAAAGGGGTGATCCTTGGCCACCAGAATACTGGGGAAGCTTTTGTCATCGCGCAGCAGCACGTTGTATTTGGGTTTCAGCTGCTTGATCAGATTCTGCTCCAGCAGCAGCGCCTCGGTCTCGGTCCGGGTGGTGAGGAACATCATCCGCGTGGTCAGCGCGATCATCCGCTCGATCCGGGGAGAATTGCCCGGGCGGGTATAGTTCGACACCCGCGCCTTGAGATTGCGCGCCTTGCCCACATAGAGCACCCGGCTTTCGCTATCGAGCATCCGGTAAACCCCCGGCGAGGCATCCAGGGTTTTGACATAGTCCTGAATCACGGCATAGCCCCTGCGCGGCGCCTCCCCCTCAGAGGGCGCGACATTCTGCTGGTCCGGGCTCTGTTCTACGGGCCTGTCCTGAGTCTGTTCTGGCGTCTGTTCTGTCATGTCCCAGTGATATGATTCCCAGCGCCCGGCTGCAATGACTCACCTCCGTGTTCAAGCCCTGAACAAATCCACCGCCCCTGTGGATAAGCCTGAAGATATCTTTGGGCTATCCCCGCTTTTCCCTTATTTTCCGCGGGAAATTCACTTTTGCTTAATTTTTAGGCCAATCAGTAACTCGTTGAAAGTAAAGAAAACATTTTTCAACGCCTGTCAAGTTTCTGAAAACAAAGACTCTTTTGTAACGGATCTGTGACTATAGCACCAAAGGTGCACAACTTTCCCTTAGGGAATTTTTCGGGGATCAGCTGCGGCAGAAATTCTCGGGCTCGGTCCAGCCCAGGTGTTCGCCGCTATCGACGCAGATCAACTGGCCCGTCACCGCCCGCGCGGTCAAAAGATAGCCGAGTGCGGCGGTAATATCGGCGGGGTCCACGCCACGTTGCAAAATGGTCGCTGCCCGCTGTCTGGCAAAGGCCTCACCGCTTTGGTGGGCATTGGCCAGGGTTGGCCCCGGCCCAATTGCATTGACGCGGATCTTTGGGGCCAGCGCCTGTGCGGCGGTCTGTGTCAGGGTCCAGAGCGCTGATTTTGCCAGGGTGTAGCTCATGAAATCTGGCGTAAGGTTGCGCACCCGTTGGTCAATCATATTGACCACCAACCCCCAGGCCTGCGGCTCTCCCGCCGCATCTGCTGACACTGCAACTGACTGCGCCGCCATCGCCTGGGTCAGCAGGAAAG
This sequence comes from Pseudophaeobacter arcticus DSM 23566, assembly GCF_000473205.1. NCBI lineage: Bacteria > Pseudomonadati > Pseudomonadota > Alphaproteobacteria > Rhodobacterales > Roseobacteraceae > Pseudophaeobacter > Pseudophaeobacter arcticus. The sequence continues at coordinate 3,151,342 of NZ_KI421507.1, forward strand.
GCGCGCGCAGATTGCTGTCAAAGGCGCGATCCCAACTGGTGGTGCTGGCAGTGTCCAGCTGATCCGGTTCAAAAATCGACGCATTGTTCACCAGGCAGGTGATGGCGCCGCCCAGCGCTGAAGCCGCCTGCGGCAGCAGATCACGGCCAGCCTGCTGGCATAACAGATCCGCCTGCAGCGTTATTGCCTGACGCCCCAGGGCGCGGATCTGCTGGGCCACCTCTTTTGCTGCGTCAGCGGACTGGTCGTAATGCACCGCGACATCATAGCCCTCGGCCGCCAGTTTGAGCGCCATGGCCCGGCCAAGCCGCTTGCCCGCCCCTGTTACCAATGCTCGCATCTCTTGCTCCCTCTCACTGCTGCAGGGCAGTTGCCGCGATCAAAAGAGCACCAGGAGATATCCGATGTAAAGCCCGGTCAGAGCAAAGCCCCAGCGCCGGGTGATGTCCTTTTTCAGGAACACAAAAGGGAAGATCAGCAGCGAGGCCCCCAGCATGACCCAGAGGTCAAAACGCAGGAACTCGGGATCGACTGTGATCGGCCCGATAAAGGTGGTAATGCCGATAATGGCCAGCAGGTTGAACATGTTGGAGCCGATGACATTGCCCAGCGCCACATCCGCCTGTTTGCGCAAAGTTGCCATAACTGTCGTGGCCAGCTCGGGCAGCGAGGTGCCGATGGCAACCAGCGTCAGGCCAATCACCGTCTCGCTGACCTGATACATCCGGGCAATGATGGTGGCATTATCCACCAAAAGATCCGCGCCCAGTGGCAGGCCGATCAACCCAAGCCCCAGATAGATGGCTATCTTCCAGACCGGCATGTTGGGATCGGCTTCTTCCAGCCCGTCCAGCGGCTCGCCCTCGTCGCCGTTGCAACAGTTTTTGCGATGGCTACGCGCATCGCGAAAGGCATCCCCAAGAAACAGCGCCAGGGCCGTCAGCAGGATCAATCCAGACCAGATCGTCAGGGTGCCACACATCGCCAAGCCAATGAACAAGACAGAGGACAACAGCATAAGCACATAGCTTTTGCGGCTGTCGCATTGGCTGGTATGCAGGGTGGCAAGGATCGCAGGAATGCCCAGGACCATCAGAATATTGGCGGTATTGGAGCCCACCACATTACCCATGGCAATCCCATCGGCATTCTCCGCAACGGCTTTGATCGCGATCAGCAGCTCAGGTGCAGAGGTGCCAAAGGCCACAATCGTCAGGCTGACGATCAACGCCGGCACCCCAAGACGCAGCGACAGGTTCACCGCACCACGCACCAGTGCATCCCCAGCCAAAAGCAGGATCACCAGACCCAAACCACACAGCAGCCACGGCATCATTTGCGCGGTCCTTTTAACTTGCAGCCACAGGGGCTTTTGCCAATCTTGAAGCGCCCACACGAGGGGCAGCGCGCGGATTGCAGGCGTTTTTGTCCAGGGAAAGTGAACTTTCCAAACATCGCCAGCACCGCTATGACCACCAAAAACAGGGTTACGATCTTAAAAATCACTTCACAGCCCAAAACGCGCAAATTCCGCGCGCTCCTCGATGCCTGCCACGACATCTCTGGCCAGCTCAATGCCAAACCGGCTGAGGAAGGGCTTTTTGATGCCGTAGTGCCGCAGCTTTACCTTGTCGCCAAAGCGCGCCATCAAAGTGGGCTTGATATGGCCGATACCGTCGATCAGCCCCAGCTCGGCGGCCCGTTTGGCCAGCCAGATCTCGCCGGTGAACAGCTTGTGACTGCCGTCGAGCTTATCGCTGCGCCGCTCGGTGACATGGTCGATGAAATTCTTGTGTATATCGCCCAGCAGCCCCTTCAGACGGGCAACATCTTCCGGATCTTCTGCCTGAAACGGGTCGAGCATGGATTTGCTTTCACCCGCCGTATAGACCCGGCGCTCAACCCCATGTCGGGTGAGCAGTTCCTGGGCACCAAAACCCGCAGAGATCACCCCGATCGACCCAACAATAGAGCTGGCATCGGCCCAGATCTCATCCGCGGCAACCGCCAGCCAGTAGCCGCCCGAGGCCGCGACATCCTCGACAAAGGCAAAGACAGGGACGTCTTTTTCCTGTGCCAGCCGCCGGATGCGCGCGCCAATCAGCGAGCTTTGCACCGGCGAGCCGCCGGGAGAGTTGATCTCGAGTGCAACCGCGTCTGGTTTGCCTTTGGTAAAGGCCGCCTCAAGAACCGGTGCCAGCGCGGCATCGTTCAAGGCCCCACGCCCCGCCATGCCGATGGCACCGGACAGGCGCACAACAGAGACGAGGGGTGGATTTTTCAAAAAGGGTAAGCGCAGCATCATGGCGCCGATGTAGATGGCCGTAGGGGGTGAAACAAGGGAGGGGCCGATACAAAACCTGTTCCAGCAAAAATCCGGGGCCGTCTGTGTATATTTGCAACGCTCCCGGCGCGGGCCGGGAGGTTTTGCCGCACGTTCGGTCTTTAGGGTTACATTCCCGACCGTTACGGCAATTGGAAGCCCCGATCAGGAGCGGATGCGCCAGCCGGTCTTGAAGATCCACCAGATCACCCCAAGGCAGAGCGCGGTAAACAGGCCAATTGCCATCAGGCTGGTGCCCACCGGCACATCCGAGGTGCCAAAGAAGGACCAGCGAAAGCCCGAAATCAGGTAGACCACCGGGTTGAACATGGTGATTTTCTGCCAGATCGGCGGCAGCATGGAGATCGAGTAAAACGACCCTCCGAGGAACACCAGGGGCGTCACGATCAACAGCGGCACCAGCTGCAACTGCTCAAAATTCTTTGCCCAGATGCCAATGATAAACCCCATCAGCGCAAAGCTGAGACAGGTCAACACCAGGAACAGAACCATGGCAAACGGATGGGCGATGGAGATGTCCACAAACAGGGTCGAGGTGGCCAGAATGACAAAGCCGATAAACAGCGCCTTGGTCGCCGCCGCGCCGACATAGCCCAGCACGATCTCCAAAAAGTTCACCGGCGCGGACAACAGCTCGTAAATCGTGCCGATGAACTTGGGGAAATAGATGCCAAAAGAGGCGTTGGAGATGCTCTGCGTCATCACGCTGAGCATGATCAGCCCGGGGACGATAAAGGCGCCATAGGCAATGCCATCCACCTGATCAATGCGGCTGCCAATGGCGGCGCCAAAGACCACAAAATACAAGGATGTCGACAGCACGGGCGACAGGAAGCTTTGGAACAGGGTGCGAAAGAACCGCGCCATTTCAAAGCGGTAGATTGACCAGATAGCCGTCCAGTTCATGACTTATCTCCTGACACGAGACCGACAAAAATATCTTCGAGGCTGGATTGCCGGGTGGAGACATCCGCCAGCACCAGGCCGGCGCTTGCCACATCGTTCAGCAGCGCAGTGATGCCGGTGCGGTCGGCCTTGGTGTCGTAGGTGTAAATCAGAACATCACCTGCCTCGTTCAGCTCCAGATCATGCGCCGCCAGATCGGAGGGCACCTCGGTGATTGGCGCCGTCAGATACACGCAGAGCTGTTTTTTGCCCAGCTGCGCCATCAGGTCATTCTTGTCTTTGACCAACAGGATCTGGCCATCGGCAATCACTCCGACGCGATCGGCAATTGCCTCGGCCTCTTCGATGTAATGGGTGGTCAGGATGATGGTCACACCGCTGTCCTTCAGCTCTCGCACCACATCCCACATGTCTTTGCGCAGTTCCACATCAACGCCAGCGGTGGGTTCATCCAGAAACAGCACCCGCGGCTCATGCGCCAGCGCCTTGGCAATCAGCACCCGGCGTTTCATGCCGCCTGACAGTTCTTTGACCTGGGCGTTGCGCTTATCCCAAAGCGACAGTTTTTTCAGAATGTCTTCGATCAGCGGCTCATTGCGGGGCTTGCCAAACAGGCCGCGCGAAAACCGGACCGAGTTGATCACCTTTTCAAAGGGTTCAAGATTGATCTCCTGCGGCACCAATCCAATGAGCGAACGGGCGGCGCGGAACTCAGTCAGGATACAATGCCCCCCCACCGTCACCGAGCCCGAGGTGGGGGTGACGATCCCGCAAATGGTCGAGATCAAAGTGGTCTTGCCAGCGCCATTGGGCCCCAGCAGGGCAAGGATTTCACCCTCATCAATATCCAGCGAAACCCCTTTGAGCGCTTCAAAGCCACCCTCGTAAGATTTGCGCAGATCGGAAATGGACAGGATCGCCGCCATGGGACCTCCCTTGATAAAAGGCTTCAATTCTGCTGCACCCTACCCAGAGCAGGGAGCCGCCACCAGTAAGCGGGGCCACAAAGGCATGCGCAGACACATGTGCGTCTGCGCAGATAAATTTTCCAATGCAGCCCTTGGCAGGCTTTCGGTCATACTGCCGGGTTGGTTTTCAGGTTAATTTCCAGGCTAATTTTCAGGTCAATTTCCGGTGATCTTTTTGAACCAGCCCTTTTTCTCCTCACCCTCGCCTGCGTCCCCCTCAGCCTCGGCCGCTTCGGGGGCCAGATGGGTCTGCAGGTTGACAAAGAACTGGTCGGCCATCTTTTTGGCAAAACCATCAATGATCCGGCTGCCCAACTGGGCCAGCTTGCCGCCGACCTTGGCCTCGACCTCGTAGGATAACAGGGTGCCGGTCTCAGAGGGGGCCAGGCTGACCACCGCACCGCCCTTGGCAAAGCCAGCCGCGCCACCCTTGCCTTCGCCGCTGATGGTGAGCTTTTCGTTCTCGATCAGATCCGACAGGGTGACCTGACCTTTGAAGGTGGCTTTGACCGGGCCGACCTTTTGCGTCACCGAGGCCTCGAACCCCTCTTCAACGCTGCCGTTGACCTCCTGCGCGCCGGGGACGCAGACCTTCAGCACCTCCGGGTTCAACAGGGCGGCGTAGACCTCGGCCGGGGGGGCGGCAATTTCTTTGCTGTCACTCATCTGCATGGCGGGGGCCTCCTTTGGGCTGGTGAGCGGGCCAGCCGAACCTTTGCGGTGCGGCTCTGCCTCTCTGCCTCGTGGGTTGTCTCGTCCCCTAGACCTAACCGACCCACGGGGCTTCTGCCAAGATGCAAGCCGACAGGAGCCGCCGCCCCGGGCTGTTAACGCGGCGTTGGCGGGCCAAAATGGGCAACCACAGCGGCGATCACCGCCGCGTCCCGCAGCAGGCGATTATGGCCCAGCCCATCGCTCACCTGCAGCCGCGCCGCCGCCCAGTCCTGCGCCAGATCCTCGACCTCGTGCAGGGGAATAATGCGATCTGCACTGTCGTGCAGGATCAATGTCGGCAGCCGCAACTGGCGGACCAGATTTGCGGCCTTTAGCGCCAAAAACGGCAGGCCATAGCGCGCTTCCAGCCGCTGTTGCGCCCGTCGCGCCACGCTGGTGGAAAAGCCAAGCTGGCTGGCAAGGCGCTGGATAAAGCTTTCCAGATCCGGCATCGGCGCCAATAGCGCCACCCTGTCGGCCTGCATCCCCCGGGTCAGCGCCGCGATCACCGCCGCCGCACCGTTGGAATGCGCCACAACCCCGGCCAGAGGGCCAAGCCGGGCGGCAACCTGCTGCGTCACCTCCAGCATTTCCGGCAGCGAACTGCGGCTGCCCGCCGTCGCCCCGTGCGCCGGGGTGTCAAAGGCAACCACCCGGTATCCGGCCGCCACAAGAGGCGCCGCAAAACCGCCCATCTGTCCGGCCCGGCCACCAAAGCCGTGAACCAGCAGCACCGTTGGCAGTGGTGCCGCGTCGCGCACCCCCAACAGGGGTCGCCCCCCGCGCCATTCATACAGCGGCACCAGCACGCCACTGGCCAGTTTCATCGGGGTGGCGGTCGACTGGAGCAGCCAGTCCCGTTCACGGCGCGGCAATTTCTGCCGCTGAGGCCGGGTAAAGAGATAGGCAAACAGCCGGGAGGCCAAACCCGGGCTGAGCCTGCTCAGCGCACCGGTGGTAAGGTGAACCCATTTAGGGGTCCGTTTGGGGGCCTGGTGGCGCCGCGCCACTGGTTTGCAACTGACTGTTGGCTGCGCTGTCGCGCAGAGGTTTGGGCGGGCAGTTGAAGTCGTGACCATCTGGCGGCCTCCTGAGTTTTCTGTTCCAGCCTGCTGCGGCCTGTTCTGTTTTGGCCTGCTCTGCTCTGGCCTGCTCTATTTTGGCCTGACGCTATGTGCCAAACGCGGAACACGAATCAAACAAAGGTTCTATTTTGGAACTCATTATCAGTTCTAATTGAGAACCCTGTCAATCCATGCTAGGAATCGGCCTATGAAATGGCATGATCTCAATGGTGACACCTGCCCGCTTGCCCGCGCTATGGGGGTGATCGGGGATCGCTGGACCTTGCTCATCCTGCGGGAATGTTTCCTTGGGGTGCGCCGGTTTGATGGGTTTCAAAAACGTCTGGGCATCACCCGGCACCTGCTGGCCGCCCGGTTAAAGCGGCTGGAAACCATGGGCGTGTTGGAGCGACGCCCCTACCAACAACGCCCGCTGCGGCATGAATATCGGCTGACCGCCTCGGGCAAGGCCTTTGCGCCGGTGTTGCTGGCGATGCAGGACTGGAGCCAGCACAACCTGCCCAGCCAAGAGCCAATGCCCTTTGCCTTTGTCACCCGCGACACGGGGTCCCGGGTGGACCCGGTCTTGACCGATAAGAACACCGGCCAGGAGCTGAATCACCGAACGGTTCTGATGGTCCCCTCCCAGGCTGCGCCCGCCGACACAGCTGAGGCGCCTGATCCACCCTTGCCAGATACAGGCACCGGGCCTGCTTAGCGGCCTGCGCCTGGGCCTGGGCCTGTGTCTGGGCCTGCCGGGTCCTAGGCATTTCAGTCCAAGGGATACCAGGAGATGCAGAGAGTGGCGAAGCGCTCGCAGGTGTTTTTCTGGGACCTCTTGCGAAAGATCTGCAGAGCGGTTTCCTTTGGACTTTCTTTGTTTGTGGTCCAATCAAAGGTGCCCTCGTCGCGCTCAACTGTCGACATGTCTCTCTCTCTTGTTCGCACTCAGGAGAACGTGCTCTTGGCCATCAGGCCAGAACGATTAGGCCAGAACGATTAGGCCGGGCGCTGCCCGGCCTAGGTGGCGTCAGAAAAATTGAACACAGTCAGATTGACCAGGGGAGGGCTCAGTAAGGCAGGCCCACGTAGTTTTCCGCCATCGAGGCCTGCGCCGCCTCGGAGGAGAACAGATAGTCCAGATCGGCACATTGCAGCCGCAGATCTGCCGCGCTCATATCCGGGAAGCGATGCAGCAGGTTGGTCATCCACCAGCTAAACCGCTCTGCCTTCCAGACCCGCGCCAGAGCTTTTTCCGAATAGCCCTCCAAACCGGCGCTGTCGCCCTTTTGGTAGTGGTCCAGAAATCCGTGATAAAGATAGTAGATATCGGACGCCGCTGAGTTCAGCCCCTTGGCCCCGGTTGGCGGCACGATATGTGCCGCATCCCCGGCCAGAAACAGCTGACCATAGCGCATCGGCTCTGCCACAAAACTGCGCAGCGGCGCGATGGATTTCTCAATTGAGGCTCCGGTTTGCAGCCCCTCGGCAACCTCTTTGGGCAGGCGCGCCTTCAGCTCTGTCCAGAAGGCCTCATCCGACCAGTCTTCGACCTTATCGGTCAGCGGCACCTGGATGTAATAGCGGCTCAGCACCTGGCTGCGCATGGAGCACAGCGCAAAGCCACGTTCATGGCGGGCATAGACCAGCTCGGGCGAGGCGGGTTTGGTTTCGGACAACACACCCAGCCAGCCAAAGGGATAGACCTTTTCATATTCGCGCAGCACATCCGCCGGGATCGACTTGCGGCTGACCCCGTGAAAGCCATCGGCGCCAATGATGAAATCACAATCAATGCGGTGCTGTGCACCGTCTTTTTCATAGGTGACATAGGGGGTTTGCGATTTCAGATCATGGGGCTGCACCTTGTCAGCCTGATGAATAACGATACCGCCCATGGCGTCGCGGGCCTCATACAGATCGCGTGTCACCTCGGTTTGACCGTAGACCATCACCGTGGCGCCATCAGCCGAGCCCGCCAGATCAATCCGATCCATCCGCCCCTGATGCGCCAGATAGACGCCGTGATGCTCTTCGCCCTCGGCCTCCATACGCGCGGCACAGCCGGCTTCGCGCATCAGTTCGACAAACCCACGCTCAAGCACCCCGGCGCGAATACGGCCCAGAACATAGTCCCGCGTCTGCCGTTCCAGCACCACGCTATCAATGCCCTGACGGTGCAAAAGCTGTGACAAAAGCAGCCCCGAGGGGCCACCGCCAATGATGGCGACTTGGGTGGTTGATTGTGACATCTACACGTCTCCCTAAACATGCGGGCCTGGAGTTTGCCCTGACTCTGATGCCTAATATGCAGCGCGAATATCACTTTGCGAATGGACTGACTGCGCAACCTCTTGTACATTTCACACATGTCTCCTGCCTCCCATATCAGCAGCTACAACCTGTTTGGCGAAACCAGAGAACTGGCCGATGTGCTGCACGTCGAGACCATTCGCTCGCGCTCGGCCCTGCATGACTGGCAGTTAAAGGCCCATCGTCACGCGCGATTGCACCAGCTTTTGTTCCTGACCGAGGGCAGCGGTGAAGCCGAGATCGACGGCAAAACGCAGACAATTCCAGCCGCCAGTTTTGTCAATATTCCGCGCGGCGTGGTGCATGGCTATGACTTTGCGCCGGAAACCCGCGGCTGGGTGGTGACGCTGACCTCTGACCTGCTGGATCACTGTATCCAGGCCAGCGAAGGGGTACGCGCGCCGCTGGAACGGCCTGCAATCCTGCCGCTGCCCGCCGCGCTGGGTGACCTTGCCGAACATCTCTATGATGAATACCACCGGCAGGATTTTGCCCGCGCCCAGGTGTTGCGCTCCCTGGCTGGCGCCCTGATCGCCTTGGCAGCCCGCGCCATTTTTGAAGCGGATAGCGCCAATCAGCATCGCGCAGGAAACCCGCTGTTCACCCGGTTCGAGGAGATGATCGAGCGGGATTTTCGCAAGCGCCGCCCCCTGGCCGACTATGCCCGCGATCTGGCGATCTCACCCACGCATCTGAACCGGATCACCCATCAATCTGCCGGGCAGTCGGCCTCGCAGCTGATCAACGAACGCATGCTGCGCGAGGCGCGCCGGATGCTGATCTATACCAATCTGACCGCCGCCCAGATCGCCTATGATCTGGGGTTTTCCGACCCGGCGCATTTCAGCCGCGTCTTTGCCAAGGGCACCGGCACCCCGCCCAAACTGTTTCGCAAAAAGGTCAGCGAGGCCTGAGCCACTTGCAGCTAGCCACCCTTTGTCCCTGGCCACCACTTGCTGCTAGCCCGGTGGCACCACCACCCCGGCAAAGACCAGCTGCAGATACTGCTCTGCGATCTCTTCCTGTGGCACCGGGTTTTCCACCCGATTCCAATGGGGGATCCAATTCAAAGCCCCAAAGACCGCCGCCGCCACCAGACGCGGATCGCAGGGCCGCAGACTGCCCTCGGCGACGCCCTGCTTGATCAGGCTGCGAAGGTGAAAATCCACTTCGGCCTTGCTGGCGCGCAACGCCTGGCGGCGCGCTGGCGACAGGCTGTGTTCACGGACCATGGCGATTGTGGCCCCCAGATCGGTGGACACCCAGGCGCAATAGCCCCGGATCAGCAATGCAATACGGTCCACCACCGGCAGGGTGTCCTTCTGGCTCTGCCGCATGGTTTCGCCCAGGAATTCCAACCCCAGCAGGTGGCAGCCAAACAGGATGTCCTCTTTGCTTTCAACATAGTAATAGATTGTTCGCTTGGTGATTTTCAGGGCCGCTGCGATGTCTTCAAGCGATGTCTGCTCATACCCGTGATCATTGAACAGCCGCGCCCCCGCCTGCAAGACCGCACGCCGCTTGGCCTCTCGCTTGGCGTCGCGGCTGGCACCCGTGTCAGGTGCCGCGCGGGCATCGGGGGAGGTCCAGCAGGATTGCTCTGCGTTCTTCTTACTGTCGCGCACCCCTGCCTCCCTTTGCCCCTGGCGTTTGGCCCGCCTTGTTTATGACGTGCAGTAATTACACCTGCCAGTTACATCAAGATTGACCTTTTTGCCAGCCGATACAATAGTAACCCGCAAGTGTAATTTTATCCCGACGCAGAGCTGCACCAAGGAGAACACCAATGACATCAGATGTACTGGTTGCCGGAGTCGGCATGACCAAATTTGCCAAACCCGGTCAAAACGCCCCCTATACCGAAATGGGAGCCGCCGCGCTGCGCGATGCTCTGGCGGATGCGGGCCTGCCCTATGACGCGGTTGAGCAGGCCTATGCGGGCTATGTCTATGGCGACAGTACCTGCGGCCAGGCAGTGCTCTATAAGGTGGGCATGACCGGCATTCCGGTGATGAATGTGAACAACAACTGCTCCACCGGCTCGACTGCCCTGTTCATGGCGCGCCAGGCGGTGCAGTCCGGCGCGGTGGATGTGGCGCTGGCACTGGGGTTTGAACATATGCAACCCGGCGCGCTGACCTCGCATTGGGACGACCGCCCCAGCCCCTTTGATGCCTTTGACGCCGAGACCGACGATCTGGTCGGCCACCCAGAGATTCCGCTGGCGCTGCGCTATTTTGGCGGTGCGGGCAAATCCCACATGGAGAAACACGGCTCCTCCCTCACCGATCTGGCCCGCATCCGCGCCAAGGCCAGCCGCCATGCGGTGAACAACCCGCTGGCCCTGTTCCGGCAGGAATTGTCACCTCAGGACGTGCTGGACAGCCCGATGATCTGGGAAGGCGTGATGACCCGGCTGATGGCCTGCCCCCCCACCTGTGGCGCCGCCGCCGCCATCGTGGTCAGCGAAGACTACGCCAGGAAACACGGGCTAAATCAGGCCGTGCGCATCAAAGGCCAGGCGATGACCACCGACTATGCCTCCACCTTTGAGGCCCATGACATGATGCAGCTGGTCGGCTATGACATGACCGCAGCCGCCGCCAAACAGGTGCAGGAACAGACCGGCATCAGTATCGACGACGTGGATGTGGTCGAGCTGCACGACTGTTTCGCCCATAACGAAATGATCACCTACGAGGGCCTGGGTCTTTGCCCCGAAGGCGGCGCCAGCAAGTTCATCGCGGATGGCGACAACACCTATGGCGGCAAATATGTGACCAACCCCTCGGGTGGGCTGTTGTCCAAGGGCCATCCGCTGGGGGCCACCGGCCTGGCGCAATGCTACGAGCTGACGCGGCAATTGCGCGGTACTGCCGGCCCCACCCAGGTCGCGGGTGCGCGCACCGCACTGCAGCATAACCTTGGTCTGGGCGGTGCCTGTGTCATCACCCTGTACCAGGCAGCCTGAGGAGCGCCACATGATTGACCGAGCTTTCATTGGCCGCAGTTTTCCGCCGCTGCATGTAGATGTAGAACCCGGCCAGCTGCGCGCCTTTGCCCGCGCCACCGGCCAGCGTGACCCGATCTACTGGGACGAGGAGGCCGCAAAAGCCGCAGGCTATCGCGCCCTGCCCGCGCCGCTGACCTTTCTGTTCACGCTGGATCAGGAGCGCGACGACCGGTTCTATTTCATCAACGCCATGGGCATCGAGCTGGGCCATGTGCTGCATGGCGAACAGGCCTTTACCTATGGTGCGCCGATCTGCGCCGGGGACCGCGTGACCCTCACCTGCACCTGCATGGACATCTACGACAAAAAGGGCGGCGCCATGGAGTTTGTTATCCTGAAAACCCAAGCCACAAACCAACTGGGCGAAGATCTGGGCGGCATGACCGGCACCATCGTCGTGAGGAATCCAAAATGAGCATCTTTGCACAGGACGTGACCTTTGCCGGGGTGAACGTGGGCGACAGCCTGCCTGCCGTGACCTCAAAACCCATCAGCCGCACCACGCTGGCGCTGTTTGCCGGCGCCTCTGGCGATCACAATCCGATCCATATCGACATTGATTTTGCCAAGGCCGCCGGCATGCCGGATGTCTTTGCCCATGGCATGCTGGGCATGGCCTATCTGGGCCACCTGCTGACGGCCTGGGTGCCACAGCGCGCGGTACGGGAATTCTCTACCCGGTTTGTCGCCATCACTCAGGTGCATGCGGTGGTGACCTGCACCGGCCGCGTGGTGGAGAAACGCGAGGGCAATCTGGTGGCGCTGGAGATCGAGGCCGCAGATCAGAATGGTGACGTAAAACTGGCAGGCCAGGCACTGGTGGAACTGCCCTAGCGATAACAGTAGCCCGCCCATGGGGGCGGACGGGCGCGACCCGGCCAAAGGCCGGGTGGGCCCTCAACTGAGAATGAAACGGATCTTGAATCATGACAAAACTTGCAGGCAAAACCGCCTATGTCACCGGCGCCGGGCGCGGCATTGGCCGCTCAATTGCGCTGAAACTGGCCGGGGATGGCGCCAATGTGGTGCTGAACGATCTGGACGCAGACCCCGCGCAGCAGGTGGTGGCAGAGATCGAAGCCATGGGCGGCAAGGCCCTGGCCGTTGCCGGTTCGGTCACCGCCCCCGGCTTTGCCAATGATTTCATCCAGGCGGGCATCGACAGGTTTGGTGGCCTCGACATTATCGTCAACAATGCCGGCTACACCTGGGATGGCTTCATTGGCAAGATGAGCGACGAACAGTTTGACGCCATGATCGACGTGCACCTGAAAGCGCCGTTTCAGATCATGCGTGCTGCTGCGCCCTTTATTGCCGAACAGGTGGCCATCGAGACCGCCGAGGGGCGCGAGGTGTTTCGCAAGGTGGTGAATATCTCCTCTATCTCGGGCACCGGCGGCAATGCAGGCCAGGCCAATTACTCTGCCGCCAAATCCGGTGTCATCGGATTGACCAAAACCATGGCCAAAGAATGGGGACGCTTTAAGGTCAACGTCAACGCGGTGGCCTTTGGCATGATCTCCACCCGCCTGACCGAAGCGACGGATGAAAAGAAATCCATCGAGGTGGAAGGCAACAAGGTCGCGATTGGCATCCCCAAGAAACTGGTGCAGGGCATGGAGATGATGATCCCGCTGGGCCGTGCAGGCACTGCCGAAGAAGCCGCCGGTGGCGTCTATCTCTTCTGCATTCCCGAAAGCAACTATGTCTCGGGGCAGACGCTGATCGTCGGCGGTGGTTTCGGCGGCTCCTGAGGCAACCGGGGCGGGGCCGACAGCGGTCCCCACCCCGCAAGACGGGCACAACAGGGAGGGCAGGATGCTCCAAGGGACACGCATTATCGAAGTCGAAGGCCTCGGCCCCGGCCCCTTTGCCGCCATGACACTGGCGGATATGGGCGCCGATGTGATCTGCGTCCATCGCAAGGGCGGTGGCGTCACCCCCGGAATGCCGGAACGCTCGATACTGGATCGCGGCAAACGCTCGATCGAGTTGGATCTGAAAGACCCCAATGACATCAAAACCTTCCTGGCGCTGGTCGCCACGGCGGATGGGCTGATCGAAGGCTTTCGCCCCGGCGTGATGGAGCGGTTGGGCATCGGACCCGAGGCCTGCCAGGCGGTAAACCCAGGCCTGGTCTTTGGCCGGATGACCGGCTGGGGTCAGGACAGTGCGCTGGCGCAGACTGCCGGCCATGATCTGAATTATATCTCGCTCTCCGGCGCGCTTTGGTATGCGTCCAATCCGGGCGACGCGCCCCTGACACCCGCCACGCTGGTGGGTGATATCGGCGGTGGTGCGATGTATCTGGTGGTGGGTATGCTGGCCGGGCTGCTGCGGGCAAAAACCAGCGGTCTCGGCACTGTGGTCGACGCCGCGATCTATGATGGCTCGGCCCATATGATGAACCTGCTGATGAGCATCCGCCAGGCCGGGGGCTTTGGCGAGACACGCGGGCAAAACCTGCTGGACGGGCCACATTGGAGCCGCTCCTACGCCTGCGCCGATGGCGGCTACATGACGGTGCAATGTCTGGAGCCCAAATTCTACACGCAGTTTTTGTCGCTGATGGGGCTGGCGGAGGATGCGGAGTTCAAACATCAGTTCGACACCAGCACATGGCCCGTGCTGACCGCGCGGCTGGCCGGGATCTTTGCCGCGCAGCCCCGCGCCCATTGGGCGGCGCTGTTTGACGGCACCGATGCCTGCGTTGCCCCGGTACTGAGCCCCGATGAGGCCCTGAAACATCCGATGAATGCCCGTGGCACCTGGGTTGAACAGGACGGCGTGTTGCAGGCGGCCCCCGCCCCGCGTTTTGATCACAGCCCGGCGTGGCAGCCCACTGCCCCTCCCGAGCGCGGCCAAGACAGCAGCAACATCCTGGCCGAACTCGGCCTTATCAAGGAAGACCCACGATGACCTCTCATATTTCGCCCTGGATGGATGACGAACTGACCATGCTGCAGGAGTCCTTGCGCGATTTTTATGCCAAGGAAATGGTCCCCCATGAGGAGCGCTGGCAAAAGCAGGGCCATATCGACCGGGACTTCTGGAACAAGGCCGGGGAATTTGGCCTGCTCTGCGCCTCGGTGCCGGAAGAATACGGCGGCATGGGGGGCGATTTTCGCCACGAGGCGGTGATTACCACCGAACAATTCCGCGCTGCCGGCTTTTCCGGTTTTGGCAATTCGGTCCATAGCCAGATCTGTGCGGGCTATATCCTCGATTATGGCTCTGAAGAGCAGAAAAAGCGCTGGCTGCCCAAGATGGCCAGCGGCGAGATGGTCTGCGCCATTGCCATGACCGAGCCTGGCACCGGCTCGGACCTGCAAAACATCAAGACCACCGCCAGACTGGAGGGCAACGAATATGTGGTGAACGGCTCCAAGACCTTTATCACCAATGGGCAGCAGGCCGATCTGGTCATTGTTGTTGCCAAGACCGACCCGAGCCTGGGATCCAAAGGGATTTCACTGATTGTGGTGGAGACCGCCGAGGCTCCCGGATTTGCCCGCGGGCGCAATCTGGAAAAGCTTGGCCTCAAAAGTCAGGACACCTCTGAGCTGTTCTTTGACACTGTGCGGGTGCCACCGGAAAACCTGCTGGGCGGAACTGAGGGCCAGGGGTTTTATCAGCTGATGAAATCGCTGCCACAGGAACGCCTGGTGGTGGCCCTGGGCGGCGCTGCCGCAATGGACAAGGCGCTGGAGGAAACCGTCGCCTACACGGCAGAGCGCCGCGCCTTTGGCAAGCCGCTGCTGGAGATGCAAAACACCCGCTTCAAACTGGCCGAGGTCAAGACCGTGGCCCATATTGCCCGGGTGTTTCTGGATGACTGCGTTGCCAAACATCTGCGCGGGGAGCTGGATGCCACCACCGCCTCGATGGCAAAATGGTGGGTGACCCAGATGCAATGCGACTGTATGGACGAATGCCTGCAACTGTTTGGCGGCTATGGCTATATGTCGGACTATCCGATCTCGACCATGTATGCCGATGCGCGGGTGCAGAAAATCTACGGTGGCTCAAACGAGATCATGAAAGAGCTGATCGCCCGCAGCCTGACCACCTGAGCCCCAGTCGCCCGTACCAGTCGCCCGCAGGAGGTCTGCCCTATGCGGCTTTACCAGACAAAAATCGCGCGCCAACCCTCTGGCGCGCGGCGTTTCCTGCCGGGCAAAGGCCGATCATTCCTTGGCTTTGGCCTCGGCGGCGGCGGCCTTCATACGGGCCAGAAGCGCGGATTTGTCCTGCGACTTGTCATAGGGGTTTTTGCGACTGCCCTTGGCATTGTGTTCGGCGTGGCGTGGCGCATTGGTTCCCTTGCGGGCGGCTCCGGTCTTTCCATAGTCCATGGGTCTGCCCTTTGAGTTAGGATTGCTGCGGTGGTGGCTGTGATACCAGTTGTGGCGCTGATGCACCAAACCCCGGGTGTTTGCAAGGCAGGCTGGCGGGTGGGGGCTCTGCCCCTCTTGGCCTAAAGGCCAATTCACCCCGCGGTATTTCAAGTAAGATGAAGGGTGAAGGCCGGTGGCTACCGGAGCTCCGGGCAATAGGTCAGCAAGGTGTTGGGGTAGCTCTGGGTGCCGAGGCAAAAGGCGGTCTCGCCGGTGATTTCAAATCCCATGCGCTGGTAAAAGCCGATCGCAGCGGTATTTTCTGAATTGGTGGTGAGCCAGGGCGCCGGCGCTTCCAGATCGGCGCAGCGCTGCAAACCTGCCTGCAACAGCGCCCGCCCCAGCCGCCGCCCCTGATGACGCGGCTGAACATAGAGTGTTGCAATCTCGGCTGCCGAACCGGGGCCCGCAGGTGGCTTTACCCCTTCGGTGATGCGGATAAAGCCGTCGATCCCCTCGAGATTCTGCGAAACGATAAATGTCTCGCAATTCTGTTGCAGCAGCGAATAAAACCGGGCTGGCGTCAGCTCGGCAAAGACGTAGTTGGCAAACAGGCTGTTCACCCCCTGGCGCAGATAGGTGCCGACCCAGACCTCAATTGCCAGGGCTGCCAGGCTCGACGCGTCATCCAGACGCGCCGGGCGCAGGCTGATGCCAGTCCGGTTGGGATCAGCCGCCACGGATCGTATCGATCATCAGCTGCACATTGTCCGGGTCCCCATCCGGGGTGATGCCATGGCCGAGGTTGAAGATATGGGGGCCGTTTTTGAAGGCCTGCACGATGGCGCGGGTTTCATCCACCAGATCCTGGCCACCGGTCACCATATGGCGCGAAGCGAGGTTGCCCTGCACACAGCCATCGACCTGCAGGCTCTGCGCTGCCCAAAGGGGATCAACCGAGTTGTCCAGCGCCAGACAATCAATGCCGGTTTCCCTGGCAAAGCCCAGGTATTTTTCCCCCGCTTCCCGTGGAAAGCCGATGACAGGGATACCAGGGTGGCGCTGTTTCAGCGCAGCGGTGATCTCGCGGCAGGGCTCCAGCGCGTAGTTGCGGAAGTCTTCGCCTTTCAGCGAGCCCGCCCAGCTGTCAAAGATCTTGACCACCTCGGCGCCGGCCTCGATCTGTTTGGACAGGTAGTCAATGGTGGCCTCGGTGATGCGCGCCAGCAGCGCCTCAAAGAGGGGCTTGTTCGCCTGTTTCAAAGCATGGGCCGGTCCCTGATCCGGGGTACCGCGTCCGGCGATCATATAGGTCGCAACAGTCCAGGGCGCGCCGGCAAAGCCAATCAGAGTTGTCTCGCTGGGCAATTCACCCGACAGGATTTTCACCGTCTCGTAGATCGGGTTCAGGGTCTCGTGGATGTCCGATGCCGGGCCGAGCTTGGCAAAATCCGCCTCGGTTGTAATGGTCGACAGGCGCGGGCCTTCGCCGGTGACAAACCACAGATCCGCGCCCAGCGCCTGGGGGATCAGCAGGATATCGGCAAACAGGATCGCCGCATCAAAGCCAAAGCGGCGGATAGGCTGCAGGGTGACCTCGGCGGCCAGTTCCGAATTGTAGCAAAGTGACAGAAAATCCCCGGCCTGAGCCCGGGTGGCGCGGTATTCCGGCAGGTAGCGGCCAGCCTGTCGCATCATCCAGATTGGCGGCACATCCTGTGTTTCCCCTGCCAATGCGCGCAGAATTTTCTTTTGTTCAGCCATGTCACCCTCGATTGTGCCTGCTCGTTGTGTCGCCCATGAGGTCGACCCAAAGCGGCAAATTGTCAAGGGTAGCCTGACCAATGCTTGCAACGGCAAATCGCCGCTACTAAAGGTCATTACATGACACAGAACCTGCCCTCCCCCGCTTCTCCGCTGAAAATTGGCACCCGTGGATCGCCGCTGGCGCTGGCCCAGGCCTATGAGACCCGCCGCCGTTTGGCTGCGGCCTTTGATCTGGCGCCCGAAGCCTTTGAAATTGTGGTGATCAAGACCAGTGGCGACAACCAGGCTTTGATTGCAGCAGACAAGCCGCTCAAGGAGCTGGGCGGCAAGGGGCTGTTCACCAAGGAGATCGAAGAGGACCTGTTGTCGGGGGCCATCGATATTGCGGTGCATTCGATGAAGGATATGCCGGTGGCCCAGCCTGCGGGGCTGCTGCTGGACTGCTATCTGCCCCGCGAGGACGTGCGTGATGCCTTTGTGTCGCCAAAGTTTTCCCGGCTCCAGGATCTGGCGCCCGGCGCTGTGGTTGGCACCTCGTCGCTGCGCCGCCGCGCCCAGTTGATGAACCGCCGCCCCGACCTGCAGGTGGTGGAGTTCCGTGGCAATGTGCAGACCCGGCTGAAAAAGCTGAACGAGGGCGTTGCCGAATGCACCTTTCTGGCGATGGCCGGTCTGAACCGGCTGGCAATGGCGGATGTGCCTGCCACCGCGATCGAGACCACTGACATGCTGCCTGCTGTGGCGCAGGGCGCAATTGGCATCGAGCGGCGCAGCGATGACAGCCGCACCGCTGCGATGCTTGAGGCGATCCATGATATCACCACTGGTCAGCGGCTGGCGGCGGAGCGCGCCTTTCTGGCGGCGCTGGATGGGTCCTGCGAAACACCAATTGCCGGTCTGGCTGAGCTGAATGGCGGCACCCTGCGGCTGCGCGGCGAAGTGCTGCGCCCCGATGGGTCGCAAGCCATTGCCGAAGATCAGACCTGCGCCATCGAAGACGGGGCAGACCTGGGGCGGGACATGGCTGCAAAACTGCTGGCCACAGCCGGTCCCGGCTTTTTCGACTGGCGCCAGTAGGGCCGCAGTTCCTCAGCCGCAGCTCCTAAAAAAGTGCCGCCACGACATACGCAAAAGTATGACGTGGCGCCCTATTTGACCGCGTCCCCTGATGCAGGCGATCCTGTGGCCAGGAGGAGCCCATCATGACACCCGGAAAATCTTATCTCAGCAGCGAAGAGATCCGCCCCCTGGCCGAAAGGTCCGATGCCATGGGGCTGTGGCTGGTTCTGCATTGCTGGGGGGTGATCGCCTGTGCGCTGGCGCTGTTTGCCCTCTGGCCCAATCCCTTCACCTTTGTCATTGCGGTCATGGTGATCGGCTCGCGCCAGTTGGGGCTGGCGATCCTGATGCATGAGGCGGCGCATAACGCCCTGTTCAAGAGCCGCAAATGGAATGACATCATTGGCGAGTGGCTGTGCGGGCGGCCCATTCTGGCCGAACTTGCCGCCTATCGCCATTACCACCTGACGCATCATCGCTTTACCCAGACGGACAAAGACCCGGATCTGAAGCTCAGCGCCAAATTCCCCACCTCCAAGGCTTCGCTCAAGCGCAAATTCACCCGCGACCTGACCGGCCAGACCGGCACCAAACAGCTGCTGGGCCAAATCCTGATGAGCTTTCGCCTGGCTGGCGACGATGACGCCATCGCGGCCGCCGCCTCGGATTTTGCCCAGAGCTTCAAGGCGCCACATCTATGGAAATCTCTGCCGGTGTTTATTGGCGTCGCGGTGGCGATGAGCCTGATTGGCAGCTGGTGGTGGGGCCTGGCCTTCTGGCTGCTGCCCTATCTCACCTGGTTCCAGTTTGTGCTGCGGGTGCGCAACATCGCCGAACATGGCGCGGTGGAGCAATCGCAAAACCCGCTGCAAAACGTGCGCACCACCAAGGCAGGCCCCATCGCCCGGCTGTTTGTGGCGCCCTATTGGGTCAACTATCATCTGGAGCATCACATGGTGATGCATGTGCCCTGCTGGCAGCTGAAAAACATGCACAAGGCGCTGCTGGACAAGGGTATCGGCCCGGATATGCGCATCGCCTCCGGCTATGGTCAGGCGCTGGCCGAGGCCGGTTGGAAACGCGCCTAGAGCTGCCCCGACCAGCGCAGCCAGGATTCGGGACTGTCGTGGAAGACGTTCAGATCCACCTCCCCCTGGATGCCCGGAACCAGGCCAGTGCCGGTATATTGCCACAGCCGCCAAAAGGCGCCGGGGTAGACCTGACGCGGATGCCCCGCGACCGAGCGCAGCCAGAATTCGGTGCCGTGCAAACGGCCAATGCCGGTCTCGCGATAAAAATCCACCGTGGTATAGACCACAGGGCGCTGCCCATAATGCGCCTCGAGCAGGGCCAGGAATTTGCGCGCTTCGGCCCGCACCACCCGGCCATCGGGACGTTTGGTGCAGGTGCGCGAGCGCGGATTCCATTCCATGTCGAGCACCGGCGGCAGCGCATTGGCATCGCGCGGCACATGTTTGATGAACCAGCGCGCCTGCTGTTCTGCGGGGCGACAGAAATAATAGTAGTGATAGGCGCCACGCGGCATCCCGGCCCGCGCCGCACCGCGCCAGTTGTCGCTGAAGGCAGGATCTGCGACATCGCCGCCCTCGGTGGCCTTGAGATAGGCAAAGGAGACCCCGGCCCGCCGGACCTGCGGCCAGTCGATCTCTCCCTGGTAGCGCGACACATCAATCCCATGGATCGCATAGCTGTTGGGGCCACGTCCGGTCCATTCATGCGGGTCGCTGTCGCCAAAACGCGGATAGGTTTTGAGCTGCGCCAACTGCGCCTCGGAGGGAGGTTGTGTGGGTGTTGCGCTTGCCTCAGGTGGCGGCGGTGATTTGGCACCGCAACTTGCAAGGGCCACCATCACCAGAAGACTTAGAAACCTACTGCGCATCTCAAACCCTAAACCAAATGAAAAAGAACCGGCGCAATGCAGCCGGTTCCTTTAATCTGTATCGAAGAAGCCCGTTTTCCTAGGGCAAAGCCACAGGTTACAGGAAATGGGCGTGATTTCGCGGGCGGCCAGACAGCGGCCTTAGACCCATTTTGCCAGGGGGGGCAGGCTCATCAGTACCGCATTGGCATCATGGCCGGTCTCCAGGCCAAATTTGGTGCCGCGATCATAGACCAGATTATACTCCGCATAGAGCCCGCGATGCACCAGCTGCGCGTCCTTATCGGCCTCCGAGAAACCTTGGCCCCGGCGTTTGTCCACCAGCGGCAGATAGGCGGGCAGAAAGGCGCGGCCAATATCCTGCGTCAGGGCAAAATCCGCAGCCCAGTCGCCGCTGTTGTGATCATCCATGAAGATGCCGCCAACACCGCGCGCCCGGTTGCGGTGGGGGATATAGAAATACTCATCCGCCCATTCCTTGAGACGCGGATACAAATCGGCACCATGCGGGTCGAGATGGGCCTTCTGGGTGGCGTGAAAATGCGCGGTGTCATCCTCATATTCGATGCAGGGGTTCAGATCCGAACCGCCGCCAAACCACCAGGCATGCGGCGTCCAGAACATCCGGGTATTCATATGCACTGCGGGTGCATGAGGGTTGCGCATATGCGCCACCAGGGAAATCCCCGAAGCCCAGAATCGCGGGTCTTCGCTCATCCCCGGCAGGCCCTTGCGCGCTGCCATGGCGTTCTGCGCCCGTTCGCCCAGGGTGCCGTAGACCTCGGAAATATTGACGCCGACTTTTTCAAACACCCGCCCGCCGCGCATCACGCTCATCAAGCCGCCGCCGGCGTCAGAGCCATCCGCCGAGGCTCGCGTGGTTTCAGAAACCTCAAACCGTCCCGGCTCCAGATCCGCAAAGGGCCCATCGTCATGGCGGTCTTCCAGCGCTTCAAAGGCGGCGACAATTTCATCCCGCAGCTGGCGGAACCAAGCGGCGGCCTGGGCTTTTTCATCAGTCATTTCGCGAGGCAAGTCAGCGGTCATCAAGGGGGCTTTCTGCTTGGTATCTTGGGGGGCCTGGGTCGTGGGGGACCTGAGATTTGGCGGGGCTGAGATCTTGGGGACCGGGCAGGAACAGGTGTTTTAGTGAACCGGCGCGGCAACGGGATCCAGCAGGGTGCGGCCGCCATCAAGGGTCAAGATCTGGCCTGTCATAAACCCAGCGGCATCCGAGGCCAGAAACTGCGCCGTTTCGGTCAGCTCCGTCGGCGAGGCAATCCGGCCCAGGGGCGTGTGCTGTTCGATGTCCAGACGATAGCTGCGGTTATCCTTGAGTGTTGATTGCATCGAGGCGCTCATCACCGATCCAAAGGCAATGGAGTTCACCCGGATACGATGGGGCGACAGGGAGACCGACAGCGACCGCGTCAGCTGGTCCAGCGCCGCAGAGGCAACGGAATAGGCCATCAGCTCGGGGTGGGTGCGTCGGGCCGCAATGGAGGAGAGATTGACGATGGCCCCCAGTGGTGTATCCGGCTCACCGCCCTCGCCCTGTTTGATCATCCGGCGCGCCACCTGTTGCGACAGGCGCAGCGTTGGCAGCAGGTTCTCCGTCAACAACATCTCCAGCGATTCGTCGTTGGGATCCAAGGGATCGCTTTGCACCACCTGACGCGCCCCGTTCACCAGAATATCGATGTCCTCAAAGGCGTCGATGGTCGCCGACAGCAGATTGGCAATGGTCAGGCGTTCGCGCAGATCGCCGGCAAAATAGCGGATATTGCTCTCATCCGCCTGTTCTCCCAGCTCGCGCACCAGCGCGGCCTCATTGGTATCTGCAAACATGACATTGGCTCCGGCGGCCACAAACTGACGGCCAATGGCCAGACCAATACCCGTCGAGGAACCGGTGACGATGGCTGTCTTGCCAGCGATGGAAAAGGACATGCGAGGCATACTCCTGAGGTTTGATTTTGGCTGCGAGCCTACCCCCCGCTTCTACTTTTGGAAACGATGAATGTAGGCGCCGCGCGCGGGAAGATATCAGCCTTTGGCGCGCCGCGGGCGTTGGGCATGCAGGACCTTGAACCGGTTATCGCCCGCAACTTCGTTTACAGCGGCAAAACGCTCTCCCAGCAGGGTCTCGTAGGGCAGGTGCCGGTTGGCCACCATCCACAGATGCCCCGAGGCCACCAGCATAGAGGCCGCCGCCGAAATAAAGGCCTGCCCCAGCTCTGGTTCGGCACTGCGCCCCGCGTGAAAGGGCGGGTTCATCACCACCGTGTTGACCTGCTCTGGGGCCTGCCACTTGCGTGCATCGGCCCAGTGGAACTGTGCCCGCGCATCCACAACATTCTGCCGCGCACAGCCCAGCGCCACATGGTCGGCCTCAACCAGATGCAGATGTTCGACACCTGCGCGGGTCAGGATCTGCGCTGCCAGATAACCCCAGCCGGCGCCAAGGTCAGCCACCCTGCGGCCCAGTTTCTCTGGCAGGCACTCCGCCAGGAGCCTGGAGGCCGGGTCGATGCCATCGGCAGAAAACACCCCCGGCGCGGTGACAAAGCCCTCGACCTTGCTGCCCTCTGCCGGGAGCCAGTCATTGAGTACATTGTTTCCGCCCTGGAACCAGAAAATCTTACCGTGTGCCTTTGACACCGGCGCCGATGTTTCGGTGAGTTTACGCAGGGCCTTGAGGACCGAATCAATCCCGTCGGTCTTGGCGCCATCCACCAGCACCGGGCCGGTGGTCACCGCCTCCGCCTGGGCGAGTAGCTGACGGGCCTCGGCCTTGGCGCGCGGCAAAAAGACCACGGCCGCGGCAAAGCGCTCTTGCGCGGGCAGATCCGCCACCTCGGGCAGGCAGGCAAAGCCGGCTGCCTCAAAGGCTTCAAAGTCTGGGCGCACGCGCTGCAGGATCAGCAGCCGTTCTTTTGGCAGGGCAGACAGATCCACACCAGCGCGCGGCGCAAAGACGGCGATGCGCCCCTCTGGGGGCATGACACAGCCACCCGGTTCTAAGGCCAGGGATAGGCGCAGGGACATGGCATAGCCTCTTGTATGTTGATATTATTCTTCTTTTTCCATCGTGCATTGCAGCGGATGCTGATGACGATTGGCAAAATCCATCACCTGACCAACCTTGGTCTCGGCGATTTCATGGGTAAAGACCCCAACCACCGCAACACCTTTTTTGTGCACGGTGAGCATGATTTCAAAGGACTGCGCATGGGTCATGCCAAAGAACCGTTCCAACACCAGCACGACAAATTCCATGGGCGTGTAGTCGTCATTGAGCAACAGCACCTTGTAGCGCGGCGGGCGCTGGGTCTTGGGGCGTGTCTTGGTCAGCAGACCCAGATCGCTATCATCGTCATCCGAGAATTTGGACATCATCACAGGCAGCAGCGGCATCAGCTTAGTGTTCCAGTCATGCATGGAAATCTATATCCCGCTTATATAGCGTAAAGCCAGCTCAGGAAAAGGGGCAGGCAAAGGGATTGAAGCAGCACCGTGACAGGCAATTTGACAACCATTGGCTTTGATGCCGACGATACGCTTTGGCACAATGAGCGGTTTTTCCGGGTAACCCAGGACCGTTTTGCCGAGCTGTTGCAGGATCACACCCCGGTTGATCTGGACCGCACGACCCTGGAGCAGCGCTTGTTGGAGGCTGAAAAACGCAATCTCGGGCGCTATGGCTATGGAGTCAAAGGTTTTACCCTGTCGATGATCGAAACCGCCATCGACGTCACTGATCAACAGGTTCCCGCCTCTGTCATCCAAGAGCTGATCGTGGCGGGACAGATGATGCTCTCCTATCCGATCGACCTGCTGCCCCATGCCCAAGCGGCCGTTGAACAGCTGGCCGCAAGCCACCGGGTGGTGCTGATCACCAAGGGCGATTTGCTGGATCAGGAACGCAAGCTGGCGCAGTCCGGTCTGGGCGATTTGTTTGACGCGGTCGAGATCGTCTCGGAAAAGACCCCCGCAGTATACCAGGAGATTTTCAACCGCCACGGCGACGGCATTCACCGCGCCATGATGGTTGGCAACTCCATGCGCTCGGACGTGGTGCCGCCGATCACCGCAGGCGGCTGGGGCACCTATGTGCCACACGGGGAAATCTGGCAGCTGGAACATGCCGAGCCCCCGGAAGACAGCCCCCGCTACAACGCCATCGCGGATCTCAGCCAGCTGCCACAGCTGGTGTCACAGATTGAAAAAAGCCTCGCGGCACTGTAATGCCGCAGCAGAACACAAAGCCAAAGAACAACAAAGCAGATAGCCTATGCCACATGCAGAGATAAAATACTCCAGTGACCTGCAGCTCGACAGCGCTGCGATTCTGGCTGAGATTGAGGCAATTATCCTGCGTCACGACGGAGGTGCCGGCGCCTGTAAAGGGCGCGCCTACCCCACAGATGAATTCCATCACAGCCATGTCACCGTCAGCGTCTCTCTGCTGGTCAAACCACATCGCGACGCCGCATTTTCCACGGCTCTGCTCGACGCGCTGGAGCAGGCCGTCAGCGCCAGGTTGCCCCGCCCCTGCGAGTTTTCCTTTGGGCTGCACTATTCCACCCCATTTTACGTGACGCGCAGGCTTGAACCCTAGGGGCAGGCACGGCCTCCTGGGGCGTCAAACCCCCAAGCGCAGATCCTCAAGCCGAAGCCCGCAAAAAACCCGCACCTGTTGCACAGAAGCCGCACAGGCCACAAAATCCCCGCTGTAGCCGCAGACTACGGCGCCGGAAAGCTGCACATTTTTATTTACACTTCCTTAAGACACCCCCGATCTAGCCGGGACTCGCCACTGCGCTACTAAATCTGGGGGAAGTCATTTCTCCAGCCCTGTCAATCCACAGATCGCAAAGGTTTCTTCTAGCCATCGTCTATGCTACGGTTTTTATGTAGCAGGCAAAATCGTCAGCCGGAAAACCGGCGGCAAGAGGCAAAAATGGCAGATATCGTGCAGATCAGGTGTAATCACCTGGTTCGCGGGCAGCGGGCATTGGCCCGGTCTGTGCTGTGGATCATGGGTGTTCTTCTCTCTCTTGGGATGGTGCTGATTCCCCCGACGCAGGCGCAGGCAGCGGCCTATGCTGCCGTAGTTGTTGACGCGCGCACCGGAGAAGTTCTGCATTCGCGCAACGCAGATGCCCGGCTGCATCCCGCCTCTCTGACCAAGATGATGACCCTCTACATTGCCTTTGAAGCGGTGCGAAACGGCGAAATCTCCCTTGACCAAAAGGTGCGCATCAGCAGAAACGCCTCTTCCGAGCCCCCCTCAAAGCTGGGGTTGAAAACGGGTCAGCAGATTGCCTTTCGCTATCTGATCCGGGCCGCAGCCGTGAAATCAGCCAATGATGCCGCCACCGCCATCGGGGAGGCCATTTCGGGATCCGAGGCCGCCTTTGCCCGCCGCATGACCCGCACCGCCAAAGCGCTTGGCATGTCGCGCACCACTTTCAAAAACGCCCATGGGCTGACCGAGGCGGGGCATCTGTCTACCGCCCGTGACATGACCACCCTGGGTCGCCATATCCTCTATGACTACCCCGAGTATTATCACCTGTTTTCACGCACCACGATTGATGCGGGCGTCAAAACAGTCCCCAATACAAACCGACGCCTGCTGGCCGCCTACAAAGGTGCCGACGGGATCAAGACCGGCTATACGCGGGCTGCGGGCTCCAATCTCGTGGCCTCGGCCAAACGGGGCAATGAGCGCATCATCGCAACCGTTTTTGGCGGCAAATCGTCTACCTCGCGCAATGCCAAGATTGTCGAACTGCTGGATCTCGGCTTTCGCCGCGCCCCCTCGCAGGCCCGCGTTCAGGCGCCGGGACGTCCGGCCTATGTTGGCAATCGCGGGATTGGCGCCACGACCTTGGTTGCAGATGCAGGCACCACAAGCGGCGGCGCGGGCAAGACGGTCCGCGTCAATGGTCTGGTGAATACCAGCCTTCGCCCCCTGGCGCGTCCCATCCCAATTGTCGACCCGGCTGTCATCGTCGAAGCGGTGCAGATTGCCACCGCCAGCCAGGTCACTGACAGCCAGGCCACCGCCCCCCAGGCCCAGGCAACCGAGACACAGGACGGCGAAGCACAAGACACCGAGACACAAGACACTGAGACATTGGCCACCGCTGCTCTGGCGGCGGAGCCATCCGCAGAGAGTGGCACCGGGATTGATCCCGATATTCTGCAAGCCAGCATCACCGCAGCCATTACAGAGGCCAAGGTGCTGCCTGCCTCGACCGGGCCGGTTCCCAGCAACTCAGAGCAGGCCACAGGTGCTGCAACAGTGACCGCAGCCGTCGTGCAGTCCTCTGCCCCCACCAGGGTACAAACCCTGGCCTATACCGGGCTGCGGCCAATGGCCCGCCCGGTCAGACTGGCCAATGCGGCGGCGCCCAGCGACCAGCAGCCTGTGGTGGTGACCCGGCTCTCCACCTCGGGCGGCAGATATTGGGGCATCAATGTCGGGCGCTACACCACCGCCTATCAGGCTGAAAAGGTCCTGCTGCGCACCGCCCTGTCCGAAATGGAGACCCTGAACGGCACCCTGCGCAAGGTGGCAAAATCACGTCTGGGCTTTGACGCCAATTTTCTGGGCATGACCAAAGAACAGGCCGACCTCGCCTGCCGCCGCTTGAGCGCCCGCAACATCGCCTGCGACACGCTCGGCCCCTCGTCCTGAGGCCACCCCCGATCCAAGCGACCAGGGGCTTACCTCCCGTACGAGGTCGCAGCAAAAGGCCCCTCTTTGGAGGGGCCTTTTTGTATTTGCAAACCGCAGAAATGAGCCCATTGCGTTCAAAGCACTTTCTATCGAATATCCTGGAAACGATATGCGAAAAGGCACTTAGGACAGACCATGCCCCTGCTTGATCCCCTGCGGATAACGCCAGACAGCCCCCTTATTCCTTCGGTTTTAAAGCTCGTTCAACGCGAGTTCGCCTATATGGAGGCAAGAATAAACCCACAATCGTCGATGCACAAATTGACCACGCTCGACATTGAAAAGCAGTGTGTTACAGGCGAAGTCTGGGTCATTGGGGAACGCCCTGACGCATGTGTTTTCTTCACAGAAAAAGCGGATTGCTTCTATTTGGGGAAACTTGCCGTTGCCGCAGAACAGCGGGGCAAGGGATATGCGCGGCAATTGATCCGGCTGGCAGAACAACGGGCCCGGACAAAAGGGTTCTCAATTTTGGAATTGGAAACGCGGATAGAGCTCGTAGAAAATCACAAGACCTTTCAGCGGTTTGGGTTCAAGAAAACCAGTGAGGAGGCACATCCTGGTTTTCTTGAACCCACCTATATCGTCATGCGGAAAACGATCCTGTCCTGAACATCGCACCAGATCTTCGCCAGGGTCCGCATCTCGACCATTGCCCCCTGCCCTATTGGGCCATGGTCAATTTCGCCTAGGGTCGTCCAGCGTTCACGGTTTGGGGTGATCGTCCCATTCCTCGCTGAGGATGCGGCGCGAGTCGCCTTCCGGGTCGTCATATTGGTTTGAGCGCACCGTGTAGACAAAGGCCGCCAAGGCGCCACCGCCCAGCAGCAGCGAAATGGGGATGAGATAGGCAAGGACGCTCATGGCTTGGGCACTTTTTGTCAGGCGCGGCGCGGGTTATTTCAGGCGCAGCGCATTAAGGGAAACGGTGATCGAAGAGCTGGACATCGCCAGCGCCGCAATCAAGGGGGTGGCAAAGCCGGCAATGGCCAGCGGCACCGCGATCACATTGTACAGGGTGGCAATGCGGAAATTTTCGCGGATGCGTTTGGTGGCCTTGCTGGCCACCACACAGGCCTCGGCGATGGGCTCAAGGTCCTGCCCCAGCAACACAATGTCCGAGGCCACGCGGGCTGCATCCAAGGCAGAGGCGGGCGAGATCGAGACATGCGCCGCCGTCAGCGCTGCGGTGTCATTTAGACCATCCCCCACCATCAGCACCTTGCGGCCCTGATCCGACAGGGACTGGACCCGTGCGGCCTTATCCTGCGGCAGCGCCTCGGCCAGCCATTTCTGGATGCCCAGACGATGGGCCAGATCCTCCACCGCGGCGGTGGTATCACCTGAAATCAACAGAACTTCTTTGCCAGCCGCATGCAACTGCGCCACGGCCTCGGCCGCACCGGGGCGCAGGGCGTCGTGAAACAGGAAACCACGCGGCGCTGTGCCGTCGCCGGTATCCAGCCAGGCCGCTGTTTGGCTGCCCTGATCGGCGCCCAGCCAGGCGGCGCGCCCCAGGCGGACTGTACGCCCCTGAAACTGGCCTTCGCTGCCAAATCCGGGGCGCTCTTGCAGCTCTGTGACCTTTGCAGGGGCAATGCCCGCAGCCCGGGCCGCAGCGGTCAGGGACCGTGACAGCGGATGCGATGAGCCTTCGGCCAGGGCCAGGGCAATTGCCAGCTCGGCGCGGCTAAAGGCGTCGAGGTTTTCCAGCTGCGGCGTGCCCGCCGTCAGGGTGCCGGTCTTGTCAAACACCACGGTATCGACCCCGGCCAGACGCTCCAGCGCGGTGGAATGTTTGATCAACATGCCTTTTTTGAACAACCGCCCCGAGGCGGCGGTGGTTACCGCAGGCACCGCAAGGCCCAGCGCACAGGGGCAGGTGATGATCAGCACAGCCGCCGCAATATTCAGCGCCATGCGCAGATCATAGGTGTAGAGATACCAGCCAATAAAGGCCAAGGCCGACAGGATATGTACACCAGGGGCATAAAGCTTGGCGGCGCTATCGGCCAGCGAGGTATAGCGCGAGCGACCAGATTCAGCGATGGCCACCAGATCCGCCATCCGGTGCAGCGAGGTATCCTCGCCCACCGCTTCGGCCCGGACCACCAGCGGGCCGGTCAGATTGACCTCCCCCGCAGAGACCCGGGTGCCCGGCTCGGCAAAGACCGGCAGGGTTTCCCCGGTGAGCAGCGAGCGATCCAGTTCTGACTGGCCGGTGGCGATGACGCCATCAACGGGCATACGGCCACCGGGGCGCACCAGGATAAGATCGCCAATGGCAAGCTCCGAGACCGCCACCTCGACCTCCCTGTCGCCTTCCATGCGGATGGCGCGGGGCACTTCAAGTGCGGCGAGTTCTTCGGCGGCAGAGCGCGCCACGGCACGGGTGCGATAGTCCAGATAGCGCCCGGCCAGCAAAAAGAAGGTCAGCGTCAGAGCCGCATCAAAATAGGCATGCTCGCCCGACAGGCTGGTCTCCCACAGCGAGGTGATCAGCGCCAGCGCCAGCGCCAGAACAATTGGCACATCCATGTTGAGCCGCCCCACCCGCAGGGCGCTCCAGGCATTGGTAAAGAAGGGTTTGCCAGCAAAGATCACCGCCGGAAAGGCAATCGCCGCCGAGATCCAGTGGAACATATCGCGGGTTGCATCCGATGCCCCGGACCAGACCGAGATCGACAGGAGCATCACATTCATCGAGGCAAAGCCGGCAACCGCCAGCCGCATCAACAGATCCCGCCCGGCCCGGTCGCTTTGGGTGGCGGCAAGTGTCGCCAGATCCAGCTCATGCGCCTCAAATCCCAGACCTTCGAGCACCGGGATCAGATCATCGGCGCGCACCTCAGGGTCGGCTTCGATCAGGGCCCGTTTCAAGGTCAGATTGACCCGCGCCGAATGAATGCCGGGATGGGCATTCAACCCGCGCTCGACCTTGGAAATACAGGCCTGACAGTGGATTGTCGGCAGCGACAGCGCCAGACGCGCCTCGGTTGGAGCCATGTCCACCGCCTCGCTTGGGGCGGCAACACAGCCGGGGCATACGGCCATTGCGGGGCGCATCTGGGCGGTCATATCTGTCTAGCCTCTTACGTGCAGGATCACCCGCTGGGTAAACTCAACGCCATTTTTAGCCCGTGCCACCATGCGGATGTTCCAGTTGCCCGGCCCCAGCTCAGCCGGGGCCACATAGGCAGTCCCGTTGAACTTGAACTCCGGATTCTGGTCGTCTTTCACATGGGTGGCGCGGCCCAGGATCGCGGTCAGCTTGGCCACCTCGACAGGGTTTCCCTCGGCGTCAGAAATCTCCAGCGTGACCTGGTCTTCCTGGGCTGAGGCATAGACCGACCAGCCAAGCGACTGCTGCGCGTCGCGCCGCAGGTCGAATTCCTGGCTGGCCACATAGGAGTTCTTCACTTCCAGGCCGGGGAAGGTTTTGACCGCGTTGTAAGCCAGCGCCAGGTTGACGCTGATAATCACCCCAAAAGCGCCGCAAAAGACCATCAGCATATGACGACCGGTAAATTCACGCGTGCCCTTTGCCATGATCAGTTCCCTTTTCCGTTAAAGGTGGTGTCCTTATAGGCCCGCTCACCATTGGTGAGATCTTCAACCCAGATTCTAACCGGGGTGGATTCCGCCTCAGACGCCGCAGCCCCTTTGGGTGTCACGATATAGACCCGTTGAAGATAGGCGGTATCGGCCGGAACCTCAACCGAGGCATAGGGCGTGCCTTCGAGCTGCACCCGCATGGCCGGATCGCCTTTGAGCGACAGTTTGAACGGGCGTGGCTCCCCATGTTTGTTGCGCAGGCGCACATCATAGGTGTTGCGCACCGAGCCATCCGAGAGGGTGACAAAGGTGGGGTTACGCACCGGCGCCACGGTCAGGTCGATATCGGAGCGGATGAACAGGGCAAAAACCAGCGCCAGCCCCACAAACCCCCACATCGCGGTATACATGATGGTGCGCGGACGCAGGATATGCTTCCAGATGTTTTTCGGCGGCTGACCGGCGCGTTCATGGGCCTCATCCGAGAGCGCCATATAGTCGATCAAGCCGCGCGGCTTGCCGATCTTGGCCATGACATCATCGCAGGCATCAATACACAGCGCGCAGGTGATGCATTCCAGCTGCTGGCCGTCGCGAATATCAATTCCCACCGGGCAGACATTGACGCAGGCCATACAGTCGATGCAGTCGCCCTGAGGCTCTGCGGCGATCTCGGCCTTGCCCTTGTTCTTGTTCAGTTTGCCGCGCGGCTCACCACGCCAGTCGCGGTAGCCCACCACCAGGGTGTCTTCGTCCATCATTGCCGCCTGGATACGGGGCCAGGGGCAGGCATAGATGCAGATCTGTTCGCGGGCGATACCACCAAAGAAGAAGGTCGTCGCTGTCAGCACCAGCATAGTGGTATAGGCAATGGGATGGGCCTGACCGGTGACCAGATCCACCATCAAGGTTGGCGCATCGGCAAAATAGAACACCCAGGCCCCACCGGTGGCCAGACCAATCAACATCCACGCCGTCCATTTGGTCAGCCGCAGCCGAGCTTTGCGGAAATCCATTTTCTTTTGCCGATGCAGGCGAAGACGGGCGTTTCGATCGCCTTCGATCCATCGTTCCACCAGAATAAACAGATCGGTCCAGACCGTCTGCGGACAGGCATAGCCGCACCAGACCCGCCCCAAAGCAGAGGTGAACAGGAACAGCCCCAGGCCGGCCATGATCAAGAGGCCGGCAACAAAGTAGAACTCATGCGGCCAGATTTCGATCCAGAAGAAGTAAAAGCGCCGGTTGGCCAGATCCAGCAGAACCGCCTGATCCGGCAATGATGGCCCACGATCCCAGCGGATCCAGGGGGTTATGTAATAGATCCCCAATGTGATCGCCAAAATGTACCATTTCAGGCTGCGAAAAACGCCCGATACACGCCGTGGAAATACGGGTTCCCTGGCGGCATATAGGCTGGGGGCGGGATCGGAATCACTCACGGACTCACTCCACTGAATTTGTGTCTCTCTAGCTTGGTTCTTTCAAATGTGAAGGTCACGCTCTTTGACGTGGATCAAAAAGCGCATCGGACAGGCATCTTTATCTATCGCTCTCTGGCTCTTTGGTTTTTCTGTGCCGACGCAGCCAGGAAATGAACTGGCGCGCCTGCACCCGCTGCACACCGGGGCGGGTGACGATATGATAGCCGCGCCCCTCACTGCCGGTAAATAGCTCCACCAGGCGCCCTGCCTTCAAATCCTCGCGGACAAAGTCCCGCACGCTCACCGCGACCCCCTGCCCCTCGCGCACCGCCTGCATCAAAAGATTGCCGGGCAATTTGAGACTGGCGCCGCGTATCACCTCGGCCACCCCGCGCGAGCGCAGCCAATGCGCCGCCTCGGTGGTGCCCAGCTCTTCGAGCCAGGGCAGATCCAAAAGATCCTCGGGCGCCTGCACTTTGCGATCCTTCAGCAGCCCGGGTTCTGCCACCACCACCATGGGCGAGCACAACAGGATTTCGGCCTCCAGCCCCGCCCAATTGCCGTCGCCGTAGCGCAGCGCAATATCGACGCCTCCGGGCTGCAGCGAGACAACTTCGCCGCGCGGATCAATCACCAGATCAATATCCGGGTGCTGCATGCGAAACTCTGCCAGACGCGGCATCAGCCAGTTGGCGGCAAACATCGGTGTGCAGCTGATATGCAAGGGGCGCGCCGCGCCCTGAGCGTTCAGATCCTGCACCGCCGACTGAATGGCACCGAATCCCAGCAACAGGGCCTGCGCCAGGTGCCTGCCCTCCGCGGTGAGCTCCAGGGCCCGGCCACTGCGATCCACCAGCGGCGTGCCCAGATAGTCCTCCAGGCTGCGCAGCTGTTGGCTAATGGCAGCATGGCTGACATTCAACGCCGCCCCTGCTTTGGCAAGGTTTCCATGTTCCGCATAGGCAGAAAAGGCCCGCAAGGCGGCAAGAGGCGGCAGGGAGAGCCAGTCCATATGTAATCCTGACTTACACTATTGAATTTTTCCTGAGTCGCATCTTGCGCCCTTTGCAGCGACAGTCAAAGGCAGAAACACCAGCACGGGAGATTTCAAGATGCTGATCAATATCTACGCCCGCTCCATGATGACCGCAGCCCGCCAGCCCTGTGTGCTGGTTCGCGACCTGCCCGCCGCCGCAGGAACCGGTGAAAAAACCACCCCAGGGCGGTTTGCCAAGGTGCTGCGCCTGTTCAAATCGCTGGCCATGGGGCTGCAGCCCAAAGCGCGTCAGGCGAGACAGCCCCTGCGCTGCATTGACCTGCAAAAACTATAGCGAAAGCGCAAAAGCGCCGCAGCTAAGTGCAAAGGGCTGGGGCAAATCGGCAGAGATTTATGGGCGTCGGTTTTCCAGGAAACGCGCGAACAGATCGAAAATCCGACGCCCAATCCCCACCACCTAGCACGTCAGGCTGCGGGAATTCTGTGCTGGCCCATGTCTCGCCCTTCGTGAGCGCAAGAGCACCTACCAGCTTATCTCTGTCTTGGGTATTGAAGCAGCCTTTGCCCAGGCGGACTTTGACCCTAATCAAACTGGCAAAAAAAAGTCCGCCGCAGGCCAACAAAAAAACAGCTGAATTTGGGGTGGGTCTGAAATCAGATCTGTTCCAGACACAGGGTCACAGACAGCATCATAAACAGAAAAAGGGCCACCCCGACGGGGCGGCCCTTTGGGTTGATGCAAGAAACAGGAAACGGCTTATTCGCCGCCACCCAATTGGTGCACATAGGAAGCAACGGCACGGATCTGCGCCTCGGAAAGGCGGGTGTTCCAGGCCGGCATCACACCGTAACGGGCATTGTTGACGGTCTCGCTGATGGTGGCGTAGTCCCCACCATAAAGCCAGATTGCATCCGCAAGGTTTGGCGCCCCCTGGGTGCGATCACCGGTGCCATCGTCCATGTGGCAGGAGGCACAGTTGTCAGCAAAGACCACCGCACCGGCTTCCACTTTGGTGGCATCCTCTGCGTCACCGGACAAAGACATGACAAAGTTTACAACCTGGTCGATCTCTTCTTTTTCCAGCAACTCGTCACGACCAAAGGCAGGCATCTCGGAGTAGCGCGCATCTTCGCTGTCCTCGTTGCGAATGCCGTGAGAGACGGTCATGTGGATGTCTTCAACCGAACCGCCCCAGAGCCAGTCATCATCCAGCAGGTTGGGATAGCCCTTGGCACCGGCAGCGCCGGAACCGTGACACTGGGCGCACCAGGTCTTGAACACAGCGGAACCCGCGGAAACCGCATAGGTTTCCAGCTCCGTATCGCCTGAAATAGCTGTCAGCTCGGTGGCTTCCAGCTTGGCATTCATCGGCGCGTTGGCTTCTTCTACCGCTGCGATCTCATTCGCCACATCGCCGCGTGTCGACCACCCGAGGATCCCTGCAGTGGCAGAGTTCACCATAGGCCAGGCCGGATACATGATGGTGTAGCCAATCGCCCAGACGATGGTGGCATAGAGTGTCCAGAGCCACCAGCGCGGCATCGGGTTGTCGAATTCTTCGATCCCATCCCAAGAGTGGCCGGTGGTGTTTGGATCATCATCGTATTTTTTGACGGGTTTGCTCATGTCCTCGCCTCCTTGTCTGCGGCGGGTGTCGCCTCGTTCCCTACAGGGGCGGGGGCGTCTACGTGGCGAAAGGGAATACTGGCCGTGTCTTCATAGACCTTGCTGCTGCCGGGCCGAAAGGCCCAGACAACAATGCCCGTAAAAAACACGAACAGAAACAACAACATCCAGCTGTCTGCAAATTCGCGCAGGAGTGTGTAGATTTCCATCAAGGCTCCTCCTTAGCGGTTTGCGTCGGGTGTGAAGGTTGAGAAATCAACCAGCGTACCCAACATTTGCAGATAAGAGATCAGCGCGTCGGCCTCGGACACGCCGGGTTGGCCATCAAAGTTGCTCACGCTGACCTTGTCGCCGTAGCGTTCCAGCAGCCCATCATAGTCGCTGTCAGGATCCGCCTGGGCCTTAAAGTCAGCCTGGGCACTTGCCAGCATCTCTTCCGAATAGGGCGTGCCAAGCAGAGCATTCACCGACATGATGTCGCCGATATACTTGCCATCGATCATCTTACGCTCGAGGAAGCCATATTTTGGCATAACCGATTCCGGCACCACAGACTGCGGGTTGCGCAGGTGATCGACGTGCCATTCATCCGAATAACGCCCCCCCACACGGGCTAGGTCAGGCCCGGTACGTTTGGAGCCCCACTGGAACGGATGGTCATACATCGATTCTGCCGCCAGCGAGTAGTGGCCATACCGTTCGACCTCATCGCGCATCGGGCGGATCATCTGGCTGTGGCAGACGTAGCAGCCTTCACGGATGTAGACTTCACGGCCCGCCAATTCGAGAGGGGTGTAAGGGCGCATGCCCTCCACCTTCTCGATGGTGTTTTCCAGCCAGAACAATGGAGCGATCTGAACCAGGCCACCAATAGACACCACCAGGAAACTGCAGATCAGCAGCAGGGTCGCGTTGGTCTCGAGGATTTTATGTTTGTCGAGAATTGCCATTTGCCATTCCCTCCTTATTCAGCCGGAACCGCGACAGTAAGGCTCGACTCTTTGGCCGGAGCTTTACGGACGGTCATCCACAGGTTGTAGCACATGATAAGCGCACCGGAGAGGAACATAACGCCACCCAGACCACGCACCACATACATCGGGAACTTCGCTGCCACGGTGTCGGCAAAGGAGTTCACCAGGAAGCCGTTGGCGTCAACTTCGCGCCACATCAGGCCTTCCATGATCCCGGTCACCCACATCGAAGAGGCATAGAGAATGATGCCGATGGTGGCGAGCCAGAAGTGCCAGGACACCAGGCTGAGGCTGTACAGACGCTCGCGCTTCCACAGAACCGGAACCAGGAAGTAGAGCGCACCAAAGGTGATCATCCCGTTCCAACCCAGCGCACCGGAGTGCACGTGACCAATGGTCCAGTCAGTGTAGTGGCTCAGCGAGTTCACGGCGCGGATCGACATCATCGGACCTTCAAAGGTCGACATGCCGTAAAAGCCGATCGAGATAACCATCATCCGGATAACCGGATCGGTCCGCAGCTTGTCCCAGGCGCCAGACAGCGTCATCAGACCGTTGATCATGCCACCCCAGGAGGGCATCCACAGCACGATCGAGAACACCATGCCAAGGGTCGAAGCCCAGTCTGGCAGCGCGGTGTAGTGCAGGTGGTGGGGACCGGCCCAGATATACAGGAAGATCAGCGCCCAAAAGTGGATGATCGACAGTTTATAGCTGAACACCGGACGTTCGGCCTGCTTTGGCACAAAGTAGTACATCATACCCAGGAAGCCCGCAGTCAGGAAGAAGCCCACAGCGTTGTGGCCATACCACCACTGCACCATGGCATCCTGCACACCGGACCAGACGATGACCGATTTGGACCCCCAGATGGACACTGGAATGGTCATGTTATTGACCAGGTGCAGCATCGCAACGGTGACGATAAAGGCCAGGTAGAACCAGTTGGCCACATAGATATGCGGCTCTTTACGTTTGATCACGGTGCCGAGGAAGACCGCCAGATAGGCCACCCAGACAATGGTCAACCACAGGTCAACATGCCATTCGGGCTCTGCGTATTCTTTCGACTGGGTGCCGCCAAACAGGTAACCGGTTGCCGCCAGAACGATAAACAACTGGTAGCCCCAGAACACGAACCAGGCCAGGTTGCCGCCCCAGAGGCGCGCGGCGCTGGTGCGCTGCACGACATAGAAAGAGGTCGCAATCAGCGCGTTGCCGCCAAAGGCAAAAATCACTGCCGAAGTATGCAAGGGACGCAGACGGCCAAAGTTGGCAAAGCCCTGAGCCCACTCAAAGTTCAGCGCTGGAAAAGCCAGCTGGAAAGCGATGAACGTCCCGACGAGAAAACCCACAACACCCCAAAAGGCAGTGGCAATCACACCGGCGCGCACAACGCTGTCAAAATACTCATTTTGCTGGCTGCCAGCAGCCGGCTTTGCGTCGCCAGTATGGCGCAGCGTGTATAGAAACAGACCACCAGCAACGAGCATGACGATTATCGCATGCACCTGGTAAGCCAGATCTCGCGCATAATTGGTCCCGATCATCGCGAAAAGCGTGACCAAACCAAGCGCGATCAGCTTGATATAATTAGACATTTTGCGTCCCTTCACCATGTCTCCCGCGATTCTTGGCGTCGCGAGAAACCCATTTATTCCCAGAACTAAATGCAAAACATGCGCTCCGGGCGCATTGATCTGCATCAAGACAAATATCATTCAACTGTGACAGACCAAACAGGGTACGGCTACACTAACAGCCCTTCTTGTTAGAGCTTTGAAATTTTACCACATGAGGTGAAACATGACTTACAAAACCATTCTCACGGTTCTGACCTCGCAGGACACGGCTGAGACCCCTCTGTCACAAGCGGCCTCAATGGCTGCGGCCTTTGACGGCCATACCGATGTCTTGTGCCTGGGCGTTGATCGCACTCAGACCGGGTATTACTATGCCGGTGCCAATGCCATGGTTCTGCAAGAAACCATGACTCGTGCCAAAGATGACGCCAATGCTCTGCAATCCTATGCAGATGACTACCTGAAAAAGGCCGGCGTCCAGTTTTCAACCGATGCGGGTATCGCGCAGATTGCCGATATGGGGCGCCACGTGGCGCGACTGGCGCGGTTTTCTGATCTGGTTGTCCTGGGCCAACCCTATGGCAAGGGCAAAGGTGTCGAAGCCGAACCCGTGGTCGAGGCCGCACTTTTTGAAGGCCGCGCTCCGGTTCTGGTTGTTCCCGACAATGCCAAGCCTGTTGGCCAGCCAAAAACCATCCTGGTGGCCTGGAACGAAAGCATCGAGGCGATGACCTCCATTCGCAAGGCCATACCTTTCCTCACCGGCGCCGATCTGGTGCGCATTGTGGTGATCGACCCGCCGCAACATGGGCCAGAGCGCTCTGACCCCGGCGGCATGCTGGCGCAGATGCTGGCACGCCAGGGGGTCAAATGTGAGATTGACGTGCTCAGCAAAACCATGCCGCGCGTCTCTGATATCCTGATCCGCCATGCCGCCGACACAGATGCCGGCATGATCGTCATGGGCGCCTATGGCCACTCCCGCTTCCGCGAGGCAATCCTGGGGGGGGCGACCCGCAATATGCTGGAAAACGCAACCGTGCCGATTTTCCTGGCCCATTGATCGCAACTTGGGCTGATCCAGCGTAGTCCTGATGATTTAGCCCAGAAAATTTGCCCCGCCCAGCTGCACCCAGCCGGGCGGGGTTTTCTATTTGGCGGGTTGGCCCACGGCCCGCCAGGCAGATCTGGTTCGGCCTCAGCTCCGGACGTAATGCAGGCCCTGGAACCTGGCCCGCATCCGGGCGGTCTGTTGCGCCACCAAATCGGGGTCATTGCCGGTCAGCCCGGCGGCGATCAAACTGGCCAGTTCCGCAGCATCCGCAGGGGTGACACCCCGGCGCACCAGCTCAGGCGTGCCAATGCGCAGCCCGTTCATATCCCCCGCCACCGGATCAATCGGCAGGCCAATGCCACAGGCCAGAAACCCGGCGCGGCGCAGTCTTTTTGAGGCCGCCTGGCCACCGCCAAACCGCGCCGCCTTGATGGCAAACTGATGCGAGCTGGTCGCCTGCCCGCCCGCCGCGCCATTTGGCTTAAAGACCGGCAGCCCCAGGGCCTCCAGTTCAGCCGCCAGCGCCTGAGCCAGGGCGATCATCGCCTGGGCATAGGCCGGGCCGTGGTCGACCCAGTCCAGCAGGCTCAGCGCCAAAGAGGCGGATTTTGCCGCGTCAAAATTGGCCGTCATGCCGGGAAAGGCGATGGCATCCAGGCGTTCGGCAATCTCGGCGTCATTGCTGACAATCAATCCCCCCGCCGGACCGCCAAGGCTCTTGTAGGTGCTCATGGTCATCACATGCGCCCCCTCGCTCAGCGGATTGGCCCAGGCCTGCCCGGCGATGATTCCGCATTGATGCGCCGCATCAAACAGCACCTTGGCCCCAACCTCATCCGCAATGGCGCGGATCTCGCGCACCGGATGGGCAAAGAGGTTGAGACTGCCGCCGATGGTAATCAGTTTGGGACGCTCCCGCAGCGCCAGGGCACGCAGGGCCGCAAGGTCAACCGTATAGCCATCGGCATTGACCGGCGCCGGATGGGACACCAGCCCATAAAGCCCGGCACAGCCATCGGCATGATGGGTGACATGGCCGCCAATTGCAGCAGGCGGCGCAATGATACAATCACCGGGTTTGGTGAGCGCCATAAACCCATAGAGATTGGCCAGCGCGCCGGAAGCCACACGGATCTCGGCATATTTGGCGTCAAAGATCTGCGCCGCCAGCTCGGCCGCCATGACTTCGATTTCTTCGATGGCCTCCAGCCCCATTTCGTATTTGTCCCCCGGATAGCCCAGCGACGGCCGACTGCCCAGCCCGCGCGCCAGCACCGCCTCGGCGGCGGGGTTCATCACATTGGTCGCCGGGTTGAGATTGAAACACTCCTGATCGTGGATCTCGCTGTTGCGCTGTATTAGCGCCTCAATCCGGTTGGCTGCCGCAGACGGAGCCATTTCAGCAGTCGCCGCAGCGATCGCCTGCACCCGGGTTTCGCAGGTGGTCGGAACCCAGGGACGGGTGGCAAGATGGGGCATGGTAGAACTCCTATGAAGCATGGTCCGGGGCCGGTCTTTGGCCTGGGCTTTCCCCAGTTGAGCCCCAGTCAGGCTTGCGCGCAAATCAGTTTTCTGAAAATCTAGGGTTAGAAAAAGTGAGTCTAACCCCATGACTGTTTCTCCACCCCGCCCAAAATCCTTTGCCATGACAGCCCTGCGCGCCTTTGAGGCCTCCGCCCGGTTGGGTGGGTTTTCAGCAGCGGCCAATGAGCTGGGCGTCACTCCCGGTGCCATCTCAGCGCAGATCAAATCGCTGGAGGCAGAGCTTGGCGCGCCGCTGTTTCAGCGCAGCGCCAAAGGGGTGGTTCTGACGCCGCTGGGGGCGCAATCTTTGCCCGCCTTTGGCCAGGCCTTTGATCAGCTGGGACAGGCCGTGCAACAGATGCGCGATGCCGCGGCGCCGCGGGTGGTCCATATCGCCACCCTGCCAGCAATCGCCCAGTTCTGGCTATCGCCCCGCCTGCCCCACCTGCGGGCGGAAATGCCCGGCACCGAAATCTCGATCACGGCCCTGGAGCAGCCGCCGAACCTCAAGCGGACCCCTTATGATCTGTGCCTGTTTTTTGGCGGTCACAACGGCACGGTCCTGGCAGAGGATGTCATCTTTCCCGTCTGCGCCCCAGCCCTGGCTGAGCGGTTGAAAACCCCATTGGATTTGCTAAAGGTGCCCTGTCTATATGACACCAGTTGGGAGCAGGACTGGGAGCATTGGTTGGCACAGGCAGCCCTGCCGCATCACATCGCGCCGCGTGGTCCGGTCTATTCGCTCTATGCCCTGGCCGTGGAAGAGGCGCTGAACGGAGCCGGGGTCTTGATCGGCCATGAGGCCCTGTTGGCACCCTATCTGGCAAGGGGGCAACTGGTGGCCCCTTTTGAGAAAAAAGCCACCCTCCCCAGGGCTTTGCGGCTGTGGAGCATGTCTGGACGTAGCCCCAGTTCCGCCAGTCATCAGGTTGCAAGATGGCTGACAGGTACAGGCAGGACAAACCCTGCCGACCCCGGCTTAAACCCTATAAAAATTGACATGGAAACGCGGCAGAATACCTGAGGGCGGGACCCTGGCCGGCGCCTCAGCTGATAAAGCCGCCATCGCTGTCATCGCCCGCTTCTTCGAACAGGCGCCCCATATCAGGCACTGACACCCGGCGTTTGCCCTCCAGCAAAATCACCCCGTCCTTTTTCAAGGCCGACATCTGGCGGCTGACGGTTTCAAGCGTGAGGCCCAGATAATCCGCCATTGCCTCGCGGGTGAGGGGCAGATCAAAGGTCATTGTGTTGACCGCCCCACGCGGCGTCAGCGAGGCATCGCGTCGGGCAATGATTGTCAGCAGGCTGGCAATTTTTTCCCGCGCAGTTTTGCGCCCCAGAACCAACATCCATTCGCGCGCGGCATCCAGTTCATCCAGGGTCATCTCCAGCAGGCGATGGGCAATATGCGGCGTATTGGCCATCAGCTCTTCAAAGGGCTTTTTGCGGAAACAGCACATCACCAGATCGGTGGTCGCAACCACATTATAGGCGGCACCGTCGCGCCCTGGGCGACCGACAAAATCGCTCGGCAGCAACAGGCCAACCATCTGCGTGCGGCCGTCCTCCATTGTCTGCGTCAGAGTTGCGATACCCGACACCACAGAACCGACAAAGTTCATCATATCGCCGGACCAAATAATTGGCTGCCCCGCTTCATAGCTGCGATAGTACTTGATGGCGTCCAACGCCTCCAGCTCGTCAGACTCGCAGCGAGCGCAAACAGCACGGTGGCGGATAGGACAATCAGCACAATTGATATGGGATATGGTTGGGGCGTTCATGGTCAGTCCCGTTTGATCTAGGTCAAAGTTCGTTCGTGCGAATACTGACTAGGATAGTGACATGTGTCAGGAATCACAATTGGCGAAGCTCGGTTTATTCGATGCCAAAGTGCCGCGCTATACCAGTTACCCCACAGCGGCGCATTTTGGGCCGCAAATTGGTGCTGCGCATTTCCAATCCTGGCTGGGCCAGGTTCCTGCCGGGAGCCAAATTTCCCTTTATGTTCACATCCCCTTTTGCCGCACACTCTGCTGGTTTTGCATGTGTCGCACCCAGGGGACCAGATCTGATGCCCCCATTTCGGCCTATGTTGCGGCGCTAAAACAGGAAATTTCGCTGCTCAGATCCCATTTGCCAAAAGATCTCTCCCTGTCGCGCATCCACTGGGGGGGCGGCACTCCGACCATTTTGCCCCCTGAAATGATTCGCGATCTGGCTGCTGCGCTGTGCGAGATAGCGCCTCTGGCTCCGGGCGCTGAGTTCTTGGTTGAGATCGACCCCAATGAATTCGACCAGGCCCGCTGTGAGGCGCTAATTGACGCTGGGCTTACGCGCGCCTCGATTGGGGTGCAGGGATTTGACGACACAACCCAGCAGGCTATTGGCCGTAGTTTAACCTTTGACAGGGTCGCGCAGGTGGTTGCGATGCTGCGCCATGGCGGCGTGCAGGACCTGAGCACCGACCTGCTGTTTGGCCTGCCGAACCAGACGCTTGCGCAGATCCGCCAAAGCACCCGGCAATTGCTGTCGCTGACGCCGGACCGGGTTGCGCTTTATGGCTACAAGCATCTGCCCGCGATGATCCGGCGCCAAACCATGATCCCGTCTGAAACCCTGCCCAAGCCCGAGGACCGGCTGGAGCTGTTCAGGGCCGCCAGGGCCATCTGCCTGGAAGACGGCTACCAACAGATCGGCCTCGACAGTTTTGCCCGTCCAGGTGACAGCCTGATCCATGCCCGTGAGACACAGGACCTCAATCAGGGATTAAAGCGGGGGTTTCAGGGCTATGACAACGACCCGGCAGAGGTGCTGATTGGGCTGGGAGCC
This sequence comes from Pseudophaeobacter arcticus DSM 23566, assembly GCF_000473205.1. Taxonomy (NCBI): domain Bacteria; kingdom Pseudomonadati; phylum Pseudomonadota; class Alphaproteobacteria; order Rhodobacterales; family Roseobacteraceae; genus Pseudophaeobacter; species Pseudophaeobacter arcticus. The sequence continues at coordinate 3,194,051 of NZ_KI421507.1, forward strand.
TCGGCTGTTTCCCGGTTTCCGCAGGGCTACGCGCAAAACGCGTCCAGCACCGCCCACTATATGGCCGCGATCAAGACGGGATGTCTTGCCTCCGCCCGCGGCCATGCCTTTGCCGGGGAAGACCACCTGAGGGGGCGCATCATCCAGGCCCTGCTTTGTGGCTTTGCCATCCCCCGTGCGCAGATCCTGGCGCCCTGCCCGGAAATGGCCGCTCGGTTTGACACTCTTGTCACCGAGGCCTGCGCCGCCTTTCCGGGGATACTGGTTGAAACCACAGATGGCGCTGTGGTGACCGAGCAGGCCCAGGCCATCACACGGGTGATTGCCCGCCATTTCGACGCTTATGAAGCCGTCGTCACTGATGCTCAAACGGGCACGAACACCGATACGAACACCGAAACGAACACGGGCACAAACACGGACGCTGTCGCGCCAGCAGTCACCGCAGCTTTGGTCAATATGACCCCCGGCTAAACCTGCTCTTCCTTGTCCTGCCGCCTCTGCATGATGGCTTATCCACGGCACGCTGCAGCGCCGCGCCAGCGGCGCCACCCCCAAGGGTGTGCTTTTGCCTCTGGCAAATGCTGAGCGGGCGGGAGCCCCCCCTTAGCAACATCTCCACCTCAAAGACCCCCGCTCTGCTGTGGTCTCAGTTGCCGGTAGGTGCAGGGACCTCCCCCCTAGCCGTGCCGCAGGCTAGCGGGCGGCGGCCAGCAACTGGCGCGTATATTCCACCTTTGGATGCTCAAACAGCGTCTCGGCGGCCCCCGCCTCGACGATATCGCCCTGTTTCATCACCACCACCTGATGCGACATTGCCCGCACCACATTCAGATCATGGCTGATGAACAGATAGGCCAGCCCGTAGCGTTTTTGCAAATCGCGCAGCAGCTCGACGATCTGCACCTGCACCGTCATGTCCAGCGCCGATGTTGGTTCGTCCAGCACCACCAGTTTGGGCCGCAGCACCATGGCACGGGCAATGGCGATACGCTGACGCTGGCCGCCGGAAAACTCATGCGGGTAGCGATCCATCGTCGCCGGATCCAATCCAACCTCGACCATCACCTCCGCCACCAGGTCGCGCGGGGCGCGGTGCTGGTCGACCTTGTGAATGGCCAGCCCTTCGGCAATGATCTGGGCGCAGGTCATCCGCGGGCTGAGCGAGCCATAAGGGTCCTGAAACACGATCTGCATATCCTTGCGCAGGCTGCGCAGCTCACGCGTGGACCATTGCCGCAGATCGTCACCGCAGAACCGCACCTCGCCCTCAGAGGCAATCAGCCGCATGATCGCCAGCGCCATGGTGGTCTTGCCCGAGCCGCTTTCGCCGACGATACCCAGAGTTTCGCCAGCCCGCACCGAAATCGAGGTTGGATTGACCGCCTTCACATGGCCGACGGTGCGTTTCAACAGCCCCTTCTGGATCGGGAACCAGACTTTCAAATCCCGGGTACGGATCATCTCTGCCGCATCAGCCGCCACCGGTTCTGGGATACCAGAGGGCTCTGCTGCCAGCAGTTTTTGCGTATAGGCATGTTGAGGATTGTCAAAAACCTCCGCCGCCGGGCCTTCCTCGACAATCTCACCGCCCTTCATCACACAGACCCGATCGGCGATGCGGCGCACCACGTTCAGATCGTGGGTGATGAACAACAGCCCCATGCCCTCAGATTTCTTCAGCTCGGCCAGCAGCTCCAGAATCTGCGCCTGGATGGTCACATCCAGCGCCGTTGTGGGTTCATCCGCAATCAGCACCTCTGGTTTATTGGCCAGGGCCATGGCGATCATCACCCGCTGGCGCTGACCACCGGACAGCTCATGCGGATAGGCGCTCAGGCGGGTTTCGGCATCGCGAATGCCAACCTTTTGCATCAGTTCCAAAATGCGCGCCCGCGCCGCCTGCCCCTGCAATCCCTGATGCAGTGCCAGCGATTCCGCCAGCTGCTTTTCAATGGTGTGCAGCGGGTTGAGCGAGGTCATCGGCTCCTGAAAGATAAAGCTGATGTCATTGCCGCGCACCTGCATCAGGTGCTTTTCCGAGGCGCCGACCATTTCAACCCCGTCATAGGTGACGGACCCTTCCACGATGGCGCTGTCGCCCAGCAGTGACACGGTGGAGAGTGCCGAGACGGATTTGCCAGAGCCGGACTCGCCCACCAAGGCCACGGTTTCACCACGTGCAACCGAGAATGAGACGCCTTTGACAGCCTTGTTGATCTTGCCATCCTGACGGAAAGACACATGCAGGTCTTTGACCTGAAGGATTGGAGCTTTTGTCATGTCTGTCTCTTGCCTGCAGCAACACTGAGGGCGGTGCTTGACCGCGGGCGGAAACGAAGTGCCTGCCCATGGGAGCCATGGGGGTGGTCGGGCACTGCCCGGCTTGCTGCCGGGCCTCTCTGGCATGCGCCTCTTCTTATCATGAAAAGGTCTTTCTTGGATCAAAGGCGTCGCGGATACCTTCAAAGATAAAAATCAGCAGCGACAGCATCAGGGCAAAGGTGACAAAGGCGGTAAAGGCCAGCCAGGGCGCTTCGAGGTTTTGTTTTGCCTGCAGGGTCAGCTCCCCCAATGAGGGCGCCGAGGAGGGCAGGCCAAAGCCGAGAAAATCCAAACTCGCCAAGCCGCCAATGGTGCCGGTGATGATAAAGGGTAGCATGGTCAGGGTTGCCACCATGGCATTGGGCAGCATGTGGCGCAGCATGATGGTCATATTGCCCACTCCCAGGGCCTTGGCCGCGCGGACATATTCCAGATTGCGCGCCCGCAGGAATTCGGCCCGCACCACGCCCACCAGCGAGGTCCAGCTGAACAGGATCATCAGCCCCACCAAGAGCCAGAAACTGCGGCCCAGAATGGCAAACATGATGATGATCACATAGAGCGTTGGGGTGGAGCTCCAGATTTCGATCACCCGCTGGAACACCAGATCCAGCCAGCCGCCAAAATAGCCCTGCACCGCACCGGCCAGAATACCAACCACCGTGGCCGCGCCCGTCACCATCAGGGTAAAGACAATCGACAAGCGAAAGCCATGAATGACCCGCGCCAGCACATCGCGTTTGGCGTCATCTGTGCCCAGAAGGTTCTGCCCATTGGGTGGCAGTGGTGCAGCCCCAGGGCGGTCCACATTGGTGTTGTAGGAATAGGGAATGAGCGGCCAGATCGTCCAGCCCTTGTAGAACCCTTCAGCCGCGTAGCTGCCCCCCGCTATTTCCTCGATAATCTCTTCCGGTTCGTCAAAGCAGTCCTCAACCCCGCCAGATTGAATCAGGCATTCCACCTCTGGGTCGCGATAGCTTGCCTTGGTTTTTACATCGCTGCCAAAGGTGCTCTCAGGGTAGTACTTGAAGATCGGCGTATAAAGCTCGCCGCGATAGCTCACCAGGATGGGTTTGTCATTGGCCAGGAACTCAGCAAAGAGCGACAGGCCAAAAAGCACCGCAAAAATCCACAGGGACCAATAGGCGCGTTTGTTGCGGCGGAAGGTGTTCCAACGACGTTGGTTCAGCGGGGATAATGCCATGGTTCAGCCCTCCCGCTTTTCAAAGTCGATGCGGGGATCAACCAGTACATACATCAGATCGGAAATGATCCCGACCACCAGGGACATCAGACCAAAGATATACATGGTGCCAAACATCACCGGGTAATCCCGCGCCACCGCGGCCTCAAACCCCAGGCGGCCCAGACCATCCAGCGAGAAAATCGTCTCGATGATCAGGCTGCCGGAAAAGAATATGCTGATGAACACCGCCGGGAAACCGGCAATCACAATCAGCATGGCATTGCGGAACACATGGCCATAGAGCACCCGGTTTTCCGACAGCCCCTTGGCCCGTGCGGTGATGACATATTGTTTTTTGATCTCATCCAAAAAGGAGTTCTTGGTCAAAAGCGTCAAGGTGGCAAAGGAGGCAATGGTTGAGGCAATCACCGGCAGCGCGATGTGCCAGGCGTAATCGTAGATCTTGCCAAACAGGCTGAGGCTTTCCCAGTTGTCAGAGGTCAGGCCGCGCAGGGGAAAGATCTGCCAGTAGGAGCCACCCGCGAACAGAACCAGCAGCATGATCGCAAACAGGAACCCCGGGATGGCATAGGCGGCGATGATGATGCCACTGGTCCAGGTATCAAAACGCGAGCCATCGCGCAGTGCCTTGCGAATCCCTAGGGGGATCGAAATCAAATAGGCAATCAGTGTCGACCACAGCCCCAGAGAAATCGACACCGGCATCTTTTCCAACACCAGCTCTGTCACGTCGATCTTGCGAAAATAGCTCTCACCAAAGTCAAACCGCATGTAGTTGACCAGCATCAGGCCAAACCGCTCCAGCGGTGGCTTGTCCAGGCCAAACTGCTCTTTCAGCTCCTCGATGAGTTCCGGCGGCAGGCCCTGACGGCCTGCGTAGCTGTCATTGGCTTCTATCACCGATGATCCACCGGAATCCCCGCCGCCACCGGCAAAGCCCTCAAACACATCACCGCCGCCCTGCAGCTGCGCGATCACCTGTTCCACCGGACCGCCGGGGACAAATTGTACCAGGGTAAAGTTCACCACCATGATGCCAAACAGGGTTGGGATCACCAGCAGTAAACGTCTAAGGATATAGGCTGCCATGTCGCGCCCTTACCGCAAGGCGCCCGAGGCTTTCAATTCAGCCTCGCGCGCGGCATCCACCCACCACAGGTCCAGCAACCCGGTGTCATAGGGGGGCAGGTTTGCAGGGTAGGCATATTGTTTCCAATGGGCGATCCAGCTGACGTCCAGATACCAGGTTGGCACCATGAACCGTTTTGCCCGCAGCACCCGGTCCAGCGCACGGGCATTGGAGTAGAGCTCTTCCTGGGTTTTGGCGTCAACAACATTGTCAATCAGGGCGTCCACTGCCGGATCCGCCAGACCTGCCGGATTAAAGACCGAGAACTTATGCGCCTCGGCCCCAAAGAACTGATACAGGCCGGTCGATGGTTCCAGTGACATTGGATAGGCAAAGGAGACCATGTCAAAATCCTTTTCCCGGCGGCGGCTGGTGTATTGCGCGTAATCCACCCGATTGAGCACCGCGTCGATGCCCATTGCCTGCAGGTTTGACACATAGGGGCCGACGATACGTTCCAAAGTCGGGCTATCAAGCAGGAATTCGATCTTCAGTACCTCGCCCGCCGCGTTCTGGCGCATGCCCTCACTGTTCACTTCCCAGCCGGCCTCATCCAGCAGCTTCATGGCGCGGCGCAGGTTGCGACGATCATTGGGGCGTTTGGGTTTCGAGGCATGGGCCATCACCGGCTCAGAGGTCAGAATCGCCGGATCAATCTGGTCGCCCAGCGCGGTCAGCACCTCCAGTTCGCGCCCCGTCGGCACGCCTTTGGCCTCCAGATCGCTATCCTGCCAGAAAGAGCTGCGATGGCGGAACAGCCCGTATTGCAGGCTCTCGTTGGTCCATTCAAAGTTGAAGGCCAGCTGCAGGGCCTCGCGCACCCGAATGTCCTGGAACTTGGGCCGCAGCAGGTTCATCACAAAGCCATTGGCCACAGGCACATTGCCGTCCGGGATCTCGTTCTTGATCACATCGCCATTTGCAACCGCGTCAAAATCATAAGAGGTCGCCCAGCTTTTCGAGTTATTCTCAGGCCGCACGGTGTAGATGCCAGCCTTAAAGCCCTCCATGGCGGCAATGGCATCGCCAAAATACTCTACCCGGATGGCATCATAGTTATGTCGGCCGATGTTGACGTTCAGATCCTTGCCCCAGTAGTCGGGATTGCGGCGGTAGGTGATGCGCTGGTTGATCTCGGCCTTGTCCAGAATATAGGGGCCAGAGCCAATACCCGGATCCAGACGTGGCTCATCCAGGCGGCGGTTTTCGGGATCGGCCTCAAACCAGGCCTTCGAGAAAACCGGGGTGCCCCCCACCTGTGTGATCATGGCGCGGCGAGGGTAATCCGGAGAGAAGTAGAATTTCACCTGATGCGGGCCCAGCGCTTCGGCCTTGGGGATACGTTTGCGCACGGCTTCGGCATAGGACTGCAGGCCCTGATCCAGCAGGATGTTATGGGAAAACACCACATCATCCGCCGTCACCGGGCTGCCATCGGAAAAACGCGCCTCGGGGCGCAGGTTGAAAATCACCCAATCCTGGCTTTCGGGGTACTCCAGGCTTTCGGCAATCAGACCGTAATAGGATCCCGGCTCATCATAAGATTCCACCAGCAGACCCTCAAAATGCTCCGAGGCCAAGGCGCCGGCCCGGCCCTGGCGGGTAAAAGGGTTCATACTGTCAAAGGTGCCCACCGCCGAAATCGACAGCTCGCCGCCCTTTGGCGCCTCTGGGTTCACATAGTCAAAATGGGTAAAGCCTTTGGGGTATTTCAATTCCCCAAATTCGGCAAAGCCATGGCTCGTGATCACCTCCTCTGCCGCCGCCCGCAGTGGCATCGCCAGAAGCAGGAGGGCAAAGGCAAGCCCCAGAATCAACATGAAAACCGGGCTTGCAGGCCCAGCCTGCACCACCTGTGCCCTGGCCCGAGTAGCCCTTTGGGCCTCTTGCTGTGCTGCCTGATTACCTGCCATCTGGGATGTCATCTGTCACAACCTCCATTGCCCGGCCTTGGACTGGCGCGGTTTTTCCTGTCCCGCAAGCTAAAACCCGCAGGTGGTAACATTCAAGGTGAGATTACGTGATCGCGACAATCACCAGATCGAAAGCGCGTGATCTCGCCGCGACAACCGGACATTCCCCGACCCGTTGCACATGCAAAAGGCCGCAGCAGATGCCGCGGCCCTTTGAAATCTGTTGTGCTGGTTCGGGAAACCAGATCCGGATCAGTTGTCGAGGCTGTCCAGATAGGCAATGAGGTTCACCCGGTCATTTTCTTTTTTCAAACCAGAGAACGTCATTGTGGTGCCAGATGCATAGGCTGCTGGTTTCGTCAGGAAGTGATTAAGCTCTTCTGCCGTCCAGGTGCCGCCCAGCGCGGTCAGAGCGCCGGAATAGCCAAAGCCATCCATGCTGGCCTGGGCGCGGCCAACAACACCATAAAGCGAAGGACCGGTGCTGTTCACACCCTCTTCGAGTTTGTGGCATGCTGAACATTTTTTGAAGACCTTGGCGCCTTTGCCAGCGTCAGCTGAGGCCATCAGCTCTTCAAAGCTGACCTCAACCGCATCTTCATCAGCGGCGCTCGCATCCGCTACTTCAATTACATAAGATTGCTCACCGTGCGCATCTGACGAATAGAGCACATCCGCGGCCCAGTGGCCCAGAAGAAGCACCAGGAACGATCCGCAAACGCCTGCGGTCGCTTTGGTTAGGGTCATCGTGTCAAACATGAATCGCGTGTCCGTTTTAGCTGTCTGGGTCGTTGTCTAAGGCTTCCACTCGTCAGTGGCAAGGTATAGACAACGCGACGAAATGCCCGTTTGCTGAAGTTTTGCAGGAAAGTCGCACTGATGACCGGAAAAATTGCCATTCAGGGGGAGCTCGGCTCTTATAGTCACGAGGCCTGTCGCAATGCGCGCCACGCGATGGAGGTGCTTCCCTGCGCCACATTCGAGGATGTGATCGAGGCGGTGCGCTCAGGCGAGGCAGAGCAGGCGATGCTGCCGGTTGAGAATTCCACCTACGGGCGGGTTGCCGACAGCCACCGGCTGCTGCCCCATAGCGGGCTGCATATCATCGACGAAGCCTTTGTGCGGGTGCATATCAATCTCTTGGTGGTGCCCGGTGCCAAACTGGAAGACATCCGCGAGGCAAAATCACATCTGGTCCTGCTGCCACAATGCGGAAAATTCCTGCGTAAAAACAACATCATGGGCCGGGTTAGCCCGGACAATGCCCGCGCCGCACGCGATGTCGCGGCAGCAGGCGACATCCATACGGCCGCCCTGGCCAGCGAATTGGCCGGCGAGATCTATGGGCTGGATGTGCTGGAGAAAAAGATTGAGGATCGCGGTGATAACACCACGCGTTTCCTGATCATGTCGCGCGACCCTGACACCAGCCGCCGCGGTGCCCATGGCATGATCACCAGTTTTGTCTTTCAGGTCCGCAATATTCCCGCCGCCCTGTACAAGGCCATGGGAGGCTTTGCCACCAATGGCATCAACATGACCAAGCTGGAGAGCTATATGGTCGATGGATCTTTCACCGCAACGCAGTTTTATGCGGATATCGAAGGCCATCCAGATGATGCAAACGTGCAACTGGCAATGGATGAACTGGCCTATTTCACCACCAATGTGGAAATTCTCGGCGTCTACCCTGCCGACAATGGCCGCTATTAGGCGGCTCCGCCTCTCACGGCATCCAAAGTTGCGCCAAATGAGCGAACAACAAAGCGGTGCGCGAGAGATTGGCCTGCACTGCCAAACGCCTGCGCCCAGAGGTGCTGACGTACAGGAAATCTAGACTCTCCCCGGCATCCTTCCTATCGCTGGGGCGCAACCTGCCAGAGTCCGTCATGACAGCTATACCGCAAGCCACAACCTACCCCAGCGCCATCCCTGCCCATCGCCGTGCCGATATCGCGGTGCATGCGATTGGTCTGACCCTGATCCTGGCGGCCGGCCTTGCGCTGTCTATCAAGGCCAGCGCCGATCTTGATTTTACGCTGATTGCCGCGCTTGGTGTCTATATCCTCTGCGTTCTGGCCTCCAATATCGCGTCAAGCCTGTACCACTTTGGCCCCTGGCACCACCGCCGTGTATTGCTGCGCCGCATTGACCATGCTGCAATCTATCCCAGCATAACCGGCACCTTTACGCCTTTTTTTGTCCAGGCTGACACCTCCTGGACCTGGACACTCTTGTACCTGTGCTGGGGGCTGACCGCCCTCGCAATCTGGAACAAGATTACCAATGAAAACGTAAAGTCCCGCTGGTCGACGGCCTCTTACCTGGGGCTTGGCGCGCTGGGGTTGGGCGCACTGCCGGATCTGACCATGGTGCCAGCCACCAGCCTGTGGTGCATCCTGTCTGGTGTCACCAGCTTTGTGATCGGCACCGGGTTCTACGCCCGCAAGACCCTGCCGTTTCGCTATGCGATCTGGCACATGTGGGTCAATATTGGCGGCATTCTGATGTTTACCGGCATCTGGATCGCCCTGTTCTGACGCGCCCTGTTCTGACGCGCCCTGTTCTGACGCGACCTGAGACACCTCAGATGGGACGCTCACAGGCCTCGTTGCGGCCATGCCCCCCCAAATCCCACCCAGTTGCCATACAACACCGGTCACTTAATCCAGCTGTGATGCGGGGGCCTCGGCAGGCTCATCGCCGGCCCATCTGGCGGCCAGGTGCAGCAGGATGATGATCATGGCAATGGGTACAGAGATCGAAATCCAAACCATCGGAATGCCAAGGGTATCGGCAGTCAGGCCCGATTGGCGGGCAAGATAGCCTTTGGCAAAACCGCCGCGCAGGCCAATGAAACAGAAATAGACAACCGGCAGAATAAAGATGAGCACCGCAGCGCTTTCGACCGCTTTGGCAAAGGTCGCCAGAAAATGAGGGGGCTGCGGGAACACGCTGTGCATCAACACCGCATCTGAGCGGGTCTTGAACGACAGCGTCGCCCCCAGCAATCCGGTCCACACCATCGCATAGCGGGCAACATCTTCGGTCCAGACAGGTGGCGAGGCAAAGACATATCGCGCAATGATCTGAACAACCACCGTCACGAACATCAGACAAACCGCAAAAACGGCAACGCGGCGCATGAGATAATGCAAACGGTTACTGGTGGTGATGATGAGCTGGCGCATCTTTTTCTCCGGTTAGGGGCTGGGCGGGCTACCGGGCGGCAGCCCGCCCATCGGTTTAACGGTTCTCGTCAGACAGTTTCTTCCACAGCGCGGTGTCCTCTGCAGACATCAGGTCTGAATCGTAGACCGGCAGAGAGGCTTCACGAAACACGGCACGCTCTTCTGGCGTAAGGCGCTGCACTGTCACGCCCTTTTCCTCCAGCGCCAGCAGCCCGTTGACCGAAGCAGCCGCCAGCCAGTCGCGTGCCGCAGCGTCTGCAGTAACAACTGCAGCGTCAACGCTTGCACGATCTGCCTCTGACAGGCCATCGTACCAGTCCTTGGAGGCGATAACCGCCCGCAGTGGCCAGATCACATCCGCAGTGGCAAAATTCTTCACAAAATCGGTCTGGCCAAACATCACAGGCACAAAAGGCGAGTTCAGGTAGCCGTCGATGACACCTGTTTGCAGGCCTGCCGGGACTTCCCCCCAGGGCACAATCGTGCCGCTGGATCCCCAGGCCTGATACATGGCAATCTGCGCGTCATCCAAGGCACGCATCCGCAAAGACGCCATATCCGCCGGAGAGCGGACGGCCTGTGTTGTGGTAATCACGCCTGACGCGGGGCCAAGCGGTGCCAAAGCCAACAAGATCGCGTCTTGTTCTGCCAGGTTTTCATTGATGCGGTTGTAGACATCGCCCGCAGCCAGGGTGCGGTCCATATGCGCGATATCGCTAAAGATATATGGCAGGCGGATCCCGTAGATAAAGGGATCCACCTGGGCGACGGCGCGGACATCTGAAAGCGAAATTTCAAGCAAGCCAGTCGAGACCTGATCGAATTTCTCGGCCTCATTTCCAACCGAGCCACGTGGCATTTCACGCACCTCCATGCCTGCGTCTTTCAACGCGTTGCCAAAGGCAAATGCCCAGTTGTAGGATCCTGATGTTTCCAGATCCGGCTTGCTGTCCAGTGCAATTTTGACCTCTGCTGACGCAGATGTACCCATCGCGAGCAATGCCGCGAATGTAAGTGCCTTAAGTTTCATTGGTCGTCCTCCCTTAGGTTTGATTAGTTCACGGAAAATCCGAACAGGCGTGGCAACGTGAGACAGATTGCAGGCCAATAGACGAGCGCCAGCAGCAACAGCACCTGAACAAAAATGAAGGGCAGCACGGCATAGGCCAGCTTCCAATAATTGAGGTTTGTCAGCGCCGAGACCACGACAAGGCATTTGCCCAATGGCGGTGTAATCAGCCCAACACAGAGGTTGAAACACAGCACGATGCCAAGGTGGATCGGGCTGATGCCCTGCTCCATCGCTTGTGGTGCAAACAGCGGAATAAGCAGGGTCAGGGCCACGGGGGTATCCATGAACATGCCAGCGACCAGAAAAACGCCCACAAGGAAAAACAGGTATTTCGGCCCCGTCAACCCGAAGGAGTCGACCCATGTCGCAAGAGCCTGTGACCAGCCCAGCTGGCCCGCCAGGTAGCCCAGCACCGAAATTGCTGCGAGAATGATAAAGATCGTGCCCGTCATCTTTGCTGTGGCCTCAACCGCGTCAAAGATCATTTTCCAGTTGAGACCTTTGTAGTATTGCCCCGCCATCAGCGCCACCAGCACCGCGATGGCCGAGCCCTCGGTCGGAGTTGCCAGCCCAAAGACCAGTGATCCGAGAATCACCACGGGCAGGCACAGGGCCGGCGCCGCGTTCACCAGACTGGGCAGGAAAGACGGCAGCCCGTCAGAGGTTCCACCGGGATGTCCTTTGACGGCGGCAATAACCGCATTCAGCGCCATCAGTGCCGCAGCAAGCAGCAGGCCCGGAACAACACCCGCAATGAACAGGGCAGCAACCGACGCGCCGGTCAACCCGCCATAGATGATCATGATGATAGAGGGTGGAATGATCGGGCCGATCATCGAAGACGCCGCCGTGATCGCCCCGGCGTAATAGGGGTCATAACCGCGCGCCTTCATTTCCGGCACGAAGGTGCGCGACAAGGCCGCACTGTCAGCGATAGCCGAGCCCGAGATACCTGCAAAAAACACGCTGGTCAGGATATTCACATGCCCCAGGCCACCGCGAAAGCGACCAACAATGGACATGGCAAAATCAATCAGGCTCCGGGTGACGCCGGCGCGGCTCATGATCTCGGCGGTCAGAATGAATAGTGGCATCGCCATAAAGGCAAAGACGTCGAGCTGGGCAAAGATACGCTGCGGCAGGATCGACAGGAACTGGCTCTTGTCGACGGCAACAAAGGTCAGCACCGAGACTGCCCCCATGAGATAGGCAAAGGCCGTGCCGCTGATCAGCAGGAGAACAAAGATAACCGGAATGAAATACATGGGGCTATACCGCCGTTTCGATGGGGGTCGGCTCAGACCGGGCAGGACTGTGCAGGATCGGCGGATGCGTCACAATGGAACGCAGGTCGGTCGCCGAAGGCGCAAGGCTTGCCATATCGGGGCGCGGCCGCGCCATGTCCGGGTCCTGGGAGAAAAGCGTTTCCAGCGATTTGGCTGCCGCCAGCATCGCTTCGTCGCCGCGCACCGCGCCCAGCATCTGCAGCCCAAAGGGCATGCCACGGGAGTCGCGACCGCAGGGGAGCGTGATTGACGGGCCACCAGACAGCGAGCCGCGATAGGTGAGGGCAAGCCAGCGATAATAGATATCCATGCTCCGTTCCTCGATCTCTGTCGCATGCCCCTGGGTCCAGGGGAACGGCGACACCGGCGCGGTCGGCAGCAAGATGACGTCAAATTCCTGCATCAAGGCATTGAACCGGCGCAGGATGCGCGTCTGCTCGGCATGGGCCCAGGCCCGGTCCGCCAGCGACATCGACCGCCCCAGGTCCACATTCGCCTGGATGTCGGCGCCAAAGTTTTCGGGCTCGGATTTGACCCCTTCGCCAAAGGCCGACAGGAAACTTTCGGCCCGCAGGATGTCAAAGCACCGGTCCATCTCGCCGAGGTTCAGATCAACGGGGCGGCACTCTGCGACATGGGGGGTGATTTTCTGAATACGATTGCGGAAGGTCTCGCGAATATCCGGATCTACCGGCGCGCCACCAAAATCCTCGCTGAATCCCACACGCAGGGGGCTGAGTTCCTGGCGTGGCAGGGTCGCAAACCGATCCTGCGGCGCCCGTGCCGACAGTGGATCATCAAGGTCAAACCCCTGTGCCAGGCTCAGCATCAAGGCCAGGTCATCCACCGTCCGGGTCATCGGCCCAAGCACCGAAATGCCTGACCATCCCAGGGGCCGGGTTGGATGGGCGATCACGTCAACAGAGGGGCGAAATCCGACGATACCACAAAGTGCCGCTGGCAATCGAAGCGACCCCCCCGTGTCGGACCCGGTGCACATTGGCAAAAGCTCTGCCGCCAGCGCCGCCGCAGACCCACCAGAAGAGCCGCCCGCGATCAGGTCAGCGTCAAAGGGGTTGGCTGTGGCCCCCCAAACCGGGTTTCGGCTGTTCCCACCGGCGCCGCACTCGGGCACATTGGTCTTGGCCAGCACAATCGCCCCGGCGCCCCGCAGACGCGCGACCATGGGCAGATCTTGGCTGGGGAAATATGCGCGCATGCGTGGGCTGCCATGGGTCGTGAGCAAGCCTTTGGTATCTTGAAGATCTTTTACGCCAATCGGCAAGCCATCAAGTGGCCCCCTGGGCGCTCCTGCCTGCCATCTGTCGGTTGCCTGCGCCGCCTCTTTGATCGCCGCTTCAGCGTCGATCGCGGTCAGGGCGTTCAGCTTGGGGTTGACCTGTGAAATGCGCTCCAGGCAGGCCGTCAGGTATTCGCTTGGGGTCAGGCTACATGCCGCAAACCGCTCCAGAACCTGACGCGCCGAAAGGGCCATCAAGGCTGCCCCGCTCATGCGCGCACCAATGACGTATCATTCTCGATCAAGCCAGTCACTTTATCCCTCCCAAGAAAACGAATGAGGTTATGATAAAGTGACACAAACCAGATAAATAATGAAATTTGAGCGCCAAACATTAACCAAAAGGAATGGTCTCCAAGTCCTCCGTCGTTTTTTGCAGACATTTCTGGAAGAATGACAAGGCATGGTTGGTTTCGACCTGATCCTTGCGCCAAAAGCACCGGACCTCGGACAGAAAGCCGCGGGTGTCCAGCGGCAGCGTGACAATATCTCCGCGTGCCGCATGGGACTGGGCAAGACGCTGCGGCATCAGCCCCAATGCGGGGATGGCTTCCAACAGTGCCAGATTCAGCGTCAAAGACAGGGAGGCAATTGTATTGGCTGGTGGTGCCAGCCCGTTTGCCGCAAAAAGCGCATCGACGGCCCCCCGGGCAACCGAATTTGCGTGAGGCATAATCCAGGGGAAATCAACCACATCGGACCACTCAAGCTCAGACTTTCTGGTGAGCTGGTGATTACGGCCCGCAACAACGACAACGGGTTCTTCAAAAAGCCTGAGCTGGTCAATGCCGGTCAATTCCTGCGGCTGCCATATCCGGGCGATCAGCAAATCCAGTGCGCCGCCCTGCAATCCCGGAAGCAGCTCGACAAAATGCCCCTCCTTGACCACGATGCTGGCCTGCGGTGTGCTGCTTTTGAATAGCGCGATGGCACTGGGCAACAGGGTGGGCGCAACCGAGCTGACGACGCCAACCGAAACCGCGCCTGAAATCCCGCTGGCCATTGCCTCAATATCAAAGGCCGCCCGATCAAGCTGATTGAGCGCCTGCTTGGCATGGCTTACCAGACGATGACCAACCGGCGTCAAGAACAGACGGTTCCGGTCGCGGGTCACAATCGGAACGCCAACGATCTTTTCCAGCTCCGCAATCTGCTTGGAGACTGCGGGCTGCGTGACGTTCAGCTCCTCCGACACCCGCGCCACCAGTTTCAGGTCGGACAGGGCGGCAATGACACGCAGGTGGCGAAGCGTTATGGCCTTCTGGAAATCACTGTTTGAAATAGCCGTTACTCACAGGGTTTGGATGACTGGAGGATACTGTAGTTTGTTTCTGATGATAAAGCACACCCGGACTGAACAGGTTTCACCAAACTGGCGGGCAGGCAAAAGGACTGACAGCCACGTGCAAGCGTTTCAACATGACTGCTTTCCTTGCCCCCAAAAGCGGCGTTCGTGCACGACGTTGCAAAGGTCCGGATCGAGCCCTTGGCGAAGCGATTCTGCGCGATGCGCGAACATCACTTCTTGGTATTTGCGAGCTTTCCCAGAAGGCGCACCAGTTCATTGAGTTCGGGTTCGCTGAGCGATTGCTGAACCGATTTGACCAACATCTCTGCATAGATCGGCCAAATTGCTCTGCGGGTTTCCAGTCCTTTCGAGGTGAGCCTGATGATCTGCCCTCTACCATCGCCAGCTACATCCTCACGCGTGATGAGACCTGCCTTCGTGAGTCTATCCAACAGACGCGAGGTTCCATATTGAGGGAGCAATAGCCGCTCTTTCAGCTCGTAAGGGCGTATGCCTTCGGCCCCGGCTTTTTCAATCTCCAACAAAGCATCATACCAGCTCAGTTTTGGCAGGCCGCGTTCTTTCAACTCGATTTCAATCCCTTGAAGCAGCGTTTGGCTGACAGAGAGAAGGGATATCCATGCCCGGGTTGTTTGTGCGCTGAGTGTGGTCATAGGGTACATTAGCGCAAAAGATGCAACTGCATCAACCTTGACGTTCCGTTGGCTGCCCCTATATAGATGCAATTGCATCTACATGGAGATTCCGAATGACCCTGCATCTGATAAGCCATTCACTTTGCCCATATGTTCAGCGAGCCGCGATCTCGATGTTGGAAAAAGGCGTTTCTTTTGAACGCACTGATATCGACCTTTCAAACAAGCCTGACTGGTTTCTAACCATTTCGCCGCTGGGAAAGACGCCGGTTTTGACCGACAGGCAAGAAGCGATATTCGAATCCTCTGCGATCTTGGAGTACCTGGAAGATACCCGGCCGTCGCCTCTCCACCCTTCGGCTGCGATAACGCGCGCACAGCACCGTGGTTGGATCGAGTTCGGGTCGGCCACCCTCAACGACATAGCGGGACTTTATAACGCCCAGACTGCCGACACGTTCAATAAGAAACTCCAAACACTGGAGGCAAAATTCACACAACTTGAGCGACAACTGGGACAAGGCCCGTATTTCGCAGGGAGTGAGTTCACTCTTGTTGATGCCGTCTTTGCACCGGTCTTTCGGTACTTCGACTCGTTCGATGAAATCGGCGATTTCGACATCCTGACTGACAAAGAAAAGGTTCTGGCGTGGCGCGAAGTTTTGGCTGCACGACCATCGGTCAAACAGGCGGTATCTGAAAATTATCCAAGTCTTCTGAGGGCTTTTTTGCTCAACCGAAACTCCCACCTGTCTCGGCTCATGACGCGCCAAATCGGTGGAGACTAGACTAGGGTCTGGACCCTAGGTGTTCAGTCCCGGCATCTGGCAGCTTCGTCCGGCTCTGCTGACGTCCCACTGGCGCAATCTGAAACGCCGTTATCTAGCCTGTCTCATGGTGGCCCAGGATGCTGGTATTGACCGCTCAACTATGATGGAAGCCGATGCCCAAGAGTGTTGCGACGTGTGACCGCCAGCAACTTGGCGCAGTACTGGCCAGGCGGGGGGCGCAGAGAGCCAATCAGGGGAGCTGACGCGCGTTCACGGCGCGCGCCGGGCCGCAACTCCTGCCTTTCAATTTGATTGACAGTCTCAAGATTGACCTCATACATGGCCTAGATGGTTTTTCCCGGGGTCACTCCGGGAAAATGAAAAGGGAATACGGTGTGGTGTAGCCAATAGGCGCCAAATCCGTGACTGCCCCCGCAACTGTGAGCGGAGAGCACTGCTGCAACAAGCCACTGCCCCATAGGGTGGGAAGGCGCGGCAAGGCCTCGACCCGCGAGTCAGGAGACCTGCCATCCATTTGTTCACCCAACCCAGGACGGGGAGTCCTGACGGAGGCTTAGATGGCACAGAGTAACTGGCTACACAGGACCGGCACCTGCTCTCTTCGCGCGTTTAACTGCGGGGCGAGACATGACCAACCACAGTGATCATTCCATATTGATTTGCACCACCTGCAAAGGGGCAGGCGCCGCGCGCAAACTACGGGCAGCACTGGCGGAACATGTGTCAAAGCGGTTCGTTTTACGGGCCGTAGACTGCATGGCGGGCTGCGAACGCCCGATAACGGTCGGATTGCAGGGTCCGGGCAAGACACAGTATCTGTTTGGTGAGATCGAAGCCCAGGCGGATATCGAGGCGATCGCCTGTTTTGCCCAGCAGTTTTTGGCAAGCGACACGGGCTGGAGCACAGCCTCGGAGCGACCAAAGAGATTGTACGACAAAACCCTGGCACGGCTTCCCGCCTACAGGACGGAGGCCAAGACATGACCGGATCGCCACCTTTATCGCGACCTTTTCTCTGTGTGCGCGACCTGGAGTATTTTGCCCTGAACGGAGACCTGCTGGTCTCGGGGGTTTCCTTTGATTTGCAGCAGGGTTCGATCCTCGCCATTGCCGGGCCAAATGGCGCCGGCAAATCGACCCTGCTGAACCTGCTCTCAGGATGTGAACCTCTGGCGCTTGGTGAGGTTTTCATAGGGGGTGCCAGCCTGCGCCAGATGAAAGCTCAGGATCGGGCAGGACACATTGCCCTTGTCAGCCAGCAAAGCTCCCCGGATGGGCGGCTGCGACTTCAGGACTATATTGCCCTAGGGCAACTGCCAATCGCGGCGCGCCGGTCCGCACATCAAAACAGCCAAGCCATCGAGGCCATTCTGGACCTCACAGGGCTTACGAAAATGGCGCATAAACCAATGGCACAGCTGTCAGGCGGGGAGCGCCAGCGTGCGCATATCGCCCGTGCCCTTGCGCAGGAGCCCAAGCTCTTGTTTCTCGATGAGCCGACCAACCACCTGGACCCGGATGCCAAAGGGCGCATTTTGTCCCTGGTTGCCTCTCTGGGCATCACCGTTGTCATGGTGGTGCATGATCTGGTGATGATCCCGGAATTTGCCACCCATGCGGCCTTGATGAAATCAACGCGGCTTGTGGCCTTTGGTCCCGCCGCCGAGGTCCTGACCCCTGAAAATGTCCAGGCGACCTTTGGGGTCAGCTATCTGTGCTTCCCCCATGAGGGCCGGATGATCCCTGCGCTCGATATTCGCAAAACAGACTTCCAAAATCTGAAGGAAAACTCACAATGAAAACTCTCTGGTCTGCTGCGCTCCTCCTTGGTGCTGCAAGTAGCGTCGCGGCACATGAAGTGAAGGTCGACAATTGCGGCACTCCACTGGTTTTTGAAACCATGCCGGAACGGCTGGTTGTGCATGACATCAATATGTCTGAAATGGCTTTTGCGCTTGGCCTGCAGGACAAGATGGTTGGCGTCACCGGCATCTCCGGATGGTATAAGACAAGCCCCACATTCGACAAAGATCGCGGCGATATCCCTGAACTTGCGCCCAAATATCCAAGCGTCGAAAATCTGGTCTCGGCCTCTGCTGATCTGTTTTTTGCCGGCTGGTACTACGGCATGAAGCCCGGTGGCGATGTGACCCCGGACACCCTGGCGCCCTTTGGTATCAAAACCATGGTCCTGACCGAAAGCTGCGTGCATCTGGACAAAGACCGCCCAGCGGCCAGTATGGATCTTTTGTTCAACGACGTTCTGCGGCTCGGCAAGGTCATGCATGTGGAAGACAAGGCAGAAGCCTTGATTGCAGGCTGGCAGCAGCACTTGGCCAGCATTGAAGCCAGAACCGCCGAATTCGCCAAACCGCGTGTTTTCCTGTTGGACGGACCCGCAGATGCGCCCTTCACGGCCGGCAGGTTTGCCATCCCTGACGCCATGATCACAGCTGCAGGTGGCGCCAGCGTAACCCATGATCTGGACACCAGTTGGGGGCGCACCTCCTGGGAGGCGGTTGCGGCCGCCAATCCAGAATTTCTGGTGTTGCTGGACTACCAGAACGGCAATGGCGCCGCAGATACCTTCAAGTTCCTGCAAGAGCACCCGGTTATGGCACATACCGATGCGGTCAAGAATGAGCGCTGGGTGGGGCTGCGGTATGAAGAGCTGACGCCTGGGCCGGCAAATATTGCAGCCATCGAGAAAATGGCCAAGGCAATGCATCCGGGCCTCAACTGATATGGGCCGTTTTGGCCTTTCGCTGATATTGGGGGCGGCCGTTTTGGTCGCCCTGCTTTTACTCTCCGTCCTCTACGGGTCCACCGATGTGCCCATGGCGGAGGTCTTTGCCGCCCTCTCTTCGGGATTGGGGTTCAGCCCCCTGGAGCCAGAGCCCATTCATCGGATCATTTTTGACCTGCGCCTGCCGCGGGCGCTGTTCGCCGCCCTGATCGGCGCCGGATTAGGCCTGGTCGGCGTGGTTCTGCAAACCACAACCCGCAACGATCTGGCGGATCCGTTTTTGTTCGGACTTTCCTCCGGTGCCGCCGCCGGGGCGGTTCTGGTCATCACGGTCACCGGGGATTTTCTGGGGCTTTGGACCCTGCCCCTTGCGGCCTTTACTGGCGGGCTTGTGGCCTCCGGCATCGTGCTGCTGCTGGTGCGCAGCCTGCAAAGCAGCGCCCCGGAGAAACTTATCCTGGCCGGGCTGGCGGTCTCCTTTCTGTTTGCGGCAATCACCAACTATTTGATCTTTTCGGGTGACACCCGCGCGGCCCATTCGGTGATCTTCTGGATGCTTGGCGGACTTGGCCTCGCCCGGTGGGAGACCCTGCCTCTGGTCGCGGCGGGCCTGGCCTTGATCGCGACCTATGCCATTTGGCGCAGCCGCTGGCTGGACGCGCTACTGGCGGGGGATACCACCGCGACCAGCCTGGGTGTGCCGGTCGGCGCGCTGCGCACCCGCATGTTTTTGGTCTGCGCCCTGGGCACCGCCGCCTTTGTCTCGGTCGCCGGAGTTATCGGCTTTGTCGGGCTCATGGTGCCCCATATCGCCCGTGGGCTTGCCGGGCCAATGCATGGGCGTCTCTTGCCCATGGCGGCCATAATCGGCGCGGTTTTGCTGACCGCTTCTGATATCGTATCGCGCTTGCTTCTGGCGCCGCAGGAGTTGCCTGTGGGGATCGTCACCACCTCGGTTGGGGCAGCTTTTGTATTTCTTTTGCTATTGGGAACAAATCGGCGGGGGGCCTGAAAGAGCGTATCGCTCTTATTTTCGCATCCTTGCAACAGAGCCAGTGCACCAAACCGCCTGGCTTTCGTTCAAGGCTGCACCTGTTTCAGCCCTCCCCCGTTTTCAGGGGGTGCGCAGAGGGTTCAGATCCTCTGGGTATTCAAAATCGGGAGCTTAAGGGAGATAAGGTGAGAGGTTGGACATCGACCCAAGCGGGGCTCGTTGTGGCTGCTTCCTTCCGGATCTGACCAGGTTGGCGAGGCGCCTGCCCGCGCCAACCTCTCGAATCCCGATATAGGCAGAGTTTGGCCCGATGACAAGAGCCGGATACCAAGAGCGATGCCGCCATGCTTTGCGGCAAACAAGTGCCGCGCAGCCTGTTTGCCGCAGCCCGGATGCGTCGCCTTCAAATATGCCCGGCAAGATGTCAGGCCAGAGTGCGCAGCGCTAAAGGCTCAGCCGCAGTTTCAGGAAACCATTTGGCGTCACGCCCTGATCTTCGGCCAGGCCCTCGGGCAATTCGTCCAGATAATTGCGCGCAACCGGCCCGGTGTAGACATTCACCCGCGTCTCTGGAAGTCGACTGAGCCGCCAGGGGTAGCGGGCCTCTGCCAGGGCATCTTTGGGCAGACGTCCCGATACGTAATCGCAGATCGCATCGCGGATCTTGATCCCGGGCAGGCGCAGGTTCTCTGCCTCCTGCACCATTTTGAAATTACCGCCGCCACTAACCCGATAACTGTTTGTCGCAACTGCAAACAGCTGTGTGCTGGACACAGGTGCACCGTTCCAGCGCAGGTTCCGTATCCGGTGGGAGTCCGGATTGATTACCAGGCCAGAAGACGAAAACCGCGGCGGTTGTGACACATCAATTTCATAGTCCAGGCCAAAGATCACATCAAAATTATGTCCGGCGCGGTCCAGGTTGACCAGTTCTGTGTTGCGACTTTCCGGGGTGATCTGATTGAACATGCCGGCTGACATTTCCAGCCAATCCCGCAGCTGATCACCAGTGACGGTCACCCCCCAGATGGCATTGGGAAAAACCTGCAAATCCGCAACATTGCGCATGCAGAGATCCCCTGCCGCAACATCCGTGTAATTCTCGGGCCCTGAGCGGCCACCAAATTTCCCCGGCGACACCGCTGACAAAAGAGGCAGATCGCCCGCTGTGGCCCCCGCTAACATGGGGCGCACCGCCGCCATCTGCGCGCAGGCCGTCAGAGCCAGACCATGGTCCTGGCCAAAGAAAGTGAAATAAGAGTGCAGAGCTTCGGAACTATGCCCAACCGGCTCTTTCATCCGGACCTGGGTCTGCGCGTTTGCCTCCGCCAGGATCTCGACAAGAGACGGATCCTCCTCCACCAGAGGCGTCAGCCGTCCCCAGGCATCACGGCGGGAAATGGGCAGCGCACTGGCCTGCCAGGTCTCCACCCGCCAGCCCTTAGACCCGTAGCGCAGATGCAAGTCGATCCGCCCCAGATGAGAGCCATGTGCTCCGGGCATAACCACGGGTTTTGCAAAGGCATGTTCCGGATCGGGCAAGACCAAATGCGTATGGCCGCCAATCACCGCATCAATGCCAACAGTGGCCACAATCGGGCGCAGGGCGTTTTCCATGTTCGGAACAGAAAGCTCACCTCCAACCCCGGTATGCGCCAAGGCCACAACCAGATCGCAGCCCGCGGCCCGCAGGTCTGCGGTGCTGGCTGCGGCGGCCTGTACCATGTCTTGGATCTGGACCTCACCTTCCAGCAGATGTGCGTCCCAAATCATGGTCTGCGGCGGCAACACAGAGAGGATACCAATCCGCAGAACCGGCGCATCGGGCAGAGCAGCGAGCCGCCGTTCGATAATCGTTGTCTTTACAAAGGGAAGCGCGCGGTCCGGCGAAACCGCAGACATATTGGAGCAGACCACCGCACAGGGCGCATCTTTCAAAACCTCCTCGAGCATCGGAAGGCCATAATTGAAATCATGATTGCCCAGCCCTAAGGCATCATATTGCAGCGCCGAGAAGGCGGACATCAAAGGATGAACGGCAGTGGTGTCGGCAGAGGAGATCTTGGGGTCGACCTTCAGCGCGGCTTCCCCAATCGGGGATCCCTGTAAGGCGTCGCCATTGTCCAGCAGGAGAGTCACGCCCCCCTGGGCCTGAGCCTCTTTGCGTGCCTCGGAAATAAGACTGGCCAATCGGGACAGGCCCACGCCCGGGTCCTCCCGATCTGCGTAGTAATCTCGGCTGAGAAGGTGACAATGTAGATCCGTTGTCGCAAGGATGCGCAACATTCCAGAGGCTTCTGACTTGGAAGCTGCCATTTCTGTCATTGTGCTGATATCACAGCTGTCACTGCTTGGTCCAATCTCTTGCTTCACCAGCCCCCTTCAGAGAACCACCGTTCATTTGAAACAGCGTTTCACAAATTTGCAAAGCCTCCAAATACGTCATCTTTAAGAAAAATTAACCAAGTTGCCAAGGAGCTAGCCTGAGGGCAAACAAAGTCAAGGCAGCAATTTCACCACCTCTGTGGCGCAATAAATCAGAGATACTCTGGTATTTCGTGCCCCAAGGGGCCATCACTTTGCATAAATGCGCCAGATCACGGGGAACCGCTCGTTTCTGGCACCACAGTTAGTGCAGGGAGCGACGGATGAAACGGGCAGAACAGGTAACCTTTGGCGGCGGTGGCGGTTTGGATCGCAAGGCGCAGCTGCGAGAAGATCCCGCCGCACTGGAGACCGCCTGGGCCGCACCGGAGACGCAGGTTCTCATGACTTGGCGCGGCAAGATCCTCAGCCAGCGCTCTGATCCTGAGCGTGGACCTGATGGTCTGGCCTGGATTGCCTCCTCTCACCCCGTCGCATCGGAACACCGCAGCGCGGCGCTCTATCTTGGTGTGGCGCCTGACGGGACAGAGCGATTTGCCTGCGACCTTGGCGCCTGGCAGCCGGATGCATTGGATGAGATGGCCCTGGCCAGTTTTGCCGACCTGAGCGAACAACAGCACCCGGACCTGCCGACGGGCTATGTCTTTGCCGAACTGCGCCGCATCATGGCGCGCCTCTCTCCGCTGGAGGCAGAGCTGGCCGCCACCGCCAAAGCCCTGCTGTCCTGGCATCAGTCACACCAGTTCTGTGCCCGCTGCGGTGGCAAAAGCCAGGTCGCGCAGGCCGGCTGGCAACGCAAATGCCCCAGCTGCAAGGCGCTGCATTTCCCGCGCACCGATCCAGTTGTCATCATGCTGGTCACCCATGGCGATGACGTCCTGATGGGCCGATCACCTGGCTGGCCAGACGGTATGTATTCGCTCTTGGCCGGTTTTGTTGAGCCCGGGGAAACTCTGGAAGCAGCCGTGCGCCGCGAAGTGTTTGAAGAAACAGGCGTTTCTGTTGGCGAGGTTGGCTACCTCTCCAGTCAACCCTGGCCATTCCCGATGTCGCTGATGTTTGGCTGCAGCGGTCAGGCCACCAGCCGCGACATCACCATCGACCCCAAGGAAATCGAAGATGCAATCTGGGTGAGCCGTCAGGAGATGATGACTGTCTTTGCAGGAGAACACCCAATCATCAAACCGGCGAGAAAGGGTGCAATTGCACATTTTCTTCTCGAAAACTGGCTTGCGGACACTTTGGATTAAGGAGATTATTCTATCACCTAATCCAATAATACTCTCTGAGGGCTGACCACTGGTCAGGCGGCATATCATGGAATTAACGAGTAAAGAGGACGTCGACACGCCTCTGGCTGAAGTCTTTGAAGCGATTTCCGATTTTGCCAGCTTTGAACGGTCGGCAATCCGGCGCGGCATCGAAGTACAGCGTTTGAGCGACGATGCCACCCCGCAGGTTGGCATGGCCTGGGATATTCGGACGGATTTTCGCGGCAAACCCCGTGAGTTGCACCTGGAGCTTTCCAACTACGAGCCCACCACCTTGATTGGTTTTGAGGGCGATAGCGCCAGCCTGTCTGGCAAGGGCCAGATTGAACTATTGGCGCTCTCGCCGCGCCGCACCCGCCTTTCGGTGAAGGTCAATGTGCAGGCCAAAACCCTGTCTGGGCGGCTGCTGCTGCAATCGCTCAAACTGGCGCGGTCCAAGATCAACACCCGCTTCAAGCAGCGCGTGGCAGAGTTCGCCAGCCTGACCGAAGACCGGGTGAACCGCAGCGCCTGATCCCGGTTGCGGCCAGCCACAGCTGTGACGACCCAACTGTCGGCGCCACCTGGCTGCTTGCTCCGCTGTCCATCCCTGCCCGCCACCCTTTGCCGCTGTGGCGTGGGTGATCCTGTCCATACTGTTTTCTCTGTACTGGTATCTCCGGGCCGGTATGGGCCTTGCTGTGCCAATTGCGCAATTGGTGATTGACGACTCATATCTGTCAGCGATAGCGGTTGGAGAGATGGTTTCTGCGATGCATGTTCTTGTGTCCAGGATGAAAAGGGAACGCGGTGCGGCCAGGCTATTGCAGCCCTGCCAACTCCGCGACTGCCCCCGCAACTGTAAGCGGTGAGCGCTTCGGGTGAACCACTGGCACGGGGATATGATCCCTGCCGGGAAGGACCGAAACCGTATCGACCCGCAAGTCAGGAGACCTGCCATCACCAATGTAACTCGAAACTGGACGGGGAGTCCGGGCGGGTGCATGAGGTGGTTGCGGGTAACGCCCTCCTGGTCTCATGCCTGCGCCTTCTGATTTTCCCGCCAGCGCGCGGAGGGCGCATCATGACACCGATGGACCAGACAACGACCAAACAAACACATCACTTTTCCCAGAGCATCTGTATGCACCTGGGCAGGCCCTGCCCGGCCCTGTCCCGGATGCTCACGGCGCTGGCCGGGGCGCTGGATAAGGCCCGCCCGGTGACATCCGCCGAATTTGAGCTCTGCGGTGAAAGCCTTCTGGATGGCTGCGCGCGACATTGCCCGGCCCGGTTCATTGCCACCCACGACCGCATTCGGGTGTTTTGTGACGTCACCGAAGCAACCGATACCGAGGCCCTGGATCTGTTTGCTGATACTCTGTTCCAGCCAGACAGCCGGGCCTTTGCCGCAGCAAAACTGCATCAGCCCCCCTGCGCCATGGGCGAAGCCCTGCCAAAGCCTCTGCCCCAACAGACCACTGCGCAAACCGTCCACCCAGCGCTGTAGCGGCAAGTTTTATTGGGGGGCGGGCGGTTTAAGAGCCAGAAGCTGCGCTCCGCCCCCTATATCTTTCGGCTTTATATCTTTCTGGCTTTCTTGGCTCCTGGCCGTTTTGCAGCGGCCCGCGCCCAGGTCATCTGATCCTCGGTCTCGACAGCGCAGGCGCGCACAGCACGGAGCCGACGCAGCGCTTTGTCGGGCTGTTCCCCGGCCTCAATCATCAGACGCAGAACCACCATGCCGGACCGCCCGCAACCGCCTTTGCAATGC
This sequence comes from Pseudophaeobacter arcticus DSM 23566, assembly GCF_000473205.1. Taxonomy (NCBI): domain Bacteria; kingdom Pseudomonadati; phylum Pseudomonadota; class Alphaproteobacteria; order Rhodobacterales; family Roseobacteraceae; genus Pseudophaeobacter; species Pseudophaeobacter arcticus. Next base: position 3,219,358 of record NZ_KI421507.1, read on the forward strand.
ACCAGCACCCGGCCGCCCCCGCGCAGAGCCTGCAAGGCCAGCGCGCTGACCGCGGGCCATTGCGCCAGCATGTCTTTGGTTGGGGCGGAAAAATCTGGCAATGGCAGATGGATCCAGCGAGAGCCCATGGCCTGAAAATCCTGCCCCAAAGGCGCCGCACCAGCGCCGAGATGTTCAACTTCGGTTGTCATCGAGATCACCAGCCCTGGCTGCCAGTCATGCAGGTGATCCATGTCTCCCTTGTAGTCGCCGCCACTGCCTGGCAGCGGGCAAAGCGCCAGAATGCCATCGCCAACACTCAGCGCATGCAGCGTGAGGGATCGCACGGATTGGTCTGTGAGATGATCATCCATACCGAGCCCTTTCCCAGCCCCCCGCCGCGCTGGCAAGCGGGCCAAAGCAGCCCCTGCCAAACCCGGTGTTTTTAGACAATGGCATAGTCATATCACACAATCCGGATACACAGGCCCAACTTCGATCACAAACACGCGCCGAAAAACCAGTTCATAAAAGGCGGGCCTTAAAACTCAATAAAACCGACCACGCAGCAGGGTCAGCACCCGGCGCCAAATCAGGCACCGCCCCCAAAGTCTGACCTGCCGAGCCCCAGTTGGTCAACAGCGGTGGACGAAGCCCGCCAGCCCGCGTACCTTGCGCGGACGCGATCCCGCCTTCCGAATCCGGCAAGAGACCTATGAACGACAGCACAAGCGACAGCAGCCAGCCCCAGTATCAAGTCTTGGCGCGGAAGTACCGCCCCGAGACATTTGCCGATCTCGTGGGCCAGGATGCCATGGTCAGAACGCTGAAAAATGCGTTTGAAACCAATCGTATCGCCCAGGCCTTTATCATGACCGGCATTCGCGGCACCGGGAAAACAACCACGGCACGGATCATCGCCAAGGGGATGAACTGCATCGGCCCCGATGGCACCGGTCAGCCCACCACCGAGCCCTGCGGGGTCTGCGAACATTGCACCGCCATCATGGAAGGCCGTCATGTCGATGTGATGGAGATGGATGCGGCCAGCCGCACCGGTGTCGGAGACATTCGTGAAATCATCGATTCGGTCCAGTATCGCGCCGCATCGGCCCGCTATAAGATCTACATCATCGATGAGGTGCATATGCTCTCCACCAGCGCCTTTAATGCGCTGTTGAAAACCCTGGAAGAGCCGCCAGCCCACGTCAAATTCATCTTTGCCACCACCGAGATCCGCAAGGTGCCGGTGACCGTGCTGTCGCGCTGCCAGCGCTATGATCTGCGCCGCATTGAGCCCGAAGTCATGATCGCCTTGATGGGCAAGATCGCCACTGCTGAGAGTGCCGAGATCAACGACGATGCGCTGGCCCTGATCACCCGCGCCGCCGAAGGCTCGGTGCGCGACGCCACCTCGCTGCTGGATCAGGCTATTTCGCATGGCGCCGGCGAAACCACCGCCGATCAGGTCCGTGCCATGCTGGGTCTGGCCGACCGGGGACGGGTCCTGGATCTGATGGACATGATCCTGCGCGGCGATGCTGCCGGCGCCCTGACAGAGCTGGGCGCGCAATATGCCGAAGGCGCAGATCCCCTGGCGGTGCTGCGCGATCTGGCCGAGATCACCCATTGGGTCTCGGTGGTGAAAATCACCCCTGATGCTGCGGAAGACCCCACCGTCAGCCCGGATGAACGCGCCCGCGGACGGCAAATGGCCGATGCCCTGGCGATGCGGGTACTGACCCGGATGTGGCAAATGTTGCTCAAAGCCCTGGAAGAGGTCGCCGCCGCGCCAAACGCGATGATGGCAACTGAAATGGCGGTGATCCGGCTCACCCATGTGGCCGACCTGCCCAGCCCGGAAGAGCTGATCCGCAAATTGCAGGACAGCCCTCCGCCGCCCCCGAACGGACCCGGCGGCGGCATGGGCGCGGGTGGCTATGGCACCGCCTCTGCTCCAATGCAGGGCATGGCACCACCTGCGTCAGGTGGCGGTGCGCCGGGCGGAGGACCCACCATGGTATCCGGTGGCGCGCCGGTTGCGCAGGGCGGCAATGGCACCGCAACAGCGCTGGCACCAGAGACCCTTCAGGCCCTCGCCCGTTATCCAAGTTTTGAACATGTGGTCGACCTGATCCGTCAGCGACGCGACGGGTTGCTGCTGGAATATGTAAAGACCTATCTGCGCTTGGTCTCTTACCAGCCGGGACGCATTGCCATCCAGCCAACGGCGGACGCGCCCAAGGATCTGGCGGCCAGATTGGGGCAACAGCTGCAAAACTGGACCCAGGCCCGCTGGATCATCTCGCTGGAAAACGACGGCGGTGGCGACACCATCACCGAGCTGGAAAACGCCGCCGAAAATGCCCTGCGTGCCAAGGCCAGCGAACACCCGCTGGTGCAGGCCGTGCTGGCGAGCTTTCCCAAGGCCAAGATCACCCGCATCCGCACCGCACAGGAGCTCGCCGCTGAAGTCGAAGCCGAGGCCCTGCCAGAGGTGGAAGACGAATGGGATCCCTTTGAAGAAGACTAACCCTGTCTGCCACCTCCTGCCGCAGCGCAGATCTACGCTACGGCAAGGGCAGGCCTGGTGAATGCCCCAAAATGCGTCAGTTTTTCAGCAGCTCAGCGGTTGAAACAACCCGCGCATAGCTCATGGCTAAGGGCGCCATAAAGGCCGCATGAACCTGCTGGGCGCTCAGCTCAACGCCGCCAAACGCCATGGCCCGTGCGGCACAGGCATCTTCTGCCAGGGTGATGTCAAAGCCAAGATCACGCCCCGCCCGTGCTGTGGCATCAATGCACATCTGGCTCATGGCGCCACAGAGGGTCAGTGCCTCAATCCCGGCCTCTTGCAACAGGTCCGACAGGCCCGTGTCGAGAAAACTATTGGGCCGCGCCTTGGTCAAAATCGGCTCATCTGCGGTGGGGGCAACCGCGCTGTGAATTTCTGCCCCGCGGCTGCCCGGACGAAAGAACGGAGCCTCAGCCGAAGGGTTTTCATGGCGAATATGAACCACCATCTGGCCAGCCTCACGCGCTGCGGCAAGCAGAGACGCGGCATTTTCAGCCGCCTGCTCCATCGCATGCAGCTCCCAGTCCCCGCCTGGGAAATAGTCGTTCTGAATGTCCACCAACAACAATGCAGTCTTGCTCATCTTGAGCCTCCTTTTGATATCATGACCTCAGTAATGCCAGGGCTTGACTGCAGAACACATTGGCGCGTACGACAATAGATATGCAGGAACGGCCAAATATCTCACTTGCGCTGGTTGATTATCCCGGGGTGCAGAAATCCGCGCTTTGGGGGCTGGCGGATCTGTTTTCACTGGTGCCGCGCCTGGCCCCGGATGTGCCAGGGCCAGAAATCACCCTGGTGACCGCCGCGACCCCACCCGACAGGGACTTCACAGCCTTTGTGTTTCCGCCATCTCTGGAGCAGCAGCGGGGCACCCCGGGCGACCCGCTTGCCGACTGGGCGCACTCCCAGCACCGCAGAGGGGCGATTGCCTGTTCGGTCTGCGCCGGCGCCTTTTGGCTGGGGGCCGCAGGCCTGTTGCAGGGACGCCCCGCCACCACCCACTGGGCATTGGAGCAGGAATTTCAGACCAGGTTTCCACAGGTGGACCTGCAGGCAGAAGAGATCCTGATTGATGATCACGATGTGATCACCGCCGGCGGGCTTATGGCCTGGCTGGATCTGGGCCTTCACCTCGTCGGGCTATGGTACGGGCCAGGCATGGTGTCAAAACTGTCGCGGCATCTTCTGGTCGACCCGGCGGGGCGGGCGCAGCGGCATTACTCCAGCTTTCGCCCCAACCGCAGCCATGGCAACAGCGGCATCCTGAAGGCCCAGCGCCACATGGAGCAACATCTTGCCACGCCCCTGGCCAGCGCCGACCTGGCACAGGTTGCCGGCATGAGCCTGCGCAGTTTCAGCCGCCATTTTGACCGCGCCACCGGCTATACGCCAGCGGCATATCTTCAAAGTCTGCGCATTGAAAAGGCCCGCAACCGGCTGGAGCAAAGCACAGCCACGGTTGCAGAGATTTCCTGGGCCGTCGGCTATGCGGATCTGCCTGCCTTTTCGCGCGCCTTCAAATCGGTCACGGGCCTCACCCCCGGCGCCTATCGCGACCGGTTTCGCATCGCGCCACAGTCTCGCAAGCCATAGATCGAGAGCTTACCCTTGTGCGCGTGGCCCTGGCTTCGTATTTAGAACCCAACAGAACTTTTAGGAGAGATCCAATGCTCAAAGGCCTCGGCGGTCTTGGCGACATGGCCAAGATGATGAAATCGGCACAGGAACTGCAGACCAAAATGGCAGAGATGCAGGAAGAGCTGCACAATGTCATGGTGGTTGGCGAAGCAGGGGCCGGCTTGGTCAAGGCCACGGCCTCGGCCAAGGGGGAGCTGAAAGAGCTCGACATTGATCCGTCGATCTTTTCCGGTGATGACAAGGAAGTTGTCGAGGACCTGATCCTGGCGGCGATCAAGGATGCCCAGTCCAAGGCGGCGCTGAAGGCACAGGAAGAAATGAAAAACCTGACCGAGAGCATGGGCCTGCCCAAGGATATCAAGCTGCCTTTCTAACAGCGCAGCACATGATCGAACCTGAAAAGGCGCCCCCAAGGGGGCGCCTTTTTATGTGTCTGCAGCTTTGGCTCTTTGGTCTTTCGCCAATGCCAAAAGAAAAACGCGGCCCCCAAAAGGAGACCGCGTTTTCAGAATTCTGGCTCGGAAAAGGCTTACGCCAGTTCGAGGTTCACAGCGGACTCACGACCGTCGCGGCCGGGTTCGATGTCAAAAGTCACTTTCTGGTTGTCGGCCAGACCGGTCAGACCGGAACGCTCAACAGCAGAAATGTGAACAAATACGTCTTTGCTGCCGCCATCGGGTGCAATGAAGCCGAAGCCTTTGGTCGAGTTAAACCATTTTACGGTGCCTGAAGCCATGTCCGTAATCTCCTATTAAATGCTGCCCGCGTTGGTGCGGCAGCCCGGCGTGGTAGGTCTGGATCGAAGACTGAACGCCGTAAACGGGAGACAGTGGGTCGAAAAAGAAAAACGTTAGCAGTGCCTATATGCGCGGAGGTTGATTTTTTTTCAAGGGTGAATATACGTTCAAGGCTGGTTAGCACCTATGCAAACAGACAGGGGAGGTGGTCAGGGGCAGCCCCCATCGCGCCGAAACCCCAGAAAATCAGCGTTTGCGCCCAGCCCGCTGCATTCTGCCCTGCCCCGTCGCTGTTCATTCACCAACCCGCCCGCAGCCAATGGTGCCCAGGTTTTTTTTGGCCTTTGACGCAAATAGCGGGAAACTGCCTGGCTGAAACACATGATGCCAGGGCTTTTAGGGGTTTTTCGGGGCCTGGCCGCCCCCCGTCGCCAGCTTGATTCGAAATCCTGTTTCGGCAAATTGCCCACCCCGCCCCTGGTGGACGAGGCCGGCCCCGGAAACAAAGCCCAGGCAGTTGGGCCATGGGCCTTGCAGCGCCCGGGTGCTTTGCGCCTATATGTACCAATCGCAAAGGACCCAAGACATGAACGACGACAGCATCAGCGAGATCGAGCATTTGATTGCCCTGATGGCAAAACTCCCCGGCATGGGGCCGCGTTCGGCCCGTCGGGCGGTGCTGCATCTTATCCGCAAACGGGCGCTGCTGCTTACCCCGCTTGCCGAAAGTCTGGGACAGGTGGCGACCAGTGCCCGCGAATGCCTGAACTGCGGCAATGTCGGCACCCGTGACATTTGCGGGATCTGCACCGATGAGAGGCGCGCCAATGGAGAGATCTGCGTGGTCGAAACCGTCTCGGATCTTTGGGCGATGGAGCGGGCCGCGAGCTTTAAGGGCCGGTATCACGTGTTGGGCGGCACCCTGTCAGCGCTGGATGCCATTGGCCCCGAAGACCTGCGCATCCCGCGACTGGTGGACCGGGTCGCCAGCGAAGGGGTGCGCGAGGTCATTTTGGCACTCAACGCCACCATCGACGGCCAGACCACAGCCCATTACATCGCCGACCAGCTGGAGGATCAGGTGCAGCTCACCACGCTGGCACAGGGCGTACCAATTGGCGGTGAGCTGGACTACCTGGATGACGGTACAATCATTGCCGCTCTCAAAGCCCGCAAACAGCTCTGAGGTCAAAATCGCGACGACAATTACCGATGTGACTGGTTGCCTCCGCCTCCTCCGTCCGCTTCCTCCGGCAGGCGACCCTGTCTGGGCATCAGCCGTAAAACTGCCGTAAGGCCTGCGTCACCAGGTCCAGCCCTGCGTCGCTGACATCACGGTGCAACACCAATCGGATCGGCCCCGTTTCACCGGCGCCAATTACCACGCCGCTCTCGGCCAAATGCGCCTGAAGGTCGGTGTTTCGCCCGTCGCCGGGGGTAAAGAACACCATGTTGCTGGCCTGGGTTACCGCGCCACATTCCAGGCTCCGAAGGGTTGCAGCCAGCGCTGCGGCCCTCGCGTGGTCTTCGCTCAGACGGGCAACATTGTGGTCCAGCGCATAAAGCCCCGCAGCCGCCAATAGACCAGACTGCCGCATGCCACCGCCCAGCATCTTGCGCCAGCGGCGCGCCTTGCGGATCAGATCCCTGGGGCCCACCAGAACCGACCCCGCCGGCGTGCCAAGACCTTTGGAGAGGCAAATCGAAATGGTGTCAGGGATCCGCGCCAGATCCTGCTCTGCACATCCCAGTTCCGCGATCGCGTTAAAAAACCGGGCCCCGTCCAGATGAACCGCCAGCCCGGCCTGGCGCGCAGTGTCGGCGGCGGCTTGGGTCTGCGCCAACGAGACAGCCTGGCCGTTATGGGTGTTCTCCAGCGACAGCAACCGGCTGATTGCCATGTGGCTGTCATCGGGCTTTATCGCAGCGCCAATTGCATCCGGGTGCAAACTGCCATCCGCCTGGATCGGCAGCGGGCAAAGCGCAATACCGCCCAGCACCGAAGCCCCGGCGGCCTCGTATTTGTTCACATGGTAGTCAACGCCCACCAGGATCTCTTCACCGCGGCCACAATGGGCCAGCAGCGCTACCAGATTGCTTTGGGTTCCGGTGGGCAGCAATAGCCCTGCCTCTTTGCCCAGACGTTCGGCAAGCAGGGCCTCAAGCCGGTTGACGGACGGATCCTCGCCATAGACATCATCGCCAAGATCCGCCGCTGCAATTGCAGCCATCATGCCTGCATCGGGCCGGGTCACTGTATCGCTGCGCAAATCACACAGCGGCTGATTGCGCCCCAAACCGGGGGACGTGCCTGCATATTGGTTCACCTTGCGCTCTCCTGTAACTGGTCAGTGTGAAACTAGGGGCGGGCAGGCGCAAAAACAAAGAGATTATTGTTTCGGTCACAATGATCCCCCACAGGCGCAAGACATGCAAATCAGACATGCCAAAAAGGCCACACCCGGCGGGCATGGCCTTTGAAAGTCTATGTATCAGGGTAGATGATATTAGCCGCGTGGGTCGTCCGAATTGTCTTCGTCGTCCTCGTCATCCGCATCGGGAAGGTTAAAGAAACTATCCGCATCCGCCATCGGATTATTTGAGGGACGTTCATTGCCGCCACCCAGGGTAAAGCTTTCGAGACCTTCGATCCCGGCAGGCATCTTGGGCTCTGAATCCATACCCAGAGACTGCTCGGTGGAGACCAGCTTGCGGCGCTCGTCATCGTTCATCACGCCGCCTTCGGCGGCCTTCTTCGCGGCGGCCTTTTGCACAATCGCGTCCAGTTCGGACTGCTTGCACAGACCCAGAGCAACCGGGTCAATTGGCTGCATGTTGGAAATGTTCCAGTGGGTGCGCTCGCGGATCGACTGGATCGTCGGCTTGGTGGTGCCAACCAGTTTGGCAATCTGAGCATCCGACAGTTCGGGGTGGAACTTTACCAGCCAGAGAATCGAATTGGGCCGGTCCTGGCGCTTGGACAGGGGCGTGTAGCGCGGGCCACGGCGTTTTTCTTCGCCTGCAGCTGCGGCGTTGAATTTAAGCTTCAGCTTGTACAGCGGGCTGGCCTCGGCCTTGTCGATTTCATCCTGGGTCAGCTGATTGTTGGTCACCGGGTCAAAGCCTTTGACACCCGTAGCGACATCCCCATCCGCAATGCCCTGAATTTCCAACTCGTGCATGCCGACGAAATCCGCAATCTGCTTGAAGCTGATCGTTGTATTGTCCACCAGCCACACGGCGGTTGCCTTGGCCATCAATGGTTTTGCCATGTGCTCATCTCCTAAACTGCACCTTGTCCCAACATACAACTTCCCCGCCGCCTGAATTAGGCTGCCCCGGTGATTTGGGGTCGGTTTCCATTGTCGGGGAACTTCAGTCCTATATAGTCGCGCTGTTTTCATAAGGAAAGAGGCGATGCGCAGGTTCTTGTTCGCAGCTATTTTGGCTCTCACCGGGGGATTTGCCCCTGCCGCCTGGGCAGATGGCGAAAAATCAGGTGAGTTCGACTATTACGTATTGGCGCTCAGCTGGTCGCCCAACTGGTGTGAGATCGAAGGCGACGCCAAGAGATCCGATCAATGTGACCCGCGCCATGACCATGGCTGGACCCTGCACGGGCTCTGGCCGCAGTTTCATCGCGGCTGGCCCACATATTGCAACACCCCAGAGGCCCCGCCCCGGCGCAGTGATACAGCACAAATGGCTGATATCATGGGAACTCCCGGTCTTGCCTGGCACCAATGGAAGAAACACGGCAGCTGCTCTGGCCTCAGCGCGCAGGCCTATCTGGACCTGTCGCGCGCGGCCTATGACAGCATCAACCGGCCAGCGATCTTTCGCAAGCTGGAGCGCCCTGTGACCCTGCCTGCGACATTGGTGGAGCAGGCGTTTTTGCAAGCCAACCCGCAGTTTGATGCCGACAGCGTCACCGTGACCTGCCGCGATCATCACATCCAAGAGGTCCGCCTGTGCCTGTCGCGCGATATGCAGCCGGTGCCCTGTGGGCGCGATGTAATCAAGGATTGTTCGCTAAAGGATGCCCTTTTTACACCAGTTCGGTGACAGGAGAATCGGACCGGTCGTCACCTTTGCCCTACTCAATCTGGCTGCCCCTTGCGGCGTCAGGGGCTTGCTGTTTGCCCGGCCTGGCGCGTTGGTTTCTTTTGTACCAAAGCTGATATCTCGCACGCGCGCCCCTGTGGCAGGCCTGTGACCTGGGCTTGTGAAGGCCGGTAAACTGGATGTGATCACGCTATGTGCTAGATCTTGGTAATATGGGTCCTGTGCCGCATTGGCGCGGCTTTGCGGCATTCTTGATCCGGGCCCTCATATGGGATGAACGGGAGCACGCACATGGCACATACAATCGGAAATCCGCTCAGCTGGCTGGCACAGCATCTGGGCTTAACCTCGGCGCATGTCTCGGATTCGGTGGCACACCTGGGCAGCGATGAGACCACCGCCCACCCCGAGGTAAATCACCTGGAAATGTCGGACCTGCGGGCTGCGCTGAAGGCTGGGGTCAAGGATTTTGCCGCCTGCCGCAGCGATGCGATGTTTCTGATCCTGTGCTACCCGTTGATCGGCCTTGGCCTGGTGATCATGAGCCTGCACGTCAACATGCTGCCACTGATCTTTCCGATGATCCTGGGCTTTGCCCTGCTGGGCCCTGCGGCCTCTGTCGGGCTGTATATCATGTCGGCGCGCCGGGCTGCCGGTTTCACCCCGCGCTGGGGCGATGCCTTTGAGGTGCTGCGCTCTCCGGCGCTGCTGTCGGTTCTGACCCTTGGGTTTTACCTTGCAGCGCTGTTCACGGCTTGGCTGATGGTGGCGAATGCGATCTACAACCACACCCTCGGTCCCGAGGCGCCAAGTTCTCTCAGCTCTTTCCTGCTTTCCATCGTGCAACAGCCCGAGGGCTGGCAAATGGTCTTTTGGGGCGGGCTGATTGGCGCAGTCTTTGCCATCACTGCCCTGGCGGTCAGCCTCGTCTCCTTTCCGCTGCTGCTAGAGCGCAATGTCGGCCTGCCCATTGCCGTCACCACCTCGGCCAGACTGGTGCGGAAGAACCCACGCGTGACCCTGACCTGGGGGGCCTTTGTGGCGCTGGCGATTTTCCTCGGCTCCCTGCCTGCCTTTGCCGGGCTGGTGCTGGTGATTCCAATCCTGGGACATGCCAGTTGGCATCTCTATCGGCGCGCGGTGCGCTGAGACCCTCCTCCTCTTACGCTGCTGGGGACAGCCGAGGAGGTGTCGCCCGGGGCGCCCACCGGGTGGTGCCTGGCCGTCCCCACCGTCCCCCCGGGGTCAGGCGCGCTTTTCCAGCCTCCCGCAGGTTTCCCTGCGGTGCAACTGCGGGTGCAGCTGTCAGGCTAGGCGTCGGAAACTTTCAGAACGATCTTGCCGATATGGCCTGAGCTTTCCATCCGGGCATGGGCGGCGGCAGCTTCTTCCAGTGGGAATTCGCTGTCCATTACCGGCGCCAGTTTTCCGGCCTCAATCAGTGGCCAGACCACCTCGAACAGATCCTGAGCGATGCGCGCCTTTGCCAGATCGCTTTGCGGCCGCAGGGTGGACCCTGTCACCGTCAGGCGACGGGCCATGATCTGGGCAAAGTTCAGCTCGGCTTTGGGACCGGAGAGAAAGGCGATATGCACCATCCGGCCATCATCGGCGAGGGTTTTGATATTGCGGGGGATATACTCCCCACCCACCATGTCGAGGATCAGATCAGCACCGCCCTCGGCGCGCAGCACCTCAACAAAATCTTCGGTTTTGTAGTTGATCGCCCGTTCAGCACCAAGATCACGACAGGCCTGGCATTTTTCATCCGACCCGGCGGTGGTGAAGACCCGCGCGCCCAGCGCAGTGGCCAGCTGGATTGCGGTGGTGCCAATGCCGGAGGATCCGCCATGCACCAAAAACCGCTCGCCGGCCTTTAGCCCACCACGGGCAAAGACATTGGACCAGACGGTGAAACAGGTTTCCGGCAGGCAGGCCGCCTGTTTCAGGCTCATGCCATCCGGAATGGGCAGGCAATGGGCCGCCGGGGTTGCGACATATTCGGCGTAGCCACCACCGGGCAACAGGGCGCAGACCCGGTCGCCAATTTCCAATCCGGTGACACCGGCGCCCAGGGCGACAACTTCGCCTGCCGCCTCCAGCCCTGGCAGATCACTGGCGCCGGCGGGCGGATTATAGGCCCCGGCCCGTTGCAGCGCATCCGGACGGTTGACGCCTGCATAGGCCACCTTCAGCACCACCTGACCATGCGCTGGCTGCGGCATTGGCCGTTGGGTGAGCGTCAGCACCTCTGGCCCGCCGGGGGTGGAGATTTCAATGGCACGCATCATGTCGCTCATACGGGAGATCCTTATTGTCCTGGCCCAGCCGTCTGCTTTGGCCCCTGTCTTGGTGTGTCTGTCTTGGTGTGTCTGTCTTGGTGTGTCTGTCTTGGTGTGTCTGTCTTGGTGTGAAAGTTACCCTGATCGCTCAGCCCGGCAAAGCCCAGCCGGATCCTACGTCACAAACCGGTGGCGCTAAACCGGTGGCTCTAATCCTGGCCCTAGTCCTGGCGCCCCGGCAGGTCATCCTGTGCCGCAGGTCGTTTGATCTGGGAGGACAGCCACTCTGGCGCCGCCAAAAGAGGCTTGAGCAGAGGGTTCTTGCGCAGGCCCGCCTTTACCTTCTCAAACTGCATCACGTTGTCGATACGCCGATCCAGAAATTCCCAGGTGGCCTGATGATTGGGGCTGTCATCCCCCAGCCAATAAAGCAGCGTCGAGGAATAGACCCCCGACAGGATGGTACGTTTACTGTACCAGTTCAGATCCTCCGAGCTGTCGCCCAGCGCGGTCCAGATCGCATCACAGGTGCCCCACACAGCCTTGGCCCCCGCTGCGGCATGTTGCGGCAAGGCAAACAGTGTCACACCACGGCGCACCGCTTCTTTGTCTTCGGCCACCTCTAACCGGTAGCGCACCATGGCGGCGATTCGGTCACGGAACCGCAGGTCCGACAGATCACTCTGCGCCAGACGCGCCAGCATCATCTGGTCACCACGCCGGTGATAGGCCAGGGCCAGATCCACCGCGCCCCGCGGACAGATCGCCCGCGCCAGCACCGGGTTGATGCCGGTATCCGCAATCGCCGCCTCAAATGTTGCCTCGGACCAGCCATCAAACACCACATGCAGCAGGGCTGCATCCAGCAATTGGGTCACCAGATCGCTGGGCTGATCTGTCTGGTTTTCCTGGCTGCTCATGGGGGGTCTCCCGAAATGAAAGTGATGCGACCCCCGGCATCTGGGGAGTCGCGGCGTGATATCACAGTACTAGACAACATACAGGAGCTTTGCTATATGGCCACTTCCTGCAAATCCTTGCAACTCTATCTAGAAAGGTGGTGAAAACCACATGCAGGTTAGTGTTCGTGACAACAATGTCGATCAGGCGCTCCGCGCTCTGAAGAAAAAGCTGCAGCGTGAAGGCGTCTTCCGCGAAATGAAGCTCAAGCAACATTTCGAAAAGCCGTCCGAGAAAAAAGCGCGCGAGAAAGCTGAAGCGATCCGTCGTGCCCGTAAACTGGCGCGTAAGAAAGCACAGCGCGAAGGTATGCTCTAAGCTCCTTCTATCGGCCTTTTAGGCTTCCAGTTCTTTTCTGGACACAAAGTTGATGACCCCCGCGCCATGGCTCGGGGGTTTGTCATTTCTAGGGCCCCGTGATCCTGACCGTGATCCTGACCGCCTGCCATCCCGACCGCCGGTTTTGCAGACAGCCCGCGCCCCCATCTGTGCCGGCAGCTTTGCCACCATAAGAGAGCCAGCTTTGCTTTTGCGGCAAAGCGCAGGACGACCTATAGGCAAGATTTTTCCCAATACTAAACTTTAACGTGTATTTTTTCTCCGTACGTTCTATACTGGCTGTACTGGGCGACACCTCTGGGTTTCCCCGCCCATGTGCTTGCAGCCGGATTTGGAACACCCGGCTCTACCCGAGGTGACATAGCGCTCCCCCTAGTCAATAGGCGCGCCTTGCCCCCCTGCGCTCAAGGCTTATGTCACCTCGGGATCCTTCCCCGCGCGCCCAAATCTTTCCGGCTCTTGCCCCACGCCGTCCCAGAATCCTGCCGGTTTCGAACCGGTAACCACAGCCCCGATCAGCGGGCTGAACACCACACTGGCTGAACAGCACGCCAGCCATGCCAGCCCACGCCAGCCCACTCCAGCCCGCCACCTGGGCACTCACTCAGCCACCTGGGCGCTTAGTCTGGCTTGGGTGACCAGGCGACCGGAACTGTGATTGGCCCTCGAAACGCCCAGCCTCCGAACTGCGTATCCCCTGCAAGACGCAGATCTTCCACTGCTTCAAACAGCATCGGCAGCGCAACCTGGCTTATCAGCGCCTTGGACAGCCACGCCCCGGCACAGAAATGCGGCCCAGCCCCAAAAGAGATCGCGGCAGAGCAATCGCGGTGCAGATCAAAGACATCCGGGCGGGCAAAGATCCGTTCATCCCGATTGCCCGACCCATACATCAAAAACACCCGATCCTCTGGCTGCAGGCTCGCCCCCTGCAGCGTGTATGGTTTTGCCACCCGGCGCGGTGACATGCCAATGGGAGAAATCCATCGCGCGTATTCTTCAAAGGCCTGCATCCAGGGAACCCGCCCCGACAGCACCTCCGCAAGCTGGTCGCGGTGGCGCAACAGCGCCCAGATCGTTCCGGCGATGGCATCGCGCGGTTCATTCTGGCCACCAGAAATCGCAAGCTTGATATTGGCCCGTATCGCCGCGTCCTGTAGCCCCGCCCGCTGCTGCACCGCCAAAAGAGAGCGATCATCGGGATCCAAAGGCTGCGCCAGTCTGTCGCTGATGCAGGCATCAATCCTGTCTGTCGCCACCTGACAGCGGCGCTCGACTTCGCCATCGCCTGCATAATTGGCACAGCCATCAATCATATGCTGGCTGACCTGATCCATCTCATAAGCCGTCAAATTGGTCAGCCCGGTGATCCGCTTCAGCGCCTCACCCGAGACAACCATGGCGTAGTCACGCACCAGATCGCAGCCCCCCTTGGGCACCAGCTGTTCAAGCACATCCTGCGTCAAGGCCTGAAACTGCGCCAACCAGTGATCACGCACTGTTTTGGGAGAGACCGTGGGGAAAATCGCCCGACGCTCTTGCATATGCGCATCGCCATCTTTGCGCATCATGTTCTCGCCCATCAGCTGGACCATCAACCCATCCGGCTGTTCAGAAGAGAAGACCTCCACCCTCTTTTCTTCGCAAAAGATGTCGTCCCGGCGGGTGATCAGATAGGCCTGAAGCTGCGGCACATAGACCACCGCAGCCCGCTCCCGCATCTTCGCCAGATCCGGATAGGGATCCTGCCAGAACCGTTTGAGGTCAATGTCATACTGTTCAGCCCGTGCCATCACAGCCTCCCGCTTTGATCTTGCTGGCTGTACTGAAAGATGAATGAGTTGTCATGTCAACACAGTCCCCCTAAGATATGGGCATGAGTGATACCCCTCCCCTGCCTGACGATATGTTCCTGGTCACCGCCACCGGCAGCCCCGATGACCCTGCCGCGCCAACGCTGAGCCTGCAAAACAGCCCGGTCGTGCTGGTGACCTTTGCCGGCAACCGGCTGACACGGGAAGCAACCCGTGCCTATCAGGCAGAGTTTGGCATTGGCGTAATGGACTGGCGCATGCTGGTGATGCTGACCCGCAGCCCTGGCTGCTCTGTCGCTCAGGCGGCCCGCCTCACAGGGATCGACAAGGCAGCCGTCAGCCGGTCGTTGCAGCGGCTCGAAGGCAGCGGGCTGGCACAGTCCGAGGCCCAGGGCGGGGATGAGCGGCGCAAGTCCTGGAGCCTCACCCCAAAAGGGCAGGATCTCCACGGCAAAATCCTCCCCCGCGCGCTTGAGCGTCAGCAGGATCTGCTACAGGGGTTTTCACCAGAGGAGACCGCCCGTTTTACCAACTACCTGCGACGGTTTTTATCCAATATCGAAACCTCGCCATAGAGGCCCCGCACTGTGCCCTCGGGCACAGTGCGGGGCCCAACAGTGTGGGGCCTTCGTCAGAAGGTCGCTAAGCTGGCGGGAGCCCCCCCTTTAGCCTTTAATACCTTAGCCCTTAATAGATTTTGGGCACATAAAGCTCGTCCGGCAACACCCGGCGCTCGTAGTCGGGATTATACTCCCGGTCCGGCAAAGACACTTTTTCGCTGCTCACCTCGGTATAGGGGATCTTGCTCAAAAGATGCTCGATGCAGTTCAGGCGTTCGCGTTTTTTGTCATTGCCTTCCACGATATACCAGGGGGCCTCGGGGATGTTCGTGCGTTCGAACATCTCTTCCTTGGATTTGGTATACTGCTCCCAGTGGATGCGGCTTTCCAGATCCATCGGTGACAGTTTCCATTGTTTCATCGGATCATGAATGCGCATCATAAACCGCAGCTGCTGCTCTTCGTCGGTGATCGAGAACCAGTATTTCAACACGATAGTGTTTGAACGTACCAACATACGTTCAAATTCCGGTACATCTCGAAAGAAGGTTTCCACCTGGTCTTCATCGGCAAAGCCCATCACCCGTTCCACTCCGGCGCGGTTGTACCAGGAGCGGTCAAACAGCACGATCTCACCGCCCGAAGGCAGATGGGGCACATAGCGCTGGAAATACCACTGACTTTGCTCGCGCCGGCTCGGAGCCGGCAGCGCCACCACCCGCGCCACCCGCGGGTTAAGCCGCTGGGTGATCCGCTTGATCACCCCGCCCTTGCCGGCACTGTCGCGCCCTTCCATGATCACCAGCACCTTGGCGCCGGTCTCCACCACCCAGTCCTGCAGCTTGATCAGCTCTGCCTGAAGACGCAGCAGGTTGCGGAAATAGACTTTGCGATCCAGCATCTCCGGGTGTTGCTCGCGGTAAATCTTCCGCAGCTCCATGGACAACATCGGCTCGGCAAATTCAATTTCGATATCCTCGTCCAGTGTGTCCTGCAGCTCAGCCTCAAGCCAATCAAAGGAGTCGGAGTCGGTATCGCTGGTCACGGGCGTATTCCTTTACTGTACTGTCATTTGTCGATCCCACTACCAAGCCAGTGTGATCCTTTGATGTCACGCGCAAAAAAAACTGCAGGATCGCGACTGTTCGGCAAAGCCTCATGTGGTCCACCTGGGACGCGCCACTGTACTCGGCCATGTCCCAATGGAACCGCGTTTCACCGTGAGGTGCAACCGCAATTTCTGCGGTTGCGGCATCCCGGCACCACTGCACGACCTCTCGGCTCAAAGGATCAGCAGCGCTATCCCCGCGCGGCCGCAAGGATCAGATCAGCGGCTTTTTCGCCAATCATGATACTGGGAGCATTGGTATTGCCGCTGGGAATGGTGGGCATGGCGCTGGCATCCGCCACCCTTAGCCCTTTGATCCCCCGCAGGCGCAGCTCAGCATCCAGCGGTGCCGTGTCCTCTGCGCCCATATGCACGGTGCAGGTGGGATGGAAGATCGTGGTGCCAATCTCTCCGGCCGCCTTTGCCAGATCCTCCACCGCATCCGAAGCGCCCCCGGGCTTCATCTCCTGCGGGCCATAGCCCTGCATTGCCGGCTGCGCCATAATCTGGCGCGCCTGACGGATTGCCGCCACCGCCACCTGACGATCGCCCTCGGTGGACAGGTAATTAGGCGCAATCTCGGGCGCCTGATACGGATCGTCAGAGGTGATCTGCACCGTGCCGCGACTTTCGGGGCGCAGGTTGCAGACACTGGCGGTCAGCCCAGGGAAGTCATGCAGCGGCTGGCCAAAGGCCTCCAGCGTCAGGGGCTGCACGTGATATTCCAGATCCGGCGTCGCCAGATCGGGACGCGAGCGCGAAAAGGCGCCCAGCTGACTGGGTGCCATCGACATCGGCCCCGAGCGTTTCAGCGCATATTCCAACCCAATCTTGGCCTTGCCCAGCAGCGAGTTTGCCAGGGTGTTCAGCGTCTTTCCCCGCTCCAGCCGCCAGGCGCAGCGCAGTTGCAAATGGTCCTGCAGATTGGCGCCCACCGCCGGCATATCCCGCAGCACTGCAATGCCGTGGCGCTGCAACAGCTCCCCCGGCCCCAGGCCGGACAGTTGCAGGATCTGCGGCGAGTTCACCGCCCCTGCCGACAGCACCACCTCACCGCGTGCCCGCACCTGATGGGTGCTGCCGCCCTTGTCATATTCCACCCCAACCGCGCGGCCGTCTTCGATCAGGATGCGGCGGGTATGGGCCTTGGTCTCAACTTTCAGGGAACTGCCAGTGACCGTCCGCAAAAAGGCCTTGGCCGTGTTCATCCGCCAACCGCCGCGCTGGTTGACCCGGAAATAGCCGACGCCCTCATTGTTGCCGGTGTTGAAATCGGTGACCTTGGGCAGCCCCCAACTGGCGGCGGCCTGCATCCAGTCGTCCAGCACATCCCAGTGCAGCCGCTGGTTTTCCACCCGCCATTCGCCGCCCGCACCATGCATGTCAGACGCGCCTTCAACATAGTCTTCGGACTTTTTGAAATAGGGCAGCACATCGTCCCAACCCCAGCCCGCCAGCCCACGCTGTCGCCAGCCATCATAATCCGCCGCCTGCCCGCGCAGATAAAGCATGCCGTTGATCGACGAACATCCCCCCAGCACCTTGCCACGCGGATACAGCAGGCTGCGCCCATTCAGCCCCGCCTCGGCAGCGGTGCGATACATCCAGTCAGTGCGGGGATTGTCGATACAATAGAGATAGCCCATGGGGATATGGACCCAGTGATAATTGTCCTTGCCGCCCGCCTCAAGCAGCAGAACCTTATGGCCTGCTTCGCTCAGCCGCTTGGCGACAACACATCCGGCGCTGCCCGCGCCCACCACGATATAGTCCCACTCCATCGCCCGTCTCCTGCCTGAATTTTTCTGCAACAGACCACAGATGCACCGAGCGTGACAGAGGGAAATCTGCAAACCCCACTGTCATCAAAGCCTTGGCCATCAGAGCCTTGCCTGGTCGGCCCTAGACCGGCAGCGCAGTGGTTTTGAACACGGTCCGCAGGGCAAAGCTCGACTGCATCTGCGCCACCCCCGGCAGGCGGGTCAGGTGCTGGCGGTGGATGCGGGCAAAATCATCGGTGTTTTCGGCGACAACCTTGAGCAGGTAATCCGCAGTTCCGGCCATCAGATGGCACTCCAGCACGTCCGGAATACGCGCCACCGCACGTTCAAAAGCATCCAGCAGCTCATCCGCCTGGCTTTGCAATGTAATCTCGACAAAAACCGTGGTAGGCACCGCCATCTTGCGGGCATCCAACAAAGCAACGTAGCTTTTGATATAGGCGTCGCTTTCCAGCCGCTGCACCCGCCGGTGGCAGGCTGAGGCCGACAGGTTGACCCGCTCGCTCAGCTCGGCGTTGGAGATCCGCCCCTGCCGTTGCAGAACCTGTAGAATCCGACGATCCGTGCTATCCAGAGACATTTCTTCAAAGATCCTTGCTAGGTTCCGCCGGTTTAGGTGAAGATTCTTCGAATGTCATGTTTTTATTCCGCTCAAAAAAGCAGCACCTGTCGTCAGAGCTGCGTCAGACTGACGCAAAGAAAACGGAGGAGAGATCATGAAAATTGGCTGCCCAACAGAGATCAAGCCACAGGAATTCCGGGTTGGCATGACGCCTGACGCGGCACGCGAAGCTGTCAATCACGGCCATCAGGCCCTTGTTCAAAAGGGTGCCGGTCTGGGCGCGGGCTTTAGCGATGACGACTATATCGCCGCCGGGGCCGTGATCATCGACACAGCCGAAGAGATCTTTGCCACCGCCGATATGATCGTGAAGGTAAAAGAGCCGCAAGCGGTTGAGCGCAAGATGCTGCGCGAAGGCCAACTGCTGTTCACCTATCTTCACCTGGCCCCCGATCCACAGCAAACCCATGATCTGCTGGAAAGCGGCTGCACCGCCATCGCCTATGAAACCGTCACCGATGCCTCCGGCGGCCTGCCGCTGCTGGCGCCGATGTCCGAAGTGGCCGGGCGTCTGGCACCGCAGGTTGGCGCCTGGACGCTGCAAAAGGCCAATGGTGGTCGCGGTATCCTGATGGGCGGCGTGCCCGGCGTAGCGCCGGCCAAGGTTGTTGTCATTGGCGGCGGTGTTGTTGGCACCCATGCGGCCAAAATCGCCGCAGGCATGGGCGCAGATGTCACCATTCTGGACCGCTCTCTGCCCCGGCTGAAATATCTTGATGATGTCTTTGGCCGCAACTTCAAAAACCAGTATTCCACCGCTGGTGCCACCGCCGATCTGGTCCGCGAGGCCGATATGGTGATCGGCGCCGTGCTGATCCCCGGCGCCGAAGCCCCCAAGCTGGTGTCACGCGCCATGCTCAGCGAAATGAAGCCCGGTGCGGCATTGGTAGATGTGGCCATCGACCAAGGCGGCTGTTTTGAGACCTCCCGTGCGACCACCCATGCAGATCCAATTTATGAGGTCGATGGTATCATGCACTACTGCGTCGCCAACATGCCCGGCGCGGTTGCGCGCACCTCGACCCAGGCGCTTGGCAATGCGACGCTGCCCTTCATGCTGAACCTGGCCAACAAAGGCTGGCGTCAGGCCTGCGAAGATGACCCACATCTGCTGAACGGCCTGAATGTACACGCAGGCAAGCTGACCTACTATGCCGTCGGCAAGGCCCTGGGGCTGGACGTGATCTCTCCGAGCTTGGCGCTGAAACCCTAAAGGGTCTCTCGCAAATAGCTCATGGCCCGCCTGTTTCTCCCGACTGGCGGGCCTTTTTGTGTCCTAAAAGACCCGCCAAAACCCATTTGTAATGGCGGAATGGGAATTTTCCTCTAGCCAATAGATGTATTTCGCAGTTCCCTTAATGGATCGCGCCAAAGGGTCAAAGTCCCGGAGGGTGCCAGCAGAAACAGGGGGTACAGATGTTATCAGAATTTAAAGACTTTATCGCCAAGGGCAATGTCATGGACATGGCCGTTGGGATCATCATTGGCGCCGCCTTTACCGCCATTGTCAAATCCATGGTCGGGGATTTGATCAATCCACTGGTCGGGTTGTTCACCGGCGGGGTTGATTTCACCAATTCCTATATCGTCCTGTCTGGAGAGGTTGCCGCCGGCGCCTCGTTGGAAGCCGCCCGCGAAGCCGGGGCCGCCGTCTTTGCCCATGGCGCCTTTATCATGGCAGTGATCAACTTCCTCATCATCGCCTTTGTTGTCTTTATGCTGGTGCGCTACGTCAACAAGGTGAAAGACGCCGCCACCCGCAAAGCAGAGGCCGCCCCCGAACCCGAAGCCCCGGCGGGTCCAAGTGAGCTGGATATCCTGATGGAGATCCGCGACGCGCTCAAAAAGTAGGGCGCAGGCCTGACCACTGGCCTGACCACAGACCCGGCCACAAACCCAGACAACAGCACTCAGGCCCTCAGATCACTTTGGGGGCCTTTTCTTGTTGATCTCCCCTTGTCTGGTTTGGCCCAACTGTGCTTGATCCGCGCAAAACCACAAAACCGGAAGAGTGACACAACTATGGAAAATATTATTGAACAGGGTTTTGCCTATTGGCCCATGGTGCTGAACGGCTGCAAGGCGCTGGCCGTTTTGATCATTGGTTGGATGGTCGCCGGAATGGTGAGCAGCGCCATTCGCAAACGGATCAATGCCACCCCGGAAATAGACGCCACGCTTGGCAATTTTGTTGCCAGCATGGTGCGTTGGGTGCTGATTGCCGTTGTCCTGATTGCTGTGCTTGGCATCTTTGGCATCGAAGCCACCAGCCTGGTGGCGATGATGGGCGCGGCCACTCTGGCGATTGGCCTGGCCCTGCAGGGCACGCTGAGCGATCTGGCAGCCGGCTTCATGCTCGTGCTGTTTCGCCCCTATAAGATTGGCCAATACGTCGATATCGGCGGCACCGCCGGCACGGTTGTAGATCTGAACCTGTTTGTGACTGAGCTGGCAACACCGGACAATGTGCAGATCATCATTCCCAATGGGCAGGCCTGGGGCGCGGTGATCACCAACTTCTCGCACCACAAAACCCGCCGTGTTGATCTGGTCTTTGGCATCGACTACGGCGACAGCGCCGATGCGGCCAAAGCAATCATTCTGCAACAGGCCGCCGCAGACAGCCGGATCAAACAGGACCCCGAGCCATGGGTCCGGGTGACCAATCTGGGCGATAGCTCGGTTGATCTGACCACCCGCATCTGGGTGGATGCCGCAGACTACTGGGAGGTGAAATTTGCCATGACCCAGGCGGTCAAAGAAGCCTTCGACACCAAGGGCATCTCGATCCCCTATCCCCATACCGTGGAAATCAAACGCGACGCCTAGCGCTCCCGCCCGTCATCGGGATTTTGAAAAACCCTCTTCCCGTTGGGCCCGGCACCCCGCCTTTGGCGGGGTGCTGTTACGAAAACGGAGGGCGACCACCCAGATTTGTCATGCCATCGGCATCGGAAAAGGCCCAGCGAGAGGCCAGCAACTGGAAGCTTCTGTGGTCCCAACCCGAGACATCCCGCTGAAACCGCGACCGCCAAGAGCCTTCGACATGGACAGGCAGGCGAATTGCATTGACGTCTGGAGGCGTTCTGCCTGCTTTTGCAGCAGCTTGGCTGGCCCGTGCAAACATGGATTTAATCCGGCTCTCAACAGCGAGCGCTTCCTTGGCCCGCCGCCCGGCAAAAATCACAAAGACCTCTCGCCTGTCATTGAGATAGCCCCGAACCACCAGGTCCCCGCGGCTGCTGCGTTTGATATGCGGCACCAAAGAAACCCGGAACTGGCCCAGGTCCTTTTTGAACAGGCCCTGATCTTCACTTCTGTGGGTGATTTCTTTGGATGCGCGTCGACGGTTCTGCATAGGTATTGTCCATTGGAGCCCCAGAAACGGGACTCACCAAGTGTTGGGGTAAGAATGTGCTGCGGCACAGTCTAGGCAGCGCCCGTTAATGAGTGGTATTCAGCAGCGCTGCAGAACTCACCCAATCGCAGATCTTTGGCGGGACATGATCAAAATCTTGTCGTCAAAATAGCTGGCCTCACCGGAGGCCTGATAGCCCTGCTTGGCCGCGACCCGTTGCGAGGCGGCATGTTCAGGCGCAAAGATTGCCACCGTCTGTGGCCAGTCCTGCATCTGGTCGGCCCAATCATGGATGCAGGCCACCGCTTCGCTGGCTATTCCGCGCCCATGGGCCTGCGTCGCAAGAACCCAGCCTGCCTCGGGGACATCTGGCAGCGGTGGCGCGATCTCGCGGCGAAAATTGGCAAAGCCCACCTCCCCCAGGAAGTCGCCGCTGTCCCGATCACAAACCACCCAATAGCCATACCCCAGAGCCTGCCAATGGCCCATGTTGCGCAGCAATCGCGCCCAGGACTGCTCACGGCTGTTGGGGGACCCACCGATGTATTTCACCACCGCCGGGTCCGCCCACAGCGCCGCCACATCATCAAAATCCTGCACCCCATGTGGGCGCAGGATCAGGCGTTCGGTCCGGAGGATTGGCGCCGTCATTTCGGCAGCGAGCCCGTCAGTACATAGGACAGGATTTCCACCACCTGGCGCGGCTCATCCGTCACCGCCAGGGCTGCGGCGTGAACCTCTTTCAGGGCGTGCTGGTGCTCTGGCTGGCTGAGCACAATGATGGATTTCCCCAGCGCCGCCGCATAGCCCGCATCAAAGGCAGCGTTCCACTGTTTGTATTTCTCGCCAAAGCGCACCACCACAACATCCGCATCTTCTATCCCCTTCCGGGTCCGAATTGCGTTCAGCTTTGCGCCCTTGTGGTCATGCCAGAATTTGCTGCCTTCGGCGCCCATGATGGCGACACCGCAATCGTCACTGGCACCGTGATCGGTGACCGGGCTTTGAAAGCTCACATCCAACCCCTTGGCCCCCGCAATGATCTGCTCGCGCCAATCGGTGTGGATTTCACCAGAAAGATAAACCTTGAGTGTCATTTTGCGCTCCCGTTCTATTTTGCTTGCGATAGAAATAGGTCGGATCGCCAATCGGCACCAGAGCCCAATCAGAGGCGGCGTGCCACAATGTAACGCCCCGGCGTCGAAACCGGATAGCTGCCCGTCTCGACCACGGCAAACCCAGCGGCCTCGACCGCATCGTCAAGGCTGGAAATGTCGAAGAAATGTACCGCAGAGCCCGGAGCTTTCCCAAAGAACCGCATCACCGGTATCATTGTCTTGAACAGATAATATTTGGCACTGCCCCGCGCCTCGCCCAGGCAGGGTGTCTTGGATATGAACAGCCCGCCTTTTGGCAAGCGCGACGCCACCACCGCCAGTGCTGCATTCAAGTCAGGCAACAGATGCAAAAGGTTATGCGCCAGTACCACATCAAATGCCCCTTCCGGGGCCTGCGCAACGCTCCCATGGTGAAAACGGATATTATCAACCGCTGCGGCCTTTGCCCGTTCACGACCGATTCCCAGCATTTCCTGTGATAGATCCGACGCCGTGATCTCAGCCACTTGGGGCGCCAGTTCAATTGCCGTCGAGCCAGTGCCGCAGCCCAGTTCGAGAACCCGATCTTCAGGTTTCAGATAGCTGGCTGTGCGCGACAGCGCC
Source organism: Pseudophaeobacter arcticus DSM 23566 (assembly GCF_000473205.1). Taxonomy (NCBI): domain Bacteria; kingdom Pseudomonadati; phylum Pseudomonadota; class Alphaproteobacteria; order Rhodobacterales; family Roseobacteraceae; genus Pseudophaeobacter; species Pseudophaeobacter arcticus. The sequence continues at coordinate 3,242,903 of NZ_KI421507.1, forward strand.
TGACGATAGGCAGCCTCATCGCGAATGGCGTCTTTGGCATATTTGGCGGCAATTTTGTCCCAAAAAGGCGCATCCTCATTCATCCGGTCTCTCCTTCTTTTTGCGCAGTCTAGCCATACGGAGAACATATATAAATTGCCAAAAACCGGAGGTTCGATATACAGATATGCATGAATACTCTCGATTGGACCCATATCCGCGCCTTTCTTGCCACGGCCGAAACAGGTTCTCTTTCCGCTGCCGCCCGCCAACTGGGCTTGACCCAGCCGACCCTGTCCCGACAGGTGGCAGCATTGGAAGCGAACCTGGGGCTGATGTTATTTGAACGGCTCGGCCGTAGCCTCGCCTTGACGGATGCCGGGCACGAGCTGCTCCCCCACGGGCGCAAGATGGTAGAGGGTGCCAATGGGCTGAGCCTTGCCGCGAGTGCCCAGGCGCAGTCGATTGAGGGCACAGTCCGTATCACGGCAAGCGATGTGATGTCGGCTTTTGTCTTGCCGCCAGTGTTACATCAACTGCGCCAACAGGCGCCGCGTCTCACCATCGATATCGTCGCCGCCAATGACATTCGCGATCTGATGCGGCGTGAAGCAGACATTGCTATTCGTCACGTCCGGCCAGAGCAACCAGAGCTGATCGCCCGTCTGGTACAGGAAGCCACGGCACATTTTTACGCAGCCCCTAGTTATTTACAACGCCGGGGACGGCCCGAAAGCTTTTCTGCGCTTTCGGCGCATGATTTTGTCAATTTTGGAGATGTGCAGCGCTCGATTGATTTCCTCACGCCTCTCGGTATCGACCTCAGCAAGGACAATTTCAAGATCGGCTCCAACAGTGGGCTGGCCGCCTGGGAACTGGTCCGGCAAGGCTTTGGCATCGGCGCGATGGCCGATGATGTGGTCAAACACTCCAGTGGTGTGGAGCGACTGTTAACAGACCAGCCCCCCCTCCGGTTTCCGGTTTGGCTGACCACCCACCGCGAACTGCACACAAGTCGGCGCATTCGATTGGTCTATGATCTGCTTGCCGACTATTTTTCTGGAAAATAAAAACGCGCCCCGAAAGGCGCGTCTTTGTTGGTACTCTGATGCATTCGAAACGACACTTAACCGCGCAGGGTGCCACCTGTGGCCTTGGTCACCTTGGCGATGATCTTCTCGCTCACCGCCTCGATGTCCTTTTCCTTCAGCGTCTTGTCACTGGGTTGCAGGCGCACGGTCAGGGCCAGGCTCTTTTTGCCCTCGCCCAGCGACCCACCAATGAATTCGTCAAAGATACGAACATCGGTGATCAGCGCCTTATCTGCGCCAGAGGCCGCATTGACCAGTGTCAGCGCCTCGACCTCGGCATCAACCACAAAGGCAAAATCGCGCTCGACTGCTTGTAGATCGCTTTGCCCCAGAGCGGCACGGGTGGCGCCACTCTTGCGTGGCAATGGCACCTCATCCGGCCAGATGGTGAAGGCAACAACCGGACCTTTGATCCCCATGGCAGTGATCACCTTGGGGTGCAGTTCGCCAAAGATGCCCAGCACCTTTTTGGGGCCGAGGCAGATCTTGCCGTGACGGCCAGGATGCCACCAGTCCTGTGCGCCGCGCAGGATCTGCACCTTGGTCGGGGCACCGATGGCGGCCAGAATAGCCTCGATATCCGCCTTGGCGTCAAAGGTATCGACGGCACGCGCAGAGCCATGCACATCCTTGGGGCCGGTACTGCCCACCAGAATGCCCGAGATCAGATTGTGCTGCTCGCCAGGCTCGCCGCCATGAAAGGCCGGGCCAACCTCAAACAGCGCCAGATCCATGAACCCGCGCGCCTGATTGCGCGCTGCCGCCTGCAACAGACCCGGCAGCAAGGCTGGGCGCATATGTGACATTTCCGACGAGATCGGGTTGGCCAGCATGGTGGCGTCATCGCCGCCGCCAAACAGGGCAGCCGAGGCCTGGTCGATAAAGGTGTAGCTGACCACCTCGTTGTAGCCGAGACCAGCTGCGGTGCGCCGGGCCATCTGCTGGCGGCGCTGCTGCGGGGTCATCACCGCCTTGGGGATACCATCCGTGATCCGTGGCAGCGGCTTGCCCTGCAATTTGGTCAATGAGGCAATCCGGGCAACCTCTTCCACCAGATCGGCCTCTCCCTGCACATCAGGGCGCCAGCTGGGCACATTGGCCATATTGCCCTCAAGGCGGAAGCCAAGGCGGGTCAGCGTCTGGCGCTGATCGCTTTCGGGGATATCCATGCCCACCAGCGACTGCACCCGTTCGGCATCCAGTTTATAGGCGCGGGAATGATCGGGCACATCGCCTGCAATCACCACTTCCGATGCCTCACCACCGCAAAGATCCAGAATCATCTGGGTTGCCAGATGCAGGCCCTGGATGGTGAACTCTGGGTCAACGCCGCGCTCAAAACGATAGCGCGCATCCGAGTTGATCTTAAGCGCGCGGCCTGTAAGGGCGATCTGCACGTGATCCCAAAAGGCGCTCTCGAGAAAGACATCCACGGTCTCGTCCGTGCAACCGGTTTCTTCACCGCCCATGATGCCGGCAATGCTTTCGGCGCCGTTGTCATCTGAGATCACCATTTGCCCGGGCGCAAATGTATAGTCTTTCTCATCAAGCGCCTTGATCACTTCACCACCTGCGGCGCGGTGCACCCGCAGATCGCCTGCAACCTTGGCCGCGTCAAAGACATGCAGCGGGCGGTTCTGGTCATAGGTAAAGAAGTTGGTGATATCGACCAGCGCCGAAATCGGCCGCAGACCAATCGCCTTGAGCCGATCCTGCAGCCACTGCGGGCTGGGGCCGTTCTTGACACCCTTGATCAGGCGACCCGAGAACAGCGGACAGCCATCCAGGGTATCGTCATCAATACTCACCTTTATCGGGCAGGGGAAGCTGCCCGCGACGGGCGCAAAGTCTGGGGTTTTCAGCGTGCCAAGTCCCCGGGCGGCCAGATCACGGGCAATACCGTGAATGCCCAGCGCATCGGGGCGGTTTGGCGTGATGGCGATCTCGATCACCGGATCCACCTTGGCGGGCTGGTTTTCCGCCAGCCAGTCGACAAAGCGGTCGCCCACTTCGCCCGAGGGCAGCTCGATAATGCCGTCGTGTTCATCCGACAGTTCCAGCTCGCGCTCGGACGCCATCATGCCAAAGCTTTCCACGCCGCGGATCTTGCCCACGCCAATGGTGATGTCGAGACCGGGGATATACATGCCCGGCTTGCAGACCACCACGGTGATGCCTTCGCGGGCGTTGGGCGCGCCGCAGATGATCTGCATCTCGCCCTCATCCGTGTCCACCTTGCAGACCCGCAGCTTATCTGCATCCGGGTGCTTTTCGGCGTGTTTCACATAGCCCAGGGTAAAATCCTTGAGCCGATCGCCGGGATTGCTGATCTCTTCGACCTCTAGGCCAAGGTCAGTCAGGGTTTCAGCGATCTCATCCACTGATGCGTCAGTGTCGAGGTGATCTTTCAGCCAGGAAAGAGTGAATTTCATCGTTCCAGTTCCTCAACATGGGTAAGGGTAGGGTCAATTTTGGTACCCTCCACTATGTCGTTTCTCATTGCGCGAATTAACTCGCCGCGTGCGTTTCTAATTGGCTCACTAGCTCGAAACATCGCCCGAACATCCTCTTTTGTCGGTTCCCCCTGAAGCTTGTGCAAAAGACGGATCTTTTTCCCATCAGCCCAAAGATGGTCGCCAACATAGGAATTAAGAAGCTTTAGTGACGCTTGGGCGACCTCGTCGGGCGCCATCAAAGAAATTTGCTGATGAGACGGGGCGAGCTTGGACGCCCTCTCCAGCCCTTCATCAGCGTAAGTAAGGTTAGTCTCGCTTAGATTGCTATCCAACACGCGCAGATATTCCTTGTAAACGGCGAGTCGTTCACGACGCAGTTCATCATGCCGCTCTTCTTTGACTTTGAGAAAGTACATCCATAACGCCCCTCCCAAAGCAATAAACGGAGAGAAAATAGTGACTGCAAACTTGGCCCAATCCAACCAGTAAGGGCCTGGAGACATGACTGCAGCCGCAACTTCACTCACCGGCTCAAACCACCATGCAGTGTGGGCACATCCAGGCATTGGAAGCCGTAGTGGCGCAGCCAGCGTAGGTCGGAATCGAAGAAGGCGCGCAGGTCGGGGATGCCGTATTTCAGCATTGCCAGACGGTCGATGCCGATACCAAAGGCAAAGCCCTGGTAGATATCCGGGTCAATACCGCCAGCGGCGATCACCTTGGGGTGCACCATGCCGGAGCCAAGGATCTCCATCCAGTCGTCGCCCTCACCGATTTTCAGCTGGCCATTGTCCCAAGAGCAGCGAATATCGACCTCGGCCGATGGTTCGGTGAAGGGAAAGTGTGACGCGCGGAAGCGCAGCTCGACATCGTCCACTTCAAAGAAGCTTTTGACAAATTCCTCCAGCACCCACTTGAGGTTCGCCATCGAGATGTCCTTGTCCAGCGCCAGGCCTTCGACCTGGTGAAACATCGGCGTGTGGGTCTGGTCATAGTCGGCGCGATAGACACCGCCGGGGCAGATGATGCGCAGGGGCGCGCCCATCTTTTCCATCGAACGGATCTGCACCGGGCTGGTGTGCGTGCGCAGCACATGCGGCGGGCGGTCATCGCCTGTCGCGCGGTGCATGTAGAACGTGTCCATCTCGGCCCGGGCGGGGTGATGGCCGGGGATGTTCAGTGCGTCAAAGTTATACCAGTCAGTATCAATGCGCGGCCCTTCGGCAACGGAAAAGCCCAGCTCGGCAAAGATCGCGGTCAGCTCTTCCTGAGCCTGGCTGATCGGGTGCAGGCTGCCCTGACGCGAGGGGCGGACCGGCAGGGTCACATCCAGCCATTCGGTGCGCAGACGTTCATCCAGCGCCGCATCAGCCAGACCTGCCTTCTTGGCGGTGAGGGCAGAGTTGATTTCATCCTTCAGCGCGTTCAGCGCCGGGCCGGCCACCTGGCGTTCTTCGGGCGTCATCTTGCCCAGCTCGCGCATCTTCAGTGCGACTTCGCCTTTTTTACCAACGGCTGCGACCCGGATGGTCTCCAGCGCGTTTTCATCGGCAGCATCGGCGATCTGCCCTAGATATTTTGCTTTAAGATCGTCCATGACGGTCCCCTGAGTTTTGGCTTATGCCCTGCTACCACAGGTGCGCGCGAAAGCAAGACCATGGCTGCGTTCCGCACCGCCATGATGCGGGCATGACGCGGGTTGAACAGCAACAATTGCCTGGGAAATGGAGTTGCGACTTGCATCCCAGCGTTGCGCGCCCCATCTTTGCATCGCTGGCGTGAGGATTTTGGTGCCGTGTCCCAAAAAGTTATTCGTAAACTGACAACAATTCTGGCCGCTGATGCGCAGTCCTTCAGCACCGCGATGACTCGTGATGAGCTCGGCACCTATACCGATCTGCAGGCTGCGCGGAATGTGTTTTTCAAACTGATCGAACGCCACGGCGGCCGCGTGGCCAATACTGCGGGCGACGGGTTGATCGCGGATTTTCCTTCGGTGGTCGAGGCGGTGCATTGTGCCACCGAGGTACAGCAGGAGCTGACCCAAAAGGACAGCGGTTTGCGCTTTCGCATTGGCCTGCATCTTGGCGATGTGATCTGCGATGGCGATGATCTCATTGGCGAGGGCGTCAATCTGGCAGCCCGGTTGCAGACCATGGCCGACCCCGGCGGGGTTTTGATTTCACAGCAGGTCTATGACCAGGTCCGCAACAAGCTTTCTGTCGGGTTTGAATTCCTGGGTGACAAGCGCCCCCGGAACATGGTCGAAGACATCCCGGTCTACCGCCTGGCGCTTGGCCAGCCAATCAACATCGCCCCAGAGACTGCCTCTGCGGCCCCCAAACGACGCAGCCGTGTGTCACAGGTCTGGAGCGACCCTGAACCTGAGATCCCAACGCCTCTCTCCAGCCCGTCGACCGGTCAACCGCCCCAGTCCCAAGATGATCTCGCCGCTGGGTCCAGTGCCCCCCGTCCCGGCGTGGCGCTATCCCCGCTGGCCAAGGTCAAGCGCCTGCGCTATCTTGGCCTTGGCACAGGCGCTGCGGTGCTGCTCAACATGATCAGCGGCGGCTCGTTCTGGCCGGCCTGGCCCATTGTGACCGCAGCCGGGCTTTACGGGCTTCACAGTGGCGCTGCACTGCTGGGGCAGAACCACATCAAGGGAATTTCCCTGAACCTATGGGTCATCGCCGCCTTTCTGGTCTGCGTAAACCTGATGACCTGGTCTGGCACCCCCTGGGCCCTTTGGCCGCTGTCTGGATTACTGGCGGTCGGCGTTCTGGCACGTAAAAAGCAAACCAGCTAGGGCGCGGTCTATCCAACCCCGCTTGCCAGGGTTTGACAGGGCCAGCCAATCCCCGGGACGCTGCGCAACAGCACCTCGCCCCTGTCATGCCTTTGCCCCGCCATGCCTTTGTCCGCGCATGGAAAAAGCCCGCCCCAAAGGAGCGAGCTTGATACCCCACGCAGACACAAACCCGATCTGCATGGATCAGGTCAATCAGGTCTAGTTCAGCAATTTGACCGCTGTTCCGGTGGATATCCGGCAAGCCCAGCTAAAGGGACAGACCTGGATATTGCCAATCCTCGCATTGATCACCGCATCCGCCTTAAGCTCAGCGGCCTCGACCTGGAGCTTTCTGCGGGCCTGCTCAACTGTTGGATTCGGATGGAAGGCCGTGGCCTTGCCGACCGTGGTGGAGATTTCACCAAGCACTTGGAACTTGCCACCGTTAATTGTGTCCGACACAAGGACCGGCAGCTGATCAACTGGTGTCGCGCTGACCTGCTCAACCGCTTGGGCATCGCGTTCAATTCCAGCAGGATAAGTCATTTGATCGGCGCAACCCGCCAGCATCAGCAGGGGCAACGTCAAAAGAATTCTTTTCATAATAGGTCCTGTTTAATAGGTATCGGGGCTCGGCAAAGGCGCTGATTAGGCCTTTAGGCAAGCGGTAAAGATGGCGTGCTGGCTTTTGGAAAAGACTCCACCCGGCTGAATCCCAGCGGCCTCTTCCGGGGTCATGAACTTGTACAGATCGCCTTTGATCCCTGCCTGTTTCCAACAGGTTTCAATCAAGGCTTTGGTGATCTTGCCCCCTTGATCTTGCACTGGTCTGGCAACAACAGACTCCCCTCCGCCGCTGCTCACGCAACCAGAGAGCAACACAGCTGCAATGACCCACACACCTTTGATGTTCATAATATTTTACCTGCTTCCCTAATGTTCAGTGAGGAACCTATAACAACAAGCGGCGCAAGCAACCTGAAATTGAAATGAACACGCCCAAAGCCACCGCTCAAACTGCAATCCTTACCCACGACATCAACGGTTTAGGCACAGAAAAAGGCCGCCCCAAAGGAGCGGCCTTTCAAATCTGCAAAGCTGTAACAGCCTTAGGCTGCCAGCTCAGGTTGCCAGCTTACGCTGCCAGAGCGGACTGGGCCTGGCGCACGATGGCACCAAAGGCTTCGGGCTCGTGTACGGCCAGGTCGGCCAGAACTTTACGGTCAACTTCGATACCGGCCAGGTTCAGACCGTTGATGAAGCGGCTGTATGTCAGCGCTTCGTCGTGGCTGCGGACGGCGGCGTTGATACGCTGGATCCACAGAGCGCGGAAGTTACGCTTGCGCGCCTTCCGGTCACGTGTTGCGTATTGATTTGCCTTGTCGACGGCCTGACGGGCGACTTTAAAGGTGCTCTTGCGGCGGCCATAATAACCTTTGGCTGCCTTGATGACCTTCTTGTGACGGGCGTGGGTTACGGTACCACCTTTAACGCGGGACATATCTCAAACTCCTCTTAGCGATCGTAGGGCATATAGCCCTTGACGATTTTGGCGTCGGGAGCGGAGAGCTCCGAGGTGCCGCGTGCGTTACGGATGAATTTCTTGGTGCGTTTGATCATGCCGTGCTGTTTGCCGGCCTGAGCAGCCAGGACCTTACCGGTCGCTGTCACCTTGAAGCGCTTTTTGGCGCTCGATTTGGTCTTCATTTTGGGCATTTCCGTCTCCTTCAATGCGGGTTCGGTCTATGCGCGACTCGGCATGCCACTTCCGGCCGGCCACGCGAACAGGAGGGCCATGTACGAAAGCTGCTGCCAAAGGGCAAGCGAATTATCAGAAGAAACGTCCCAAAACTGAGAAAAAGACATCCGGGATCTGTTCCAACCGGTAGCCACCGGGATGAAAGATCATCGCATAGGCAATCAAACCCACCCCCGCGAGCAGAAAAACGCTGGACACGCGCGGCGGATGGGTCTCGCTCAAGGCCGACAGGATAGAGGGTATGGATAGTCCGCCCAGGACAATCCCCAGGATCAACGCCAGATCAGTATCCATGTAACCCTCTCACAACAGACTAATACAGTACTGCTGCGAGGTTACTCCGGGTCTGTGCTGTAAATCAAACGTTCATCACAGGGGGCCACCCGCAGGATATTGGTGGTGCCGGGCACATTAAAGGGCACCCCGGCAGTGACCACAATCTGATCGGTTTCGCTGGCAAAGCCACCGGCGCGGGCAGCCCGTGCCGCGCTCACAACGGCGCCCTTGAAACGCCCCTGTTCAGAGGTCAGCACACAGTGGCAGCCCCAGCTCAACGCCAGCCGCCTGGCGGTGCGTGGCAGTGGCGTCAGCGCGATGATCGGCACACCTGGGCGTTCGCGCGCGGTCAGCAAGGCGGTGGTGCCGCTTTGGGTAAAGCAGCAGATTGCCTTGATCTCGGTCTTTTCGGCAATCTCGCGGGCGGCAGCCACGATGGCATCCGCCACGGTGTCGCCCTTGGCAGAGCGCGAGGCGGCGATGATCTGTGCATAGGTCGGATCGGCCTCGACCTCGACCGCAACCCGGTCCATGGTCTGTACGGCCTCGACGGGATAGCTGCCCGCCGCTGATTCAGCGCTCAGCATGATGGCATCGGTGCCCTCGTAGATCGCCGTGGCGACATCCGAAACCTCTGCCCGGGTTGGCATTGGGCTGTCGATCATGCTTTCCAGCATCTGGGTCGCGACAATCACCGGCTTGGCCGCAGCGCGGCATTTGCGGACCAGACGCTTCTGGATCGGTGGCACCGCCGCCACGGGCAGTTCGACCCCCAGATCCCCGCGCGCCACCATGATGCCATCCGAGGCATCGAGAATTTCACTAAACCGTTCCACAGCCGAAGGTTTTTCGATCTTGGAGAGCACCGCCGCGCGGCCATCCGCCAGCCCCTTGGCCTCGAACACATCCTTGGCCCGCTGCACAAAGGAGAGCGCCAGCCAGTCCACCCCCAGACCACAGGCAAACTCCAGATCCGCCCGGTCTTTTTCCGACAGCGCCGCCAGGGGCAGCTCGACATCTGGCACATTGACGCCCTTGCGGTTGGAGATGGTGCCGCCGATCACCACTTCGCAGTCAGCAAAGTCAGCGCCACAACGCACCACCTTGAGGCGGATCTTGCCATCGTTGACCAAAAGATGCGCGCCCGGCTCCAAAGCGGCAAAAATCTCTGGATGCGGCAGACAGACCCGAGAGAGATCGCCTTCTGCCCCGTCCAGATCCATCCGGAAAGCCGCTCCTGGAACCAGCTCCTCTTCGCCCTTGGCAAAGACACCAACCCGCAGTTTTGGCCCCTGAAGATCCGCCAGAATTCCGATAGAGCGGCCCAGGTCCTGTTCAACCTGACGAATGATGGCATGTTTTTCTGCAATCTCAGCCTGGGTGCCGTGGGACATATTCAAACGGAACACATCGGCGCCGGCCTCAAACAGCGCCCGAATGGTCTCGTAGGTGTCCGATGCGGGCCCCAGAGTGGCGACAATCTTTACATTGCGCGAGCGTTTCATCAGGTCTCTCCTTTTGGGCATATCATGGGCCACCGTGCGAACATGTGGCCATAAAGCAAATGTTACCGCAAACAGCATTTGGGGCGGTTATCGCTCAATTCCCATTCTGCTGCAACTGCAGTATGGCTATTCCCAACAACAGGCGACAAATCCATGACATACAGTCCATTTATTATCCAAGGGGGCGATCGCCCCGGCCGCTGGCTCATCACCTGCGATCATGCCAGCAATGTGGTGCCGCCCTTTGTCGGCGGTGGCGACCTCGGCCTGCCAGAGACCGACATGCGCCGCCACATCGCCTATGATCCGGGCGCGCTGGCGGTAAGCACTTTGCTGGGAGAGTACCTGGACGCCCCGGTTGTGGCCTCAAATTTCTCCCGCCTGGTAATCGACCCCAATCGGGGCGAAGATGATCCAACCCTGCTGATGCAGCTCTATGACGGGACAATCATCCCCGCCAATCGCCACGCCGATGAGGCCGAACGCGAGAGCCGCCTTGCCCGCTGTTATCGCCCCTATCATGCGGCCCTGGCCGAATTGGCCGCACGGCCTGATACCGTGATTATCTCGGTGCATTCCTTTACGCCGCAGCTGCGTGGCCGCACGCCGCGCCCCTGGGAGATCGGCATCCTGCATCCAGAAGGTGAGCGGTTCTCCCCCTGTCTGATCGCCGCGCTACAGGCCGGCGGTGATCTTTGCGTCGGTATCAACGAACCCTATACCGGCTATCTGCCGGGAGATGCGATTGACACCCATGCCACCAAGATGGGCCGCCCCAATACCCTGATCGAGCTGCGCAACGATCTGATTGCCGATGACGCCGGGCAGCAGCTCTGGGCCGAGCGGTTGGCAGACTCCCTGCCACAGGCCTTGATTGCCTCGGGTCTGTAGCGCCCCCTCAGCGCAGATTGTGAGGCAACATTGTACCCCTTGGGCTGGATTGCTAGAACATTACAGGACGCCAGCACAAATCAGGAGCCCCAAATGAACAAGCAGATCGACCCACAGATCGACCCACAGACCGAGATCGAACTCCAGGCCGCCGCCTTTCGCCGCTTGCAAAAGCACCTGATGGAAGACCGCACCGATGTGCAGAACATCGACATGATGAACCTGGCAGGGTTTTGTCGCAACTGCCTGAGCCGCTGGTATCAGGAAGCCGCCAATGAACGCGGCATCGAAATGGGCAAAGTGGAAGCCCGCGAGATCTACTATGGCATGACCATGGATGAGTGGAAAACCACCTACCAAACCGAGGCCAGCCCGGAAAAACAGGCCAAATTCGAAGTCGCCTTCAAAGAGAACGTGACTGATAAGAGCTAGGGGAAAGCGCCCCTTTGCACCAATCCACTGGCGCGGTCGCACACAGCTCCTGTGCGGCCAGGGACATGTAAACGGGAGTGGGCGGGGCCTAGGTTGTCGGCACAGGTTGATCATCCCGGAGAAGACCCATGCCCCAGGCCACGCCCCAGCCCACCGTCAAAATACCCACCGCCAAAATGCCCAGCTATTTCATTTCTCACGGGGGTGGCCCCTGGCCCTGGATTCCCGATTGGCGGGCTCAGTTCGCGCCACTAGAAGCCTCCCTCGCCGACATGCCCACACAATTGCCAGACCGCCCCAAGGCCGTGCTGATGATCTCTGGCCACTGGGAAAGCGATTGTTTTGCGGTCATATCCGCCGCCAGGCCGCCAATGGTTTATGACTATTCCGGCTTCCCAGCCGAAACCTATGAGATCACCTACCCAGCCCCCGGCGCGCCAGATCTCGCCAAACGCGTCGCGGATCTCATCGAACAGGCGGGGCTGCCCAGCAGATTGGATCCGGAAATGGGGTTTGACCACGGCTGTTTTGTCCCCATGGCCGTCATGTATCCCGAGGCCGATATCCCCCTGTTTCAGGTCTCCCTGCGCCATGGTTATGACCCGGAACAGCATTTCAGGTTGGGCCGAGCCCTGGCGCCGCTGCGCGACGAAGGCGTTCTGATCATCGGCTCCGGGCTCAGCTATCACAACCTCGGTCTGTTTGGCCCCGCTGCCAAACAGCCCTCGCTGCAGTTCGATGCCTGGCTCGACGCGACTCTGGCCCTGCCTCAACCGGCGCGCACCGCTGCGCTGCTGGACTGGGAGCAAGCGCCCGCAGCCCGAATATGCCATGCCAAAGAAGACCACTTTGCACCGATCTTTGCCGCCCTGGGTGCAGCCGAAGACGCGCAGGCACTGCGGATCTATCACCAAGATGGCATCTTTGGTGGCGTAACCGCCTCTGGCTATCGCTTCGGCTGACCTCACCGGGTCCATTTTGGCCTCTGGCCCCTCTAGGGAGGCGGTCGCCTTTCAGCCTCTGATGTGGGGCGCGATGCTGTCGGCCGCCTCAATAATATAGGGCAGGATCTCCTGCTCGATTTTCTCGATACTCCACATCCGGGTTGAAACCGAACATTGAATGGCGGCAAAGGCCTGGCCATTTGGTCCCTTGATGGGGGCCGCAATACCGGTCTGGGACAGGATCGACTGATCCTGCGTCATTGCAAACCCGTTGGCCTCTGCTTCGTCGACGATCTTGACGATACTGTCGCGATCCATGTTTGTGCGCGGTGTCATTTGCGGCAGCGGCCATGTTGCGATCATTTTGTCGCGCGTCTCCTTGGGCAGGGTCGACAAAACGGCACGTCCCGCCGCAGAGCTCAGGGCGGGCAACCGACGGCCAACAATTGTCGACGCAAATTGGCCACTGCGGCCGGGAACCCGGCTGACATAAAGAATGTGATCCCCCGACAATTCAGCAAGGTTCACGGTTGCATCCAGCTGGTGCGATAATTCAATCAGCTTGGGCATGGCCAGCCGAACCAGAGGGTTCGACCAGAAATAGGCATAGGCCATCTCCAGCCAGGCATGTGACGGCCGATAGCGTTTGGTCGCCGGATCTTTGTCCAGCATGCCTTCCAGGTGCAGGGTATTTGCCAGCCGCTGCGCGGCGCTTTTCTCCAAACCGGTTCGTTTCACCAGCTCACTCAGGGACAGTTCGGTCGCGGTTTCATCAAAGGCGCGCAGAATTCTGAGCCCCTTGGCCAAAGAGCCTACATAAAGAGTGTTTTGTTTTTCAGGCACTTGAGCCGGCATAGCGAGGCTTCTTTTGGTTGGGGCAAATTTTGCTTGACGCAACAGATTATATAAAGAGTATTTTGGATAATAAATGATACTTAGCATTATAATATAATACAACAAAAATCCAACGTCCCTGCCGGGAGCGATCAATGAAAACCGCCGAAAAGATTGACGACTTTACCCTATGTATCCATCTCAAAGCGACCTTGCTGGACTCGGTGCTGACACCGCAACCGGACATGGAGGTCCCCGACACTCATCCTGGCATCGCCTTTGCCCCCCCGATTGCCCCCCCCTCTCGGGCCGTCATTTCCATCCACGCAGTACAGCGGCAAGCGGCCGATGCAAGACGACCACCCCAGTGAGGCAGTTCACGTCACATAGTCGCATAAAATGTCGCCTGCATGATCCCCATTCTGCCATGCCGTCAAATGAACCGGCATGATGCGCCGCCCTTTGCACCACCAGCAGACCAAGAAACGGAAACAGCCTAAATGACCCGTAATGACGCCCTAAACCAAGCGACCGAGTATTTTGAAACCGGGCGGCTGCAGTCCGATCTGGCCGCACTGGTGGCCTATCGCAGTGAAAGCCAGAACCCGGATCAGGCTCTGGTGCTGGATCAATACCTGCAGGAAGCCATTCAACCCCGGCTTGAGGCCATGGGCTTTATCTGTACGATTCACCAAAACCCAAGTTCAAAGATCGCCGGAGGCCCATTATTGCTAGGGGTACGGATCGAAGACCCCAGCCTGCCGACAGTGCTGACCTATGGCCATGGCGATGTGATCTGGGGGCAGGAAGGCGAATGGCGCGACGGGCTCACCCCGTTTGAGCTGACCGAAGAGGATGACCGTCTGTATGGCCGTGGGACGGCCGATAACAAGGTGCAGCATCTGGTCAATATCGCGGCGCTTGAATCTGTTCTGGCCGTGCGCGGCAAGCTTGGCTTTAACGTCAAAATCGTCCTGGAAATGAGCGAAGAAATCGGCTCGCCTGGCCTGGCCGAAATGATGGACAAGCACCGGGACACTATGGCGGCGGATGTTCTGATTGCCTCTGACGGACCACGACTAAGCGCCGAGCGACCCACAATGTTCATGGGCGCACGCGGCGGAATCAGCTTTGATCTGGTGGTGGATCTGCGCAAAGGCGCGCATCATTCAGGCAATTGGGGCGGGCTGCTGGCTGATCCCGCTATCATCCTGGCCCAGGCTTTGGCCAGCATCACTGATGCACGCGGCCAGTTGCAGATCCCCGAATGGCGCCCGACAAGCCTGACCCCAAAAATACGCGAAGCCCTGCGTGATTTGCCCGTGGGCACCGACAAGGAACCCACCGTCGACACCGATTGGGGTGAAGCAGGCCTAACGCCAGCCGAACGCGCCTATGGCTGGAACAGTTTTACGATCCTGGCGATGAAAGCAGGACTCCCCGAAGCCCCGGTCAATGCCATCGCCCCAATGGCCTGGGCGCGGTGTCAGCTGCGCTATGTGGTTGGCACCGACATTGAACAAACGCTCCCGGCCCTGCGGCGCCACCTGGATGCAAAAGGATTCGACAAGGTTCAGATCAGACCTTTGGACAAAGCCGTGTTTGGTGCCACCCGGTTAGACCCCGACCACCCTTGGGTGACCTATGTGCAGGCCTCTCTCAAGGAGACAACGGGCAAGGATCCGCATGTTCTGCCCAATCTGGCCGGGTCGCTGCCCAATGACTTCTGTGGGTGGCTCCTGCATTGCAAGCGTTTTCTGTCGGTATTTGCGGTCATTTTCGTCAGTACTGTCGTCTGTCCGGCCTGTTTATGTTTTGGCATTGCCTCCACTGGCCCTAATGAATTCCGCGAGCGAGGTTCCAATCGGCTTATCGACCTCAGAGGGCCGCAGCCATTCCCGGAGTGTCCTTGCTCTTGGTTGACTTAAGTCCGCATCATTACTTCAACGTCTTGCATCTGGTAGGCAGTCGGCGCGGTTAGAACGCGGGCTGCCTGTATTCCTGTTTCTTTGTGAGCATCGCCCAGATGGAACGCGCTGCCTTGTTCGCCATCGCGACGGTTGCCAGCCGGAACGGTTTCTCCGCGATGATCTTCGCCGTCCACAGATCGACTTTTTCAGGTGAGCGCTTCGCCATTACGGCGCGAGACGTCATGCCCACGACCAGAAGCTTGCGAATGTAGCGGTCGCCAGCCTTTGTGATCTTGCCCAATCGCTCCTTGCCGCCGCTGGATTTGTTGAGCGGGGTCAGCCCCAGCCAAGCCGCTAGATCGCGCCCGGTGCGGAATTGTTTTGCGTCCCCGATCGTAGCGACAATGGCCGATGCTGTTATTGGCCCAATTCCTGGCATGCGCATCAATCTGCGCGCATTAGCATTTAGCAGAGCATGTTGCTCGATCATCTTGGAATAGCCAGAGATGCGTTCGTTCAGGCCGATGAATTGGTAGCACTGTATCCCGAGCATCCCGTTCGCGATCTCAGGCATGTCCGGGTGATCACCGTCAAGGTGGCGCTTCGCAAAGGCCGTTACCGCTTCGATCCCGATAGGCAAGATATGCCCGAACTCGCGCAACAGGCTGCGGATCATATTGGCCAGCTGGGTGCGCTGCCGGACTGCCAGATCCCGCGTGCGGTGGATCGATAGAATAGCCTGTTGATCCTCGGTCTTGATCTCGACAAAGCGCATCGTCGGGCGCCTGACGGCTTCGCAAATTGCCTCCGCGTCCACCGCATCTGTCTTTCCGCGTTTGACATAAGGCTTTACATAGTTCGCAGGCATCAACCTGACATCGTGACCAAGTTTGCGCAGTGTGCGCCCCCAATGGTGCGCTGATCCACAGGCCTCCATTCCGACCATACAAGGCGGCAGCGTCTCGAAGAACGCCAATAGCTTCGCACGCTTGATCGCCTTGTTGAAGATCACGCGACCATTCTCGGAAATACCGTGAACTTGAAAAACATCCTTGGCCAAATCTAGGCCGACTGTCTTAACTGTCATTGGGTGGCTCCTTTCCTAGCAGTTGATGATAATTGCACTTTGGCACATTCGATGCCGGTGGAGCAGGAGCCACCCACCTCATCCGCTTTGCCGATGTTCTGGGCCTGCCAACCATCTGGATTCCGCACAGCTATCTGGGCTGCAACCAACACGCCCCGGATGAGCACGTCCTGAAATCTGTTTGTCGCGAAGCCATGCAGGTTATGGCAGGCTTGTTCTGGGATATCGGAACCCGTGCCCCTGACCGCGCAACTTCATAAAGGTGATCCATGACCCTACTAGCCGACCTTTTGGCAACTATCTTTGACAGACGCGCTGCCAGTGTGACAACCGGCAGCTATGACGACAGTTCCTTGTTGGAAATGGTCGATGCCCTGATGGTGACCCGCAGCGAAACCCAGGTGCTTGGCTTGGCACGCGAGATCCTGGCGCGGTTTCCTAAACTCACCGATGAGCAAAAGCTTGCGTTTTTCAGGCATCTGGCCCTCGGCATGGACATTGATCCCCAGGCGGTGCGCGCTGCCCTGAACGCCTATGAGGCGGCGCCTTCTCAATCCACCTACCGCGCCTTTCTGGCCGCTGCTGAACCCCAAAGGCAAGAGCTGGTGCGGAGGTTAAACCAGGCACCAAATGCAACCGCCGCTCTGGTCCATATGCGCACAGACCTGCTGCGCCTGGGACGTGATGATGCCACCTTGTCGGCCATTGATTTGGACTTTCGGCATTTGTTTGTCTCTTGGTTCAACCGTGGGTTTCTGGTTCTGCGGCCCATCAGCTGGGAAAGCCCGGCCCATATTCTGGAAAAAGTGATCGCCTATGAAGCGGTGCATGAAATCCAAAGCTGGGATGACCTGCGCCGCAGACTGGCCCCCGAGGACCGGCGCTGCTTTGCCTTTTTCCACCCCGCCATGCCGGACGAGCCGTTGATTTTTGTCGAAGTCGCCCTGACCAAAGGCCGTGCCTCCTCGATCCAGGCCTTGCTCAGCGAGGACCGCACCCCCATTGCTGCCAGTGACGCGGATACGGCGGTTTTTTATTCGATCTCCAATTGCCAACCCGGCCTTGCCCAGATCTCTTTTGGCAGTTCCCTGATCAAACAGGTGGCAACAGATCTTGCGGCGGAACAGGACGGGCTAAAAACCTTTGTGACCCTGTCCCCGATGCCCGGGTTGCGCAAATGGTCCGACCAGATCGGTGCGCCCTGGGATCCTGACACCCCCGAGACCATGCAGGGATTGGCGGCGCATTATCTGGTCAACGCCAAGCGGGATGATGGCCTGCCCTTTGATCCTGTCGCGCGCTTCCATCTTGGCAATGGCGCTGTGATTTCAGACATTTATCCAACTGGCGACCAATCTCCCAAGGGATTGGAGCAATCCGGCGGCGTGATGGTCAGCTATTATTACGATCTGGCCAAGGTGACTGCCAACCAAGAACATTACATCGCAACCAAAGACGTACAGGCCCTGCCATCCGTCAAGACCCTGGCGAAAGCGACGGCGGGTACCATCGGCACAAATGAGACCCCATTACATGGTCAATCAACATGACTAATCCACTTTATGATACTCTGTTCGGCCGTCACGCCGGGCAATCCACCCCGTTCCTGCAACTGTTGGATGGCACTTGCCTAACCCATGACAGCTTTTTGGCCATGGCCTCCCAGATCGCCCATGTTTTTGCAGACAAAGGCCTGTCGCCAGGGGATCGCGTTGCCGTACAGGTAGATAAATCGCCGGAATGCCTTGCGATTTATGCCGCTTGCGCGCAGGCGGGTCTGGTGTTTTTGCCGCTCAACACCGCCTATACCGCCAGCGAAGTGCAGTATTTCTTTGCAGACAGCGGTGCGGCCCTGATCATCTGCGCCAGCCGCTCCCAGCCGCTGATCCAAGCGATGGCGGATGAACTGGATGCGGCGGTGCTGACGCTGGATGCCGATGGCTCGGGGTCTTTGATGGATCACGCCCGCAGCAGGCCCACGACATTGGCCCCGGTCAAGCGCAGCCCCAGTGATCTGGCCGCATTGCTCTATACATCGGGGACAACCGGGCGCTCCAAGGGCGCAATGCTGAGCCAGGAAAACCTGTTGTCCAATGCCCAGGTCCTGGCCGCCGAGTGGCAATTCACCAACCAGGACATCCTGCTGCACGCCTTGCCGATCTTTCACACCCACGGCTTGTTTGTTGCGGCCAATGTGACGCTTATTGCCGGCGGCAGCATGGTGTTTATGCCCAAATTCGATCTCGATACCATGATCAGCTGGATGCCGCGCGCCACCTGCCTGATGGGGGTGCCAACCTTTTACACCCGCCTGCTGCAAGATGCCCGGTTCAACCGCGATCTGACGGCGCATATGCGGCTGTTCATCTCCGGTTCCGCTCCGCTCCTGGCCGAGACCCATATCCAGTTCGAAGAGCGCACCGGCCACCGTATCCTTGAGCGCTATGGTATGACGGAAACCAATATGAACACGTCAAATCCCTATAGTGGCGAACGTCGTGCGGGCACTGTTGGCTTTCCACTGCCCGGCGTCGAGCTGAAGATAACCAATCCCGACACCGGCGCCGCCCTCCCCCAGGGCGAGATTGGTCAAATCGAAGTGCGCGGGACAAATGTCTTTCAGGGCTATTGGCAAATGCCGGACAAGACGGCCGCTGAACTGCGCGCTGATGGCTTTTTCATCACCGGAGATCTGGGCCAGATCGACAGCGACGGCTATCTGCACATCGTCGGGCGCAACAAAGACCTGATCATCTCGGGCGGGTACAATATTTACCCCAAGGAAATAGAGCTGCTGCTTGATGATCAGCCTGATGTACTGGAAAGCGCGGTCATCGGCGTGCCACATGCGGATTTTGGGGAATCGGTGATTGGCATTCTGGTGCCAAAGCCGGGGAAAACACCCGATATTTCTGCAATCAAGCTCTCTGTCAGCGCAGCACTCGCAGGTTTCAAACAGCCCCGCAAATTGATCATTGTGGATGAACTGCCGCGCAATGCCATGGGCAAAGTCCAAAAGAACATTCTGCGTGACAGGTTTTCCTGAAGGCCCGCCTCTCGCAGGTGCACTGCCAGGGGGACCACACCTAAATCGCGCGGACCACAACGGATGCTGCCCCCGCGCTGACATGTCAGGCTCAATAAAGAAGGCCCCGCCAGATGCTGGCGGGGCCATATTCTAAAATCCAACATGCGCCATCAGCTGGCGCAGGGCCGCAAAATTGCGGTCTGTTCGTCAGACTTAAATCGCCGTTTTCAGGCTTTCGTCCAGATAGATCTCCCGCAGACGCTTGGCAATCGGCCCAGGCGTGCCATCCCCCAGCGCCACACCGTCGATTTCAACCACTGGCATCACAAAGGCGCTGGCAGAGGTGGTGAAAGCCTCATCCGCCTCTTTTGCCTCATCAATGGTGAACAGACGCTCTTCCACTTCCATCTGCGCCTCAGCCGCCATGCGCAGAACCGCCTTGCGGGTGATGCCATGCAGGATATCGGTGCTCAGCGGACGGGTCACGATCTTGCCGTTCTTGACAAAATAGGCGTTGTTCGAAGTGCCCTCGGTGACATAGCCATCCTCGATCAGCCAGGCATCATCCGCACCGGCCTTCTTGGCCATCATCTTGCCCATCGAGGGGTAAAGCAGCTGCACGGTCTTGATGTCGCGGCGGCCCCAGCGGATATCCTCAATCGAAATGATCTTGGCGCCTTTCTTGGCAGCCGGGTTGTCGGCCAGACCGGGCTTGTTCTGGGTGAACAGCACGATGGTTGGCTTTGTCGTCTCCGGATCCGGAAAAACAAAATCGCGATCGCCATCAGATCCACGGGTGATCTGCAGATAGACCAGACCTTCGACAATGCCGTTGCGGGCGACCAGCTCACGGTGGATCTCCAAGAGCTCCTCCTTGGAACAGGCCGCAGCCATGTCCAGCTCATCAAGCGACCGCTGCAGCCGCACCGCGTGGCCTTCAAAATCGATCAGCTTGCCATCCAGAACAGATGTCACCTCATAGACGCCATCCGCCATCAGAAAGCCGCGGTCAAAGATCGAAACTGTTGCTTCGGTCTCGGGCAGATATTCGCCATTTACATAAACAGTACGGGTCATCATGGTCTCCTCAACCCCAGAGCGCGGCCTTCGGCGGATGCACCCCGGCGGCGTCAAATTGTAGTGGTTCATTGCGGTCTTCGGCCAGCAGAAGCGGCCCGTCAAGGTCTGTTACCAAAACACCCTGCGCCAACAAGGTCGCAGGGGCCATCGCCAGCGAAGATCCAACCATGCAGCCGACCATCACATCATAGCCCTGTGCCAGTGCCTCCTGGCGCAGTTTCAGCGCCTCGGTGAGGCCACCTGTCTTGTCCAGCTTGATGTTGACCACATCATATTTGCCTTTGAGCTTTGGCAGGCTGGCGCGGTCATGGCAGCTCTCATCAGCGCAAACGGGCACCGGGCGTTCCATGCCAATCAGCGCTTCGTCCTCACCTGCGGGCAGCGGTTGTTCCACCAGCTCCACCCCCAGCCGCACCAGATGCGGCGCCAGCTCAGCGTAGACCTCAGCAGACCAGCCTTCATTGGCATCGACAATGATCTTGGCCTCTGGCGCCCCCGCACGCACGGCCTCGAGCCGGGGCATATCATCCGCCGTGCCAAGCTTGATCTTCAACAGGGGGCGATGGACATTCTCAGCCGCCTGTTTTTGCATCTCCTCGGGACTGGCCAGCGACAGGGTATAGGCGGTGATCTCGGGACCCGGCGCAGGCAGTCCAGCCAGTTCCCAAACCCGTTTACCGGCTTGTTTTGCCTCCAGATCCCACAGTGCGCAATCCACCGCATTCCGGGCTGCCCCAGCAGGCAACAGCTCTTGCAGCTCAGCGCGGGTGAACGCCGCAGGCAGACCTTCAATCTCAGCCGTGACGCTTTCCAGAGTTTCATTGTAGCGCGCATAGGGCACACATTCGCCCCGGCCAACAAACCCTGATTTTTCCACCGTTACCGTCAGCACCCTGGCCTCGGTCCGCGATCCCCGCGAGATGGTAAAAACCTGCGCCAGCTTAAAAACATCCGCAGTCACTGTGATCTTCATAAAACAGCCCCTTAGTTCATGCCCCCTGTAACCGCCAAAGAGCCATGGATAGAGCCTTGTACACCGCGGCCCCATCTTTCATCTTTCCCAAAATACCTCCGCCGGAGGCTCCAGCCCTAAAAGCCAGGCACCTCCGGCGGGGGCAGGTAGATCAGATCGCGGCCAAGGCGTCTACCAGACGGCCTGCCCCGTGACGGTAGGGATCAACCGCTGGCAGGCCCATACGCGCCTCTGTCTCGGCCAAATATTTTGTCGCTTCGTCTTCAGACAGGTGCTGGGTGTTCACCGAGATCCCAACAATCTTGCACTTGGCATTGGCCCGCTGTGCCAGCGGCAAAGCCACGTCGCGCAGCTCTTCCAGCGACGGAACCGTGTAGTCCGGCAAACCGCGCATATGCGACCGGGTTGGCTCGTGGCACAGGATCAGCGCATCAGGCTGACCGCCATGGACCAGCGCCATGGTCACACCGGAATAGGACACATGGAACAAAGAGCCCTGACCCTCGATCAGGTCCCAGTGGTCGTCATCATTGTCAGGGGTAAGATATTCAACAGAACCCGCCATAAAATCGGCAATCACCGCATCCAGCGGCACACCGTGGCCGGTGATCAAAATACCGGTCTGGCCGGTGGCCCGGAAGGTGGATTTCATCCCGCGCTTTTGCATTTCGGCGTCCATCGCCAGGGCCGTGTACATCTTGCCAACCGAACAATCGGTACCCACCGCCAGGCAGCGCTTCCCAGAGCGGTTCACACCATTGGCAATTGGATAGCCATCGGTGGGCACGCGCACATCATGCAAAGTGCCGCCATGGGTCTGCGCCGCAGCCACCAGGTCACCTTCGTCGCGCAACAGGTTATGCAGGCCCGAGGCCAGGTCAAAGCCCATCTCAAGCGCCTGAATCAGCACTTCTTTCCAGGCTGCAGAAATAACGCCACCGCGGTTGGCCACGCCAATCACCAGCGTCTTGGCGCCAGCCGCCTTGGCCTCTGCCAGGGTCATTTCGGTCAAGCCGAGATCCGCGCCGCAGCCAGGCAGACGAATTTGGCCAACGGCGTGATCCGGACGCCAGTCACGGATGCCAATGGCAACCTTGGCCGCCAGCATGTCGGGCGCATCGCCCAGGAACAACAGGTATGGTGTCTCGATCATCTCGGGCCCTCCACGAATTTACATTTCCTTGCGATCCTAGTTGAGCCCGCAAGCGATGCGGTCCCGTTTTTGCATTTGCGTAATCAAGGAATTCGAAAGATCCACCATCATACAGCGAAAACTTCGAAGATTCTTCGTCAGGAGCCAACCACACCGCTGATCCTTGCGCCGAGACGCCAAGAGCCGCGCATATGCCGCAGGAGCAATGCTGCACATGCAAAGTAGCCCTTGCAAGCCTTCGCGCAATTTCTTACCACTTCCAGAGACAAAATCGTAATTTCCTTACGCAAAGGATTGCCACTATGAGCTTTCGCCTTCAACCCACCGCCCCTGCCCGCCCCAACCGCTGCCAGTTGTTTGGCCCTGGCTCCAATACCAAACTCTTCCTCAAGATGGCCGCCTCAGCTGCCGATGTGATCAACCTTGATCTCGAAGATTCCGTGGCCCCATCAGACAAAGACAGCGCCCGCGCCAATGTCATCGAGGCGCTCAACACCGTGGATTGGGGCACTAAATACATGTCCGTGCGCATCAATGGGCTGGACACGCCCTATTGGTACCGGGACGTGGTGGATCTGCTGGAACAAGCCGGTGATCGCCTTGACCAGATCATGATCCCCAAGGTCGGCTGCGCCGCAGACGTCTATGCGGTGGACGCGCTGGTCACCGCCATTGAGCGCGCCAAGGGCCGCAGCAAGCCGATTTCCTTTGAAGTCATCATCGAATCGGCAGCTGGCATCGCCCATGTGGAAGAGATCGCCGCCGCCTCCCCACGGATGCAGGCAATGTCCCTGGGCGCGGCCGATTTTGCCGCCTCCATGGGCATGCAGACCACCGGCATCGGTGGCACCCAGGAAAACTATTACATGCTGCGCGACGGCGAAAAACATTGGTCCGATCCCTGGCACTGGGCCCAGGCCGCCATTGTTGCCGCCTGCCGTACCCACGGTGTGCTGCCGGTCGACGGCCCCTTTGGCGACTTCTCCGATGACGAAGGCTATATCGCCCAGGCCAAACGCTCTGCCACTTTGGGCATGGTAGGCAAATGGGCCATCCACCCCAAACAAATTAGCTTGGCCAACGAGGTCTTCACCCCCTCGGATGAGGCCGTTCTCGAGGCCCGCGAGATCCTCGCCGCAATGGAACAGGCCAAGGCCAACGGCGAAGGCGCCACCGTCTACAAGGGCCGCCTGGTGGATATCGCCTCGATCAAACAGGCCGAGGTCATCGTCGCCCAGTCCGAACTGATCGCTGCAAGCTAGCCCTATCGGCGACGCCCGATATGTAACTAGAGTGAAAGGGGCGCCAACCCGGCGCTCCTTATTCCGTTTGGAGGTGCCCCTTGGCCGCACTCACCCTGTTTCACACTGCCAAAGTGCACGTGGAGACCTTTGACCGTCTGGCGCCAAAGGCAGATCTGATCCATGTGGTGCGCCCGGATTGGCTGGAGCGTGCCCAGGGTGGCATAGATTCAGACCTGAGGCAGGAGATCACACAGGCCATCGCGGCTGTACCGGGGGCAAGCCTGTGCACCTGCACCACCATCGGCGAGCTCGCCGAGACCGCAGGCGCCACCCGCATTGACTGGCCAATGATGCAAATCGCCGCCCGGATCGGTGGTCCGGTGCTGATGGCCTATTGCCTGGACAGCACCCTTGCGCCCTCCAACGCCTTGCTCCGCCGCGCGTTCCAGGAAACCGGCCAGCCCGCTGAGGTCCACCCTCTCGACCTCACCACGGCCTGGCCCTTGTTTCAAGCAGGAGACACCGCAGGTTTTGCCGCAGCCATCACTGCCGCCATCATGGCAGAGCTAAAAACACGCCCCGAGATCTCAGCCGTGGTGCTGGCCCAGGCCTCCATGGCGGCGGCAGGCGCCCCGTTGCGCTCTCAGTTGGATATTCCCGTCCTGACCTCGCCCGAGATTGCCCTCCAGGCACTGCTCCCTTCGAAGCATAAGCAGACAGGGCCCAAAGGCGCCTAGGCGAATTGCAAAGAGGCAACCGCTGTTTCATCTTTCCAAAAATATCCCCCTCGCCCAGGGATCAGCTGCGCAGATCTTTGGGCGAGCCCATCACCACATAGGTGGTGATCGCGGTGACAAAGGGCGAGGTGCCCAGGATATCCGTGTGAAACCGCTTGTAGCTGGGCAGATCGGCGCATTCGACCCGCAACAGATACTCGATCGTTCCGGTGATATTGTGGCATTCCACCACTTCGGCTGCCTCATTCATCGCCCGCTCAAAGGCCTCTTGCGCCTCTTTGGTATGCTCCCCCAGCGCGACGCCAATATAGGTGACAAAACCCGCCCCCATGGCATCGCGGTCCAGCACCGCGCGATAGCCTGTGATAACCCCGTTTTGCTCCAGATCCTGAACCCGCCGCAGACAGGCAGAGGGCGAGAGCCCGACCCGGTCGGCAAGCTCCAGATTGCTGATGCGCCCATCGCGCGACAGCTCTTGCAATATTTGCTGGTTTATACGGTCATTTTTCGCCATTAATTGCCGTATTAACCAAACTTCACACAAAAACGCAATTTCATTCCGGGCAAAACACGTCACTTTCACCAGATGACATATGACCTCTTCCTCGCCCTCGCGCTTTTTGCCTTTGTCTCCTCGATCACACCTGGCCCCAACAATCTGATGTTGATGGCCTCAGGCGCCAATTTTGGCTTCCGCCGCACCATTCCCCATATGTTGGGGGTGGCGCTTGGCTTTGTCTTTATGGTGGTGCTGGTCGGCGCCGGATTGGTACAGATCTTTGATGCCTTCCCAATCAGCTACACGGTGCTAAAAGTTGCCTCGGTGCTGTACCTGCTCTACCTCGCCTGGAAGATCGCCAATGCCGGCCCGGCAGAAGCTTCGGGAAACACCGGCACCCCTATGACCTTTTTGCAGGCCGCCGCGTTTCAATGGGTCAACCCCAAGGCCTGGACCATGGCCCTCATCGCGATCAGCGCCTATACGCCGGACCAAACGCTTTGGGCGATCCTGCTGGTGGCGACAGTGTTTGGCGCCATAAACCTGCCTTCGGTGGGATCCTGGACCATTCTGGGTCAGCAGATGGCGCGCTTTCTCACCAATTCCCGCCGCCTGACCCAGTTCAACTGGCTGATGGCCGTGCTTTTGGTGGCCTCGCTCTATCCAGTGATCTGGCCGCAGTAACGGCGGCCAGACCTCTGTCAGCCAAACAGGTAACAGATCTTACTTCAAGGGCAGGCAGATTTCAGTCAGCAACTCCTCCGGTGCCACCTCACGGGGATTGTTGAGATAGAGCTCATAACAAGGCACCTCTGCCGGCTCTTCGCCTGACCCGGGCAGCCAATTTCCAAACAGACTGTGATAAGCCGCCGAAATACCGGCATAGGGACCCTTATAGGTCAACACTGCCACCTTGCCGCCCGCCAGGTGCCGCTCTTCCAGCCCCTCTGGGATCTCCGCTCCGTGGAATTCACCGCCCGCATAGCTGCGCAGATCCGCGGCGGGAACACTGTCTGGATCATCATAATAGATTGCCGCCATGACACCCAGATGCGGCCAGAGATTCCGGGTTTCACAAAGCGCGCCAAAGGCTTCGAATTTTTTGCCAATCAGGTGGTAGTCGCCAGTATGAGCCAAGCCGATCAGACGGCGGGCAGGCTCTTGGCGTAGGGAAACAGGATACATGGGATAGACTCCGGTTTTAAAATCAGGACGCGAGGGCAGATGGCACCCCGCTTTGCGAAAGGCCGCAGGGCTTGCGCCATAGGCCTCGGTGAACGCCCGATTGAAGGATCCCAGATTGGCATAGCCAACCGATTGCGCGATCTGCGCAACTGCGTCACCCGTCATTACCAGCGCGCTGGCGGCACGATGCAAACGAATGCGACGCACCGCTTGGGCGCAGGTCTCGCCGGTCACCGCATGAAATACACGGTGCCAGTGAAAGCGCGACATCGCCGCGACATCCGCCAACTGGTCCAGCGACAAATCCCCGGCAGGGGTATCGTGAATGTAGTTGAGGACGCGCAGGATGCGCTGTTCATAGGGGGCAGACATTGCTGTTGGGCTCCTTCTCTCTGACCTGTTCAGATCTGCCACGAAGCGGATTCACAAATCTTGCTGATCATTGCCACTGCCATCGCCGCTATGATTTTCCCTGCGGGAAACCGGACTATTCGGAATTTGGTTGACCCGAGGCAAGCCACAGAGTTGCATCTGGTCGCACAGAAGGCCATATACGGCAAAACCGCGTGAGCGAGGCGATATGACTCAGTACCTGGAATTTGAAAAACCGCTGGCCGAAATCGAAGGCAAAGCAGAAGAGCTCCGAGCCCTGGCACGGGCCAACGAAGAGATGGACATCGCCGACGAGGCCGCAGCGCTGGACGCCAAGGCCGCTCAGCTGCTGAAGGATCTCTACAAGGAGCTCACCCCCTGGCGCAAATGCCTGGTGGCACGCCACCCGGAGCGGCCCCATTGCCGCGACTACATCGACGCGCTGTTCACCGAATACACCCCGCTGGCAGGGGATCGGAATTTTGCCGATGATCTTGCTGTCATGGGTGGGCTGGCGCGGTTCAACGACCAGCCGGTGATGGTGATTGGCCACGAAAAGGGCTCTAACACCAAGGCGCGCATCCTGCATAACTTTGGCATGGCCCGCCCCGAAGGCTATCGCAAGGCCGTGCGCCTGATGGAGATGGCCGGGCGCTTTGGTCTGCCGGTGGTAACACTGGTCGACACCACCGGCGCCTACCCCGGCAAGGGCGCCGAAGAGCGCGGCCAGTCCGAGGCGATTGCCCGCTCCACCGAGATGAGCCTGAAAATTGGCGTGCCGGTTGTGTCGGTGATTATCGGCGAGGGCGGCTCTGGTGGCGCCGTTGCCTTTGCCACCGCCAATCGCGTGGCGATGCTGGAACATGCCGTCTATTCAGTGATTTCCCCCGAAGGCTGCGCTTCGATCCTGTGGAAAGACGCCGAAAAGATGCGCGAGGCCGCCGAGGCCCTGCGCCTTACAGCGCAAAACCTGCATGAACTGGCCGTGATCGACCGGATCATTCCCGAGCCTCTAGGCGGTGCACATCGCGACGCCAAGGCGGCGATGGCATCCGTCGCCACCGCCATTCAGGATATGCTGGATGAGCTGAAAGACAAAGACGGTTCCGAGCTGATCAAGGATCGCCGTCAAAAGTTCCTCGACATCGGCTCCAAAGGCCTGGCAGCCTGAGGTTGTCCTAACACACGGAAAAGTCGGCGAATTCGCCGGCTTTTTTGTGCCGGTTTTTGATGGAGATTCGCGTTCAGCTCTCTGGCAAGCTGGCTTGCTCACACGGTTTTCTTGGCGCTTCCCAGATTTTTGCGCATCGATACGCGATTGCCATTGCGTTCGTATTCTTGCCAGCCAAGGTATTGGTACAACCGCACATTCTCAGGCATATCCACATGTGTGCTGAGGTGCATTTCGCTCATCCCCTGCCGCTTGGCCTCGTTTTCCGCGCGTTCCATAAGCGCCCGCCCCAAGCCCTTGCCTCCGTGTTCAGGGTGAACCGCGATGTTGGCCAGCTTCAAGACCCCCTCATGGGCAGAGAGAAACAAACCCGCTATCACTTCACCGCTTTCGGTCGCGACCCAGACTTGGCTCTGCTCGATTTCCTCTGAAATCCCAGAGGAGACGGGGGGCAGGTCGGAAATACGGCTGGCATATTTAGCATAGGCTGCATCAATGCAGGCGGCCAAAGCCTCTGCATCGGCAGCATTTGCCTTTCGTATTTCTATTGGCATCAGTTCCAAATCTCTTTTCACGTTCACTTGTTTGAGCCTAGACCACCAGCAACCGCAACCCCTGTGTCACGTCAGACCGCACCGCCAGGCGCAGGCCCGGTTCATCCCCCGCCTTGAGCGCAGCAATGATCAGACGGTGATTTTGCGGCGGGTCGGTACGCCGCAGCCGCCCATAGAGCGCACGCATCGTCGGCCCCAGCTGCAGCCAGACGGTCTCTGCCATGGCCAGCATCGCCGGGGCCTGGGCGCGCAGATAGAGGGTGCGATGAAATTCCAGATTGGTGCGGATATAGCCAACCGCATCCCGTTTGGAGACCATCTCGGCGATGGTGACATTGATGCTGTGCAGCCTGTCGATCAACGCCATATGCGCCCGTGGCAGGGCGCGGCTGGACAGCTCAACCTCCAACAACGCCCGCAAAGCGGCCAGTTCTTCTATCCGTTCGTTGCTCAGCTCCGGCGTTGTGACCCGCCCCGAGGAGGACAGTGACAAGGCCCCCTCCGCCACCAGGCGGCGCAGGGATTCGCGCGCAGGCGTCATCGACACCCCGTATTCGCGGCCAATCCCGCGCAGGGTCAGGGCCTCGCCGGGGGCAATATCGCCATACATGATCCGCGCCCGCAGCGCCCGGTAGACCCGGTCATGCGCCGAAGCCGTGGTATCAGACGAAGGTGAAGCGGTGGGTTTGGCTGAAATGGACATACCCTATGCTGTGATCACAAAATCACCCATGGTCAACCTCAGAATGCGCTCTGCCGTCGTAATTGGCGCCTCTAGCGCGCGTCGAATCGATAGCGGTGCAGCTCGCCGCCCTCGCTTCGCAGCCACTGGCGCGGCGCGGCGCTATCGCCATAAAGCTGCGCCACCACGGCCCAGAAATCAGCAGAGTGGTTCATTTCGACCAGATGCGCCACCTCATGCGCCGCCACATAGGACAACACCTCAGAAGGGGCCAGGATCAGACGCCAGGAATACATCAATGTCCCCGCCGAAGAACAAGACCCCCAGCGCGAGCGCGTGTCACGCAGGCTCAGCTTGGCATAGGAACGCCCCACCTGCGCCGCATAGTGGTCCGACGCCGCCGCCAGCCGGTCCCGCGCCAACTCCTTGAGGTAGCGCTCAATCGACCTGGCGGGACGCGTGCCACCCACCACAATTGCCTCCGGCTCCAGGCGCACCCCCCGTTTCCCCCCCGCCACAATATGCCGCTGCTGCCCTTCGACCGGGATAGTGCTGCCAACCCCGATCTCAACCACCTCTGGACGGCGCGCCAGGTGGTCACGGATCCACCCTTCCTTTTCAGCAGCAAAATCCAGAGCTTCGCGCGCAGGCAACCGGGCAGGCAGGGTCAGGGTCACCCGGCCATCCAGGGCAGAAATCCGCAGGCTGATCCGCTTGGCACGCGCCGAACGACGCAGGACAAGAGGAACCGGCGGGTTTCCAGGCAGGTGATATGCGCTCATGGCGGCGCCCCTTCATGGCAAAGGCTTTGACAGTGCTCACCTCATATGGCAAGGCAACTGAATCGTCGATACGACTCACCAGTAAATCAAGGGGACCCACATGCCCAACGAAGAATGGGGCGTAAAGCGCGTCTGCCCAACCACCGGCAAACGGTTTTATGACCTGAATAAAAACCCGATCATCAGCCCCTACACGGGCGAAGTCGTGGAGCTGAGCACTGGCAAAAGCCGGATGATTGAAGCCGACGCCGCAGATGCCGCCAGCGCCAAGGCTAAAGAAAACGACGCGGATGACACAGATGTTCTGGACGATGACGACGATGTCGATCTGGATCTGGGCGATGATGTTCTGGACGATGATGACGATGACTCCGATACCGTGCCTCTCGAAGAGATCGCGGATGTCGCGTCGGATGACGACGATTCCTAAGATCACAAGATGTGATTTTAGCTCTCCCATGCAGCCATTTGGCTGCTTGGGGACCCAAGGGGGAATTGCACAGGTATCCGTGTAAAATCACCGCCAAGACGCCCGACAAAAAAACTCACGACGATGGTGCATTTTCCACTTGCGGCCTGCTGCATCGTCCCTTAAATCACCCTCACACCGCAAGACGGAGCGGCCGAATGGCCAGGAAGTTCCGACGGTGTGATTTGGGGCCTTAGCTCAGCTGGGAGAGCGCCTGCATGGCATGCAGGAGGTCAGGAGTTCGATCCTCCTAGGCTCCACCAAATCACTTGAAAAGGAGCAGATAGTTCTGCCTTTCTCGTCAGAGGATTTGCCTCTGTCGCGAAGACCGGTACTATTTTCCCTCCGAAAATCCATGCTGCTCCGATCCATGCCTAGCCCTGTTGAGCAGAACGTCCTTCTGCTTGCTATACTCCGCCTTGAATTCGCGCGTCCAACGCAAAGACAGGTTTAGTAGGCCGTCTATATTGGCGACTTTGCGTTGATCGACAAGTGTCGCAGCATCGCAGCGGACGGAGCTCCTAGGGTGCAGCTCGTAGGTAATTTGCATAGCCTCATTGCCTGGATTCAGATAGGGGTGCCCCATCAACACTTCAACCTGCTGTAACTTCACGACAATCTCTTCGGGCTTAGGTCTCTTTATCGCCATCTATGGTCCTCCGCTTTCCTAATCATAGGGGCGGACCACTTCTATGGGGGAGGCTCACCTTGACACATCCTCGAAGCGGAGGTCAGCCATCGCACATCCGGTCTTCCGGCAGACCCGCCAGATAGGAAGCGATCTGCGCGCGCGACTGCGCGATATCCGCGAGCTTGCGATCAAGCT
Organism: Pseudophaeobacter arcticus DSM 23566; assembly: GCF_000473205.1. Classification (NCBI taxonomy): domain Bacteria; kingdom Pseudomonadati; phylum Pseudomonadota; class Alphaproteobacteria; order Rhodobacterales; family Roseobacteraceae; genus Pseudophaeobacter; species Pseudophaeobacter arcticus. The sequence continues at coordinate 3,273,610 of NZ_KI421507.1, forward strand.
TGGCGACTTCGCCCTGCAGCCTGGCCCGCAGACGGTCGCAGGGATGAAAGGTCGGCTCAGGGCTTATAATGCAGGGCAAGAGGTCGTGCATCGCTTCGACAGTCAGCCCGGCATCGGCCAGCTGCCGGATATGACTTGCCTGATCCAGATCGGCATCGGAATAATCCCGATAGCCGCTGACGGTCCGGTTCGGGCGCAAGAGCCCTTCGGCCTCGTAGAACCGCAACATCCTGACACTGATGCCGCTGCGGTCTGAAATCTCGCCAATCTGCACCTTGCTTTCCTTTTTTCGCTTGACCCTGACAGCGCTGTCATAGTGCATCACCCTTCCCGACACATCAAGTCGGAGAGTAAAACGATGTCGAAAACAGAAAAATTCAACTATGACGGCGCAGTGATCGGATATCGCGAGGATGGATCCGGCAGGCCGATTCTGCTCATCCATGGCACCGGCGGCGATGGTGCCGCGAATTTCGATGGGCTGATGCCCTATCTCGCGGACAGGCGGGTTCTACGACCCGATTATGCCGGCTCCGGGCTTACCCAGGATCCGACCGGGGTGCTGACACTTGATCGCCTCGTCGCGCAGGTCATCGGCGCGGCGGATCACGCCGGGTTTGGCACCTTCGATCTGGTCGGTTTTTCGCTGGGCGCGGCGGTTGCGACACGACTGGCCGCCCTTCATCTGGAGCGGGTGGAGAGGCTCGTTCTTATCGGCGGCTTTATCACGGGCGCCGACCCGCGGTCGCAGTTGCAGTTCCAACACTGGGCGCATTTGGCGCGCACTGACCCGGATGCGCTGGCCCGGCTCATGCTGCTGACCGGGTTCAGTCGGGATTTTCTGTCAGGAATAGGCCATCTTGAGGCGGTCGTCAGTGATATGGTCGCGGGTAGCAACTGGGACGGGATCGCAAGACAGTCCGAACTGGACCTGCGGGTGGATGTTTCGGGTGACCTCGGCGCGGTGAAGGCCCGCACCCTTGTCATCGGCAATCGCTTTGACCAGATGGTCGATCCGGCCGCGTCGGAGGCACTCGCGAATGGTATCGAGGGCGCAGTCTTGGCCTGGGTTGAAGGGCCACATCTTGCGCTGATGGAAACGCCAGAGGCGGTCGGGAACCTCATACAAGGCCATTTGGCAGTCTAGATGTCACCGCCAAAGCTGCCGTTACATGCTTTTTCGATGAAAATGGCAGCGGCAGCTTTGTCCCGCATCAGCGACAGTCGTCCCCGGATTTTGCTGCCCAAGCGACGAACGGCTGCATCGGGGAAGCCGCAGCGCAGCGCAAGCACGCTCTCGACCGGCGGCAATGGGCCGAAAGGGTCATCTTTCGGCTGTTAGATAGGCATCTACATCCTCGCGCCAGTAGATCCGGCTCAGATCATGGGGCATCGCCAACAGGACCACATTGGCATTTCTAAGTTTCATCGAAAGTGAGCCTTGTGGGCGCTGCACGACTTCCGCGAACTCGCCCAAGGAGATAAAGGTCTCTCAGAAACGCGTCAGACTGTCAGCGGTAACAACAATCGCCCCTCGGCGGTATTGCTCGGAGGTATCCACTCCGCACAACATTCCATGTTGGATCAAATATCCTACTGTTTTGGCCGTCACTCTTAACTGTCCGGCGGCGTCACCGATGGAAAGGCGGCTCTCCCGTGCGGGATTAGTTTCGTCCACAACAAATGTTCTGGATTTTCTACCTTCAGGTGAACGCTTTGCGTTTCGAAAATTCTTCTTCTCGCGCTCGAAGGCGTCGAGCATTCCCTGGGTAACAAAACTCATCGGTACGATATCACCGCTAGCCTCACGCGTTGCGAGACCTCGGTAAACCAGATCCTTCGCATTGCGCTTGGCGAACCCCTTCAGCGAAACCGACTTCTGTGGGTTCGACGAAGCCATTCCCTCCGATGGCACGCCCAACACCAGCACCCCTTTTCTGACGGAAAAATTGTCAAAGACGTGTCGCCGCACGACGTCACGCAGGGGCTCGAACTCATCGCCGAGACTCCGGCTCTTCAGCCACGCCATCCTGGGGCCAAAGAGTCGACCGAAAAACCTGCCGTCCACGACATCCACGCGAGCCATATCGGCAAGACAATTGGAAAGGGCTACAGGTCCGTCTTTCAGTGTGTCGTAGCCCAAGGAACCATAGGTCATCCAGTCTGGCTCACTGTGCCCCGCCAGCGCAGCATCTGGCCCCTTTGCGATACGCAGGCCCAGCACTTCACATGCCCGCGACGCCACGTTGAGTTCGAGGCGGTCGATCCATCGGTCGCCCCGCCCGCTCAGGGTGCGGTTCGTGAGATACGCCTCGAAAGGGCTGGGGGTTGCCTGGACCACCGGCTGATCCAAAATCCAAACGTGGTGTTTTCGCAGCTGCGCCGCGAAGTCTCTGGCATCCTTGTGAAATTTCTCGGTTGGAAGGCTCATGAGCATGCAGCTGTGTTCCGGGCAGCTCCTGATCGACGAGAATTTCCACTGGAGGCGACGCTGCACACTCCACGACTCCGCTGCTGACGACATCTCGGACCGTATGCACTCCGGGCAGACACGGATGCGCGTGCGCTGAAAGCTCTGAAGGGAGGCGAATTCTTCCCTCAGACGGAAATGGCCTTTACCGAGATGACGGATAGACACCCACTCCAATGCACCCAGGTCACACCCTGCAAGCTGGGCCAATTGCTCAATAGCCACCTTCTCACCACGAAAGAGCGGGTCGATCGGAAAGGCAATGTCGCCGCAAAACCTCTGCATCGAAACGGCGCCGTTCCTGGCCGCAAGCCGTGACAGCAAAGAAGTAGCGGGCTCACACGCGGCATGTGGCACCGTCAGCGGCAATTGCGGGAAATTCGTTCCGGGAGTGGCAGGTAGGCTTTTGACCAAGCGAGGCTTCCGAGATCAGACAAAGACTGGATTGGCCGGATCTTACGATCACTAGCTCAACTGAGCAACGCTGCTATGAATCCAGAAATTCCGCCGACTGGGTCAGCTATCTGTCACAAAAGTCGGTTTTGCTTGGCAACTGACAGGGGAGCAGTGGCGGACCGAGGAGGATTCGAACCCCCGACCCCCTGATTCGTAGTCAGGTACTCTATCCAGCTGAGCTATCGGTCCACTGCGTCAGGATTTAAGGCCCCTGCTCTGGAGAAGCAAGCCAAATTTCGGCAGGCCTCCAAGCCTTTCCAAACCATCCCCGAGGGGTGAGTTGAAATAGTGGCGGACCGAGGAGGATTCGAACCCCCGACCCCCTGATTCGTAGTCAGGTACTCTATCCAGCTGAGCTATCGGTCCACTGCGGCGGGGTTTAGTCCTAGGGGATGGGGCGCGCAACCCCAAAAACAAATAAGTGCCGGTCTTTTTGATCTCCTGCTTTTGGCAGCAAGAGATATAGCCTGTCCGCACAGTCTGCCGCTCACAGGGTTCCATCCCCCTTTGGCAGATAGATCTCAAACCTGCTGCCCTCGGGGCCGGTCTGGCTGAGCGTCACCGAGCCGCCGTGCCCCTTGGTCAGTTCTGCCGCAATCGCCAGCCCCAAACCGCTGCCGCCCTTGCGGACGCTGCCCTGGAACGGCGTAAACAGATTGTCCTGGGCGCGTTTGGGCAACCCCGGCCCGGTATCAGAGACCGAGATCCACCAGGCGTCATCCTCTTCGCGGGCCGCAACTGTCACGCTACCGGGCTTGCCCGTCGCAACAATCGCCTGGCGGGCATTGCGCACCAGGTTCATTACCACGCGAAACAATTGCTCTGAATCGCCGCGCAGCATCATGCCCTTGGGCACTGCGTTGATCAGCTCCACCGCCCCCTCGTCTGGTGCCAGCAATTCGCTCTCCACGACATCCTCGACCAGTTCACAGAATGGCACGAGCGAAAAGGTCGGGGCAGGTTCCTCGGCGCGGCCAAAGGCCAGAGTGCCTTCGCACAGGGAAACCGCGCGGGTGATGGAATTCACCAGCTTGGGCGCCAGCCGCCGCACCAGGGGGTCTTCGCTCATCTCGATGCGATCGGTGAACAACTGCGCCGAGGTCAGGATATTGCGCAGATCATGGCTGATCTTGGCCACGGCACCGCCCAGTTGCGCCAGCCGTTCCCGTTGCCGCAGCGCCTGGGTCAATTCTGTCTGAAGCTTCTGCAGCGCCTCCTCTGCTTCGCGCAGCTCGATAACCCCTGCATTGGGCTGAATGATGCCGCGGGCATCTTCGGGCGCGGCGGCATAGCGTTGCATATAGCCGACAACCCCCTTGATGGGCCGCACCAAAAACACCCGCACCGCCGCAAACAGCAACAGGGCGGTAAAGATCGAAATCACCGCAGAAAGCAACAGAACCCGCACCCCGTAGTCGATCATCGCCATCCTGAGTGGCGCGGTCTCGATGGTGATTTCAATCAGCAGCCCCGCGTCGCGCACCGGCGCGCCGATCACCCGGATGATTCTATTGGTTGGGCTGGCCAATTGGCGAAAGGCATCGCCAATCAGCGACAGTGCACTGGCCTTGCGCAGATCATATGTGCCTGCAATTGGCTGCGGGATAGGCGAAGACAACATCAGCTGGCGCACCTCATCGCGGCGCAGAACCACGTTATAGACGCCGGCATTCTCCAGCAGCTCGGCCTCCAGATCGGTTTCCAGCATGTCATCCGCAAGCAACACCAATGAGGCAATCTGCGCCCGCTCCAGACGCTCGGCAAGGTAATCGAGCCGAAAACGGGAAATCGACGGCACGAAGATCAGAACCTCGGCCAACATGACAAAGACAATAGTCAGAACCAGAAACCTGCCTGAAAGCGAATTCAGCATAGAGCCCTTTCCAGCTTAAGGAATCCAGCGCTGCACAAATTGCACCGCCCGTTTGACCAACTGGCTCTCAAAGAGCCGGGGTGAGAAATAGGCTCCGGCGACACGTTTGTTGATCTCCCCGATTGAAGGATAAGGCGCCACCATCGCGGCAACCTGACTCATCTTGAGCCTATTGGCCAGCGCCAGAGACCACAATGATATCAATTCACCCGCCTGATGGCCGACAATTGTCGCCCCAACTGGCCGCCCCTTGATCACCATCACCTTGATAAAGCCCTTGGTCTTCAGCTCTGCCAAAGCGCGGTCATTGTGGTGGAATTCAAACCGGGCCAGCTCTAGCCTGTCCCCATACTGGGCGCGGGCCTCTGCTTCGGTCAGCCCCACCTGCGCCAGTTCCGGATCGGTATAGGTGGCGCGCGGAATATGCAGCTCCTGCGCTTTGGAGGGCAGCCCAAACAGCGCCGAGCGGATGATCACCCCGGCATGATAGCCCGCCACATGGGTGAATTGCAGCCCACCCGCCACATCGCCAATGGCATAGACCCGTTTGTTGCTTGTGCGCAAAGACGCATCCACCTTGATCCCGCTGCGGCTTGGTGTGATGCCGCCTGCCTCCAGGTTCAACCGCTGCACGTTGCTTTTGCGTCCCACCGCCATCAGCAGATGCGAGCCCGCAAACCTGCGCCCGTCTTTGGTTTTCACCTCGATGGCCCCGGCCGCGCCGGTGATCTCGGCCGCCAGCGCATCTTCTGCAATTTCCACACCCTCAGCCCGCAACGCCTCCAGAACAATGGCGGCCGCCTCGGGGTCGTCGCGGCCCAGCGCCTTGGCGCCCTCGATTACCGTGACCTTGCAGCCCAGACGAATATGCGCCTGAGCCATTTCCATGCCGATGGGGCCGCCGCCAATGATCAGCAGATGCTCGGGGCGTTCATGCAGATCAAACAGCGTCTCGTTGGTCTCATAAGGCACGTTCGCAAGCCCTGGCACCGGCGGTACCAACGGGGATGATCCAGTTGCGATCACCACCCGGCGGGCGCGGATCACATGGTTACCGGCGCGCACCTCGGTTGGCGAGATAAAGGCACCAAATTCGCGAATGACCCGCACGCCAAACCCCTCAAAACGCTCTTGGCTATCCATCGGCGCGATGGTCTCAATGGTCTTTTGGACATGGGTCTTGGCGGCGGCATAATCCACCACCGGGGCATGATCCGCGACACCAAAGGCCGCCGCATGGGTCTGCCCATAGGCCGCCTTGGCACTGGCCAGCAGCGCCTTTGAGGGCACACAGCCATAGTTCAGGCAGTCGCCGCCCATCTTGTGGCCTTCCAGCAGCACCACCGAAGCGCCCATCTGGCTGGCCCCGGCAGCAACCGATAGCCCACCAGAACCGGCCCCAATCACCAGGAGATCACATTTGATCGGATTTTGAGAGGTCGGACTCATGGCTTAGTTCTCTTTTTTTGGGGCGCAGGGTTTTGACGATGATCGGCATGGCGGCCAGCACACAAAGCCCCAGCAGCGGGCCGATCACATGGGGCTCCCACAACAGGGACAGGTCGGGATCTTCACCACGGTCAAACACCTCGCCAACGCCCACGCCAATCCAGGTAAAGACAATGGCCCCCGGAATGATGCCCAGGGCCGTGGTCCACAGAAAGTTGCCAAACCGCACCCCCACCAGCGCCGGCAGCAGATTGGCGACAAAAAACGGCACCGCAGGCACCAGGCGCAGCAGCAGCAGGACTTCGACCTCATTCTGGCGCAGCGCGTTTTTCAGCATCTGCACCCGGCCTTCCGCCGCTTCCAGCTTGGAGGTCAGCATCTCCCCCAACCCCAGCCGCGCCGCCAGAAAGATGCCGCAGGCCCCAATGGTGGCCGCCAGCACATTCAGCGCCACCCCCGTCGCCAGACCAAACAGGAAGCCGCCAGTGACCGAGGCCACCGCAGCGCCGGGCAGCGAAAACACCACGATCAGAATGTAGATCCCCACAAACAAGGCCACCAGCCCCAGGAAGTTCTGGTCGCGAAACGCCATCAACACATCACGATTGTCGCGCAGCGTGTCAAAGCTCAGGTGATCTTTGAGCGTCGCGGCCCCGATCAATGCGATCACCACCACGATAATCAGGGGAAGGTGACGGGCAAGCCCGCGTTTTGGCGTCTCAGTCATCTTACTTTTCTCTCTTGGCCACTCTGCCTGGCTTGGGATTTGTTTCCGGGCTACGCTTAAATTAAGCTGGTCGCGAGCTTGAACGGGGGCTTATCACGCGGCCTTGATCTGATAGGCTCTTTTCGTGAGGAATCGCAGCATTGCCTAGAGGCTTTGAAACATTCCCCAAGGGTCCAGGCGGTATTTCTGGCGTTTTTTGACAGAAATATTACCCCCAGCCGCCAAAAACCCGGCTCAGCATTTGACTTGCCCGAGAATCCCTTCTAAAGACCGGGCTTCGAGATAGACACCACGGGTAGCGATTCCGCTTTGCCCTGTAGAAATTGGAGACCGGAGCGATGAAACGCACCTTTCAGCCTTCGAACCTGGTTCGTAAACGTCGCCACGGTTTTCGTGCGCGCATGGCCACCAAGGCAGGCCGCAAGATCCTTAACGCACGCCGCGCACGTGGCCGCAAGGAGCTGAGCGCATAAGCGCGACGCCCCAAGGATTGACAGATATGACACCGCCGAAGGCCCCTTTGGACAGCTCAGCTGCCGCCGGGAACCAGCCTTCGGCGGTTTCTGTTTGCGCAGATGCACCGCCGCTACAACAGAAACTGCCCCCATTGGTGGTGCTGTCCAAACGCAGTGAATTTCTCGCCGCCGCCCGCGCCCGCCGTCAGGGCACCAAAAGCATGATGGTGCAGGGACGCCAGCGCAAAGAGGGCGAGGCCGAAGGCTTTCGTGTTGGCTTTACCTGTTCCAAAAAGGTTGGCAATGCCGTTGCCCGCAACCGCGCCAAGCGCCGCCTGCGTGAAGCGGCCCGGCTGGTATTGCCTGCGATTGGCCGTGACGGCTGGGACTATGTGCTGATCGGCCGTGCCGAGGTGACCGCCAATCGCGGCTTTGACGATCTCAAGCGCGATCTGGCCTATGCGATCAAAAAGATCCACGGATGATCTTTTCTGCGCCGCCGCCCGCGCCTATTTTCCAGACATGACCCCACTTGCCCATATCCTGGCTCTGCCGGTCCGCGCCTATCGGCTGATCTTTTCGCCCTGGGTCGGGTTTAATTGCCGCTATCAGCCCACCTGTTCTGCCTACTCATTGGAAGCGCTGGAAAAACACGGCGCCATCAAAGGCACTTATCTAACCATCCGCCGCATTGGCCGCTGCCACCCCTTGGGGGGGGATGGATATGATCCGGTCCCCGGCAGTGACCCCGAACACGACAAAGCCATTTTGAAAGACTAGCCTCTCGACCTGACCCAAGGGCCGGGTTGTGCCCTTTTTTCTTGGCAAATGCCCCGCCAGGGGCTAGGGGGCCGACATGTTTGATGATGACAAATCCGAAATCCATCCGCTCTTTGCCGGGGCGCCCTCGACCACCGAGTTCAAAAAGCTGCGCAAGCGTATCGTGCGTCAGGCCCGAGAAGCCATTGAGCAATACGGCATGATTGAGCGCCCCGCCGATGGCAGCACACCCAAATGGCTGGTCTGCCTGTCCGGTGGCAAGGACAGCTATACGCTGCTGGCGGTGCTACACGAGCTGAAATGGCGTGGGCTGCTGCCCGTGGATCTGCTGGCCTGCAATCTGGATCAGGGGCAACCGGGGTTTCCCGCCACTGTGCTGCCTGCCTTTCTGGAAAAGATGGGCGTGCCGCACCGCATCGAATACCAGGACACCTATAGTATCGTGGTCGACAAGGTGCCTGCGGGACGGACCTTTTGCGCGCTCTGCTCGCGGCTGCGTCGCGGCAACCTGTACCGGGTCGCCCGTGAAGAAGGCTGTTCGGCGGTGATTCTTGGTCATCACCGCGATGACATCCTGGAAACCTTCTTTATGAACCTGTTTCACGGCGGACGGCTTGCCACTATGCCACCTAAGCTGGTCAATGAAGAAGGCGATCTTTTTGTCTATCGCCCGCTGGCCCACGTGGCCGAGGTGGACTGTGAAAAGTTTGCCAAAGCAATGAATTACCCCATTATCCCCTGTGACCTTTGCGGCAGTCAGGACGGCTTGCAACGCCAGCAGGTCAAACAGATTATCGACCAGTGGGAAGCCAACAGCCCCGGGCGGCGTCAGGTGATGTTTCGTGCCCTGACCAATGCCCGCCCCTCGCATCTTCTGGATCCCAAGCTGTTCGACTTTGCCGGGTTGGAACGCAAAATAAGCGAAGAAAGCGCCGATTCGGATGAGATTCCGCTGCTGCGTTAACTCCGGAGTCAGAAACAGACCTCTATTCTGTCCAAGCACCCCTGCTTTAGGCGAAAGGTCTGAACATGACAAAATCGAATTCCGGTCTCTTTAACCGAATTCGGGCAAGACTGGCTCCAGCGCTTTTGGCGCCTCCTATTCTTGCGTTCTTACCCGCCCTCACGCTTGCAACCTTTTGGCTCGGTGGTGAAGTGGCTCTGCTTTGGGTTGCGCTGGGTATACCGGTGGTCTTTGCAGCCTTTGGCGGGTTTTCCAATCACGGTCGCAATTTTGCCCCGCGCGACAGCGTCACCGGATTGTTGCTGCGCGAAGGCTTTGAGCTGGAAATGAAGCGCGTTGTCGATGACTGCAGCAACACCGAGCTTCGCTCGGCGCTCTACTACATCGAAGTTGACGAATTCAAAGAGCTCATCAACCGGGAAGGTCAGGATGCGGGCGATCTGATTATTCAAATCTGCGGCGAACGCATTGCCAGCACCCTGCGCAATGGCGACACCGTTGCCCGGATCGGCGATAGCAAATTTGCCGTCTGCCTGACCCCAGTGCTGCAATTGGATCTCGAAACCTGCGTGCAGATGGCCGGGCGTATTCAGGCCGCTGTCGAAGAGCCGATATCGCTGGGTGGCTCCACAGTCTATACCTCTTGCTCGATCGGATTTTGCCTGAACACCCGCGCCCCTAGTCGGCAATATTCCGACTGGTCTTCAGCTGCCTCTGCGGCGCTGACTGAGGCGCAGCAAAACGGTCCTTCGGGTATCCGGGTGTTTTCCGCCGATATGTATCAGCGCAGCAAAGCCCGAGGCAACCTGCGCGAGGAAGCCGCCGAGGCCCTGGAAGCCGGACATATCCTGCCCTGGTTCCAACCCCAGATCTGTACAGACACTGGCCGTGTCTCCGGGTTTGAGGCCCTGGCACGTTGGATGCACCCCGTGCGCGGGCTGATCCCCCCGGGGAAATTCCTCCCCGTGTTGGAGGACGCCGGGCTGATGGAACGGCTGAGCCAGGTCATGCTCTATCATTCGCTGACCGCGCTCAATGCCTGGGATGCGGCGGGACTAAAGGTGCCTGCTGTTGGGGTCAACTTTGCCACCCAGGAGCTGCGCAATCCTAATTTGGCCGAGAATATCAAATGGGAACTGGAACGGTTCGACCTGCCGCCTGCGCGTCTTTCGGTTGAAATCCTGGAGACCGTGATGACCGACCAGCCCGATGACGTGGTCACCCGCAACATTGCCGCCCTCAGCGATCTGGGCTGCCACATCGAATTGGATGATTTTGGCACGGGTCACGCCTCAATCTCGGCGGTGCGCCGGTTCAATATCTCACGGATCAAGATCGACCGTTCCTTTGTGCTGCGGGCAGATCGCGACCCGGACCAACAAAAGCTGATCGCCGCCATTTTGACCATGGCCGAACGCCTGGACCTTGAGACACTGGCGGAGGGTGTCGAAACCGCCGGCGAGCACGCGCTGCTGGCCCAGCTAGGCTGCGACCATGTTCAGGGCTTTGGCATCGGTCGCCCCATGCCATTTGACCAGACGCTGGACTGGATGACAGCCCACGAGGCGAAGTTGCAGCAAGCCCCGGAAATTGGTCGTCACACCCGCTGATCTCAATCTAATCACTGGCTAATCACTGGCGAAATACCGCTTTTCTGTCTCCGGGGCGCTTTGCCGCCCCGGATTCCCGCGATTCCGCTTGACCTTTGGGGGTCTTCTCTGTTGAACCACACCCTGTCATTCCCTACACGAGGTGGCAGTCCCAAATGGACGACCAGAACAAGAATCTTATTCTCGCAATCGCACTCAGCAGCCTCGTGCTTCTTGGGTGGATGTACTTTTTTCCACCCCAAGAGGTCCCGCCGGCTCCCGAAGCCTTGGCGACTGAAACGGCACCTACGGATGGTGCTGTCAGCACTCCCAGTGCTGTTGTTGCAGCCGATGCTGCAACCAGCCAGCCTACAGAAGAGGCCAGCGCCTCTGACGCGCCCCGCGTTAGCATCGAATCCAATCGCCTCACTGGCAGCATCTCGCTGCAGGGCGGTCGCATTGATGACCTGGCACTGAAAGACTACCGCGTTACCATTGATGCACCGGAAATTGTCCAGTTCCTCTCTCCGGTTGGAGAGCAGGGCGCCTATTACGCCCTCTACGGCTGGGCACCAGGCAGCGGTCTGGCTGCTGCGGACGTACCTGGGGCCAACACCCTGTGGACCGCCCCTGCAGGTGCTGAGCTGACACCTGACAGCCCGGTGACCCTGACTTGGGACAATGGCAAGGGCCTCACCTTCAACCGCACCATCGCCGTGGACGAGAACTATATGTTCTCGGTCACCCAGACAGTCACCAACGGCTCTGGTGACACCGTCTCGCTCGCCCCCTATGGCACCCTGGCGCGCCATGGTGAGCCTGCGGAGCTGAAGAACTTCTTCATCCTGCACGAAGGCGTTGTTGGCATGGCCGACGGCGAGCTGACCGAGCTGGACTATTCCGCTGTTGCTGATTTTGAAATGGATCCCCGTGACGGATCGCGCTCCGAAATCAAACAGGTAGAGGGCAACGGCTGGATCGGCTTCACCGATCACTATTGGATGTCGACGCTGATCCCAGCACCGGGCCAGGCGTTCCGCTCTGCGGCAAAATATGACGAACGTCGTGATATCTACCAAACTGACGTGGTGCTGCCGACCATGACTTTGGCTGCTGGCGAAACCGCTGAGGTCACCACCCAGCTGTTTTCCGGCGCCAAGGAATGGGCAACCATCCGCGCCTATGAAAAGGGCGGTATTGCCGGCTTCCTCGACAGTATCGACTGGGGCTGGTTCTTCTTCCTCACCAAACCGATGTTTGCCGTGCTTCACTTCCTGCACGGGCTGATTGGCAACATGGGCTGGGCGATCATCGCGCTGACCGTACTGATCAAGATCCTCGTCTTCCCGCTGGCTTATAAATCCTATGCCTCGATGGCGAAGATGAAAGAGCTGCAGCCGGAGATGGAAAAGCTGAAAGAGCGCGCGGGCGATGATCGCCAAAAGCAGCAAAAAGAAATCATGGAGCTATATAAGCGGGAAAAAGTGAACCCCGCTGCCGGCTGTCTGCCGATTTTGATCCAGATCCCCATCTTTTTCTCGCTCTACAAGGTGATCTTTGTAACCCTGGAGCTGCGTCACGCTGCCTTCTTTGGTCCCTTCCAGGATCTGAGCTCGCCCGATCCGACCTCGATCATGAACTTCTTTGGGCTGCTGCCCATGAGTGGTCCCGAAGCAGGTACAATTTTTGCCACCGTGTTTATTGGTATCTTGCCGATCCTTCTGGGTATTTCGATGTGGCTGCAGCAAAAGCTGAACCCGGCTCCAACCGATCCTACCCAGCAAATGATCTTTGCCTGGATGCCTTGGGTCTTCATGTTCATGCTGGGTGGTTTTGCCTCTGGTCTGGTTGTTTACTGGATCGCCAACAACACCATCACCTTTACCCAGCAGTATCTGATCATGCGCAGCCACGGCTTTAAGCCTGACGTCTTTGGCAACATCAAAGCCAGCGTCAAGCGCAAGCCAAAGGCTGGGAAAGAATGACAGCAACTGTCAAACAAATGTGGCGGCACCCGATCAAAGGCATCGGGGCCGAACCAGTGACACAGGTCCGTCTGGAGACAGGCGGACCTATGCCGTTGGACCGGGCCTGGGCCGTGCTGACCGGCACAGCCGAGGATACCGGCGAATGGCAGCACTGCCGCAACTTTGCCCGTGGCTGTTTCGGGCCTGAACTGATGGCAGTCACCGCCCAAACACAGGGCGACCAGATCACCCTGCGCCACCCGAAACAGGGTGAGATCACCCTGGCCCCAGCAACGGATGGCGCAAAACTGGTGGATTGGCTGCGGCCGATCTACCCGGCCGAGCGACCACAGCCCCACAGCTTGATTGCAGCCCCGGCGGGCGGCATGGCTGATGCCAGTTTTTCGGCGCTCTCGATCCTGTCACTGGCCTCGCTGCGGGCGCTGGGGGAAACCCTGGGACAGGAGTTGGACCCGCGCCGGTTCCGTGGCAATCTGTGGATCGACGGCGCTGCCCCCTTTGAGGAATTTGACTGGGTTGGGCGCCAGTTGCAGATCGGTGAGGTGCGTCTGGAAGTCATCGACCGCATCACCCGCTGTCGCGCAACCGAAACCAACCCGGACACGGGCAGCCGCGACGCCAACACGTTAAAGGCCCTGCGCGACCACTGGGGCCACACTGATTTCGGCATTCGTGCCAAGGTGCTGTGCGATGGTAATATTGCTCTCACCGATACCCTGGAGCTTGTCTGATGCAGATCCCATTCGCCCTCGCTGAAGAGCCTGACCAGATCACCGCAGAAAAGGGCCGCAAGCTGTTCGCGGGCGAATCCCTGTTTGTCAAAGGCGTCGTTGCCATGTCGGGCCTGCCCGAGGCGGACCGCATGGAGGTCTGCTTTGCCGGTCGGTCAAATGTTGGCAAATCCAGCCTGATCAACGCCCTCACCGGAACCAAGGGCCTGGCCCGGGCCTCCAATACGCCGGGCCGCACGCAAGAGATCAACTTTTTCACCCAGGGCCCCGAGCTCTACCTGGTGGATCTCCCGGGCTATGGCTATGCCAATGCGCCGCTGGCCGTGGTAGAAAAGTGGCAAAAGCTGCTCAAGCGCTACCTCAGTGGCCGTCAGACCCTGCGCCGCGCCTTTGTGCTGATCGACAGCCGTCACGGCGTCAAGGATGTGGACGAAGAGATCATGAGCCTGCTGGACAGCTCAGCTGTGACGTTTCAGTGCGTCATGACCAAGGCCGACAAGGTCAAGCTCAAGGATCGTGAGCGGGTGATTGAACAGGTCCGCACCACGCTGGCCCGCCACCCCGCGGCCTATCCTGAGATCGTGCTGACCTCCTCGGAAAAAGGCGATGGCATTGCCACCCTGCGCTCGATCATCTGCGGCCTTGAATAGGTGACCCACCGCCTGCTGTCATATGTCATGTTGCTGGCCATTGCCGCTGCCGGGTTGCTCCCGGCGGGGTGGATGCCAGCACATGCCAGCGACGGCAGGGTATTGTTGGTGATCTGTAGTGACGATGGGCTTGTGGAACGCTGGGTCGATCTGGACGACGGCGATGCTCAGCAGGATAACCATGACCGCCAAATGGACAAGTCCAACTGCCCCTTCGCGGGTCTGTCCAACCCTGCCGACCTGCCCCAACACAGCCCTGTCCTGTTAGGGTCGACCATGCCTTCCCTCGCCCGCTGGGCGCATGAAGAATTTACCCATCATCCTGCCGGACTCCACTGGCGCTATGATGCCCGCGGACCACCTGCCCTCTCCTGAACACTCAAAGCCTTTGCCTTTTGGTGCAGCCAGCCCTGGAACCCCCAGGCCATGGCGCTGTTTTGATATGGAGAGCCCCCATGGTGACCAGCTATTCGCATGATCCGGACCAAGCGCGCTCATCGCGTAGTCTCTGTGTGGCGCGCTGGTGCTGCACCTCGATGGTTCACTAGCCCCCCGCCAACCAGGCAGCTTACGCTCATTGAATTGGCTCCGCACTCATCCCTTCACCAGGGGCTGGAGCCAAAGGCCGGTTTGGCCCGATGCGTCCCTTGCGGCCCAACCGACCACTCGCCCCCGCAGAGCTTAGACTCCTCTGTGGGGGCATTTTTGCGCCCCTTTCTGGCCTTAGACGTGCTGGGCGCCGTTTACTTCGATCTCCGCGCCCGAAATATATGAGCTCTCCTGCGAGCACAGGAAATAGATCGCTGCTGCAACCTCTTCTGGCTGGCCCAGGCGCTGCATGGGGAGCTTTTCGACAATCTTGTCGGTGCCGGGGGACAGGATCGCGGTTTCCACCTCCCCCGGGGCAATCGCGTTTACCCGCACCCCAAGAGGCCCAAAATCATGGGCCATCTCGCGGGTCAGCGCTGCCAGTGCCGCCTTGGACGTGGCATAGGCGGCCCCGGCAAAGGGATGCACCCGGCTGCCGGCAATCGAGGTCACATTCACCACCGAACCCTTGGCGGCGGCCAGTTCGTCCTTCAGCCCGCGCGCCAGTACCACAGTGGAAAAGAAGTTGACGTGAAAGACCTTGCCCCAGGTCATCAGGTCGGTGTCCAGGGTGTTCAACCGCTCACCCTCGGGGCCTTTGGGAGAAATACCGGCATTGTTGACCAGCGCGTCGAGCTGACCGCCAAGCCGTTCCTGAATGATACCAACCGCGTTGATGGTGTCAGAGGGGTCCGACAGATCCAGCTGTACGTGATTCTCGGCACCGCCGCCCCAGGGGCATTCCTGGGGGAAGGGTTGGCGCGAACAGGTGATCACCCGCCAACCTTCGGCGTTGAACCGGCGCACTGTGGCGTGGCCAATGCCGCGACTGGCACCAGTCAGAAGCAAAGTCTTTTGGCGCATGGTGTGAATTCCGTCTTTTGAGGCTGCAAGGTGACCCTATCAGCCCAGGCCAGAGCCGCAATCTCTATGTCGCACTTGGCAGCAGTGCCAGAAGCAAGTAACACCAGACGCCAAGAGGACCCTGAGCCATGAAGAAACAAGATATGAACCGCGACTGGATTGCTACTGCCGAAACTCTGTCAAGCGCCCTGCCCTATCTGCAGCGCTATGACGGGGCGATTGTTGTCATCAAGCTGGGTGGCCATGCCATGGGCAGCGATGAAGCCATGGAGACCTTTGCCCGCGACATCGTGTTGATGCGACAGGTCGGGGTCAATCCGGTGATTGTGCATGGCGGTGGGCCGATGATCAACGCCATGCTGGACAAGCTGCAGATCAAGTCAGAGTTTGTCGATGGCAAGCGGGTCACCGATCAGGCCACCATGGAAGTGGTGGAGATGGTGCTCTCTGGGGTGGTAAACAAACGCATTGTGCAAGCGATCAATGCCCAGGGAGGCCGCGCAGTTGGCCTGTCGGGCAAGGACGCCAATCTGATCACCTGCGATCAGGCCGATGCCAAGCTGGGCTTTGTTGGCGCCCCAACACAGATGGACCCACAGGTGCTGTACGACCTGTTTGAAAAGGACATCATCCCAGTGATTGCCCCCATCGGGGCTGGTCGCACGGGTGAGACCTTCAATATCAATGGCGATACTGCGGCTGGCGCCATCTCCACTGCGCTCAATGCCGACCGGCTGCTGCTGCTCACTGATGTGTCCGGCGTCAAGGATGCCAGCGGCGAGGTTGTGACCGAATTGAAAGCTGCTGATGTGGAACGTCTAACTGCCGAAGGCGTCATTGCAGGGGGCATGATCCCCAAGACGGAAACCGCTCTGGCGGCCGTTCGTTCCGGTGTGCGCGCCTGTACCATTGTCGATGGCCGGGTCAAGAACGCCGTCCTGCTGGAGCTGTTTACCGACCACGGCGCAGGTTCGATGATCCGCGCATAGCTGACGCGGCCTCAGGGGCTGACACAACCGGCCCATAGCGGCGCATCCAGACGGGCATCACCGTTTTTACGCGTTTCTTGCCCAGCAGTCTGATATCCTCCCCGCAGACGACTGGGGAGGGGATGATGACACCAGCAACCACAGCTAAGCACGCCAAGACCGATCCACAGCCAGACTACGCCAACATCTCCCAGGCGGCGCATGCTGCGGGCCTACAGATCTATGGCGCGCTCCATCCCGAAAAGCGCCCGGTCAAAGCACTGTCGCATGGCACGCTGATTCTGTTGGGCTGCGGCGCGGAATTCTGGCCGACATTCACCCGGTCACCCGAGTATCTGGAAGCAGGTCCCGACCCAGTTGATCACTGGTCAGCACGCGTTGTTGGCGCCCTGGCTGCAACCCTGGGGGCCACGGCCTATTTTCCCTTTGGGGGGCCACCCTATGTGCCCTTTGTGGACTGGGCTCTGGCCTCGGGGCGGGCCTTCACATCACCGTCACAAATGATGGTGCATGATGAGGTTGGCATGTTGATTTCCTATCGGGGAGCGCTCCACTTCGATCAAAACTTTGACATACCCCCTCCACCTTTGGCACACTCCCCCTGCGCGACATGCACAACCCAGCCATGTTTGAACACATGTCCGGCAGCTGCTTTGGTTAAAGGTGGTCCCTATGAGCTGGCCGCCTGTCACCATCACCTAGACACCCCGGCCGGAGCAGCCTGCATGACGCAGGGGTGCCTCGCCCGGTGCGCATGCCCCCTCAGCCAGGGGGCAGGACGACGCATTGAACAAACCGCACATCACATGAGGTATTTTCACCCATCATGACCTGCACCCTAATTCTGACCCGTCACGCAAAATCCGCCTGGGACACCAACGCCCCCAGCGACCATTCCCGCCCACTGAACAAGCGAGGCCGGGCCTCGGCCAAGGCGCTTGGAAATTGGCTGCGAGAGATAAATGAGCTGCCAATGCAGGTTATTTCGTCCTCCTCTCAGCGTACACGGGAGACATATGAGCTGACCGGCATTGAGGCGCCTGCAGTCTTTACCGAGCGGCTCTATCACGCAAGCTCTGACATCATTTTCCAAGTGCTGAAAGAAGCACCGCATCCGCGAACGATGATCCTGGGCCATAATCCGGGGATTGCCGCCTTTGCCCATGCTATCGTGAACCATCGCCCCGATCATACCCGCTTTGACGACTATCCAACCGGCGCAACCCTGATCGTCAAGTTCGACATCAACACTTGGGATGATCTGGCCTGGAGCAGCGGCAAGGTTGTCGAATTCATCGTCCCCCGCGAGCTGCTGGGGGCTGAGGACATGCTGCTTTCTTGACCGGAAGCCTCCGGTATTGTAGCAAAAACTGTCTACTATGGAGATTTTATGTCCTGCTAGGGATGGTTCTACGGAACCGCTGCACAGATCAAACCCGCAACGCGCCACCGCTTTTGCAGTAGCCTGGTTTGGCTGTGCCTAATCCTTATCACTA
Organism: Pseudophaeobacter arcticus DSM 23566; assembly: GCF_000473205.1. NCBI lineage: Bacteria > Pseudomonadati > Pseudomonadota > Alphaproteobacteria > Rhodobacterales > Roseobacteraceae > Pseudophaeobacter > Pseudophaeobacter arcticus. The sequence continues at coordinate 3,291,679 of NZ_KI421507.1, forward strand.
TTCGTCTGCGCATGGCGCAGCACTGCTCAAGGACATTCCATGACACTCATCAGACCTTTTTCCCCGGCGGACAAACTCGCCGTCCTCTCCATATGGCGCGAAGCAAGTGCATATGCCCATCCGTTTCTGACCGCCGAAGCCACGGATCAGGCCGAAGCCATGATCCGCGACCATTTTCTGGATCTGGCAGAAACCTATATGGCCGAGATCGCGGGAACACCCGTTGGATTTATCTCATTGATCCAAAATGAGGTTGGCGGCCTGTTTCTACGCCCTGCGTTTCACGGGCGCGGAATCGGACACGCGCTGATGGATCAAGCCGTTGCGCTCAAAGGACATCTTGAACTCGATGTCTTTGTCGAGAACGCCATCGGTCGACGTTTCTACAATAGATACGGCTTCACCGCAGGCGAGGAGCGCATGAACAGCTTCTTTGGTCATCCTGAAATCCGGATGCACCACGGCGAACAGTAGCTCGCTCCAATAGCAAAAAAGGCCCCTCGGTTTCCCGAGGGGCCTAACATTAGAATGGCAGAGATCTTAGTGCCCCAGGATCTGGCTCAGGAACAGTTTTGTCCGTTCGCTTTGGGGATTGTTGAAGAACTCTTCGGGTTCGTTCTGCTCCACAATCTGACCCGCATCCATAAAGATCACACGGTTTGCCACCTGACGGGCAAAGCCCATCTCATGGGTCACACAAAGCATCGTCATGCCCTCTTCCGCCAGTTCGATCATGGTGTCGAGCACCTCTTTGATCATCTCTGGATCCAGCGCCGAGGTTGGTTCATCAAACAACATGATCCGCGGCATCATGCAAAGCGAGCGGGCAATTGCCACACGCTGCTGCTGACCACCCGAAAGTTGGCCGGGATACTTGTCAGCCTGTTCAGGAATTTTGACCTTTTCCAGGAAATGCATCGCCCGCTCTTCGGCTTCTTTCTTGGGTGTTTTACGCACCCAGATCGGCGCCAGCGTACAGTTTTCCAGAATGGTGAGATGCGGGAACAGGTTAAAGTGCTGAAACACCATGCCCACTTCGGAACGGATCTTGTCGATATTCTTGAGATCATTGCTGAGCTCGGTTCCATCGACAACGATCTTGCCCTGCTGGTGCTCTTCCAGCGCGTTCAGGCAGCGGATCAGGGTTGATTTCCCCGAGCCCGAAGGCCCGGCGATCACGATCCGCTCTCCCTGATTGACAGTGAGATTGATGTCGCGCAGCACGTGGAAAGACCCGTACCACTTGTTCATATTGTTGATTTCGATCGCAACCTTATCCGAGACTTGCATCTTGGAGCGGTCGATTTGACGGTTCGTTGCCAGTTCAGACATATGTTGAACTCCTTAACGGTGGCCAGTCTGAAGCTTACGCTCCAGATACATGGAATAGCGAGACATGGAGAAGCAGAAGACAAAGAACATCAGGGCAATAAAGCCGTAGAGTTCCCAGACAACGCCATTCCAATCGGAATCTGCGCGGATGGCATTGGACAGGCCCAACGGGTCCAGCAGACCAATCACCGACACCAGCGTGGTGTCTTTGAACAGTCCGATGAAGGTCGAGACGATGCCCGGAATGGAGATCTTCAATGCCTGTGGCATGATGATCAGACGCTGTGCCTGCCAGTAGTTGAGGCCAAGCGAATCGGCCCCTTCGTACTGACCTTTTGGCAGCGCCGCCAAACCACCCCGGATCACTTCGGCCATATAGGCAGAGGCAAAGAGGGTCGCCATGATGATGACTCGCATGATGATGTCAAAGTTGGTTCCGGGTGGCATAAAGATGTTCAGCAGGGTTGAAGCCACAAACAGCAATGTGATCAGCGGCACCCCCCGGATGAACTCGATAAAGCCCACACAAAGCGCTTTGACAATCAACAGATCCGACTGACGCCCAAGCGCCAGAACGATGCCGATTGGCAAGGAAAAGCCAATCGAGACCACGCCGATGGTCAGCGACAGCATCATGCCGCCAAACTTGCGGCTGTCCACAGGTTCCAGCCCGATGGGGAGGATCCCCGTCAGAGCATCCGCCAAAGCCGAGGTAACAAACAGCCACCAGACAACCGCAGCCACGACCGCTGCGATCAGACCAATCAGTTCGCTCACGCGCTCTGTCAGCGATTTATAGACGACATAGGCCAGTACAAACCCAGCCAGTACCATGATGGGCGTCCAGATCGACCCGCCCCACAGCAACAGTGGCATCAGGAATGGATACAACCCGGTAAACCACATCATCTTTGCAGGCACCTTGTCCGAATAGAGGATCGGCAACAGGGCAACCCCCAGCAGGATAAAGGCAGCAATTGGGCGCCAGTAGTGTTCAGGAGGGTAAAACCCCATAAAAAGCTGCACCCAACGGTCTTGGATCACGCCCCAGCAGGCGCCAGAGAAATCTCCTTCACGTCCCAGCTCCGCCAGAATCTCGCGGCAGTTGTGCAGCGAGGTGGCGTTCCAGGTCGGGGACCAGGCCCAGGGAATAAAAGTTGCCAGCACAAAATAGATCAGTGCAATGGCCGCAATGGTGAGAGCCGAGTTCAGTGTTGACGAGAACAGATTGACCCGCGCCCAGCCGATGACACCCACAGAGGAGGCCGGTGGGGCCTGCTCTGGCAGCATCTCCGTGCGGACAAATGAAATATCGCTCATATTACCGCTCCACCAGTTTGACGCGTTCGTTGTACCAATTCATGATCCCCGAGATGCTCAGCGAGATTGTGAGATAGATCATCATGGTCATAAGCACTGTCTCCAGTTCGCGCCCCGTCTGATTGAGGGTGATCCCCATCAGCGTGCCCGTCAGATCCATGTAGCCTACCGCAATCGCGAGAGATGAGTTTTTGGTCAGGTTCAGATAGTTTGAGATCAGCGGCGGGATAATCACCCGCATCGCCTGCGGCAGGACCACCAAAGACATGACCTTGCTTGGGCGAATACCAAGCGCAGCTGCGGCTTCGGTCTGCCCATGGCTAACCGCCAGAATACCTGCACGCACGATTTCTGCGATAAAGGCCGCTGTGTACAAAGACAGAGCCAACCATAGTGCAATCAATGAGTTGCGCAGATGGGTGCCACCTTTGAAGTTGAAACCCTTCAGTTCCGGATAGCCAAGGTGGAACCCCAGCGCGACCAACAAAACGACCGTAGGCACCACAACCAGTCCAAGACGCATGTGCCAGGTCGTTGGCCGCACCCCAGTCTGTTCCTGAATCCGATCTGCGCGCGACTTGACCTTGGCCGCTCCCCAGAGACTAAGACCGAGAACCAACAAGATCACGATCAGGTCAAGGCTGACATCAAATCGTAGCGAGCTGTTGCCCAGCAGATGTATATCGCCAAGGCTGCGCGAAAAGAGCGGCTCCGGAACATAGACCCCACGGTTGGTCACCGCGACGGTATCGCCCAGTGACATCGTTGCAGAGGGGTTGTCGCCCTTGAAGGCGCGTGGTGCCGGCATTGTCTCGATCATCACCGCCATGGTGAAAACGATCCACAAGAGCACCGGAACATTCCGGAAGGTCTCGACGTAGATGGTTGTCAGCTTGGCGACGACCCAGTTGCTGGACAGGCGCAGCACACCGATGATCACCCCAAGAACGGTGGCGGTGAGGCAGCCAAGAACGGCAACAACCAGCGTATTTAGCAGGCCGACAAGTGCGGCGCGCATATGGGTGTCGCGAGACGTATACTCCAGCAAGCGTTGGTTGATGTCATAGCTCGCAGGCTCTCCCAGAAAGCGGAAGCTTGGTTCTTTACCAAGTGTCGCAAGGTTCTGGGCCGTATTGCTAACGAGCATGCCAAGTAAAAGAAGAAATCCGATCAGTGCGATGATCTGGATTGTCATAGACCGGTATCGGGTGTCGTAGATCAGCATTGATAGCCGAAACGACGCCTTCGGTGGGTCAGTGAAAGTTGTCATGACCTAGTGATCCCCGTGGCTTATAGATCTACTGTTCGGCAGAGTTGGTTCCCTGCTCGCGTCAGATCTAAAGCGATGTGTGTTTGGATAGTACGCGGTAGGAAAAAGGGCGCAGGATATCCTGCGCCCTTTCCTAAGCGGGTCTTAGCGGAAAGGAGGCGAGTACAGCAGGCCGCCTTTGGTCCACTGTGCGTTCAGGCCACGTGCCAGACCGATGGGAGTTGTCTCACCGATGTTGTCAGCAAAGACTTCACCGTAGTTACCGCCAGCGGCGATCGCGTTCTTGCCCCAGTCAGCCGACAGGCCAAGCATCTCACCCAGGGTACCTTCGGTGCCCAGGAGACGGTTGATTTCAGGGTTGTTGGTGCCAGCAGCCATCTCGTTGATGTTCGCAGAGGTAACGCCCAGCTCTTCAGCCGCGATCAGCGCATTCAAAGTCCAGCGCACGACATCGCCCCACTCGTGGTCGCCGTGACGAACCAGCGGGCCCAGAGGCTCTTTGGAGATGATTTCAGGCAGCAGGGTGTGCGCATCAGGGGATTCAAACGTCGCACGGGTTGCAGCCAGGCCGGATGCATCAGTGGTGTAAACGTCACAGGCACCTGCCAGGTACTGCTGCTGCGCTTCGGCGTTGGTCTCGATTGGAACCGGCTCGTAAGAGATGTTGTTCGAGCGGAAGAAGTCAGCCAAGTTCAGCTCGGTGGTGGTGCCGGTCTGAATGCAGACTGTGGCGCCGTCGAGTTCTTTGGCCGAGGATACACCCAGCTCTTTGGGAACCATGAAGCCCTGACCGTCGTAGTAGTTCACGCCAGTGAATTCGAACTTCAGGTCAACATCGCGCGAGAAGGTCCAGGTGGTGTTCCGGGCCAGCATGTCGATTTCGCCAGACGCCAGCGCAGTAAAGCGGGTCTTGCCGGTTGTTGGCACGAATTCAACAGCGTTTCCATCGCCCAGCACAGCCGCAGCAACAGCACGACACAAAGCAACGTCAAAGCCTTCCCATTCGCCGCTTGCATTTGGAGCCGCAAAGCCAACCAGACCAGTGGTGACGCCGCAGTTCAGTTTGCCGCGGGCCTTCACATCGTCCAGGGTGCCAGCAGCAGCTGCACCAGCCGACAGACCGGCAATGGTCAATGCGCCCAAAATTACGGTATTTTTCATATTTACCTCTTCCTGATGTTCCACCTATTGCGGTGGTTTTTTTTGCCTGGCACAGCGGTGCCAGAAATGGTGTGAACCGGGAGAAACCCCAATCCGTACAGGGAGTTTGGGCGCATTCATCAACAAACGTCAAGTGTGGGATCATCAATTTCGATGACCGAATAGCGAACTCTTTGCTATTCGATACAAAATTTCCCAATGGGGATCAGTCTCGCAATTTGCTGTCTTCTCAACAAATATCGTAGAAACTTTTTGCGTGCAAAAAGGCAGTTCGCTTCAACTCTGCGGTCTCCTGCGCCTCTTCATCAACGCCCCATTGCTCTTCCTGCCAGGTCTCGTCCAGGCGCGAAATCTGCCAAATATCATCCGCTGTGCGCCAATTACGGGCAGCCGCAAAGCCCAGGACCAGTGACCCGGACATCGACACCAGGTCATGAAAGGCCGCGAGCTGGAAATTATTCAGGTCGTGAACTGCGTCACGCAGCACCGCCAAGGCCGCCGGATCCTGCCGCGCATGTCGCAGCCCCTGGCGCGTTTCCAGACAGGCACCCAGGGTTTCTTTGGCCCAGTCCAAGGCAGGGTCCCAGTGCTCTGCCTGACGCATCACCAGCTCCTGCGGGCTATCCGCACGATAGCAAAGCAGGTCCGAATCGCCGTAATCCGCCAACATGTCTGCGACTTCGGCCTGCTGATTCGAGACCTTATCAATGGCCGCATTGGCAGAGCGGGTATAGGGCATGGTCTCGGGCTTAACTCCCTCCACCTGCGCATCCCACTCTGCGGCAATCGCAGAGGCCATTTCAAGACTGGGCAGGGTCAGAGAAACCTTGGCAGGCGTCTTAACCCCACGACCGTCCAGAAGAACCGCGAATCCGCCATCAACCTCGACCGCAGAGACCTCTTTCCAGAACCGCTTTTGCTTCCAATCACTCATGTCTTACGTCTTCCAGATCTGTTGCAACAAGGGCGCCAGCTGGTCAAAACTGCTGATGACATGATCCGCGTCCAGTTCGGCAGCCGGGTGATAGCCCCAGTCAACCGCGATGGTGCGGACGCCAGCGGCGCGCCCCATATCTATGTCAAAACTTGTATCCCCGATCATCACCGCATCGGCAGGCTCAACACCGGTTTCAGCCAGCGCTGTCAAAACCATCGACGGATGAGGCTTGGAGGGGTGGTTGTCCGCAGCCTGCCGGGTGACAAAACAGTCTAGCCCATGCGCGTCGATCAAAGCATCCAAGCCGCGTTGCGATTTGCCCGTCGCCACCCCCAAAAGATACTCGGGCACCGCGTGCAATCCGGCCAGGGTTTCGGCGGCACCTGGAAACAACGGCGAATGCCCTGGACCCTGCGCCAACCGTTTGTCCATATAGGCTTGCTTGTAGCCTTCAACCAACTGCGCCCGCACCGCTGCGGTCTGATCTGGGGCCAGCTGGTCCATCGCCAAAGGCAGCGACAACCCAACGATGGAAAGGATCTCAGCCCGCGCCGGGACCACCAGCCCCTGGCCCTCAAAGGCAAAGCGCATGGCGGAGGCGATGGCATTCTGGCTATCCGCCAGGGTGCCATCGACATCGAACAGGATCAGCCGCAGTCTGGCGCTCACATCAGCCCCTCAAAAGGATCGTCCGCCGCCAGGTCCTCGGTCCAGCCAAAGGTGTCCCAGCTCTCCTTCATGTGATCCGGCAGCTCTGCCGTCATCACGATGTCTTTTTTGGTTGTCGGGTGTTCAAACACCAGGCGGCGGGCATGCAGATGCAGCTTTTTGCTGATCACCCCGCCCAACTGAGCCCCCCAGCCATCGCCCAGGTTTTCCTGGCCCGACCCGCCGTATTTGCCATCGCCAATGATCGGGTGACCAATCTCCGCCATATGCGCCCGCAGCTGATGGGTGCGCCCGGTCACCGGCTCCATCGCCACCCAAGAGGCCCGTCCCGCAACCCGGTACAGGGTCGCGTAATAGGTATGGGCCCGTTTTGCACCCGGCGTTCTGTCGATCTCATTGGGATGCACAGCGATCATCTTTTCGCCTTCCCCGGCAGCCCCATGACCGCCTGCTTTGACCAGGCCCGCCTTGATCTCTCCCAGGTAGGGCGTCGGAACGCCCGCAACCAGCGCCCAGTAGATCTTGCGGGTGTTGCGATGGCGGAAGGCCGCGGTCAGGGATTTGGCCGCAAGCCGGTTGCGCGCCAGCACCAGAACGCCAGAGGTATCCTTGTCGAGACGATGTACCAGACGGGGCTTTTCTTCCGCATCAAAGCGCAGGGCATCTGCCAGGCCATCGACGTGCTTGGTGGTGCCGCTGCCGCCCTGCACCGCCAGACCCGCAGGTTTGTTCAGCACGATGACATCGTCATCCTTGTAGATCACACAGCCCCGGATCATCTTGGCATCCGCCTCGGAAATCCGCGCGATGCGGGGGGCTGCCGGTTTCAGATCCGACTCAGCCAGGGGCGGCACCCGTACCACCTGCCCTGCTGCAACCCGCGTATTGGCCTTGACCCGACCGCCATCCAGACGCAGCTCGCCCTTGCGGCACATCTTCTCAATTCGGCCCTGGTTCACATGCGGAAAGAGCCGGCGCAGCCAGCGGTCGATCCGCTGGTCGTCATCCGCCTCCGCTACGGTAATCATCTGTACGCCGCTCATGCGAACACTCCTCTTGCGAGCCAAAGGCCCAGGAACAATCCACCAACCGACAGGCCGATAGAAAGCAAAACATAGATCGCAGCCTGCCCAAAAGCGCCACGTTCAATGAGGTTGGCCGTCTCCAGAGAGAAGGCCGAAAAGGTGGTAAAGCCACCCAGAAAACCGGTCATCACCAAGGGGCTGAGATGTGTCAGCCCCTTGTGAGCCGCCGCCACCACAAAGGCCCCCATCAGACAGGAGCCAATCACATTCACCGTGATGATGGCGAGCGGAAACTCATGATGGCCAAACAGGCGCAAAACGCCCATTCCCGTCAGGTAGCGCAGCACTGCTCCGCAGGCGCCGCCAAGGGCGACCAGAGATACCGTTGAAATCATCAAGGGTCTGTGGCGTGACAGGAACAGGATGTCAAGTTTTAGCCGCTATGCAGCAGCCCCCTTCCTCACGTCCAAACAACCGAGACACGCCCCCAGAAAAAACCAAACAGGGGAGATATGCAAACAACACCTATAACCGCTGCATTGACCTGCCAGGGGAAAGCTGAACGCCACTCTGGCCCAATTTGTCAAAGACGGCAAAACGGACGCGGGCAAAACACGACGGTTCAAATTTACGGCGATTGATTGCAGTTCACGTCAATAAGCCCCCCCTAAAAGATGTCCCCTTCAGCTTCATCTTTCCCAAAATACCTCCGCCGGAGGCTGCGGTTTTCCAGCAAGGAAAGCCGCTCTTATGAGTTGCGCTGCAACCGGAGCTTGGCAAAATATTCTGATCGCCGTTTCAACTCGCGCTCAAAGCCACGCTCCACCGGCTGGTACAGCACTGGCCGACGCACCCCATCGGGAAAGTAGTTCTGGCCGGAAAACCCATCCTTAGCGTCATGATCATAGGCGTAGCCATCGCCATAGCCCTGTTCCGCCATCAGTTTGGTCGGCGCATTCATGATATGTTTGGGCGGCGGCGCCGACCCGGTTTCCTTGGCCAGCCGACGAGCAGCCTTGATGCCGACATAGACCGCGTTGGATTTCGGGGCCAGCGCCAGATAGACCGCCGCATTGGCCAGGGCCAGCTCGCCTTCGGGGCTGCCAAGGCGTTCATAGGTGTTCCAGGCATTCAGGCAGACCGTATTGGCCTGTGGGTCCGCCAGACCGATATCCTCGGTTGACATCATGGTCAGACGCCGCGCCAGAAACCGCGGATCCTCGCCGCCCTCCAGCATCCGCCCCAGCCAATAAAGCGCCGCATCCGGATCCGACCCACGGATGGATTTATGCAGCGCCGAGATCAGGTTGTAATGTTCATCACCGGATTTGTCATATTTGGAGGCCCGCCGCATCAATCGGGTTGCCAGCGCCTCGCGCCCCAGGGGGATGTCCACCCGCCAGGCCGCAACCTGTTCAATCAGATTGAGCAGCGTGCGCCCATCGCCATCGGCCATTTCATGCAGCGCATCCCGCGCCTCGCCGCTCAGCGGCAGGGCCCTGCCCAACTCCCGCTCGGCCCGCTGGGTCAAAAGCTCCAGATCCACCAGCGACAGCCGTTCCAGCACCAATACCTGCGCCCGTGACAGCACAGCGGCGTTCAGCTCAAACGAAGGGTTTTCGGTGGTGGCCCCAACCAACAAGATGGTGCCATCTTCCATATAGGGCAAAAACCCATCCTGCTGCGCCTTGTTGAAACGATGGATTTCGTCGACGAACAACAGCGTGCCCTGGCCATTCTGGCGCCGGATCTTGGCGGCCTCAAACACCTTGCGCAGGTCTGGAACCCCGGTGAAGATCGCCGAAATCTGGACAAAATGCAGATCCGTCTCCCGTGCCAACAGCCGCGCGATGGTGGTTTTCCCCACCCCAGGTGGCCCCCAGAAAATCAGCGATGACAGCGAACCTGAGGACAGCATCACCCCCAACGGAGCCTCCTCGCCCAGGACCTGCGCCTGGCCGATCACCTCTGCCAGCGATTTGGGCCGCAAACGATCCGCCAGCGGTCTATTCACGCCGGCTGCGGGTTCAGCCTCGGGCTTTGCACCACTGTCAAACAGATCTGCCATCGGTTAGCGCCGCATATGCAGGCTGACCCGCTGACCACGCCGGTTCAGATCAAACCGAAGCCGACGACCGGCCTGCTCCAGCAGGGCGGGCACATCCTCAGAGGCGGTCACCTCTTTGCCGTTGATCGCCAGCAGGATATCGCCGGCGTTGATCCCGGCGCGCGCCGCAAAGGGGCCTGGATCCAGCACCGCGACACCAGTGGCCGAAAGCGGCAGCTGCAGGCGAACAATGGAAACAGGGTTAATCAGGCCAACTGTCAGCCCTGGAAGGATGCTGTTTTCATTCATCACCACAGACCGCGCGGGCGGATCATTGGGGGCGGCAAACATCTCCACCACCAGGGTTTCGCGTGTTTCACCGCGCAGCCGTGTCACCATCGAGGTGCCATCCAGCCCCGCCACCGACATGCGAAACACCATTTCCGAGGGGGAGTTCACCACCTCGCCGTCGACCTCGGTGATCACGTCGCCAACGTCAAACCCCGCCTTGGCAAAGGGGCTTTGCGGGTGCAATTCAGAGATCACCATGCCTTCGGGCAGTTCCATGCCCAGCGACCCTGCCAGATCGGCATCCACCGGTTGGCCCGTCATCCCCGCCCAGGGCCGCTGAAAGCCTTCGGAACCGGCCCGCGCCTGTTTGACAAACTCGCGCACCAGATTGGCCGGGATGGCAAAGCCGATACCGTTGGAGCCACCAGAACGGCTCAGGATACGGGTATTGATGCCGATAAGATCGCCATTCACGTCAATCAACGCGCCACCAGAATTGCCGGGATTGATCGGCGCATCGGTCTGAATGTAATAGCCAAAGCCCTCACCCGAGGCGGTGCCACTGCGCGCCAGACCAGAGACAATGCCACTGCTCACTGTCTGGCCAACGCCAAAAGGGTTGCCGATGGCCAGAGCCAGCTCGCCAACCTCGACCTCGTCACTGTTGCGCAGGTTCAAAAACGGCAGGCCCTCAGCGTCTTCGAGCTGCAAAATGGCCAGGTCAGCAGCCTGATCGGCCAGGATCACACGCGCCACATATTCGCGCTTATCCGTGGTCACCACCCGAATTTCGGTCGCCATGGCCACCACATGGTAGTTGGACACCACAATGCCGTCCTCGGACAGGATCACCCCCGAGCCCAGCGAGCTTTCGACTCTGGGGCGCGGGTTGGAAAAATTGCGGAAGAAATCCTCAAAGAATGGATCATTCATAAAAGGGGAGCGCTGGTGCTGCGCCTGGCGCACGATCTTGGCGTAGATATTCACCACTGCCGGGGCCGCCTGTTTGACCAGCGGCGCAAATCCCAAAGAGATCTCTGCCTGCGACTGTGGCACGCGGGTCTCAGCCTGAACCGGGTTCACCGCCGCAAGTGCAAGAGCCAGAGGCAAAATCAGGCGGGCGAAAAAAGCAGTGCGGATCATGGGATCTCCCGTAAATGTGTTCCCCTAGGATATGCTGTTGCCGCCGCTCAAATGCAAGCTTTGCCAAACCGCCCTGTTGCGAGCCCCCCGACCCAAAAATGAGCGGGGGAGCTCATGCTGCAGCAAGATCATCCCGCCAATTGAGACGGCACAGCCCGACGCGCCTGGACCGCATGGGCCAATTTGCGGAGTTCCGCCACGGTTTCCTCCCAGCCAATGCAGCCATCGGTGATCGACTGCCCATAGGTCAGCGGGTCCGCACCCAGATCCTGACGCCCGGCAACCAGGTGGCTCTCTATCATCACGCCGGTAATGCGCTGCTCCCCGGCCCGCAGCTGATCGCCAACGTCCTGCAGCACCAGGGGTTGCTTGGCCGGATCCTTGTCGCTGTTGGCATGGCTGGCATCGATCATCACATGGCCGCGAATACCGTCCTGTTCGGCCTTCTGGCAGGCGGCATCGACCGAGGCCGCAGCATAGTTTGTACCCCCACCGCCCCGCAGGATCAGGTGGCAATCCGGGTTGCCGCTGGTGGCCGCAATTGCCGCACGACCATTTTTGGCCAGGGCCATGAAATGATGCGGATGAGCCGAGGAGCGCACCGCATCAATGGCGATCTGCACATTGCCACGGGTGCCGTTTTTGAACCCCACAGGGCAGCTGAGCCCCGAGGCCATCTCGCGGTGGATCTGGCTTTCGGTGGTGCGCGCACCAATGGCGGCCCAGGCCATCAGATCCGACAGGTATTGCGGCACCGCTGTGTCCAGGAACTCGGTGCCCACCGGCAGGCCCATCTGATTGATATCCAGCAAGAGCCTGCGCGCCATTTCCAGCCCGTCATTTATGCGGAACGAGCCATCCAGACCAGGGTCATTCACCAGCCCTTTCCAGCCGCTGATGGTGCGGGGTTTCTCGAAATAGACCCGCATCACAATTTCCAGTTCACCCGCCAGTTCATCGCGCAGGGGTTTCAGGCGCTCAGCATATTCAAGGGCGGCCTTGGTGTCGTGGATAGAACAGGGGCCGACCACCACGATCAGGCGGTCGTCAGCGCCGCGCAGCACCTTTTGAATATCAGCGCGGCTGTTCAGTACCGTCTTGCTGGCCAGATCATTGCTGGGCAGCTTGGCCGCCAGTTCGTCCGGTGAGATCAGCTCCTGCATATCTGTGATGCGGAGGTTTTCAATATGGGGTGTCATCGTCCTAAGGTTCCTTGCGGGAGGCCCTGTCTGCGTGGCGGCGGATACAAAAAAACCGCCATCTGCTGAGGGCGGTTGGTGTGGTATCTGCTTGTTGCGCGGCTTATGTCATCTGCACGCCAAGACCCCTCCGTCCGCCTGTCGGCCCGGACAAAAATAAAACCAGATTGCAGCATAGGTTTGGGTCATGTCGGCAACGCTAGCGAAGATTTGGCGGGGTGTCACCAGGAAAGTTGGCGAAGATTTCGGTCGAATTAGCTTTCGCAAGTTTTCAGGAAGACTTCAGCCAATTGCCAACGTCTGCTTAGAGCCCTTGTGCCCTTTGACATCTCTCACCTGATGCTGCCTTCTAATCAAAATTGTAAAAAGCAAAGTGAGGTACCGAATGGACCCTGATCTAGAGAAGCAGAGAAATGAGACGTTCTGGGTTTTCAATGACATTGCATCTAAGAACCCGATCCCAGAAATGGCTATTGTTGACTTCCATATGATCCCTTCAAATTCCCATGCTGAGTGGGAGAAGATGAGCAAAGAGCTGCAGGGTCAGGGGTTTACCGTAGAACGGCATGACGACCCGGAAGGACCGACGATGGAAATCCGCACACGACCACTTGCTCTCAGTGCTGAAGTAATTTGGGAATATGAAGAACGTCTGACTTTGCTGGCGAGGCGATACAACTTCAAACCAGATGGGTGGGGTTTTTCTGGTGTATCCACAAACGAGGGTTTCGTTGGCGTCTGATCAACAAGCGAATTTGCGAATGTATTAGAGTTTCGTACCTGTAGCAAAGTCCGCATAGCGAGCCTTCAAGGATTGCCACAATCAGGTGGTGTTACACCAATTGCCAAAGCGCCGCTTTGGCAGCGCCCGAACCGCCCCCACGGGGCGGGCGCTTCGCTTCCCACCCCTCGGTTCGGACGCAGCGGTTTTGTGAAGCGGAGCAAACTCCACCAAGCAGCCAGGGGTTAGAAAACTCATCGTCTGATAACATTTCAAAAGAAAAGCCCCCGCTCCAGCGGAGCGAGGGCCATACCATCTGACGATGTCAGAGGGTCTTATTCTGCGTCGGCAGCTTCGATTTCGGCAGCGAGGCGGGCCTTGTCGGCGGCGCCTTTGGCAGAAACGTCACGGTCGACAAATTCGATGATCGCCATAGGCGCCATGTCACCATAGCGGAAGCCCGCTTTCAGGACGCGAACATAGCCGCCCTGACGGTCTTTGTAGCGGGGGCCAAGCACGTCAAACAGTTTGGCGACATACTGGTCTTCTTTCAGGCGCGCGTTGGCCTGACGACGGGCGTGCAGGTCGCCGCGTTTTGCCAGGGTGATCATCTTTTCGATGATGGGGCGCAATTCTTTTGCCTTGGGCAGAGTTGTTTTGATCTGCTCGTGCTCGATCAGCGAACCAGCCATGTTTGCAAACAGGGCCTTACGGTGCTCATGAGTACGGTTCAGGCGGCGGTAACCACGTGCGTGACGCATTGTTCAAATCCTTCTTTCGCGTTTTGCTTTGTCTGTCAGCCGATGCGTGTCAGCTGCTCTCCTTGGGGCATGTGCCCATCTTTCCCCGCCAGCGCGGGCATTGTTTAAGGGCAGACCTGGGCCTGCCCTCAAAATCATTGTGACCTTGTGAGGTTCTTAGAACGTATCTTCGAACTTCTTGGCCAGATCTTCGATGTTGTCTGGTGGCCAGTCCTCGACGTCCATGCCGAGGTGCAGACCCATGCCGGACAGCACTTCTTTGATCTCGTTCAGCGACTTGCGGCCAAAGTTTGGCGTGCGCAGCATTTCTGCTTCGGTCTTCTGGATCAGATCGCCGATGTAAACGATGTTGTCGTTCTTGAGGCAGTTTGCCGACCGGACAGACAATTCCAGCTCGTCCACTTTCTTGAGCAGAAGTGGGTTGAACTCGAGACCATCGTCTTCGTCCTGACGGTTCGCCGACTCGGGCTCTTCAAAGTTGACGAAGATCGACAGCTGGTCCTGCAGAATGCGCGCAGCATAGGCCAGCGCGTCATCCGGGGTAACGGACCCGTCTGTTTCGATTTTCAACGTCAGCTTGTCATAGTCCAGCACCTGGCCCTCACGGGTGGGCTGCACGTCATAAGAGACCTTTTTCACAGGCGAGTAGATCGCATCGATTGGGATCAGACCAATAGGGGCGTCTTCTGGCTTGTTCTTGTCGGCAGAGACATAGCCCTTGCCGGTGTTCACGGTGAGTTCCATGAACAGATCAGCGCCGTCATCCAGATGGCAGATCACGTGTTCGCGGTTCAGCACCTCGATACCTGCGGACTCAGAGATGTCACCGGCGGTAACAACGGCTGGGCCTTTTGCATTGATCGACAGGCGCTTGGGGCCTTCGACTTCCATGCGCAGGGAGACACCCTTGAGGTTAAGGATGATATCGGTGACATCTTCACGAACGCCCGCGACGCTGGAGAATTCGTGCAGAACGTTGTCGATCTGTACAGATGTGATCGCGGCACCTTGCAGCGAGCTCATCAGAACGCGGCGCAGCGCGTTGCCAAGCGTCAGGCCAAAGCCACGCTCAAGCGGTTCGGCAATAATTGTTGCCTGACGTGCGGGATCGTTGCCCGGCTTTGCTTCAAGCTGCGTTGGCTTGATCAGCTCGGCCCAATTTTTATGGATCATGCAGTCCCTCCATTCCTGTCTGTACCTCATGTCCGAAGGTGCAGACGCCCGAGGTTTAAAATGACGGACTGGGGCCCAGCAAACAAGCGGGGCCCCAGCGTAAGTCTCGAAGTCTTAGACGCGACGACGCTTAGGTGGACGGCAGCCATTGTGTGCCATCGGTGTTACGTCGCGGATCGAGGTGATGTTGAAGCCAATTGCGGCCAGGGCGCGCAGGGCAGATTCACGACCGCCACCGGGGCCCTGAACTTCAACTTCAAGAGTTTTAACACCGTGATCCTGAGCTTTTTTGCCCGCATCTTCTGCCGCCATCTGAGCCGCATAAGGAGTCGACTTACGCGACCCCTTGAAGCCCATGGAACCAGCAGAGGACCATGCAATAGCGTTACCCTGAACGTCAGAGATCAGGATTTTGGTGTTGTTGAACGATGAGTTCACATGCGCAACACCAGTTGCGATGTTCTTACGCTCTTTTTTCTTCGTACGAGTCTTATCGCGTGCCATTGATCAAACCCTCCCTTACTTCTTCTTACCAGCAATAGCCTTTGCGGGGCCTTTGCGAGTGCGAGCGTTGGTGTGGGTACGCTGACCGCGAACGGGCAGGTTACGACGATGGCGCAGGCCGCGGTAGCAACCCAGATCCATCAGGCGCTTGACGTTCATCTGAACTTCGCGACGCAGGTCACCTTCAACGGTGAAGTTTGCGTCGATGTGCTCGCGGATGGCCAGAATTTCGGCATCAGACAACTGGTTGACACGGCGCGCCGCGTCAATGCCCACGGCTTCGCAGATTGCGGCAGCCGAGGTGTTTCCGATTCCGGTGATATATGTGAGGGCGATAGGTACCCGCTTAGCAGCGGGGATGTTTACGCCGGCAATACGTGCCACGTTTCACTTTCCTTTTCGTTGCGGTTCCGTAGCTCCAGAACCTTTTTTCACAACGCTTGACCCTGGCAATTCAGCCGTTCAGCCCAGCATTTTGAGGTGGTCATGCGGGCAAAAGAATCCGCCCACATGGAATCATCCCACAAAGGGATGGGGTTGCGTATGAGGATTTGAGCAGAGCGTCAACCCGTCAAGAGATGAACCAGGCTCTTTTCGTCAAAATGCGGCCTTTTCAGCCAATTGGCATCAAGATTGACAATTGTAAAACCGAAGCGGCTCTGGGTCGCCCGTAAAAATGGAGACAACACCAGGCAGCTCAGGATCGCTCACGATGGTGAACAGCTGCGGCATAAATTCCGGGCCTGGCATCTCACACTGACCAATATGGGTGGTCACTTCATAGGTTCTCCACTGATACTGCGCCTTGGGCGTGAAAGAGCAGAAATACTCCAACGAGCTATACCCAGATTCAGTCAGGAGCAGTCCACCGTTCCCTGCATACTCAAGATCGCCATCCGGGCTCGACATCACGATGTCGCATCCCTCTGGACTATCGACAAGCAATTGTTGCGCCTGAAGCGGCAGGCTGAAGGATAGCAGCGCAAGGGAAGATAAAAGGAATTTCATTAGCTAGGCTTTCTCAAAAATTGCACAAGTCTGGTCAACTATACTCAGGTTGTTTCAGATTGTGTGAACACTTCGTCTGTTTCTGAAAAAAGCGACCCTTGCAGGCACAGCCAAATCCAGGGGCAAATCTAAGGGCAAATCCAGGGGCAAAACCGGCCTCCCGCATTCCCCTGGCACGCAGACAAAAAAGGAGCCCCGAGGCTCCCTTTGTTTAGTATCGAATGTCGGCTTGCGGGTTTTATTCGGCAAGAACCGAGGCAATATCCGCCTTCACCGCAGCCATATCTTGCAGCCCGTCAACGGATTTCAGATCGCCTTTGGCGTAGTAATAGCCCAGCAAGGGAGAGGTCTTTTTGTAATACTCCATCAGACGGGTCTTGAGGCTTTCCTCGTTGTCGTCTGCACGGCGCTTTACCTCTGTGCTGCCACAGTTGCTGCATTTGCCATCCGCAGGCCATGGCTTGGTCTCGTCATGGTAGACCTCACCGCAGCCGCCGCAGGTTGACCGGCCTGTGATCCGCGCCACCAAAGCGCTGTCATCCACTGCCATCTCGATCACCGCGTCCAGGGTCAGACCCATTTCCGCCAGCAATTCGCCCAGGGCATCGGCCTGCCCCAGGGTGCGGGGGAAGCCATCAAAGATAAAGCCACCCTCGGCACCTTCGGCAATCTTTTCACGGATCAGGCCAATAACGATCTCATCCGTGACCAGCTCACCGCGCGCGATCACGTCAGCGACCTTTTTGCCCATCTCCGAGCCACTGGCCTGCGCATCGCGCAGCATATCCCCAGTGGAGAGCTGAACCATGCCGCGAGTCTCAGTCAAATGACGCGCCTGTGTTCCCTTACCAGCGCCGGGTGGCCCCAAAAGTATAATATTGGTCATCGACGAGATGGCCCCCGTTTTGCACGTTTCTTGTTCCGGCCACGCAGCTGGCTCTTCTCGATGAGCCCCTCATACTGATGCGCCAACAGATGGCTTTGCGCCTGCTGAATGGTGTCCATAGTCACCGAGACCACAATCAGCACCGATGTCCCGCCAAAATAAACCGGGAAGGCAAACTGGCCACGCAGCACTTCTGGAAGCAGGCAAACCACCGCCAGATACATCGAGCCAAGTACCAGGATGCGGTTCACCACATATTCGATATATTCAGCAGTCTTCTTGCCAGGGCGAATACCAGGCACAAAGCCGTTCTGGTTCTTCAGGTTATTCGCCACATCCTCGGGCTTAAACGCCACATTGAAGGTGTAGAAATAGGCAAAGAACACGATCATCGAGACAAAGAACAACAGGTAGAGCGGCTGGCCGGGGCCAAAGTTGGCCAGAAGCCAGGACATCACCGGACCGTTGGTTGCACCGGAAGAGAAGGCAGAAATCGTGGTCGGCAGCAGCAGCAGCGAACTGGCAAAGATCGCTGGGATAACACCGGCTGGGTTGACCTTGACTGGCAGGTGCGAGGAACCACCATCATAGACCTTCATGCCGACCTGGCGGCGCGGGTATTGAATGTGGATCTTGCGCAGGGCGCGTTCCATGAAGACAACAAACATGATCACTGCAATCACCATCAGGATCACGCCAATGATCACGGCGGGGCTGATCGCACCGGACCGACCGGAGGCAAAGAACTGCGCAATGGAGGCCGGAACCTCGGCAATGATGCCGACAAAGATGATCAGCGAGATACCATTGCCCAGGCCGCGCTGGGTGATTTGCTCGCCCAGCCACATCAGGAACATGGTGCCACCCACCAGGGTGATCATGCAGGCCATGCGGAAATACATGCCCGGATCGGTCGCCAGATCACCGGCTTCCAGCGAGACCGCCAGACCATAGGCCTGGGCTGTCGCCAGCGCCACGGTGCCGTAGCGGGTGTATTGGTTGATT
Organism: Pseudophaeobacter arcticus DSM 23566; assembly: GCF_000473205.1. NCBI lineage: Bacteria > Pseudomonadati > Pseudomonadota > Alphaproteobacteria > Rhodobacterales > Roseobacteraceae > Pseudophaeobacter > Pseudophaeobacter arcticus. Next base: position 3,310,131 of record NZ_KI421507.1, read on the forward strand.
TTCTTCTGGCCCTGGGCACCCTCTTTTTTGAGCTGCTCAAGCGCCGGCACCATCGAGGTCAGCAACTGGACAATGATCGAGGCCGAAATATAGGGCATGATGCCCAGGGCAAAGATGCCCATACGGCCAAGGGCGCCACCGGTGAACATCGACACCATGCCGCCAATGCCCTGCCCTGCCGCTTCCATAAAGTTGCGAAGGGCGCCTGAGTCGATACCGGGAACCGGAATAAAGGTTCCGAGGCGATAAACGACCAAAAGGCCAAGCGTAAACAAGATGCGATTGCGCAGATCCGTGGCTTTGCCAAGTGCGGACCAGCTGGTGTTCGCTGCCATTTGTTCTGCTGCTGATACCATGAAATGGGTCTCTTTTTGCAAAAACGCCGCCCGGAGCCCTTTTCCGGCTCGGACGGCGTATAGGGAAACTGATGACCTATGTAAGCGGCATTATCACCGCTCACAAGGCGTTACTCAGCTGCGGCTGCTGTTGCCACGGTCAATGCGCCACCGGCCTTTGCAACTGCCTCAATGGCAGCGGCGGATGCGCCGGTTACGGCGATGGTGGCTTTTGCGGTGAGTTCACCTTTGGCCAGAACGCGGACACCGTCTTTTTTGCGGCGGATCAGACCGGAAGCCACCAGGGTGTCTTCGGTGATCGAGGCTGCGTCCAGCTTGCCCAGGTCGATGAATTTCTGGATCAGGCCCAGGTTCACAACGGCATATGCCTTGCGGTTTGGCTTGTTGAAGCCACGCTTAGGCAGACGTTGGTACAATGGCATCTGACCGCCTTCGTAGCCATTGATCGAAACACCCGAACGGGATTTCTGACCTTTGATACCACGGCCACCCATTTTACCCTTGCCGGAGCCGGGACCACGGGCAACGCGCATACGTTTTTTGGCAGCACCTGGATTGTCGCTGAGTTCGTGAAGTTTCATTTCGCTTCTCCTTCGCCGGATGTGATCCCAGAAGCGTAAACAGGATCAACCACGGCATGTCTTTGATATATGATTCCATGACCCCAAGAGGCCACCGCAGGCATATAGCCGCCCTGCCCCAATGGATCAAGCCCTAGCAGTTCCTACCGCCCCAGATTGACGCCATGGCAACGGCTGATGCGGCTGACGCGGCCCATAAAGTCAAAAAACGCCCCTGTTTAACCAGAGGCGTTTTCCAACCAAGAGCAAGGGCGGCCCCCTCCGGCAGGACGATCTAGAGGTTATGCACGTGTTTGCGCGCGATATCTGCAATATCACAGCGGCGGACCCCGATGTCGGCCAGCTCACGATTGGTGAGGCGGGACAGCTGCGTATAGGTGCGCTTGTATTCGCGGTTCATCGCCCAGTTTGCGCTGGCTTGCGCCACAAAAGCCCGCAGACGCGCGGTGATGCTAAATTCGGTGGTGGTGTTGTGAACAAATGCCAATTGGCTATTCCTTATCCGCGGCTGAGACCCATTTCCCAGCCCTTTTTCTAACCTGTTTAGGTGTCTCTGGAATAAAGGTATAAATTTGTTACAAACAACCACTGCCACGGGACAACCTGCTATGCATCTAGCGCATAGAAGGCGGGCAGTAGGAGAGAACGATCAGTTGCCCTGGCAGCCTTGACGGTAAAGCCCAGGATCTACAGTGCCTCGACCAAATCTTTGTGTCCCATCGCATTTACCCCTGATATAAGGGGCGTGCCCGCCAGCCAAATTAAACACATCGCCTACTTCCGAAGCCACAGTCAAACCTTCGTGCAGGAAACGCGGCAAACAGGACCATCCACCACCACGCTTATCTGTGACTGGATTGTTGCTATTGCGCCGATACTTAAAGCACAGCTGTTTCGAGTCCTGCCGGACATCTGCCGACAAGCTTTCCCTATTTCCAGGATACCAGAGCCAGCTTTTTTGTGCTGTCTCAAAGAAAACAATCTGAAACCCGTGTTGTGGATCAAACAGCATCACCGTTTTTGCAGGAACTGCCTCCAATGCACTGTTTGTGTCCACTCCAAGGTTTTCTTCGCAACCGGCCTGCAGCACTAACAAAGACAAACCCAGCACCGCTCCCAAAACGCGCATCAACACTTCAGTCGGACTTCAGCCCAATAATGACCACTGTCCATCCATTCTCTTCTCTCGACAACGGGAATAGGCATCCGTTTCAGGTTCAAATGGCTTACGTCTGCTCCAAGGACATTCCCACCGGTAGCTGCCATAATTTTTGCGAGGGATTCAGGGTCGGAGATACGCGTGCCTTTCAGATCATAATGGCCAACCCGGCGTCCAACACAGTAGGTCCGCCGTGCCACTTCCTTAGCCAGTTTCAAAATGCTGCCAGTACCGCCACCGTTGACCACCTGTTCATAAGCGGCCTGCGAAAGATCATTGGAAATATCAGCCAGAATCACATCCGGAATTCTGTGATCAGGAACGATCCCGTCAGGGCGTTCAGGAACTGGACGCAGTACAACATTGAAATAGGCTTCAGGTAGCGACTGACTTCTCCTTACGGTGACGTGGAATGCACTGTAGTTATCCCGGTCGCCATTGACCGTCACAACGCCAATTTTGCTGTAGTTTGCACGTTCGGCATCGCTGGGGCCCGCTCGAAAACTTGCCAAGTAGGCGTCATACTCGGCCTGCGACATTCCACATGCCGAGAGAAGAAAAGAGCTGACAAGAGTTGCAAGAAGTAACCGCATTCGCTGATCCCAAATTGGAAATATCAACCCTAGCCCTAAATAAAAAACGCCCCGCAGACAAGCTGCGAGGCGTCAGTAGTCTAGTTTTCAAAAGAGCTTAGTCGCGCTCTTCGATGATCTCTACCATGTGAGAGACCTTGCGCACCATGCCACGAACCGAAGGGGTATCTTCGAGTTCACGGGTCTTGTGCATCTTGTTCAGGCCCAAACCGATCAGCGTCGCGCGCTGGTCGGCGGGGCGGCGGATCGGGGAACCGATCTGCTTAACAACGATTGTTTTAGCCATCTGTCCGTCTCCTTACGCTTCTGCTGCTTCAGCAACAGGTGCTTCGTCCCGCTTGGGCAGGATGTCGGCGACCTTTTTACCACGACGCTGAGCAACCGAACGAGGGCTTTGCTCTTTGGTCAGGCCGTTGATGGTTGCACGGATCATGTTGTAGGGGTTCTGCGAGCCGATCGATTTGGACACAACGTCTTTGACGCCGAGCATTTCGAAAACTGCACGCATTGGACCACCAGCGATAATACCGGTACCTTCAGGGGCGGTCCGCATTACAACTTTGCCGGCGCCGTGGCGGCCTGCGATGTCGTGGTGCAGGGTACGACCCTCTTTCAGAGGCACACGAACCATCTGACGCTTGGCCTGTTCAGTGGCCTTACGGATGGCTTCAGGTACTTCTTTGGCTTTACCTTTGCCAAAGCCAACACGGCCCTTTTGGTCACCAACAACAACCAGTGCTGCAAAACCAAAGCGCTTACCGCCTTTTACAGTTTTGGATACACGGTTGATCGCAACCAAACGATCCGCAAATTCAGGTGTCTCATCACGGTCGCGACGATTGCCACGGCGGTTATCACGTTCTGCCATAAAGCATTCCTTTGTGTGTGGCGACTGGCGCCAATTGTTCCAATCCTGGTGAGGCGCGCCCAAAGACGCGCCCCCCGGATCATCGGGGAGGCGAAATCGCCGCCCGCAAGTCTTTAGATCTTGAGGCCGCCTTCACGCGCAGCGTCGGCCAGAGCCTTCACCTTGCCGTGGAACAGGAAGCCACCACGATCGAAATACGCCTCAGAGACGCCAGCCGCCTTGGCACGCTCGGCGATAACCGAACCCACTTTGGTTGCTGCTTCGATGTTGTTCTTGCCTACAAAGCCAAGATCTTTTTCCAGGGTCGATGCGGACGCCAGTGTCTTGCCTGCCAGATCGTCGATCAACTGAACCGAGAGGTTCTTGTTCGAACGGTGGACGGAAAGACGCAGACGGCCAGAATTGACCTTGCGAAGTTTGTTCCGGACGCGCAGGCGACGCTTCAGAAACAGGGTACGTTTGCTGTTTGCCATTGTGCTGGTCCTTACTTCTTCTTGCCTTCTTTGCGGAAGACGAACTCACCTTTGTAGCGGATGCCTTTGCCCTTGTAGGGCTCGGGACGGCGCCAATCACGGATTTTCGCCGCGACTTCGCCCACCTGCTGCTGGTCGTTCCCTTCCACAACGATTTCTGTCTGCTTCGGCGCGGTGATGGTGACACCTTCCGGAGCAACAAACTCGACATCGTGGCTATAACCGAGGTTCAGCTTCAGGGTCGTGCCCTGCATCTGAGCCCGGTAACCCACACCCTGGATCTCCAGCTCTTTCTTAAAGCCGGTGGTCACGCCGGTTACCAGATTGGCAACCATGGTGCGGGACATGCCCCACTGCTGACGCGCGCGCTTGGACATGCCGCGAGGCGTGACCGAAACAGCGTTTTCTTCAACAGTGATTGTGACATCGTCGGTTGCAGTGAAGCTGCGGGTCCCTTTGGGACCTTTGACTTCGATGCTTTGGCCAGACACGCTTGCGGTAACACCGCTGGGCAGGTCGACCGATTTTTTACCAATACGGGACATCGATTAAGCCTCCTTAGAAGACGGTGCAGAGCACTTCGCCGCCAACATTGGCTGCGCGTGCGTTTGCGTCCGACATCACACCCTTGGGGGTGGAGACAATCGACACACCCAGGCCCTGACGGACCGACGGGATGTCATTGACGCCCATGTAAACGCGACGGCCAGGTTTGGAAACCCGCTTCACTTCGCGAATGACAGGATCGCCATCGTAGTACTTGAGGCTGATTTCCAGCGACGGGTGGCCGCGTTCATCAGTGGATTTCTCGTAGCCGCGGATGTAACCCTCGTCTGCCAGCACATCCAGAACCCAGGCCCGCAGCTTTGACGCCGGGGAGGTTACGGTGGATTTGCCACGCATTTGCGAGTTACGGATACGGGTGAGCATATCGCCGATAGGATCGTTCATATCTGTCTCTCCCTTACCAGCTCGATTTCACCATACCGGGGATCTGGCCATTCGAGCCCAGTTCCCGCAGCGCGATCCGGCTGACCTTCAGCTTACGGTAGTAAGCGTGAGGACGACCAGTCAGCTGGCAACGGTTGTGAAGACGAGTTGCCGAAGAATTCCGCGGCAGTTTGGCCAATGTCAGGCGCGCTTTGAAACGCTCTTCCATCGGCTTGGATTCGTCATTCGCGATCTCTTTAAGCTCGGCGCGTTTTGCGGCATATTTTGCCACCAGACGCTCGCGCTTTTTCTCGCGTTCGATCATGCTTTTCTTAGCCATGTCTCTACTATCCTTCCCGCGCTCAGCTATTGAAGGGCATGTTGAAAGCTTTCAACAGCGCCTTTGCTTCCGCGTCGGTTTTCGCGGTGGTGGCAATCACGATATCCATGCCCCAGTTTTCGTCGATTTTATCAAAATCGATTTCTGGGAACACGAGATGCTCTTTCAGGCCCATGGCATAGTTGCCACGACCGTCAAAGGAGGTACCCGATACGCCGCGGAAGTCACGGATACGGGGCATCGCGATGGTGATCAGACGATCCAGGAATTCAAACATCCGGTCGCCGCGCAGAGTAACCTTTGCGCCCATCGGCATGCCTTCACGAACACGGAAGCCAGCGATGGAGTTCTTTGCCACAGTGGTCAGAGCTTTCTGGCCAGCGATGGTGCTGAGATCCGCCTGAGCGGATTTGGCTTTTTTGCTGTCACGTACAGCAGCCCGGCCGCAGCCAATGTTCAGAACGATTTTTTCCAGCTTAGGCAGCTGCATGTCGTTCTTGTAGCCAAACTCTTCTTTCAGGGCACCACAGATGGTTTCCTTGTAAAGAGTCTTCAGACGTGGAGTGTAGGTTGCGTTATCAAGCATCAGACAGTCTCCCCAGTCGTTTTGGCGAAGCGCACTTTCTTGCCGTCTTCCTCACGGAAGCCAACGCGGGTTGCTTTGCCATTGGAGTCGAGCAGAGCCAGGTTCGACAGGTCGACTGGCAGCGCTTTGGGCAGACGGCCGCCCTGTTCGTTCTGCGATTGACGGGTATGGCGGATCGCCATGTTCAGCCCATCAATGATCGCCTTGCCGGCTTTAGGGTCAACAGAAGCAATTACGCCCTCTTTACCCTTGTCCTTGCCGGACAGCATGACAACCTTGTCGCCTTTGCGGAGTTTAGCAGCCATTGTTACAGCACCTCCGGAGCAAGCGAGATGATTTTCATGAAGTTCTTGGCGCGCAGCTCACGAACAACTGGTCCAAAGATACGTGTACCTACGGGTTCGTTGTTGGTGTTCAGGATGACGGCAGCATTGCGATCAAAACGGATCGCAGTACCATCGGCACGACGGACTTCTTTGGCGGTGCGAACGACGACGGCCTTACGGACATCACCTTTCTTAACGCGACCGCGGGGGATGGCTTCCTTAACCGAGACAACAATGATGTCGCCTACGGATGCGTATTTACGCTTGGAACCACCCAGAACCTTGATGCACTGAACTCGGCGAGCGCCGGAGTTGTCAGCAACATCCAGGTTTGTTTGCATCTGGATCATGTGGTTTCTCCCGACCTATGGGGCAGCGATGCGTGCTGATATCCCCCAGGGTTTCGACAAACTGGTCAGCTTGCCGCTTATGGGACCTTCCGGTCTCTTAAGCGGTCAGCACTTCCCAGCGTTTCGTTTTCGATTTCGGCGCGCATTCGATGATGCGAACTTGATCGCCGACCTTGAAAGCGTTCTGCTCATCGTGCGCCCGATATTTTTTGGACTTACGAATGGTCTTTTTCAGAACAGGGTGCGTGAAGCGGCGTTCAACCGAAACTGTTACGGTCTGGGCGTTGGCGTCGCTGGTCACGGTGCCTGTGAGAATACGTTTGGGCATCTGTCAGGCTCCTTATTCTGCAGCTGCGGCTGCAGCTTTTTCGTTCAGGATGGTTTTCACACGGGCAGCATTGCGGCGCGCCGCTTTGATGCCTGCAGTGTTTTCCAGCTGACCGGTAGCTTGTTGAAAACGGAGATTGAAGCTCTCTTTTTTCATGTTGGCAAGCACATCGCGGAGTTCATCCACGGTCTTGTCACGCAGATCATTGGCGTTCATCGCCTTTGTTCCTTGTCCAAAGCACCAGAAGGCCCCGTGAGGGTCACCTTTTCATCTGGTGGGTTATGTAAAAACCGCACTTAAGAAAGTGCAGAAAAGAATCACCAAGCCCAAATCCAAGGAGGATTTAGCCCAAGCGATGTGCCCCTATAGGGGAGATAGTGCGTGGGGGCAAGGGAAAGGTTGGGGAGGCCGTGACTAACCTCGCAAAACTATTCTTCTCAATGCCGATTGAAGAAAACCCACTTTCTGCCTATGGTAGCCGAAAACTATTTCCAACGGTATTTGACATGGAAACACTATCCAAGTTCTCGGCATCGGAGCAGGCTTCCGCCAGGAACTATACCCACCCCGATATTTGGGAGCGCCAGAACTATCCCGGTTGGTCCCGTCTGGCCATAGGTCCAAGACTGCATGAAATCCCTCTGCTCCTTGACTTGTGCAAGAATTGGGATGGCCCATTTGGGGTGTTGTATGTCCTATCGGCACCTCGCACGATTGAAACCGGGGGGCGCTTTCAAAGCCCTCATCCCGTCAGCTACGAAGACCTTGAGCTATTCCTCTACTCATTTCAGGAGTTTTTCGAACAAGATGGCCGCCACGACATCTGGGTGATCTCACTCCCCACCCAGAACCAACTGATTTTAGATCGGCACAATGTTATCTACGCGTATGGAAACCTCGACACACTGGAGCGAGCGCTCGAGGAGAGAGAGTTTTCTCCGGCACCAATAGAGACGCCCGTACCCCACACGCACCACTATCACCCGGAGTTTGACACCGCCGAGAGAGAACTGCTCACCTATTGGGATTGGATACAGTACGAACTGCTTCCATCGGATGAAGTGTGAGATCTGCCCGTGCGATGGTCGCTTTGCCTGCGGAGCCTCACTCCCACTTGTAGTTAAAGCTCACCGAAATCCGCTCGTCTTCGGCCATGTTCATCGGCACCTCATGGCGCAGCCAGCTCTCCCAGAGCAACACATCCCCCACGGCAGGCTTCATGTAGATAAAGGGCTGCAGCTCGCGCCGGGCCTCCTTGGTGCGGGTGGGGGCGGCCATCATCCGGCCAGAACGGGGATCTTCCAGTTTCAACGCCGAGGCCCCTTCGGGCATCGCCACATAGGTGGTGCCCGAAATCACAGAATGGGGGTGCAGATGCGAGGAATGCATACCACCCTCGGGCAGGATATTGATCCACAGATCCTCGAGCACCAGCTTGCGGCCATCCAGATCAAACTCCAGATCCTTGGCAAAATTGGCGACGTGTTCGTCCAGCGACTTTACCAGATCGGCAAACACCGGGAACCGCCAGGGCAGATCCGTCAGCGAGGCGTAGGAGGTATAGCCGGGATAGCCGTTCTCCTCGCACCAGTCCTGTCCGGCCTCGTCATCTTCGGCGATGACAATACAAGAGGTTTCCATTTCCTGCGCATCAATTGCCGGTCCGCATTCGGACAGGGCAGCGCGGTACAAGCGGGTCACAAAGAGGGATTCTATCTGGGCCATGCCCTTCTTTACCGCAGCTCTCCCAGAGAACCAATCCAGCATTCCTGTCGCCTGCGCACTTTCAAACCCACGCAGTCCGGGCAAACCCACGCAGTCCGGGCAAACCCACGCTGTCCGGGATGGCTGACTGGCACCACACAGAAGCGTCAGGGCAATACAATGGTCTAGCTGCCCAGTCCCACTCAGTTTTACCCAGCCTTACCCCGTCTAGCCCGGCCTTACCCCGTCTAGCCCGGCCTTACCCTGTCTAGCCCGGCCTTACCCTGTCTAGCCTGGTCTTTTCCGGCCTTATTCGGCGCCCAAATAGGAAGAGCGCGACCCCTGGGGCCGCGCTCTTGGGGGCTGCAAGGCGTTAGCCTAGAATTTCAGATCAAGCCCGACCTGTAGCCCGTAGCTCTCATAGCCGCTCATGCCGATGCCATCGTAAAAGGTCTCGACCTGAAACACGCCCTGATCCGCAAATTGGTAGCTCAGCCCCAATTCGGCCCGGGCACGCCCGCCCTCCAGATTGGAAGAGACGGTGACCGCATTGCCGGAGTTTTTCACATGGCTGCCAATTGCGCTGATCCCACCAAACAACAGCAAGGCTCCATTGCCGCGTCGGGTCTCAAGTGGTGTTTCAAAATCAAGCCCCAGTTCAACCTGCCCCCAGGCCACGCCCAAGTCCGGGATAAGATTACCCAGACTATCGCGGTAGGCCTTCTGATCGTCAGTCGTATAGGTGAGTTGCGCCTTTGGGATCAGGGTGGTTTTGCCATAGAGCATCGACCCTGAAACCTTCAACATAGCGAGAAAACGCTCGGTATCGACCTTGTCGGTATAGGTTCCAAACGGAGAGACATCGTTTGAGCTTTGCCCATACAAAAGCCGCCCTTCAACAAAGAGATTTTGATCAGGGAATTTGGTGACAAAATAGGGGCCGATCAACCAGCCCTTGCCCTTGATACTGGCTGCGCCATCGTCCTGATCCAGGTAATCAAGCTGCAACATCGCCCCAAGCAACAGGTTCTTGTTGACCGCAAAGTGACTGCCAATAGCGCCAAAGACATAGGCGCTGTCGCTGGTCCCCTCATGGCTTATGGCCCCCTGCAACCGGGTCCAGACCCGCGACCCTGGTCGCGTCGAGATGTCAAAGGTCCCCTGCCCGCGGGTCACCGCCAGGTTAAACTGCCCCTTACCCTGCCCCGATCCATTCCCGGACAAGAACCCCGTCAAATCGGGCTGATTGTTAATCAACTGGGTTGCCCGGGTGTTCATGAACTGACCAATGAGCTGGCTGGTTTCTTCAACTGTCGAGTTTTGAACGGAAATCGTTCCGGATGCGAGGTTGCCATTGCCCGAGATATCCTGAGCCACTCCCGCTGCAATCGAAACGCTGACATCACCGCTTCCCGTGGGCTGGATCGTGATGGTGTAGACAGCCCCGCTCCCAGAAAGCGCAACCGCCGAGCCATGATTGACGAGAACATCAAGCAGGGCAAACCCGGTGACCGTTTCAGAGAATGTCGCGGTAACGTCAAAGGTTTCACCAGGCCCAACGGACACAGCACTTGTTGATAGCGTGACAGTAGGTGCAACAACATCCAAATTGGTCAGCCCAAAGGTGACCGAGGTCAGACCGATGCTGGCAGCGGTCACATTATAGCCCCCCGCCACTGCATTGGCCGTCGCCGTCACCGAGGCCAGGCCAGAGACATCGCTCACCGCCGAGCCCGCCGACAGGCTGGCCGAGGCGCCAGAGCCCGGTGCGCTGAAGTTCACCGTCACGCCGGACACCGGATTGCCCCCGGCATCCGTCACCAGCGCCACCAGCGCGGTGCCAAAGGAGGTCGAGATCGCCGTGCTCTGGCTGTCACCGCTGGAGACCGCCAGTGTCGTGGCCGCCCCTGCCGTATTGGTCAGGGCAAAGCTCTGATTGGAAATACCCGCACTGGAGGCAACTACGTTATAGCCCCCCGCCACAGTATTGGCGGTAAAAGTGGTAGAGGTGGCAACACCTGACCCATCTGTGGTGACCGTTTCTGACGCACCGCCACCAGAAAAGGTGCCGCTGGCGCCGGAGCCGGGCGCCGTGAAGGTAACCGAAACACCAGAAACCGGGTTACTGCCGGCATCGACCACCGTTGCCGTCAGGACCGAGGCAAAAGCCGTTGAGATCGTGGCGCTTTGCCCGCCGCCCGAAGGGGAGCTGAAGGCCGAGGGGGGGCCGACTGTGGCGCCAGTATCGCCTGATAGACCCGTATCGGTATAGGTAAAACTAAAGGGAGCGCCGCTATGGGTGCCGGATGCAGAGCAGCCAGCGGAACAGTTTGTGGTGTAGTTTGGGTTACCACTATTGATGGTTACGCCATTTACAACATAGGATACCGTGCGCGCATCTGCTCCGTTGTCAGCAATTTGAAAATTTGTAGATCCCGCAGAGTTCGCCATCTGAATGATTACGTAGTCTTCGGAGCCGTCAGAGTTTGGACCCAAACCAAGGTCAGCGTTGAAACATTCGCCATCGGTCAGGTTCAAAGCCAATGTGTGCCCGACGGTCGAAATTTCCGGGCAGTCTGAAAACCCCGCATGCGCAGGTTTGGGCAGCGCCAATACAAGCACCAACGCAACCAGAGGAAACACAGCGAAGGCAGAAAGGGCCTTGAGGCGCAATTTTGACAAATATCTCATAAATTTTGATTTGCTGCAGCGAAATAGCATTAGAATAGCTCTTTCCCCACATCCTCCCTAGGTCAACGGCAATGATTTTTTACAATTTTGGATTGCGCAATTTGACCAAAAATGCAAGCGTTTCTAAAGGGGGTTGCATTATCGGCTCGCTAATCGATTGAACATGTTGCCGACATGCGCACATTCGGCGTTGAACTATAGGTTCATCCCAAGTTGGAAAATTGGAGGATTCCGTGTCAGAACCCTTTCTTGCTGAAGTTCGAATGGTAGGATTTAATTTTGCACCACGTGGCTGGGCGTTTCTTGACGGCCAGATACTCCCTATCAATCAGAATCAATCCCTTTATTCATTATTGGGAACAACTTATGGCGGTGATGGCCGCACAACCTTTGCGCTGCCAGAGCTGCGGGGGCGTACCCCCATGCATGTAGGGGATGGCCATTCGTTGGGACAGAAAAGCGGGCAGGAAACCCATACCCTGACCGTGACAGAAATGCCGGCGCATAACCATGGCATCAAAGCCGCACAGAGCCCTGCCAGCACTGACAACCCCACAGGGGCTGTTTTTGCCCAAGAGGTGCAGCCCGATTTTGTTTATCGGGATTTCGCAGCTCCCAGCGCGACACCTTTGCGCAGCGGCACGCTTACCAATGCCGGGGGCAGTCAGGCACATAATAACATGCAGCCCTATATCACGCTCAATTTCTGCATCGCCCTGCAGGGGCTGTTCCCTTCACGCAATTAGACCTCGGAGGTCAATGAATGTCAGAGCCTTTTGTTGGCGAAATTCGTATGTTTGCAGGTAATTTCGCACCTCGCGGGTGGGCTTTTTGTGACGGGCAATTGCTCGCTGTTTCACAAAATGACGCCCTGTTCTCCCTTTTGGGAACGATCTATGGCGGAGATGGTCGCACCACATTTGGCCTGCCCGATGTACGTGGTCGTCTCCCAATTCACGCTGGGCATGGTCCTGGCCTCAGCGAGCGACGGCTTGGTTCCAAAGGCGGGGCGGAGAAAGAGACCTTAACGGTAAACCAATTGGCAAGCCACCCGCATAACTTTATCGCCACTACCCAGACGGCAACGAGCTCGTCCCCCGAAGGGCAGGTCCTTGCTGCGGATGTCGGCGTTGCCTATCTCGCCAATGAAACACAGGACACCAGTATGGCGAACGACATGGTTACCCATACGGGTGGGTCCCGCAGCCATACAAACCTTATGCCAGCAATTTGTATTCATTTTATAATTGCGCTCTTTGGCGTTTATCCAAGCCGTCATTAGGAGTTTGTCAGATGTCAGAACCTTTTATTGCAGAGATCCGCATTTTTGCCGGTAACTTTGCACCTCGCAGCTGGGCTTTTTGCAACGGCCAATTGCTTCCAATTTCACAAAATACAGCACTCTTCTCGCTTATTGGAACAACTTATGGCGGTGATGGGCGTACAACCACAGCGCTTCCCAATCTTGAAGGGCGCGCGCCGATGCACCCCGGTCGGGGTCCGGGCCTGACCTCCCGACGCCTAGGAGAAAAAACAGGGGTCGAAACGGTTACCCTGACAGAGGCACAGATACCGAACCATTCACACACAGCGCGTGCGCGCAGTGGTGCAGGGACTGCGGGTACGGCCCCTAACCCCTCGGCCTCGATTTCAAAAAACGGCTTCCTGGACCGGCTTTACAGTGTCAACCCGTCGGGGCTGACGGATATGGCCAGCCAGTCCGTCGAGAGTACAGGCGGAAATCAGGCACATAACAATATACAGCCCTTTTTGGTGATGAACTTCATCATCGCACTGCAGGGACTTTATCCCTCTCGCAGTTAATCTGCTGCCCAACTATGACTTTGTCACAACGGTGGGGCCACGTCGGCCCCGTCTTTCCTGTTAAAGTTTGCCCGTCAAAACTGGCCCTTCAGAACCGGGCTGTTAAAACCGGCCTGTCAGAACCGGGCTCTCAACACTGGTAGATTTCAAACCCGGGCCTGTTGCCAGACCTGCCCGGGCCGCCCCCTCGCAACAGCAAAGGCCTGTATATGACCCACCTGCCCCTGCTTCATCATGCAGCGCAACACCACATAGGTTTTCGACAGATCACTGACCAGGACATGGGATTTCTGTCGCGGCTCTATCGGTCGACACGTGAGGCAGAGCTGGCGCAGGTCAGCTGGGGCGAGGCTGAAAAGCAGGCCTTTTGCCAGATGCAGTTCGAGGCCCAGCACAGCCACTACCAAAAGCATTATCCAGATGCGCTATGGCTGATGATCGAGCAAAAGGGCAGCCCAATTGGACGTCTTTACCTTGAGCGTTGGCCCAAAGAGCATCGGATTATCGACATTGCGCTGATGCCAGGGGCACGTGGCCAGGGAATCGGCGCTGCCTTGTTACAGGATTTGCAAACAGATGCGGCCGCCGATGGATCACGCGGCATTGGCATCCATGTCGAAAAAGCCAACCCAGCGATGGCGCTCTATCATCGGCTTGGCTTTGTCACAATCGAGGAAAAAGGCGTCTATGATCTATTGTTCTGGACGCCACCTGCTGGTGGTGATGTGCCCGCCACAGCCGACGATCAGGTAAAGACCGCCTCATATTGAAACCCGGCCTCTTTTTGCGCCACAGGCACCAGAAACACGTCCTGATCCCCCGTTTTTGGATGGGACAGCCTGTGTATTTCTTGGGTCAAAATCGGTGACTGTGGACCTTGCCACAGCAGTGAGAAGGCCCCGCCGTCACGCTCACCCGCCCCGAGTTTGGTCACTTCGATCAATTTCAAGGTGACAGGCGCCTCTGTGGAAGTGACCACAAACTCCTGCTCCTGCAGTTCGGAAAATTGTTCGGCGGTCACAGTGGTCAAATCAAACATGTCTCTCACACTCTTCTGGGACGGATTAGCGTCACCTTGCCCCCAAAGAACTCTCTTTCCAAGTGCTTCCTTTCAAACAGCTCGCCCATAATCTGTATGATCTGCTGGTAAAATGCCGCACACAGGCCCATCATGGATGATCCGCCCTCCTCCTGACTGCAATATCACGCTGCCTTCACAGCCGGTTTTTACGATGTTTCAAAAACCACCAGATTTTTGAAACCGGGAGAGAAACATGGCTGAGCTGCACAGAGCTGAAACAAACCGCAAGACCACTTTTCCTGTGAATTTGGATCACACCCTTGAAAAGGCCTATCAGACCTTCGGCCATCGCTCCAATTTTCGCGGAGTGGACATTGGGTACCGCTGGCGGCGGGGACAACGGACCGAAGATATCTGTCTGCGCATGCATGTCCTGCGTAAACTGCCTCTAGACGCCCTGCTGCCCTCGCAGGTGCTGCCAACCCATGTGGATGGCGTCGCACTGGATGTCATCGAAGCCTCCTATCAGCCCTCACTGGAGCCTGGTGCCGCGCGGCGGGCCAGCACACGGCAGCCCTATACCATGGGTGGCCTGCCCTGCGGCAGATCCGGAGAAGGCGCAGGTACAATTGGCCTGGTGGTGATTGACAAAACCACCGGCAAACCCGGCATTCTGTCAAACTGGCATGTTCTGGCCGGACCATGGGCGCGCCACAATGATCCGATCATGCAACTGGCGGAGCGTGACGACGAATTTGACCCTCGCAATCACATAGCCAATCTGAAACGTTGGATGCTGGACCGCAGCGGCGATGCCGCTCTGGCTGAGCTGCTGCCAGACCAGCCCTGGCTACCGCTGCAGTTTGGCGGCTTTGAGAGCATCAGCCAGGTCAGATCCGCCAGTCTGGGTGAAATCCTGAACAAGACCTCGCGTGCCGCGAACAATGGCCAGGCGCGTGTCGATGGCAGAGGGTTGTATCGTCTGCAGTATAAAACACGGCAAGGCACGTTGGAATACCGCGATATTGAAGGGCTGAACCTAGTCTATGAAGGCGATATCCCTGTTTCAGACGGCAAGGTATCCTGCGCTGGCGACAGTGGAGCCGCCTGGATCTCCGCAGCCTCAGGCGATGCCGTCGCCTTACAAATTGGCAGGCAAAGCGCATCCCCCAATGGTGCAAGCCGCACCGGACAGGGCGTCATTGCCTGCGAGATGGGCCCAATCCTCAACAAGCTGGAGCTCCGGCTGGCCAGCTATGAGGATCTTTTAGCCCAAAATGGGCAGAGCGCGGTGCTTACCCATCGTCAAAAAACCTGCGCCGACCTGTCCTATCACAGTGATGAGGCACTGCCCTCCCCGCTTTGGCCGCATCCGCGACATTGGGCAGATGTCTCGCTCTCTCAGCCCCAGAATCTGCCCCGCCCAGATCGCACCGAAACAACCACTTCTGCCGCCCAGGTTGTCGCCATGGTGCGCATTTTACCAAACGATCACGTGCCAGTGTTGCCCCACCGCGAGCCCGCGTCGCCGCGCAGTGTGATTGGGCATGAAATCTGGCAAAACCGGCTATGCCCGGCCTTGCTGGACTACGACCCCAATTTCAGGGGTGTCTTGCCCGAAGAGACCCTGACGCAACGGATCTCAGCTGCAGATGAGCGCAATATCTACGCCTTCTTTTCTCGCCTTATCAATGGGTCAGCACGGTTTGACGGCATCGGTCTGCGACACGTTCTGGCCTCTGATTTTAGGGGTGCAACTACATATATGCAGATCTGCGAACGCATCGACACCCTGCGTCCGCAGCCCTGATTTCCCCACTAAAGAACCGCCAGTTTTTCCATCCCGGGCTATCGTACAAAAGGGGAGCGATCGCCCCTCGATCGAGGCCGCGCTGCCCTTTTCTTTCATGCAGGCCTCGGATCACTACAGGTGGATCCTGGCTGGAATTCAATGATAATCTCTCCCTATCGCAATAATACAAAAGTTCAATTTCTCTTTATGGCAATACCTTGTTACCCTGTCCTCATACCTTCAGAGGAGCAGGCAGAATCTGCCTCCTCGCTCTTTTGCACGCCCACAAAAGCAAGCCAGATCGGAGATCAAAATGGACGGAAACGACGCCCCCAAAACAGGTGGATGCCCGGTAATGCACGGTGGCGCCCAAAGCGCCTCAACCGGTGTTAGGTCAAACAAGGACTGGTGGCCCAACCAGCTTAACCTGAAAATTCTGCATCAGAACTCAGAAAAATCCGACCCGATGGCAGCCGATTTTGACTATGCAGAAGCCTTCAAATCGCTGGACCTTAAGGCTCTGAAACGGGATCTCGTGGCGCTGATGACCGACAGTCAGGACTGGTGGCCTGCCGATTATGGCCATTATGGCGGCTTGTTCATCCGCATGGCCTGGCACAGCGCGGGCACCTATCGCACCGCGGATGGGCGCGGTGGCAGCGGCACTGGGCAGCAGCGGTTTGCACCGCTCAACAGCTGGCCCGACAATGGCAACCTCGACAAGGCGCGCCGTCTGCTGTGGCCAATCAAGCAGAAATACGGCAACCAGATCAGCTGGGCGGACCTGATGATCCTGGCGGGCAATTGCGCCATTGAAAGCATGGGCGGCAAGACCTTTGGCTTTGCCGGTGGCCGTGCCGATGTCTGGGAACCAGAAGAGGACGTCTATTGGGGCCGCGAGGACGAATGGCTGGCTGACAGTTCCACACCGAACAGCCGCTATTCCGGCGAGCGCGATCTCGAAAACCCACTGGCTGCGGTGCAGATGGGCCTGATCTATGTGAACCCCGAAGGCCCCGATGGGCAGCCCGATGCCCTGGCCTCGGGACGGGACATCCGCGAGACCTTTGCCCGCATGTCGATGAACGACGAGGAAACCGTCGCGCTGGTGGCCGGCGGCCATACCTTTGGCAAGGCGCATGGTGCCGGGGATCCGGCTTTGGTTGGCCCCGAGCCGGAGGCCGCCCCGATTGAAACCATGGGCCTGGGTTGGATCAACAGCCATGGCAGCGGCAAAGGTGATGACACCACCACCAGTGGTATTGAAGGCGCCTGGACAGCCAACCCAACCCAATGGGACAACGGCTATTTTGACCTGCTGTTTGGCTATGACTGGAACCTGACCAAATCGCCCTCTGGCGCCTGGATCTGGGAGCCGGTCAATGTCCGCGAAGAGGACATGGCCCCGGCGGCCCATGACCCCAGCAAGAAGGTCAAGACCATGATGACCACTGCTGACATGGCGATGCGGATGGATCCGATCTACGGGCCAATCTCCAAACGCTTCCACGAGAACCCCGAAGAGCTGGCCGATGCCTTTGCCCGCGCCTGGTTCAAACTCACCCACCGCGATATGGGGCCACGGTCGCTGTACCTGGGGGATGACGTCCCGGCGGAAGAGCTGATCTGGCAGGACTGCGTGCCAGCCGTTGATCACGCGCTGGTCAATGACGCGGATGTCGCTGCGCTTAAAGCCGAAGTTCTGGCCTCTGGGCTCTCGGTTGCAGAGTTGGTTTCCACCGCCTGGGCCTCGGCCTCCACCTTCCGGGGCTCCGACAAACGCGGCGGCGCCAATGGCGCCCGTATCCAGCTGAGCCCGCAGAAAGACTGGCAGGTGAACCAGCCCGAGCAGCTGGCGCGCGTCCTCAGTACGCTTGAAACGGTCCGCGACACCTTCAACGCCACAGTGCGGGAGCGGCAGATCTCAATGGCGGATCTGATTGTTCTGGCTGGTTCAGCCGCTGTGGAACAGGCAGCACGTGCCGCCGGTCAGGAAGTTGAGGTCCCCTTTGCTCCGGGTCGCACCGATGCCACCCAAGAGCAGACTGATGTCGACAGCTTTGCCGTTCTGGAACCAGAGGCCGACGGCTTCCGCAACTACCAGAAGAAACAATATAGCATCTCCCCCGAAGAGATGTTGCTGGACAAGGCCCAGCTGTTGACCCTGACAGCGCCGGAAATGACGGTTCTGATCGGTGGCTTGCGGGTCTTGGGCGCGAACCACGGCGGATCTCCAATGGGTGTCTTCACCAGCACCCCTGGCAGCCTAAGCACCGACTTCTTTGTCAATCTGCTCGATATGGCGACCCAGTGGGCACCGCAGGAAGATGGCAGCTACGCCGGGACCGACCGTGCCAGCGGCGCCGCAAAATGGACCGCAAGCCGCGTTGATCTGGTCTTTGGCTCCAATTCGCAGCTGCGCGCCATCGCAGAGACCTACGCCCAGGACGACGCCAAGGCGCGGTTTGTGCAGGACTTTGCTGCGGCTTGGGTCAAGGTGATGAACGCAGATCGCTTTGATCTGACCTAACCCACCTCAAAATCCCGATCTAGGCCCCAAGGGCCTAGATCCCCTGCAAGGCGAGGGTGACAGCCTGATCCAGCTTGTCCACCACTTCGCCAATCTGGGATTCCGTCATGATAAAGGGCGGCGCCAGCAGGATGTGGTCCCCCAGACGTCCGTCGCGGGTTCCAGCCATCGGATAGCAGATCAACCCAGCCTCAAAGGCGGCGCTTTTTACCTTGGCGGCAAGGGTTTTGCCCGGATCAAAAGGCGCTTTTGTTGCGCGATCCGCCACCAATTCAACGCCGCGAAACAAGCCACGTCCGCGAATGTCCCCCACATGCGGATGGTCCGCAAACCGGTCAACCAATGCCGACTGCAACTGCGCGCCCCTGTCGCGGCAGGTTGAAATCAGATCCCGGTTGAGCATCTCCGTCACCACGGCAAGCCCGGCGGCGGTTGCGACCGGATGGCCAACATAGGTATGGCCATGTTGAAAAAACCCACTCCCCGCCGCAATAGCTGCATAGATGTCAGCGCTGCACAGCATCGCACCTATGGGCTGGTATCCCGCGCCCAAGCCTTTGGCGATACACAGGATATCAGGCGACACCCCATCCGCATCGCAGGCAAACATATGGCCAGTGCGGCCCATGCCACACATGACCTCATCCAGGATCAGCAAGACGCCGTATCTGTCGCAGATTTCGCGGATCCGTTTGAAATAGCCTGGCACCGCAGTCACCGCGCCAGACGTGGCTCCGACAACCGGTTCGGCGATAAATCCCATGACTGTTTCTGGACCCAGACGCAGGATTTCCGCCTCCAGCTCATTGGCGACCCGCTGCCCGTAGTCAAAGGTGCTCTCGCCCTCGGCCCGGTCGGCATATTCATAGCAGGGCGCGATATGCGACACCCCAATCAACAGCGGATCAAACTGCTGTCGCCGCCAGGCGTTGCCCCCGGCGGCCAAAGCCCCCAGAGTGTTGCCATGATAGCTTTGCCGCCGCGCAATCAGATGGCGACGCTCCGGTTCCCCGCGTTCAAGATGGTACTGGCGCGTCAACTTGATTGCCGCCTCTGTGGCCTCGGATCCGCCAGAGACAAAATAGACCCGATCCAGCCCCTCCGGGGCCTGCGCAATCAGCAGATCCGCCAGTGCCTCTGCCGGTTCTGACGTCATAAATCCGGTATGGGCAAAGGCTAGCTTTCCCACCTGTTCTTGCACCGCGCGGATCACCGCCGCGTCCGAGTGGCCCAGGCATGACACCGCCGCCCCGCCCGATCCGTCAAAGTAGCGCTTGCCAGTTGAATCAATCAGATAGCACCCCTCCCCCCCAACAGCAGTGGGCAGATTGGCCTTGGTATGACGTGGAAAAACATGGCTCATGATTCAATTCCTTTTCAGCTTATGTCCAGCTTCTGACGCGGCCTGAACCAGCGCCGCGACCGAAGTCGCATTGTCTTTCAGCATTGTCCCCGCCGGGGTTTCCAGGTTGTTCTCAAATCCAACGCGAACATTGCCGCCCGCCTGGATCGCCGCCAGCAGGCAGGCCCGCTCTTCTCGGCCAAAGGCACAGAGGCTCCAGTTGAGATCCAGCGCCCGAGCCGCCGCCACAAAATCTGTCAGCCCATCGGTCCGGGCCGGTGTCGCAGGTGCATATTGCCCGAGCACAAAGATCACATCCCGCATCGCCACAGGGACGACGCCAGCAGCATACCAGGATTTGAGCTGGGCAATGCAGCCCGGTGAATACAGGATATGCTGAACCTGGGTGCCCGCCTCGGCACAAAGCCCATAGGCGCGCATCGCGATCTCGGGCGCCCTTGCCATTTCCCGCACTGCGATCGAGGCCGCCGCAGGGCGCAGCGCTGCCAAACAGGCCAGCTGCGCCTCTGGCGTATAGATCCCGGCGCTTTCGGTGGTGATCTGAATCGCCATTTTGGGCGCCGCATCTGCCACAGCCGCCATGGCCGCGCGGTAGCGCCCTGGGTCCAGGGAATGTCCGCCCGCATCGTCGCGCACATGCAGGTGCAACGTGCTGGCCCCTGCCGCCTGACAGGCCGCTGCGGTTTGTGCCAGTTCCGGCAGCGTGATCGGCAGCTCTGGATGGTCGCATTTTTGTCGACGGGCGCCATTGGGCGCCACGGTCACCTGATAGTCTGCCACGTCTGACCTCATGCTTTGACTTCGCTAAAACACTGGGGACAAAACTGGCATGATCTCAAGCCCGGGATTTCAGAACATTTGTTTTTTCATCTCGACTTCACTTGGTTTTGAACCAGTTTATGGCCTCAGACCAATCAAGCGGAGATGTACAACCCTCAGATCCAGACCACACCACCTCCACACATCAGGGGAATTCTCTTTTTTACCAACTGGTTAAAAAATGAGTGTGCCGCGAACTGCCAGGCCCGTCTCAAAACTGGACGCAGAACACCCCACCATCTGGCCCTAGAGTATCCGGCAGTTTTGGCGTTTCGTCACAAAAGAACGACTCCGGCTGACAGGCAGCTGGCAGACACCCCCACTCTTACTTTTATGGAAGGACATGTCATGGACGGCACGTTCAACGAAAACGATCTCAGCCGGGTAGTTGCGGCTGACAAGGCCCATGTCTGGCACCACCTGATTCAGCATAAGCCCTTTGAAGAGAATGATCCCAGGATCATCGTCGAAGGCAAAGGCATGCGGGTCTGGGACCAGAACGGCAAAGAGTTCCTGGATGCGGTCTCCGGCGGTGTCTGGACCGTCAACGTCGGCTACGGTCGCGAGGAAATCTGCAAAGCTGTCTATAACCAGATGATGAAACTGTGCTATTTTGCCCAGTCAGCGGGCTCGATCCCCGGTGCGCTTTTTGCCGAGAAACTGATCGAAAAGATGCCGGGCATGAGCCGCGTCTACTACAATAACTCCGGCTCAGAGGCGAACGAGAAAGCCTTTAAGATGGTGCGCCAGATCGCCCATAAAAAATACGGCGGCAAGAAAACCAAGATCCTGTACCGCGACCGTGATTACCACGGCTCCACCCTGGCAGCGATGTCCGCCGGTGGCCAGGATGAGCGCAACGCGCAATACGGCCCCTTTGCGCCTGACTTTATCCGCGTGCCCCACTGCATGGAATACCGCAAGCACGAGCTGGGTCTTGAGCATCTGTCGGGGCGTGAGTTCGGCATTGCAGCCGCCAATGCCATCGAAGAGGTGATCCTGCGCGAAGGTCCCGAAACCGTCGGCGCCCTGTGCCTTGAGCCAGTGACCGCGGGTGGCGGCGTGATTGAAGCCCCCGAAGGCTATTGGGAACGGGTACAGGAAATCTGCACCCAACATGACATTCTGCTGCACATCGACGAAGTTGTCTGTGGCGTGGGCCGCACCGGCACCTGGTTTGGCTATCAGCACTACGGCATCAAACCCGACTTCGTGACCATGGCCAAAGGCGTGGCCTCCGGCTATGCGGCGATCGCGGTGCTGGTCACCACCGAAGAGGTCTTTGACATGTTCAAGGATGACGCTTCGGATCCGCTGAACTATTTCCGCGACATCTCCACCTTTGGTGGCTGCACCGCCGGCCCTGCGGCGGCGCTGGAAAACATGCGCATCATCGAAGAAGAGGGCCTCTTGGACAACTGCACCGCCATGGGCGAGCGGATGATGAACAATCTGCTGGCGCTGAAAGAAAAGCACCCCGTGATTGGCGATGTACGCGGCAAGGGTCTGTTCCTTGGGGCCGAACTGGTCACTGATCGCGAAACCAAGGAGCCTGTGGACGAGAAGCTCGCCCAGCAGGTCGTGGCGGATTGTGGCGCCCAGGGCGTTCTGATTGGTGTCACCAACCGGTCTATTCCTGGCAAGAACAACACGCTGTGCTTCAGCCCGGCGCTGATTGTGACGGCAGAAGACGTCGACGCCATCACCGACGCGGTCGACAAGGCCCTGACCAAGGTCTTTGGCTAAAACGCCCAGTCCCCATTTACTATTGAAACGCTCCGGTTTTCCGGGGCGTTTTTCATGTCAGTCCCATGCATACGTATTTTGAAAAGACGCCAAACAGCCCCATGTTAGGATCAGGATGAGGCGCCCAGCGGCCAGAAAAGGCATCGGCAGGTAGCAGTCTGCCCCTTTGAGTCGAACCTTTTGGATTGCCCATTTTGAACAAAAGTGGACCTTTCAAACTGTCCACGCTGCCGACAGTCTGGTCCAAACCCTACTACAATCCAGGAGCCAAACCATGTGGGCCAAACCTGTCACTCTCTCCGGCCAGCAGGTCACGCTTGCGCCGCTCTGCCAATCCCATGCCGATGATCTGGCTGAGGCCAGCGCCGATGGTAACCTTTCTGCGCTTTGGTACACAATGATACCGGCTCCGGCGGATGTCCCCGCCGAAATTGACCGGCGATTGGCGCTGCAACAGGCCGGCAGCATGGTGGCCTTTGCCATCCTGGATGCCTCCGGCCGGGCTGTCGGCATGACCACCTATATGAATATCGACCAGATCAATCAGCGGCTTGAAATCGGCTCCACCTGGTATCGCAAATCGGTACAGCGCTCGGGGTTGAACACCGAATGCAAACTGCTGATGCTGCGCCACGCCTTTGAGGATCTTGATGCCATCGCGGTGGAGTTCCGAACCCATGTGATCAACCACCAAAGCCGCCGTGCAATTGAACGTCTCGGGGCGAAACTCGATGGTATCTTACGGGCCCATATGCGGATGGGTAACGGCAGTCTCCGCGACACGGCAGTCTATTCGATCATCGCACCGGAATGGCCAACCATTCAGGCCCATCTGAACCATCTTATGACCCGGTATTGATCGGCGCGGCGGATCAAGGGGGCCACCTCAGCCACTTTATCCAGCTGTTCTCCCCTGCGAAAGCTATGTCCCAAACGCCACAGCGCCGCGCATCAGCGCGGCGCTGGGCCCAACGGGAGGCAGGCATTCTTTGAATGACAACACCGGGCGGGAGCCCCACCCGAAGCCCTTGCCGATCAGATCAGCTGGAACAGGATCCCCGCGACAATGGCGCCACTGACACCAAGCCCCAGATAGGTGGCAAAGACCTTTGGTTTGACCAGGGACCAGACCGCCGCCATCGCCGGGATCGAGCTCACAGCCCCGGCCACCATAAAGGACATCGCGGCACCGGCGCTCATGCCCTGCCCCATCAGCCCTGCCAACAGGGGCGGCGCCACATAGGAGTTGAGATAGGCCGGCATCCCCACCAGTGCCGCGAGGATAATCGGCACCACGCCGTCGCCACCAACCAGACCTGCGATCAGATCAGCGGGAACGTAATGCACCAGAATTGCCTCCAGCACATAGGCCAGCGCCAGCCACTTCAGCAGGAACAAACCATTGCTGACAAACTCGGCGCGGAATTTCAGGCGACGTGCCGCATCTTGCCAGAATTTCCAGTGTGGCGTGTCATCCAGCTTTGGAGCAGAAGAACAGCAGCTGGAACAGCTCGGTGCCTGTTTCAACGGATCGGCAAAGGCCCCCTGTCCCATCAGAGCTTTGACAAAGAAGCCGCCAAACAGCCCCAGGGCCACAGCAATCACGGCTTTGCCAATGGCAAAGTCCCAGCCCAGCGCGCCTGCGGTAATCAGCAGGGTTGGTGGGTCGATCAGGGGCGAGGCCAGCCAGAAGGCCATCACCGCAGAAAGCGGCGCGCCCAGCGCCAGAAGCCCCGCAATAAAGGGGATCACCTCACATGAGCAGAACGGCGCCAAGCCGCCAAAGACCGCCGCCAGAAAGATCATCCGCACCTCACGCCCAACAAAGGCGCGCGCCACCATCGCCTCGGCCCCGGTGGCCTTGAGATAGGCCAAAAGCAGAACCGCAAACAGGATGTATCGCCCGGTATGCGCCAAAGCCGCAGCAGCAAAGCCAATCACAGCCTGAAAATTACCCGGATCCAGAACCGCCACGGCAACCAGGATAAGAACACTCAGAGTCCAGGGCGTTTTCAGCCATTCAAGCGATAGTCCAACTGGCTTGGTGGCTGGTTTGGAAGAGTTTTGCGAAAGATCAGCCATCATTTGCCGCCTTGTTCTGGAGAAGATCAGCGCAGCACTCGCTCAGGATAAAGCCCGCCAGTTTTTCCAATTGTTCAAAATTTGCCCGGTTCAGGGTGCTTCGGCCGGCCCGCGCCTGATCAACGAGGCCAGCGCCGGTCAGAAATTTCAAATGATGCGCCAGGGTCGAGGGGGCAATGCCCGTTCGCTCCTGAATTTCACCAACTGTCAGGCCCTCGCGGCCTGCCCGGATAAGGCTGCGCAGCACCTGAAGACGCGATTCAGAGCCCATTGCAGCAAATCCCTGCGCTGCTTCTTCCCACAACATGTTGAACCTCCTTTGATTCGATACAACTAGTTTTATGGTTTTAATTTCCAAAAGCAACCCATGAATCGTCTTCCTGGCAGTAAGTCCAGATTGCGCCTGCGTTATGTCCACCCTAAGGTGCCCCTCATGGCTATATCCGTTGACACATTTTTCCTGAATTCAGACGCCCAGGGCACCCTGCAGGCGCAGATCCAGGAAATGATCGCCGAGGGCATTCTCTCGGGGCGTTTTCGCGTAGGTGAAAAACTGCCGTCCTCGCGAAAACTGGCGCTGCATCTGGGCATTAGCCGCATCACCGTCACGCTGGCCTATACCGAGCTGTTGGCAAATGATTACCTGACTTCGCGCGGGCGGTCCGGGTATTTTGTGTCGGAAAACGCGCCTGTCCCGCCCAGCTACACCCCACCTGTGCAATCCAGTGAAGCGGTGGACTGGGACCATGTTCTGGTGCGCAAATTCACCGGCGGTGACACCCCGCGCAAAGCCCGCGACTGGCGCAGTTATCGCTACCCCTTTATCTATGGTCAGGCCGATCCCTCGCTGTTTGACCATGCCAACTGGCGGCTTTGCTCGCTGCGCGCCCTGGGCCAAAAAGACTTTGCGGCGCTGACAGACGACTATTTCGACCAGGACGACCCCCTGTTGATCGAATACATCGCCCGCCATACCCTGCCCCGTCGTGGCGTCATTGCACGGCCCGAACAGATCCTGATCACCCTTGGCGCTCAAAACGCCCTCTGGCTGGCCGGCCAGCTTTTGTTGAACCGCAAAAGCAAGGCCACCATCGAAGATCCGACCTACTATACCCTGCGCGACCAGTTGCATCATGTGGGCTGTCAGGTCGATTGCATCCCTGTGGATCAAGACGGTCTGCCACCACAGGAAATATCTGAAGATACGGATGTGATCTTTTGCACCCCAAGTCATCAAAGCCCAACCACGGCAACCATGCCCATGGCCCGGCGCCGTGAATTGCTGCGCCGCGCCCATGACATTGATGCGGTCATTGTCGAAGATGACTATGAATTTGAGATGTCCTTTATGGGGGCGCCCTCTCCGGCCCTGAAGTCGCTCGATTCCGATGGCCGGGTGATCTATGTCGGCAGTTTCTCCAAATCCCTGTTCCCCGGATTGCGACTGGGCTACATCGTCGGTTCCGAGCCCTTTATTCGCCAGGCCCGCGCCCTGCGCGCCAATGTCCTGCGCCACCCCCCGGGCCATGTGCAACGCACGGTCGCCTATTTCCTGTCTCTGGGGCACTATGATGCCCAGATCCGGCGCACCGCAAAGGTTCTGCAGGATCGCCGCCAGGTGATCGAAGAAGCCATCACCGAACATGGGCTGACAGTGTCGGGCGAGGGCGTCTATGGGGGCTCATCCTTGTGGATGCAGGCGCCCGATGGCATCGACATGGCTCAGATTGCTGAGCAGTTGAAACCTGACAGCGTCATTGTTGAGCCCGGTGCCCCGTTCTTTTCGGCGCAGAATCGCCAGCACAACTACTTTCGGCTTGGGTATTCCTCAATTTCAGCCAACCGCATCGCTCCCGGCTTGGCCCTTTTGGCCCAGGCGCTGAAACAAGCGGGATCGGGGTAGCCAGCCCTGGCCGGGGGCCTGATCCAGACCAGCAGAGACAGCGATTAATGAGATTTTTCATCTCATTAATTTTACAATCAAAGCCATGGGTTCCCGCGTGACCCTTTGAAGCAATTGAAAGAATTCCACTTTGCTGGGGAGGCTTCTGGTTTTGGCTCTATCCGCGTTTGGAACTGGCCCTAACTGCGCGGGCATAGTCTGCCTAAACCGGTGGTAATCCCCGGTAACTGACCGGGGCTCTATGCGTCTCACTTAGGAGCACCCGCCATGAAAATGACCACCGAGGAAGCCTTTGTAAAAACCTTGCAAATGCACGGCATCCAGCATGCATTTGGGATTATTGGCTCGGCGATGATGCCGATTTCCGATATCTTCCCCAAAGCAGGCATCACCTTTTGGGACTGCGCCCATGAGGGTTCTGGCGGCATGATGGCAGATGGCTACACCCGCGCGACTGGCAAAATGTCGATGATGATCGCCCAGAACGGCCCCGGCATTACCAATTTTGTCACCGCCGTCAAAACCGCTTACTGGAACCACACGCCGCTGCTGCTGGTCACACCGCAGGCCGCCAACAAGACCATCGGTCAGGGCGGTTTCCAGGAGATGGAGCAGATGCGCATGTTTTCCGACTGCGTCTGCTACCAGGAAGAGGTCCGTGATCCCTCCCGCGTGGCCGAAGTTCTCAGCCGGGTGATCATGCAGGCCAAGCGATGCTCGGCCCCGGCACAGCTGAACATCCCGCGCGACATGTGGACCCAGATCGTCGACATTGAGCTGCCCCAAATTGTAGAATTTGAACGCCCCGGCGGCGGTGAAGCCTCGCTGCAAGAAGCCGCCAACCTGCTGTCCAGTGCCAAGTTCCCCGTTATTCTGAACGGTGCCGGCGTGGTTCTGGCCGGAGGCATTGACGCCTCTAAAGAGCTGGCTGAGCGTCTGGGCGCCCCTGTCTGTGTTGGCTATCAGCACAATGACGCCTTCCCCGGTTCGCACCCGCTGTTTGCCGGACCGCTGGGCTATAACGGCTCCAAGGCCGGCATGGAGCTCATCGCCAAGGCGGATGTTGTGCTGGCCCTTGGCTCGCGCCTGAACCCGTTCTCGACCCTGCCCGGTTATGGCATCGACTACTGGCCTACCGAGGCGAAGATCATCCAGGTCGACATCAACCCCGACCGCATCGGCCTGACCAAAAAGGTCACAGTTGGCATCGTGGGCGACGCCAAAAAGGTTGCCACCTCGATCCTCGAAAAGCTGTCTGACACCGCTGGTGACGACGGTCGTGATGATCGCATGACCTTGATCTCCACCGCAAAATCCACCTGGGCGCAGCAGCTCAGCTCGATGGATCACGAGGACGACGATCCCGGCACCACCTGGAACGAACGCGCCCGCGCCGATAAACCAGAATGGATGAGCCCACGCATGGCCTGGCGTGCAATCCAGTCTGCGCTGCCAAAAGAGGCGATCATCTCGTCTGATATTGGCAACAACTGCGCCATCGGCAACGCCTACCCCTCCTTTGATGCCAGCCGCAAATATCTGGCGCCCGGCCTGTTTGGCCCCTGTGGGTATGGCCTGCCAGCGGTTGTTGGTGCCAAGATCGGCTGCCCTGATGTACCGGTTGTCGGCTTTTCCGGTGATGGCGCCTTTGGCATTGCCGTGACCGAGCTCACCGCCATTGGCCGCAGCGAGTGGCCCGCCGTGACGCAGGTGGTGTTCCGCAACTACCAGTGGGGCGCGGAAAAGCGCAACTCGACCCTGTGGTTCGACGACAACTTTGTCGGCACCGAGCTGGACCAGCAGGTCTCTTACGCAGGTATCGCCACAGCCTGTGGCCTGAAAGGCGTCATTGCCCGCACCATGGATGAGCTGACAGCCGCCCTATCGCAAGCCGTCGAAGACCAGAAAAACGGTATCACCACCCTTATCGAGGCGATGATCAACCAGGAACTGGGTGAACCCTTCCGCCGCGACGCGATGAAAAAGCCTGTCGAGGTTGCAGGTATCGACGCCGCAGACATGCGCGAACAGCAGGTCTGATCCGGATGGAGCTGCCCTTTGATCTGACGGCAGGCCAAGGGGCATATCTGGCCGCTGCATTATTTGCAGCGGCCTATATCCGCGGCTACTCTGGCTTTGGGTTTTCCGCGATCTTTATTATTCTGGCCGCCCTGACCACCAATCCGCTGCCACTGATCCCGGTGATTTTTGCCTGTGAAATTACCATGACCCTGTTTCAGGCCCGGGGCATTCGCGCCCATGTGGACTGGTCCCGTGTGCGTCCCTTGCTGATTGGGGCTGCCATCGCCACCATTCCATCCGTGACCGTCATGGCCCATCTCGGTGAAAATCAGGCGCGACTGGCTATCTCAGCCGTTATTTTGATGCTGAGCCTGATCCTGCTGAGCGGCTGGCAGCTGCGTCGCCAGATTGGCTTTGGTGGCAATCTCTCGGTTGGTTTTTTGTCCGGCATGGTCAATAGCGCCGGTGTTGGTGGCCTGCCTGCGGCGGCCTTCCTGACCGCGCAACCGCTGGCCCCGGCGGTGTTTCGCGCCACCATGATTGTCTTTCTCACTGGCATTGACCTGATGGCCCTGCCGGTGATGCATGCCAATGGTCTGACTGGCGGCGAGACCCTCATTGGTGTGCTGCTGGCCTTTCCCATTCTGGGGCTTGGCATCTGGGCCGGGGGACTGCGGTTTTCCTCTGCCTCACAGGCGCAGTTTCGCCGGGTGATCGTCATTCTGCTGACCCTGTTTTCCGTTCTCAACATCCTGAAGGTGGTGCTATGAGCGATCCTACAGATATCCTGGTGCTGAATACCGGGTCTTCATCTGTAAAATTCGCGGTCTTTGACGCCCAGCTGCACGAACGGATAAGCGGTGTCGCCGATGGCATTGGCGGCAGTGGAATCCTGCGCATCGGCGCACACAAGGAAGTGCTGGCTCTGCCTGATCACAGGCAGGCCCTCATGGCGGTTCTGGACCGGCTCACCCAGCGAGGCACGGGCCCGGACAGCCTGCGCGCGGTGGCGCATCGGGTGGTCCATGGTGGCACGAGCCTTACCATGCCCACGCGTATCACCCCAACCGTGCGCGCCGCGATCCAGGCATGTGTGCCGCTGGCACCGCTGCACAACCCGCACGCGCTGTTGGCGATTGATGCCCTGGACCACCTGGCACCGGATCTGCCGCAATACGCCAGTTTTGACACCGCCTTTCACGCCACCACCCCCGAAGTCGCCAGCCGCTACGCCCTGCCGCCTCAGGCTGAGGCTCTGGGTCTGCGCCGCTACGGGTTTCACGGGCTGTCCTACGCCTCAGTCTGCCGCCGGTTGCCAGAGATTTCGGCCGCGCCGCTTCCCGCCAGGCTGCTGGCGCTCCACCTCGGCAACGGCGCCTCTATCTGCGCCATCAAGAACGGCCAGTCCGTGGGCACAACCATGGGGTATTCCCCGCTGGAAGGGCTGACCATGGGCACCCGTGTCGGCACCCTGGACCCCAATGCCACACTCAGGCTGGCAGAAGAAATTGGCCTGCGCGAGACCAAGGAGATGTTGAACACCCAGTCCGGTCTTGCAGGTCTGTCTGGCGGCTTGTCCGACATGCGGGCGCTGGAACAGGCGGGCACGCCTGAGGCGCAGTTTGCAATTGAACATTTCTGCTACTGGGCCATTCGCCACGGGCACAGTCTGATCGGCGCCATGGGGGGCTGCGATGCCATCGCCTTTACCGGCGGCATTGGCGAGAACGCCCGCAATATTCGCGCCCGTATCCTTGATGGCTTTGCCTGGCTTGGCTGCAGCATCGACCCAGAGAAAAACGCCCAAAACGCCCCCTGCCTGACCACATCCACAGCAACGCCCACGGCCTGGATCGTTCCGACAGAGGAAGAACGCCA
Organism: Pseudophaeobacter arcticus DSM 23566; assembly: GCF_000473205.1. NCBI lineage: Bacteria > Pseudomonadati > Pseudomonadota > Alphaproteobacteria > Rhodobacterales > Roseobacteraceae > Pseudophaeobacter > Pseudophaeobacter arcticus. Next base: position 3,340,396 of record NZ_KI421507.1, read on the forward strand.
GATCGCCCTGGATGCCGACACCCTGATCGGAGCGGCCACATGAGCGTGACAGCACAGTCCCTTTTCTTTTCAAAACGTCACAACACCTGTGCCCCTTTCGGCAGGCAAAAGAAGCTGTCTCTCACTGCCGGGTATCCGTTGCGAAGGTCATATAGCCCAGGCCTGCGCCCCCCCGTTCTGAAAGCTCTGCTGTGACCAGCGCGATCCTGCCCAGCCGGACAAGGCAGAAGGTCCAGACCCTGCGCGCCAGCAGCAAAAAGCTGTTTCCTGGCGTTGCGGTGGCGCTGATTGTCGCCGTCACCGCGCAGTTTCTGGCAGACCATTACGCCACCCCGGCGATGCTGCTGGCATTGCTTTTAGGCATCGCCGTGAGCTTCCTGGGCGAAGAAGGCAAAACAGTTCCCGGCGTCGCCTTTTCGGCGCGGTCGCTGCTGCGTCTGGGCATTGCCTTGTTGGGCGTGCGGGTCTCGATGGGGTTGATGATGGCCCTGGGGTGGGATCTCATCGCGCTGGTTGTGGGCGGTGTGATTGCCACCATTGGTTTTGGCCTGCTGGTGGCACGGTTCTTTGGCCATGGCTGGCGCTTTGCCCTGCTCACCGCCGGGTCCGTGGCGATCTGTGGCGCCTCCGCCGCCATGGCGATCAGTGCGATCCTGCCCCGCGACGAGCGTTCCGAGGAGCGACTGATCTTTACCGTGATGGGCGTCACCGTGCTGTCGACCATTGCCATGATCGCCTATCCTGTCTTGGTGAATTTCCTCGCGTTGAACCCGGTCCAGGCCGGCGTGTTTCTGGGCGGGACCATTCATGATGTCGCTCAGGTGGTCGGCGCGGGCTTTTCGATCTCGGAGCAGACCGGCGATACAGCCACTCTGGTAAAGCTGATGCGCGTCGCCATGCTGGCCCCGATTGTATTGATGGCCTCGCTGATGATCCGCTCCTTTGCCGAGCTGCCCAAAGATGGCCCCCGTCCGCCGCTGTTGCCTGGCTTTGTGGTTGCTTTTCTATTGCTCGCCGGGCTCAATTCCTTTGGGCTGATCCCAGCTATTGTCAGCGATTTTCTCAGCCAGTGGTCACGCTGGCTGCTGCTCACCGCCATTGCTGCTGTGGGCATGAAGACCAATCTAAAACAGGTACTGGCCGTTGGAGGCGCGGCCATCGCCTTAATCATCCTAGAAACAGCGTTCATTGCCGGGCTCATCCTGGCAGGGATCACGGTCCTGACCTGAATTCCGGTTTGAACAGACAAAGATAAGGGAGGCCAGATGACGTTCCAGCAACCCCGGGTGGAGACATCCCCCAAGGTATCAGACGAGATCCGCCAGACCACCTGCTACATGTGTGCATGCCGCTGTGGCATCAACGTACATATGAAGACCAATGAGGACGGCAAGAAAGAGGTCGCCTATATCGAAGGCAACCGCGATCACCCGGTCAACAAGGGCGTGCTCTGCGCCAAGGGCTCTGCCGGCATCATGCAGGTCAATGCGCCTTCACGGCTCAAGGCGCCGCTGAAACGCGTTGGCCCCCGTGGGTCTGGCGAGTTTGAGGAAATCTCCTGGGACGAGGCGCTGGAAATCGCCGCTGGCTGGCTGGAACCAATCCGCCAAGATGATCCCTCCAAGCTGGCCTTTTTTACTGGCCGGGATCAGTCGCAGTCTTTCACCGGCTTCTGGGCGCAGAACTTTGGCACCTGCAACTACGCGGCGCATGGCGGCTTTTGCTCGGTCAATATGGCGACGGCCGGCATCTATACCATGGGCGGCGCCTTTTGGGAGTTCGGCCAGCCCGACTGGGACCACACCAAATTGTTCATGCTGTTTGGCGTGGCAGAAGATCACGACAGCAACCCGATCAAAATGGGCCTCGGCAAGATCAAGGCCCGCGGCGCGCGGGTGATCGGCGTCAATCCAATCCGCTCAGGCTATAACGCCATCGCAGATGACTGGGTTGGCATCACCCCCGGCACCGACGGGCTGTTCATTCTGGCGCTGGTGCATGAGCTGATGAAGGCCGGCAAGATCGATCTCGATTACCTCAGCCGCTACACCAATGCGCCGGTGCTGGTGAACCAGGACCCCAATTCACCAGACAAGGGCCTGTTCCTGCGCGACGACCACGGCACCCCGCTGGTGATCAACCGCAAGTCCGGCAAACTGGCCCCTTTTGACATGCACGGCGTGCGCCCCGACCTGGGCGGCAGTTTCAAGATGGGTGATGTCACCCATGTCTCGGTCTTCCAACTGATGGCCCAGCGTTACCTGAAAGACAAATACGCCCCCGAAGCCGTGGCCGAGCGCTGCGGCATCCCGGCCAAACGCATCCGTGCCATCGCCGCCGAACTGGCCCGCGTCGCCTTTGACGAAGCCTTTGAACTGGACCAGGAATGGACAGATTTTCGCGGCGAAAAACACGACAAAATGATCGGCCGCCCCGTGGCCATGCACGCCATGCGCGGTGTCTCAGCCCATGCCAACGGCTTTCAGACCTGCCGCGCCCTGCATGTCTTGCAGATCCTGCTTGGCACGGTCGAGGCCCCCGGTGGTTTCCGCTTCAAACCGCGCTATCCCAAACCGGTAGAGGCCCACCCAGCCCCCCATTGTCGTGTCACCCCCAACAAACCGCTGGATGGCCCGCACCTGGGCTTTGTGCATGGCCCCGAGCATCTGGCGCTGAAAAGTGATGGCAGCCCGGCGCGCATCGATAAGGCCTTCACCTGGGAAAACCCGATGTCCAGCCACGGGCTGATGCATATGGTGATCTCCAACGCCCATGCAGGCGACCCCTACAAGATCGACACATTGTTCATGTATATGGCCAATATGTCGTGGAACTCCTCGATGAACACTGGCGGCGTGATCGAGATGCTGACAGACAAGGACGCCGACGGCGACTACAAGATCCCCCGCATTATCTATTCCGATGCCTATTCTTCGGAAATGGTGGCCTATGCCGATCTGATCCTGCCCGATACCACCTATCTTGAACGCTATGACTGTATTTCCATGCTGGACCGCCCGATCTGCGAAGCCGACGGCGCCGCCGACGCGATCCGCTGGCCAGTGATCGAACCCGACCGGGATGTACGGGGGTTTCAGACCGTTTTGGTGCAATTGGCCAACAAAATGAAACTGCCCGGCTTTACCCATGAGGACGGCAGCGCCAAATGGCAGGACTACGCCGACTATATCATCAACCACGAGCGTAAACCCGGCATCGGCCCGCTGGCAGGTTTTCGAGGCCCCGATGGCGACAAATCCGGACGCGGTGCGCCAAACCCGCAGCAGCTGGACAAATATATCAAAAACGGCGGCTTCTTTGTCGAACATATCCCCACCGAGGCCAGCTACTTCAAGCCCTGGAACATGGCCTATCAGGACTGGGCGGTGGGAATGGGCCTCTATGACAGCCCGCAGCCCTATCTGTTTCAACTCTATGTGGAGCCGATGCGCAAATTCCAGCTGGCCGCCGAAGGCCACGGTGAACGCCAGCCCCCGGAACACCTGCGTCAGCGCATCAAAGACACCATGGACCCGCTGCCGATCTGGTATCAGACCGACCAGCAGGGCAACGAGGGTTTCACCGTCAACGCTCTGACCCAACGCCCCATGGCGATGTACCACTCCTGGGGCAGTCAAAACGCCTGGCTCCGCCAGCTGCATGGACACAACCCGCTCTATATGCCGACAAAACTGATGCGGCAGCACGATTTGGCGGATGGCGACTGGGCCCGCATCTCCTCTCCCCATGGTGAAATCACTGTGCCGGTGATGGAAATGGCCGCGCTCAATGACAACACGGTCTGGACCTGGAACGCCATCGGCAAACGCAAAGGCACCTGGGGTCTGCAGGAAGACGCCCCCGAGGCGACCAAGGGTTTCCTGCTAAATCATCTGATCCACGAGCTCATGCCCGCCAAAGGCGACGGGCTGCGCTGGGCCAACAGCGACCCTATTACCGGTCAGGCCGCTTGGTTCGACCTCAAGGTGAAAATCGAAAAAGCCGGCGCGCCACAGGATTTCACCGAAAGCCAGCCGACACTGGCGTCGATCAAGTCTCCTGTCGGCACCGGCCCCAAAAATCTGGCCTGGAAGGTGGGAAAATGACCAAGCTCTTTCTCTGGCTCCCCGCCGCTTCATTTGGCCCCAAATATCCCGGGGTCCGGGGCAGCGCCCCGGTCCGTCCCAGCCCAAAACCGGAGGCCTGTTCTGATGACTGAACTCCCGACCACGACCAGCCGCAAGATGGGCCTGGTCATCGACCTGGATACCTGCGTTGGCTGCCATGCCTGTGTGATCTCCTGTAAAGGCTGGAACACCGAAAACTATGGCGCGCCGCTGTCAGATCAGGATGCCTATGGCGCCGCACCTGTCGGCACCTTCCTCAACCGGGTTCACAGTTTCGAGGTGCAGCCCGCTGCCACAGCGGCGCAGCCCGCCCCGGCAGCGCAGCTGATCCATTTCCCCAAATCCTGCCTGCACTGCGAAGACGCCCCCTGCGTCACCGTCTGCCCCACCGGCGCCAGCTACAAACGGGTTGAGGACGGCATTGTACTGGTCAATGAAAGTGACTGCATCGGCTGTGGGCTTTGCGCCTGGTCCTGCCCCTATGGCGCCCGCGAGCTGGATCTGGCCGAAGGTGTGATGAAGAAATGCACCCTTTGCGTCGATCGGATTTACAATGAAAACCTGCCGGAAGTGGACCGTGTCCCCTCCTGTGTGCGCACCTGCCCTGCCGGGGCACGCCACTTTGGGGATCTTGGTGACCCAGACAGCGCGGTCAGCCAGTTGGTGGTTGAGCGCGGCGGCATGGATCTGATGCCCGAGATGGGCACCAAGCCGGTAAACAAATACCTGCCGCCGCGCCCCAAAGACAAACTGGAAGAGCAGATAGATATTCTGGCACCGCTGCTGGCGCCAGTCACTGAAACCCCCGGCGGCTTCCTTGGCTGGCTCGACAAGGCCCTCGACAAACTGCCCGGTGAATCATCCAGTCAGTCTTCTGGCCAGTCTCCAGACCAGTCTTCAGGAGGGATCGCCTGATGCATCCAGCACCATCCGTCATTCTCTTTACCACCCTCTCTGGGCTTGGCTTTGGACTGCTGGCCTTTCTCGGCCTCGGCTATCCAGGCGTCACTGGCTGGGTGGCCTTTGTCTTCTACGCCATTGCCTACGGGCTGGCAGTTGGCGGCTTGCTGGCCTCGACCTTCCACCTTGGCCACCCGGAACGCGCGCTCAAGGCCTTTAGCCAATGGCGCACAAGCTGGCTCAGCCGCGAAGGCATATGCGCCGTGGCGGCGCTGCTGGTGATGGGGCTCTATGCCATTGGTGCTGTCTTTTTTGAAAACCTCTGGCCTGTTCTGGGCATGATCGGCGCGGGGCTCAGCCTCGGCACGGTCTTTACCACCTCAATGATCTACACCCAGCTCAAGACCATTCCACGTTGGAACATGCCGCTGACTCCGGTGATGTTCCTCAGCTTTTCCCTAGCCGGAGGTGCCCTGCTGGCCGGGCAAGAGAGCCTCGCCACCTGGCTCTTGCTGGCGGCCGCAGCGGTACAGCTGGCCTACTGGTGGCAGGGCGACAAGGCCTTTGCCGCCTCCGGCACCACCATGGCCAGTGCCACCGGTCTGGGCGCCGAGGGGGCCACTGTGCGCGCCTTTGAGCCACCCCATACCGGCAGCAACTACCTGTTGCGGGAATTTGTGCATGTGGTGGGGCGCAGACACGCGCAAAAGCTGCGGGCCATAGCGTTGATCCTGGGCTTTGCCCTGCCTGTTCTGTTCCTGGTGCTGCCAGTGGACTCCAGCCTGGTCAAACATCTGCTGGCCGCCTTTGCTGTGCTGTCACATATGGCTGGGATTGCCGTCTCACGCTGGCTGTTCTTTGCCCAGGCGGAACATGTGGTGGGACTGTACTACGGCAAGCGCTGAGCCGCAAAAAACCGCCGCCACATAAAAAGCGCTCATCCGGGGCGCTTTTTTAGTCTGCCCGTGTCACAGCCCCCAGTGCTGCCTCGTCCTGTTTGCATGCCGTCAAAACAGGAGACACCCATGACAGCCCGTATCGACCAGTTCGCCGCCGCCCCCGACCTGATGAAATCCATGCTCGCGATGGAGGAAACAATTGTCGGCAGCGGGTTGGAACATAGCCTGATTGAGCTGGTGAAACTGCGCGCCTCGCAGATCAACCACTGCGCCTTTTGCATCCACATGCACACGCATGACGCCCGCGCCAACGGAGAAAGCGACACCCGAATGCATCTGCTGCACGCCTGGCAGGAGTCCTCGCTGTTCACCCCCCGCGAGCGCGCCGCCCTGGGCTGGACCGAATGCCTGACCGAAGTGGCAACCCGCGGCGCCCCAGACAGCGCCTATGCGGCCCTGGCCGCGCAGTTTGATCGCCGCGAACAAGTGGCCGTGACATTGTTGATCACCACGATCAATGCCTGGAACCGGCTTGCCATTGGTTTTGCCATGCCACATCCTGTCGATCAGGAGGCAGCTACCGCGTGACACATCAGGCAACTGATCCAGAAACAGAGGTGTTTCTACAGATGCGGCCGCGCTTGTTTGCGGCCGCCTATCGGATGCTGGGCAGTGTCAGCGATGCTGAAGACATCCTGCAAGAGGCCTATCTGCGCTGGCAGAGAGCCGACCGCTCACTGGTACAAGCGCCCGCTGGCTACCTGATACGGATCACCACCCGGCTGTGTCTGGATCAGATCAAATCCGCACGTGTGCGGCGCGAAACCTATCCCGGGGAATGGTTGCCCGAACCGGTGCTGACCGAGGACCCAACCGCGCTGCTGGATCAGGATGTCACCGTGGCCCTGCTGCTGGCGCTGGAACGGCTGTCACCGCTGGAGCGCGCAGCGTTTTTGCTGCATGATATCTTTGATGGCGCCTATGCCGATATAGCCGCAACATTGAATCGCTCTCCCGAGGCCTGCCGCCAACTGGCCGCGCGGGCGCGGCGTAAAGTACAGCAGCTATCGCCAAAGGCACCAGAACCAAGCCAACACGGCATGGTGCTTGCCGAGGCCTTTTTTCGGGCCTCCAAGACGGGCGACACCGCTGCATTAAGCCAACTTCTCGCTCAGGACGTCGTGCTGATCTCGGATGGCGGAGGCAAGGCTACCGCCGCGCTCAATCCGATCTACGGGGTGGACCGGGTGGCGCGGCTGCTGGACGGGGTGGCGCGCAAAGCCGGGCGCAGACTGCCGGCCAACTGGCGGCTTTGTCGGCTCAACAGATTGCCAGCCGTGTTGTCCCGGGCAGAGGACGGAGTGCTTGAAACGGCGGCGATTGAAATCCAGGACGGCCGGATCACGCGCATCTATGTGACCCGCAACCCAGACAAGACCCGGCATCTGGAGATGGCATTGGTCTAACAAAACGGGTCCAAGCACATGGCGGCAGGTTTGACCCGGAATATTTTTGGGAAAGGTGAAGGCGAAAAGAAAAAGCCCCGCATCTGCTGCAGGGCTTTGTCAAGATCAGTTCAACAAAGGTATTTCTACAGAAGACCCGCATGCGCCATGGCAGCGTCAATGGCAGCCTTGGTGCTGTCCTCCAGGCCCGTCAGCGGAGAGCGGACCTCGTCAGAACACAGGCCCAGCTTGCTGAGCCCGTATTTGGCGCCGACCAGACCTGGCTCGATAAAGATCGCCTCGTGCAGGGGCATCAGTTTGTCCTGATACGCCAGCGCTTTGGCGTAGTCGCCCGCAAGAGTTGCCGCCTGGAATTCAGCGCAGAGTTTTGGCGCAATATTTGCCGTCACCGAGATGCAGCCAACACCACCGTGGGCGTTAAAGCCCAGAGCGGTGGCGTCTTCACCGGAGAGCTGCACAAAATCGGTACCACAGCTGGCACGCTGCTGGCTGACACGGGCGATATCGCCGGTGGCATCCTTGACGCCAATGATGCGCGGAAGTTTGGCCAGTTCTGCCATGGTGGCAGGCGTCATGTCGACGATCGAGCGACCGGGAATATTATAAATGATGATCGGCACATCGGCGCAGTCATGGGCCGCCTGGAAATGCGCCAGCAAACCGCGCTGTGTCGGTTTGTTGTAGTAGGGGGTCACCACCAAAGCGGCATCGGCGCCGACCTTCTGGGCAAACTCGACAAAACGAATCGTCTCGACCGTGTTATTGGACCCGGCACCGGCAATCACCGGCACACGCCCCGCTGCGGCTTTGACCACCTCGGCAATCACCGCTTCGTGTTCCTCGTGGGTGAGGGTAGGGCTTTCGCCGGTGGTGCCAACCGGCACCAAACCGCTTGAACCTTCGGCAATGTGCCAATCGACCAAGCGTTTAAGCGCATCCAGATCCAACGCGCCGTTTTGAAACGGGGTGACGAGGGCTGGCATAGAGCCTTTAAACATGGGTGCGCTCCCTTAGCTGATGGTCGTGACAGGCGGAGGCCCGCCTTCATTGTGGACATGACCAGATTTTGTGTTGATACCGGCCATTCTCGGATTATCGTCAATGGCTCTATCCCCGGATCCACTATAAAAGCAAGCCATGACACGCATTTTGCTCCTGATATCGCTGATCCTGATGCTTGGATCCGTCGCCACAGCCCAGCCGCAACAACTGGCCCAGGCTCTGGACTTCGCACGCTCCGAGAACTGGTCGCAAGCTCTGCAAACCGCCGGAGCCAAGGGATCGGTGTCACGCGACATTGTTGAATGGCACCGGTTGCGGGCCAAAGAAGGCACGGCAGAGGATGTGGAGAGCTTTTTGGCGCGGCGACCGGACTGGCCCGGCCTGCCCTATCTGCGGCGTCGCAATGAAGAGCTGATCATCGAAAAATCGCACCAGCGCGTGCGCGCCTTTTTTGCCGATCAGCCGCCCCAGACCCCGGAAGGGGCGGCCAGCCTGGCACGTGCGCTTTTTGCCAAGGGGGATCAAACCCGTGGCCAGGCAGAACTGATCCGGGCCTGGCAAAACATGCCAATGAGCGCAGAGACCCAAGAGGCCTATCTTGCGGACCATGCCACGCTTTTGAAACCGCATCATGCCACCCGGTTGCGCCAACTGCTGTGGGAGAGGCACGATGTGAGCGCGACGCGGATGCTGCCGCTGGTTGGCGAGGCCGAGCGCGCCCTGGCAGAGGCGCGTCTTGCGCTACAAAAGCAAGCCAATGGGGTGGATACAAAAATCGAGGCCATTCCGGCAGCGCTGCAGGATGATCCGGGCCTCGCCTATGATCGTTTTGTCTGGCGCGACCGCAAAAACCGCCAGGACGACGCCGTTGCCCTGATGATAGACCGCAGCACCAGCGCCAAGGCCCTGGGACAGCCAGAAAAATGGCTGCGCCGCCGCAGGGATCTGGCGCGTCAGTTGATGCGAGATGGCAAGCATGAACGCGCCTATCAGCTGGCAGCGCATCATTTTGCCACGCCAGAGGTTGGCTACGGCTATTCTGATTGCGAATGGCTCGCGGGCTATATCGCGCTGCGTAAACTCAAGGATGCAGAACTGGCCGTGTATCATTTTGAACGGTTTCTAGCATCTGTCGAGACGCCAATTTCGGTGGGACGTGGCGGCTATTGGCTGGGCCGGGCCCATGCCGCCCTTGGGGAGGTGGACAAGGCGCATGCGGCCTATGCCAAAGGCGCCGCGTATCAGACATCCTTTTATGGACTTTTGGCAGCAGAAACCCTGGGACGAACGTTTGATCCTGCGCTTGCCACACCGCCACAGCTGCCATCCTGGCGCAATGCTGCCTTTCTTGACTCATCGGTGATTGAGGCCGCCTTGCTGCTGTTGCAGGCAGGCGATCTTACCCTGGCAGAGCGGTTCTTCACCCACCAGGTTGAGAGCCTGTCACCGCTTGAGGCGCAGCAGATAGGGCAGATGGCTGTTGACATGAAAGAGCCGCATCTGGCGGTGATGATTGCCAAACGCGCCGCCCAGGCTGGTGTAGAACTGCAGGGAGCCTATTACCCCCTGCACCCTGTCGCCCTGCAAAAACTGCCAATGGCCTCTGAGATGACGCTGGCGATTGCCCGGCGCGAAAGCGAATTTGACCCTTTGGTGATCAGCCACGCCGGCGCGCGCGGTCTGATGCAGCTCATGCCGGCCACTGCCAAACTGGTGGCCACAGAACTGGATATCCTGGCCAAACATGAAACCGCCCGCCTGACGGCAGAATGGGACTACAACGCGGAATTGGGCAGCCAGTACCTGGCCGGGCTGGCGGCTGAGTTCAACGGCAATGTGGTGATGATGGCGGCCGGGTATAATGCCGGCCCACGTCGGCCAACCGCCTGGATGCAACGCTATGGCGATCCCCGCAGCGGCAACCCGGACATCATCGACTGGATTGAACATATTCCCTTTAACGAGACCCGCAACTACGTGATGCGGGTCACCGAAAGCCTGCCTGTCTATCGCGCCCGGCTGGGCAAGACGCCCCTGCCTGTCCCGTTTTCGAAAGAACTGTCAGGCGCGAGTCTTGCGGCTTTCGCGCCAAAGAGTGAATAGCCCGGCTGCGATGATGATAGCCGCGCCGCTTGCCACGTTCAGGCGGATCACTTCGCCAAAGATGCTGACTCCCAGGATTGCCGCCCAGACCAGGTGGAAATAGGCAAAGGGCTGCACCGCGCTGGCTTCGGCCATCTCGTAACATTTGATCAGCAACCAATGCCCGGTGACACCAGAGACACAAAGCAATGCCATCCACAGCCAATCCCCCTGGCTCATAGGTTCCCAGAACCAAATGCCGATCAAAGTCATAAACACCATGCCCGCGATACCGGTCCAGAAAAAGCTGGTGGCAGTGCTGTCGCGCCGCGCCGCATAGCGGGTGACAAGACCATAGACCGCAAACATCAGCGCCGAGGCAAAGGGGATCAAGGCAGCAGGGTCAAACACCCCGGCGCCGGGCTGCAAAATGATCAACACCCCGATAAGCCCCACGCCAATCGCCGCCCAGCGCCGCCAGCCAACGCTTTCCCCCAGCACCGGGCCGCTCAGCGCAGCAACCAGCAGCGGATAACAGATAAACACCGCCTGGCTCTCGACCAGTCCCAACAGGGTAAAGCCGTAGACCGCAACGCAGATCTCCCCGACCAGCAGGACGCCGCGAAAGATCTGCAATCCCAACTGACTGGTGCGCGCCACGCCCCTGATACCACCCGGTGTCCGCAGCGCCAGGAACACCACAAAAGCGGCAAAGAACCAGTAGCGCACCATCACCACCATATAGGTGTTGTAGGTGCCCGCCAGATGGCGCGAAATCCCGTCCTGCAGGGCAAAGACAATAGTCGCCCCAATCATCAGCAAAATGCCCATAGGCACATTGTTGCTTTGGGGTTTATCAGCTGCCACTGCCGTGCTCATTCCAAATTCGCCTCTGCCCTGACCGCCTTGGTCATATGTCGTTTGCGTCCAAATCCCGGCACCCGTGTCACGGTAAACCCCGCCGCCTCCAGCCCCCGCCGCACAAATCCAGCAGCCGTATAGGTGGCCGCAGTGCCACCCGGCCTGGTATGATCCGCAACCGCCTGCAACAGATCCTGCTGCCACAGCTCGGGGTTTTTCGCCGGAGAAAACCCGTCCAGAAACCAGGCATCTGCCTTCCCTGTCCACTCTGGCAGCGACAGTCGCGCGTCGCCTGTGACCACCTCCAGCTGCAATGTCCCCAAATCACAGCCCCCGCTGCCCTGCCACTGCGCAAGAAACCGATCCGCCCAGGGCTGGATATCCGGGAAGGCCGCCAAAGCTTTTCTCATATCGGCAGGCGCCATCGGGTAGGCCTCAAAACTGGTGAAGCGCAGCGCAGTCTGTTGCCCGCTTTCCTCCCAGGCGCGCCAGGTGGCCAACATATTCAGCCCGGTGCCAAACCCCAGCTCTGCCACATGAAACCCCGGCGCAAACCGGGCAGGCAGATCATTGCCGCTCAGAAAAACATGGCCGGTCTCGGCCAGGCCATCCTGGACCGAGAAATAGGGATCATCAAACTGATCCGAGACCGGAATGCGGTCTTCGCGCCAGCTGAGCTGTGCCTGCTGGTCTGCCATGGCAATATCCCCTACATGAAGCCTGAAAACTGGCGCGACACTGGCGAAAGGCATGGCAAATGACAATGGCAGATATCACCGTCCGGGGCGCAGGCATCTTTGGGCTGTCCATCGCCTGGGCCTGTGCCCAGCGCGGCGCCCGGGTGCAGGTGATCGACCCTCACGGCGCCGGGGCGGGCTCCAGTGGCGGTCTGGTCGGTGCATTGGCGCCCCATGTGCCAGAAAACTGGAATCCCAAAAAGCAGTTCCAACTCGAAAGCCTGCTGATGGCGCAAGCGTTCTGGGCAGAAGTCGAGGCCGCCGGGGGCCTCTCCCCCGGCTATGGCCGCAGCGGTCGCCTGCAGCCCCTGCAGGACGCCCGCGCCGTCGAACTGGCCTACCAGCGCGAAGACACCGCCCGCAGCCTCTGGCAAGGCCAGGCGCTGTGGCAGGTCCTCCCGGCCTCTGACCTCGGCGCCTGGTGCCCGCCCAGCGCCACCGGGCTGCTGGTGCACGATACCCTGAGCGGCCGCATGCACCCCCGCCGCGCCTGCGCCGCCCTGACGGCCGCCCTCGCCAGTAAAGGCGTGACCCTCACCAAGGATGGCCCTGATGCCGGCCGGGTACTGCACGCCAAGGGCTATGCCGGCCTGCTCGAGCTCAACAACAGCTTTGCCAAACCGGTGGGCAGCGGCGTCAAAGGCCAGGCCGCGCTGCTGCGCCATGACGCCGGCGAGGTGCCACAGCTCTATGCCGATGGTCTGCATATTATTCCGCATGCCGACGGCACCGTCGCCATCGGCTCCACCAGCGAACGCACCTTTGCGCACCCCAGCAGCACAGACGCCCAGCTCGACGATGTGATCGCCCGCGCCACAGCAGCGGTTCCGGTGCTGCAACAGGCCGAAGTCATCGAACGCTGGGCCGGGGTCCGCCCCCGTGCCAAAAGCCGTGCGCCGATGCTCGGCGCCTGGCCCCGGCGCCCCGAGCATTACATTGCCAATGGCGGTTTCAAAATTGGGTTTGGCATGGCCCCCAAGGTCTCCCAGGTCATGGCTGACCTCCTGCTGGAGGGCAAAGACCACATTCCTCCGGGGTTCCGGATTGAAGACAACCTTTGAGCTAAATCCAGCCCCCTCGCCCTCGGTTCTCTTGCCCTTTGGCGGGTCAAGGGCGGCGCCAGCCGCCGCGCGCCAGCGCGGTTTACCCTTGAGGCGGCACAGGGCCCTGTAAACTGGAGCACGCGTCTTGAGAGGCAGACCTGCCGCTCAAGCGCTTCCCCAGCAGCCCTGTTGCGCCGCGCAGCGGCGCCGGGCCCAAGGCTTCTTTTGATGACCAGCCCTGCTGGTCATCAAAAAGGCGCGGGAGCTCCCCCTTGTCTGAAACTCAATCAATCGCTGCAGTCAGCGCCCTGGAAATGGCCTGGGCACGGCTTGGGCCTGCATACATTGACGCCCATCCGGCGCCCGCACCCAGAGATCCCGCCCCCTACAACACAGGATCGCCGCTTCAAAATGCATCAAAGGCGCGGTGGCACGAAAGGAAAACTCGGCCAGCGGTCCCATCAGCTCTTGCGCCAGCAGCATCAACTGCTGCGCCAAAAGCGGGCCATGCACCACCAGGCCGGTATAGCCCTCCACCTCGCGGGCATAGTCCAGATCATAGTGAATGCGATGCCCATTGAAGGTGAGCGCAGAATAGCGAAACAGCAGGGTCGAGTCGAAACGGACCTGTCGCGCCTCCTCTTCATCCTCGCGGGCCTGCGGCGGCACAGGTTTTGGCGCCTCGGGGGAAGGATCCTCGCGATAGACAAGATCGTGCCACTCGCGCAGACATCGCTGTCCCTGCTGGTGGATGTCATGGCGCAGGGTGACAAACCCCAAAGGCCCGCTTCGGCCCATCTTGGTCTCGCACCGTTCCACAACTGAGCATTTCTCCGCCTCCTGCCCGGCCTTGAGCGGCTGTTCAAACAACAACCGACCGCCGGCCCACATGCGTCGCGGCAGGCCCAGGTCTGGGATCAACCCGGCTTTGCTCAGCCCCGGGTGACCATCCCGGCCCAGCTGATCCGGCGGCACCGGCGTCCAGAAATAGAGCTGATGAAAAAACGGCGGCAGCTCTGCGCCAGCGACGATGCTTGGCGGCACGCCAAGCGCGACTTGCAGCGCCACTGATCTGGCGGGATCCATCACATCAGTGTTGCGGAACAGTTTGGCGTCAGAAGGCGGGGCGGTGTCATTGCTATGTGTCATGGCGCAACCTTACGCCCGGTCCCCGCCATGGCAACCACCCAATTGCAGGCTCAGGCCGCACCGAAAAACCAAAAGAAAAGAGGCCACATCAACATGTGGCCCCTTATTGGTGCTATTCACGCTCTTGCAATCACGTGCATCGCCGCATCAGGCGGTGGGAACGATCACGATCTCAACCCGGCGGTTCTGCGCCTTGCCCTCTGCGGTCAGGTTGCTTGCCACAGGCTGGGATTCGCCGCGCCCATAGGTCTGCAGCCGGTTATACGGCACCCCGCCCGCCTGAACCTGATCGGCAACGGTATTCGCCCGCTGCTCTGACAGAGTCTGGTTGTAGCCCGCATCACCATCACTATCGGTATGGCCAATCACCTGAACGGTGCTGTTGGGATATCTCACAAGGCTCTGCGAAACTTGCCGCAGGTCGGCTTTGACCGCTGGAGAGATTGCCGCGCTATCGGTTGCAAAGGTCAAATCATTTGGCAGAGACAGAATCAACCGGTCGCCGGTATTGACGATTGTAATGCCATTGTTGGACAGGCTCTGGCGCAGTTCAGCCTCTTGCTTATCCAACTGGTTGCCAATGACACCGCCCAACAAGGCCCCGGCGGCGGCCCCGGCAACAACTGCCGCGCCCTTGTTGCTGGAATTTGAAAGACCAGCCAGCCCAGCCCCCACAATTGCCCCGGCAATCAGGCCGTTGCGCTCTTTTTCCCCTGGCTGACGCAGGGCATCGGTATCGGTACAGGCGGTCAGCCCAAGGATCGCGGCCAAAAGGCCCGCGCTGGAGATTTTCAAAACGGTCACTGGGTCACCTCTTCTCTGCTCGCCGGTGCAAGTCTTGCACCGCGTCCCCTCTATATCGACGCTGATGAGATCCGGCTCAACCTCTTGCCTGCCCATTTCGGCGGAATACTGCGCAAAAACAACCACCAATGTATAAAAACAGTGTACACTGAGCTGTCGACTATGCCTCTTCCGCTTCTGGCCGTGGATTGTCAGCGCGGGCAGCCTCATAAGCGAGCATGGCGCGTTTCACGGGTTGCCCCCAATGATACCCCCCCAGGTCACCCGATTTCTTGAGCGCACGATGGCAGGGGATCAACCAGCTGACCGGATTGCGGCCAACAGCGGTGCCAACAGCCCTGACCGCCTTTGGGGAGCCAATCGACTTGGCGATTTCCGAATAGCTGGTCACATGCCCTTCCGGAATTGACAGCAGCGCCTCCCAGACCTTGATCTGGAGCGGTGCGCCAATCAGATGCAGTGCAGTTTCCCCTTTTTGCGCAAAGGCCGCATCCACCAGCGGCTTCAGCGCCATGGGATCTTCAACAAAATCGGCCTGCGGCCAGCGGCTGCGCATATCCGCCAGGGTTGGCTCGGCCCCTGTTTCAGCGGCAAAGCCCAAACCACAAATCCCTTTTTGCGTGCCCATCACCAGCGCCAGCCCAAAGGGACTGTCAAACCAACCCCAGAGAATTTCCAGCCCGGCGCCTTTGCGGGCATATTCGCCGGGGCTCATCGCTTCCCAGCGCACAAAGAGATCATGCAGCCTGCCGGATCCGGACAAACCAACCGCATGCGCGGTTTCCAGCGTGGAAAACCGATCCCGCAGCAGGTTTTTTGCGTGTCCAAGCCGCAGATATTGCTGATATCGCTTGGGGGAGACCCCCACCCAGGCGGAAAACAGGCGTTGGAAATGTGCCGGGCTCATGTCCATGCATTTCGCCAGCTCTTCCAGCGACAGGTTATCGCCACCCGCATCAATCAGGTCGATGGCGCGGCGCATGACGCCATAGTGGTAACTTTGCTCGCTTGCCTGCATGTTCATGTCGGGCCCTTCTCGTGTCTGTCTGGCTCGTATCTGCCTGGCCGCCGTCTGCCTGGCCGCTGTCTGCCTGATCTGACCATAGTGCCTAGAGGCCCCGGCCAGCGACCCGAAACTTGCGAAAATCTCTGCCTTCCCCCCCGGCGCAGCCCAGGCCAAGCTTTTGATGCAGCGCTGTGGCCAAAGAACAAGCCGGAAAGCCCTTGTAAACCGCGTCGGCGCTTTGGCATTGCGGGGTGTTGGGCAAAACGGCAATAAGTCGGCTTATGGCAAAGCAACTCGATTATCATACCATCCGCGAGATCTTTTCGCGATTTCAGGCAGCAGAACCAGAGCCCAAGGGCGAATTGGAGCATGTCAATGTCTACACGCTGGTGGTGGCCGTGGCCCTGTCAGCGCAGGCAACCGATGCAGGTGTAAACAAAGCCACCCGCGCGCTGTTCAAAATCGCGGATACCCCGCAAAAGATGCTGGATCTCGGCCTTGAAGGCGTCACCGAACATATCAAAACCATTGGCCTGTTTCGCCAGAAGGCCAAGAATGTGATCAAGCTCAGCCAGATCCTGGTGGATGACTATGACGGCGAAGTTCCAAACTCCCGCGCGGCGCTACAGTCCCTGCCCGGCGTTGGCCGCAAGACCGCCAATGTGGTTTTGAACATGTGGTGGCACCAGCCCGCGCAGGCCGTCGATACCCATATCTTTCGCGTCGGCAACCGCTCTGGCATAGCCCCTGGCAAGGATGTCGATGCGGTGGAGCGCGCCGTTGAGGACAATATTCCCGCTGATTTTCAGCAACATGCACATCATTGGCTGATCCTGCATGGGCGCTATCACTGCAAGGCGCGCAAGCCGCTGTGTGGCACCTGCCTGATCCGCGATCTCTGTCAATATGAGGACAAGAACCTATGAAAACCTACCAAATCGTTGGCATCGGCAATGCGGTTGTCGACGTCATCTCGCAAAGTGATGACAGTTTTCTGGCCCATATGGGCATCGAAAAAGGCATCATGCAGCTGATCGAGCGGGAACGGGGCGAAGTGCTGTATGGCGCCATGGAAAACCGGGTGCAGACCCCCGGTGGATCGGTCGCCAATACCATCGCTGGCGCCGGGGCTCTGGGCCTGGACGCGGCCTTTATTGGTCGGGTACATGACGACGCGCTGGGTCACTTTTATGCCAATGCGATGAACGAAGACGGCGTTGATTTTGTGAACCCACCCGTTGCGGGCGGCGAGCTGCCGACCTCGCGATCAATGATCTTTGTGTCGCCGGATGGCGAACGCTCAATGAACACCTATCTTGGCATTTCCTCCGAGCTGGGCAGCGCCGATGTGCCAAACGAGGTGGCGGGCAGCGCCCAGATCATGTTCCTGGAAGGCTATCTGTTTGACAAGGACAAGGGCAAATCCGCCTTTATGGAAGCCGCACGGGATTGCCGCCAGGGCGGGGGCAAATCCGGTATCGCCATATCGGATCCCTTCTGTGTTGAACGGCACCGGGCGGATTTTCTGGCGTTGATCGAGCATGATCTGGATTTTGTCATCGGCAACGAAGACGAGATCAAATCGCTGTTTGAGACCGATGACCTGGAAGTGGGCCTGGCCAAAACCGCGGCGATTTGCCCGCTGGTGGTCTGCACCCGCTCTGGCGATGGCGTCACCGTGATCAGCGGTGAGACCCGACTGGACGTCCCGGTCACCAAGATAGTTCCCCTGGATGCAACAGGGGCCGGCGATCAGTTTGCTGCCGGGTTCCTGTTTGGTCTCGCCAAGGGCCGTGACCTGGAGACCTGCGCCAAGATTGGCAATATCTGCGCTGCAGAGGTCATCAGCCATATCGGACCACGCCCCGAGAGCAATATGCTGGATCTGCTCCGCGAGGCCGGCCTGCTGTAACCACGGCACTTGGATTTTTCACCAAGCGAGCTCTCCCGCCCGTCGCCCCTCTCGCCGGAGGCGGGAGGGCTCCCGTTGGGCCCAGCGCGGGGTGGCAAAGCCACCCCGCGCCCTGGCGCTCTTTTCTTCCAAGGTCTTGTCTTCCAGGATCTTGGCCCAAATCACACAGCCGGGCGCGCCCTAGCCTCCTGATTTGTCCACCGCCGCCTGCGCCCGAGACAGCAAGATTTTGAAGGCTGAACGCTCTTCCTTGGGCATTGCGGCCAGCAGGCGCTCCTGCGTTGCGACATGTTCCTCCACAACCTGGTCAATCAAAGCCAGGCCTTCGGCGCTGAGTTCGATCAGAAAACTGCGGCTGTCTTGGGGGTTGATTTGGCGCAGCACCAGACCTTCGGCTTCGAGCCGGGAAATCCGGTTGGTCATGGTGCCAGAGGCGACCATGGTTGCCTTGAGCAAATCCCCCGGTGAAAGCCGATAGGGCGCGCCCGAGCGGCGCAGGGTGGCCAGCACGTCAAATTTGGCCGCATTCAGGCCAAACCGCGCAAAGGTTGCCTGCATCCCCTCCTGATAAGCAAGATAAAGCCGGGCAACCCGGCCAATAATCCCCATGGCGCTCACATCCAGGTCGGGCCGTTCGCGTGCCCATTGGCCGGTAATGAAATCCACATGCTCCATGCACATAGCCTGTTCAAAAATTTATCTTGATGTCAAGACAAACCCAGATATCTTGACATCAAGATAAACTCAGGAGACTTAGGATATGGCCCGTTTGGATTTGTTTCTCACTGCGCTCGCCCCCGCCATTTGGGGCAGCAGCTATATCGTGACGACCAGCCTGCTGCCGGGGCAATCACCGCTCTTGGTGGCGCTGTTACGCGCCCTGCCCGCCGGGCTGATCCTGCTGCTCATTGTTCGCCAGTTGCCGCCCCTTGCCTGGATCCCAAAGCTGCTGGTGCTGGCGGCGCTCAACTTCTCGCTGTTTTGGACCCTGCTCTTTGTCTCCGCCTATCGGCTCCCGGGGGGCGTGGCGGCAACGCTGGGTGCGGCGCAGCCATTGTTGGTGGTGTTTTTCTCGGCCTATGCCCTGCAAACGCCAATTCGGCCCACCGCCCTGCTGGCTGCAGGGCTCAGCATCGTTGGCGTCGCCCTGCTGGTGCTGACCCCGGCGGCAGCTCTTGATTTCTGGGGCGTTTTGGCTGGTCTGGGTGGCGCGATATCCATGGCCGCAGGGGTAGTTTTGACCCGCAAATGGCAGCCACCGGTGCCCCCGCTCACCTTTACCGCCTGGCAATTGACGGCCGGCGGGCTGCTCCTGATCCCCTTTGCCGCCCCAAGCCTGGAAGGCCTGCCCCTGCTGACTGGCGGCAACCTCGTCGGCCTAGCCTATATGAGCCTGATCGGTGGCGCCCTGACCTATATCCTCTGGTTTCGCGGATTGGCCCGGATCGAGCCTGCCAAGGTGTCGCTCCTGGGGGTCCTGAGCCCGCTCTCGGCCGTGCTGTTGGGGTGGAGCGTTCTGGGCGAAAGCCTTTCCCCGATGCAGATCACAGGCGCGGCCCTGGCCTTGTTTAGTCTCTGGCTGGGGCAATCAAACCTGCGCTTTCGCCGCCCCAAGGCGAGAGCAGCCTCGTAACTGGCAGGACTGGGGTCAGCTGGATTACAGGGCGGCACAGGATCGCGCAGGATCGCACAGGATTGCGCTGGCAGGCAAAATTACCTCTCGCACACCGGTGCCATGACAGGAAAAGACCCCCCAACGCCCGCAGACCTAACCCCATCCTTTGGTGTTTGAACCTCTGATGCTCAAAAATGCGCCTCAAATTCCTGAACCACGCGGGCGTAGACCTCGCGCTTGAAGGGGACGATCTTTTCCACCAGCTGATCCACCGGCTGCCAGCACCAAGCCGAAAATTCCGGGTGCTCGGTCTCGATATTGATCTGTTCGTCACGACCAAGAAAGCGCATCAGATACCATTTCTGTTCCTGGCCGCGATATTTACCGCCCCAGAACTTTGGCACCACGTCATGCGGCAGTTCATAGGGCAGCCAGCCGTCGCTTTCGGCGATGATTTCAACCAGATCCTGGGTCACTCCGGTTTCTTCCTCCAGCTCGCGCAGGGCCGCAAGGCGGGCGTCTTCGCCCCGGTCGATCCCACCTTGCGGCATTTGCCAGGCCTCCTGAAACCGGTCTTTGCGCTGCGCCACAAAGACCTCGTTTTTGGCATTGATCAGCATGATACCGACATTGGGGCGATAGGGCAGCTTTGCGATCTCTTGCGGCGTCATCTGGGGGTCCTTGGCTAGGGGCGGCGTTCAAAGGTGCCGATGCGGGAAAGTGATTTCCCCCCTTTAGACCCGGTGTCGCCGGGGCAGGCAAGGGGGTGACGCCGCGTTGAGACGTGACAAGCCCGTGCGCGCAGGGCAGTTTTGTCCATAACGACAAGGGAGAGTGTCATGACTGCGTACCCAAATCTTCTGGCGCCGCTGGATCTTGGATTTACCACACTGAAAAACCGTGTGCTGATGGGCTCTATGCACACCGGTCTGGAAGAAACCAAGGACTGGAACCGGGTGGCGGAATTCTACGCGGAACGTGCCCGCGGCGATGTTGGGCTGATGGTCACCGGCGGCATTGGCCCCAACCTTGAAGGCTCGGTCCTGCCTGGGGCCTCGATGATGACCACGGACGAGGAGGTCGCCAGCCACGCCATTGTCACCAAACGCGTGCATGAGGCCGGTGGCAAGATCGCCATGCAGATCCTGCATGCGGGCCGGTATTCCTACGGTCCCAAATGTGTCGCCCCCAGCCCGGTGAAATCGCCGATCTCTCCCTTCCCGCCCAATGAGCTGGACGAAGAAGGTATTGAGAAGCAGATCGCAGATATCGTCAATGCGGCCGTGCTTGCCCAGCAAGCGGGCTATGACGGGGTGGAGATCATGGGGTCTGAGGGTTATTTTCTCAACCAGTTCCTGGTCACCCATACCAACAAGCGCACCGACCGCTGGGGCGGATCTTATGAAAACCGCATGCGGCTGCCCATTGAGGTGGTGCGTCGCACCCGCGAGGCGGTTGGGACCAACTTCATTATCATTTATCGTCTGTCGATGATCGACCTGGTGCCCAATGGCTCGACCCATGATGAGGTGGTGCAACTGGCCCAAGAGATAGAAAAGGCCGGTGCCACCATCATCAACACCGGCATTGGCTGGCACGAAGCGCGCATTCCAACAATCGCCACATCCGTTCCGCGCGCGGCCTTTGCCTGGGTCACCAAGAAACTGATGGGCAAGGTCTCGATCCCGGTGATCACCTCGAACCGGATCAACACGCCAGAAGTGGGCGAAGAGGTGCTGGCCACCGGCTGCGCCGATATGGTGTCAATGGCGCGACCGATGTTGGCGGATGCGCATTTTGTTGCCAAGGCCAAGGCCGGCAAGGGCAATCAGATTGCTCCCTGCATAGGCTGCAATCAGGCCTGTCTCGACCATACCTTTGGCGGCAAGCTGACCTCATGCCTGGTCAACCCCATGGCCTGCCACGAGACCGAGCTGGTGCTTGGCAAGGCAGATGTCGTCAAATCCGTGGCGATTGTGGGCGCCGGTCCTGCCGGGTTGTCAACTGCACTGGCCGCAGCCGAGCGCGGTCACCGGGTTACCCTCTTTGATAGGGCGGATGAGATCGGCGGCCAGCTCAACATGGCAAAACAGGTGCCCGGCAAGGAAGAATTCTGGGGCTTTGTCGATTGGTATCGCACCATGGTGTCCGAGGCCGGGATCACCCTGGAACTGGGGCGCGACGTCTCGGTTGCGGATCTCAGCGGCTATGACGAGGTGATCATCGCCACCGGCGTCATCCCGCGCGACCCGGCCATTCCCGGCCAGGACCGGCCCGAAGTACTGAGCTACATCGACGTGCTGCGCCACAAGAAACCCGTCGGCAAGAGGGTTGCGGTGATTGGCGCTGGCGGCATTGGCTTTGATATCAGCGAATACCTGCTGCACGAGGGCAAAAGCCCAACCAAAGACCTGCCGCTTTGGATGAAAGAATGGGGTGTTGCCGACCCGGCAGAGCATCGCTCTGGCCTTGCTCCCGAGGGCCCGCAACCCGAGGCCCCTGCCCGTGAAGTCACCCTGTTGCAACGCAAGGCCCAGGCCCATGGCAAAGGCCTGGGCAAAACCACCGGCTGGATCCACCGGGCCACGCTGAAAATGAAAGGTGTGAACTTTGTTGGCGGCGTGAACTACGAACGTATCGACGACGAGGGGCTGCATGTCAGCTTTGGCGAGGCGCGCGAAAACCCTAGCGTGATTGCAGCGGATACCTTTGTGCTCTGCGCCGGACAGGTATCTGACCGAAGCCTTGCAGACGCACTAGAGGCCAAAGGGGTGCCCTGCCATGTCATCGGTGGCGCCGATGTTGCCGCAGAGCTGGATGCAAAACGCGCCATCAATCAGGGAACCCGATTGGCCGCCACTCTCTAGGCCTTTGGACCCCCTTTAGGGCCAAACCCTCCCGCGCCCGCAGATGTCCTGGCAAAGCCAGGCCACCTTCCGTGCGACCTTGGGGGTAGCGCCGCGCGCATCGCGCGCGGCGCTACCCCCAACGGGAGGCGGCTTTGCCAAAAGCCAACGACGGGCGGGAGAAGCCCCTTTTCGGGGCGTCAAATCGCTTGGTTGGCGGCTTGGCTATCCTGTGGAGCCTCATGACGGTCCCGCATGCCATAGTCGCGCAAGACCTCTGCCACCTTGAGACGGTAGTCTGCAAAAATACCACCCCGGCCTTTGGTCTGTGCGGCGCGATGCTGTGTCAATTGCCGCCAATCCTGCACCGCCTGTTCATCGCGAAAGAAGGACAGGGACAGCAGCTTGTTCGGCTGGCTGAGGCTTTGGAACCGCTCCACCGAAATAAAGCCGTCAATCTCCTCCAGCAGCGGTTTCAGTTCCGCCGCCACCTCAAGATAGCTGGGCTTTTGCCCCTCGGCGATCTGGACTTCAAAAATCACGGCTATCACTTGCTCTCTCCTAGTGTGGGGACATCTGGCGTTGAGGCCAGTTTTAGAAAACTGCGCTCCTCCCGCAAGATAAACCGCTCCCGCTGCGCAAAGGCGTAGTTCTCTTGCCCCAGCGGATCAGCCGCCAGCCGGGCCCGGTAGCGCTCATAGCTGGCAAGGTCCGCAATGTTATATATCCCGTAGGCCTGGGTTGCAGATCCTTCATGAGGGGCAAAATAGCCAATCAGATCGGCGCCATTGCGGGGAATGGCCTCCCCCCAATTTCGCGCATATTGGCGAAAGGCCTCTGTTTTTGTTGGGTCAATTTGATAGCGAATAATACATGTAAGCACGGTAGGATTCCTGTTTTTGGTATCCCGACCCTAGCCAATCACACAGCACAAAGGCTTCGCTCTGGAGCGAAGCCTTCATAGTGTCAGGTCCTTTGCCCCCTGAATAAACGGGGGAGATCAGGCCACGTCTCGCTGCGCCTCACCAGCCCCGGCAAACCTTTGCAAAAGGTTTGACAACCGCGATGCTTCGTCTTTCATCTTCTGGCTGGCGCTGCTGGTTTCTTGCACCATGGCCGCATTTTCCTGCGTGACCTTGTCCAGCTGGGCAACACCAATGTTGATCTCGCGCAGACCAGAAGCCTGTTCGGTTGCCGAAGCGGCAATCGAAGAGACCCGTTCAGAAACGCTCGTTACGCTTTCGACAATCTGCGCCAGCGTCTCGCTGGTGGCTTGCACCAGGCGCTCACCATCTTCGACCTGCTTTGAGCTATTGGTCACCAGACCTTTGATGTCATTTGCCGATTTTGCCGCCAGATGGGCAAGACCGCGCACTTCCGAGGCCACAACCGCAAAACCGCGACCTGCTTCCCCTGCACGGGCCGCTTCAACCCCGGCGTTCAGGGCCAACAGACTGGTCTGGAAGGCGATGTCATCAATCACCGTGATGATTTTACTGATGTTTTCAGAAGACTCAGCAATGGAGCTCATCGCCTGCATGGCCTCCTGCATGACAGTGCCACCCTGCTCCGCCCGCCTGCGGCCTTCGGCAGCCAGTTCATCGGCTGCCTGTGCCTGCTCTGCTGCGGATTGCACGCTTGCCGACAATTGCTCCAAGGCCGCAGCGGATTCTTCCAGCGTCGCAGCCTGGGTTTCGGCCCGATGCGACATCTCATCAGACATCGTGGAAAGCCCCTGAGCATTCTGGCCCACCGCCCCTGAGCTCATGCTGAGTTCTTGCACCAGCTCTCCCAAAGCCCCGGCGAGGTCGTTAAAGTCGATGCAGAGCATTTCGTAGCTCTCGCCCAGGTCCACCCAGTCACCAGCCGTGATCCGCTGCTGCAAATCACCCGATTTCAGACCAGCCATGGACGCACTGAGAACATGGAACAGTTCAACCCGGCGCTCGTTTTCCTGCTGGTTTTTCGCCTCGATCGATTTTGCCTGATCCAGCCGTTCCCGCAGATCCGCAAGGTTGCGGGCAATGGCCCCGACCTCATCCCGGCGATGGGTATCTTCAATCTCACTTTGATAGTCGTCTTCCACCAATCTGTTCACAGAGCGCGCAGCTGCAACAATAGGCCTGCTCAGCAACTGCCCAAATACCAGCGCCATGACCAGCGCGCCCACCATTGCCGCTATGTTGGTGCTCAGCTGCACAAGCTCGCTGCGCGCGATCAAATTGGTGATTTGATCTTCAACCACCTGCTTTCGCCCCCCCATGATGTCCTGCATGGCATCCACAGAATCACGAAGATGGGCAATGGCCGGCACAACTTGGGCATAGGCAAATTCCCGACGTGCCGCGCCGGGCTCTGTCTTTTCAAGTGCAGTAAGCGAAGTTGTGAAGCCTTCGATGGTTGGCGTCAGAGCCATGACAGATTCATAAACATCGGCCTGTACGGCATTTGCAGAGGAAACCTTCACAAAGCGGTCCTCGGCACCGGCAATCTCTGTGGCAACCTCGTCGATATTGCCGCGCAGCCCCGCTAAGCCTTCGTTGTCGCCACCAGTATAGGCCAATAGATCCGCCAGTCCCTGTTCGATATCCTCTTTCATGTCATCCAGGCTCTTTAGCTGTGCGACAACCAGGCGGGATTGATAGATGCTTTCTGTCAAACGATGGCTGACAAGCCAGGAGATCCCTGCAACCACGGCGAGCATGGCGACAAAAGCGCCCCCCAAAATGAAAACCTGCGTACGCAGAGAAAACCGATGCATGAGCGACCAACCTTTACGAATCTGATATTTCCTAGCTCTGGGTTTATGCAGAAAGAGTGTACATCTCGTTATGTTGATCTGCGGAAATCTGGGGGTGGGGTGGACGCGGCTCACGCGGCTCTTTGAATGTTTGTAAAGAAACTTGCTGGCGCGGCGCATGTTTTGATCCAGGGCTCAGGTCACGCCCCCTACTCTGTCTGGAATTTCCCCTCAATCGTCGCCGCTGGTCGCCATATCACTGCTGCTGCAAATTTCGGCTACCGGTCTGACTTCATGAACTAAACGCCCAAAATCGCCCCATTGTGCGACAGTTTCCAACGCATGAACGGTTTTGGAAAAACCCTGCAATTATCCCATCACTGCCCCGTTCTTGCCCGAATTCAGCGCCAAACACAGGTCGAGAAGATACAACGAGAGGACCTGTGAATGGATCGGCTGACCGAAATGGAGGCCTTTGCCAATGTCGTGGACCAGGGCGGGTTCACCGACGCGGCAAAGAAGATGGGGATTTCAAAATCCGCCGTATCGAAACATGTTTCCAGTCTGGAGACCCGCCTTGGCGCCCGGCTGCTGAACCGCACCACGCGCCGCGTGTCGCCGACGGAAATCGGCCTTGCCTATTACGACCGCGCCAGACGCGTGCTGAACGATGCCGGTGAAGCTGACGCGCTTGTTTCCTCTATGCAATCGGCGCCTTCGGGGTTGCTCAGGATTTCGGTGGCAACTGATTTTGGCGTCAACCATCTATCGCCGGTGCTGTCGGATTTCCTGCGGGATTTCCCCGATATCACCGTCAATATGGTCCTGAACAACCGCTATGTAGAACTGATTTCAGAAGGCTTTGACATGGCTCTGCGCATTGGCGAGCTGGAAGACAGCTCACTCAAGGCCCGCAAGCTCACCGAGACCACCAAACGGATGATCGCCTCACCGGGTTACCTGGAGCAATTTGGCCGACCGCAAAAGATCGACGATCTGAACAGCCATAAGCTTTTGCACTATTCCAACCAGTCCAGCGGCAATGTATGGAAGATCACCGCGCCCTCTGGTGAAAAGCGTCAGGTGCGCACCACCGGCTGGCTGTCGGTGAACGATGGGCAATCTCTGCTCAATGCTGCGATCTCGGGCTTGGGCATCGCCTATCTGCCCAGCTACCTCTATTCCGAAGCGATGGCCGAGGGGCTGGTCGAAGACGTTATGCCCAACCTGCCAGTCGAGACCCAAGGCATCTATGCAGTCTATCCTCCGGGCAAGTTCACCCAGCCCAAGGTCCGTGCCTTTATCGACTTTCTGGCGCATTCCTTTGCAGGCAAAGATACCGAAGAGTGGCGACAGTCCGCCTGATTGGCAGCCCAGCTTCCAAGGCTGCTTTCTTCTCAAGACTGCTCTTGCTCAGGCGGGGGCAGTTTTCGGCTGACCTCCGCGCAGAAAGGATAGCGCTCTCATTGGCGCGGCCTCTCGGGGCAAGGCCTGGCTTACCTGGAGAGCAGAACCACCTCTACCCGGCGGTTTTGCTCCCTCCCGGCAGCGGTGAGATTGCTGGCAATCGGCGCCATAAAGCCGGCTCCGGCAACTGCAATACGCGCCTCCGCGACACCATAGGTCTGCACCAAAGTCTCTTTGACCACCTGTGCCCGCCGCAGCGACAGGGACTTGTTATCCTCAAGCCCGCCAACACTGTCGGTATGACCAACAATCAGCACCTGGGCCTTAGGTGCCTCATCCAAAAAGCCTGCAAGCCTCTCCAGGCTGGCAATGGCCTCTTGGCCAAGTGCTTCCCCGCCGGTGCCAAACGCCACGCCGTCCAGCACGACATGGCCCTGTTGTTCGAGCAGATTTTCCAACCCCGAAGCGGTTTGTGTTTGACCTTGTAGCGGAAGGGCGGGAGGAGATGTTTCCGATGTCACCAGCGCCAACGGCGCCTGTTTTTCCGGCGTGACCTCGATCAATTGCATATAGGTCACCGTCCCACTCCGCGACACCAGAAGGGAAACCACCTGCGTGGCCTCGGCAGCATCAGCCGCTTCGGCCCCTGTCACAGAGGATGCCGGTTTTTGCGCCGCCAGAAAATGGTAATCCGACAGGCTGACAACCATGTCAGGCGCTGGCACAACTTCGATGCCAAAGCGAAAATCAAAGCCCCCGCATTGGCGGGTTTCGCATTGAAACAGGATCTCATACCCCTGCTCTACCAGCTGGCGGCGCAGCACATCCAACACCTGCAAAACAGTTGCATCGCTTTGCAAATGCCAGGTCCGGCGCAGGATATGGCCTTCTTTCAGGCGCAGGGGGATGCCTGCCGCGCTAAAGGGTCCAACCGGAAGCGCATAGGTGCCCATAGCTGTTTCCCGCTTCGAGCGGGCTGTCGCGCCATCAGGCAGCTGCAATGACACCGCCGCCCCCGGTTGAGCCTGCGCCGAAACCGAAGAGACGGCCAGGCTCAGACAGCCGCCAAGGGCCAAAACGGCAAGGCCAAGCCTCATCTGGTCTGCCTCACCGGAACTGTGCGTGGTATTCGTCGTTTGGCACCATGCCGGTGGCCGAAGCAACGCGATTGGACATGTTGTAAAACCCGGTGACATTGGCAATGTCCCAGATATCGCGATCGCTAAAGCCAACCTGGCGCAGGATTTCCCGGTCGGCCTCTTCGATCTCGGTGCTGGCTTTGGTGACCTTGACCGCAAAATCCAGCATGGCGCGTTGACGCGCATCCAGTGGGGCAACCCGGTAATTCATCACCAGCATTTCGCCCAGTTTTGGATCGCCCGAAAGCTGCCGAACCGCAGCGCCATGGGCCGCAAGACAGTAAAAGCAGCCGTTGACCGCCGAGACCGCCACCGCGATCATCTCGCGCTCCAGCTTGCTCAGCCCGCTGTCGCCCAGCATGAGCTCATTGTAGAGCGCGCTAAAGGTGTTGAGCTTGTTCTCATCAAACGCATGGGCGCGCAGCACGTTGGGCACCATACCCAGCTTGTCCTGACAGATGCCAAAGTATTTTTGCATGCCCGCAGGCAGCGGCTCCAGAGGGGGCAGATCCAAGGCGGTTGGCGCTGTTTGATCAGTCATGATGAATTAAGCTCCTGAAGGTAAATGTCGGTAATGGTATTGCCCGCAGTTGGTCATGCCCAATGAGGCATAAAGTCCGTTTGCTCCGGCGTTTTCCTTGGTGCAGAGCACCGCCATCTCCTGCGCACCATTTTCAGCCGCCCAAAAGGCCGCCTGACGCATCATCCAGACCCCCATGCCACGGCGGCGCTGGTGCGCCAGGATCTCCAATGCATGCACCATGGCGACGCCATCATGCACCGCCACAAAACCTGCGCCGGCTGGTTTGTCATCATAGCGCGCCAGCAAGGCCGCCTTAGGACCGACGGCCCGTTCCATGATCGCCTGGCGTTCCGGGCCAATGCCTCCGGAAATCCAGATTTCACGCTGGATTTCCAGCGGTGACCACAGGGCAAAGGTGGTGACGCGGGGAATTTCCAGGTCCGTCAACTTTTCAATCGGGCAGACCCAGAGATTGACCGGATCTTTCACCACATAGCCGCGTGCGGCAAGCTGCGCATCCAGATCGTCCTGACCGTCGCGGATCATAAAGAGGCAGTCTTGCCCCATGGCGCGCATTGCCTGTTCGGCGGTCTCGATCTCAGACACCGAGGCCGCGCCGTCAACGCTGGCGGCCGAAACGCGGCTGCCACCGCCCTGTCCTTCGCGCAGAGTGACAGGGCAAATTGTGCGCTTGGCGGCGGTGGGCCAGGTGGCCTCGACCACCTCATAATACTTTGGATCTGTCAGTGTGACACTCATGCTCATAATTCCATTTCCTGCGCCAACTCGCGCATTGCCGCATCCACCCCGGCGCCATTGTGACCACGGATAACCACATTGGCACCATAGGCGCCATTGTGCTGAAACGGGTAACAGCCGATCGAC
Organism: Pseudophaeobacter arcticus DSM 23566; assembly: GCF_000473205.1. Lineage (NCBI taxonomy): Bacteria > Pseudomonadati > Pseudomonadota > Alphaproteobacteria > Rhodobacterales > Roseobacteraceae > Pseudophaeobacter > Pseudophaeobacter arcticus. The sequence goes on from NZ_KI421507.1 coordinate 3,369,539, forward strand.
AGATCACTGTGACGCGCTGCCAGATCCGACAGGAATGCCGCGATATCGCCTTCGCCGCGCATCACCCGCAGGCTTTGCGACAGCAAGGGCTCGCCGCCGGTCAACCCCGGCAGGACGCTGGCCACCATGGCCTGAAAGACCAATGGCACTCCGGCCATCACATGCACATTGCCCAGGGTAAACCCCGGCGCCGAAGAAACCGGATTGTCGATCAATGTCGCGCCCTCGGGGATCCGCGCCATGCGCAGGCGCGCTGCGTTCAGCTCTTGCCCGGAATTGGCATAATGCGCCGCCAAAATTGCACGGGCATCCGCGCGCACATCAAGTTCGGCCCCAAAGGCCTCTGCGATGCAATCTGCCGTGATATCATCATGGGTGGGGCCAATACCGCCACTGGTAAAGACATGGTCAAACCCTTTGCTCAGCGCTTGCACGGCAGCAATAATCACCGGCGCATCATCGCTGACCACCCGCACTTCCTTTAGGTCGATGCCCTGTTTGGTCAATTCACCAGCCAGAAAATGCGTATTGGTGTCGCGGGTACGTCCGGACAGGATTTCATCACCGATGACCAACATTGCGGCACTTGGGTTGGGCATCTTCTCTCTCCTATTGCGACAGTCTGCGCGATCCTTGCTGCAAGATAGCCACTCCTGCATCGAGGGCAAGCGGGCATCCCGTCTCAGGCCTGCTCTGACGCGCGGTTTCTGGCCAAAACGGGCGCAAACACCTTCCTTGCCTTGGTTTTTCCGTGCCGCTGACAAACTTCGCCGCCGCATGCGCCCCCAAAGCCGATGGATCCAGCCCCCTGATGGTAGCTTTTACGAGGCGACCAATGGCTTTGTATGAATGACCGGTTCAATCATGGTGCCATCACAAACATGCCCGGCTGCTGCAAGGGAATGTATCGCTTTCTCTGCCTCAGATGCGGGGATCAGCACATGCTCACCGTCGTAGGTGCAGACAACAAAAACACCAATTCCGTTGGACGACAGGGGCGAGATCACCGACTGGACAATCCCTGCCGCCTCAAACGGGAAAGGACCAATTGTCCGCAGACAAGCCCAGCCAGTTTCGGTTTCGATCCCCACGGGAACCCGGTCTTCAAGGCAGATGAGGGTTGTCTCGTCGTCAGAATGAATAACGGCCCTGAAACCAGGCCCGTTCAGCCAAGCAGGGACATCCGCCTGTGCTGCCAAACGTGAAACCGCATAGCGCCCTGGGACAAAGCATATATTTAGGGTGTGATTCAAAAAGAGATCCTCCACAGCTGAACTGAAGAAGGACATTCCCGCGATGCACTGTCTGCGTCACGTCGGAGCTTCATCTTCTGATGATGATTTACCACTGCACGTTAGATCGGGTGGCCGAAAATGCCAAGCAGACATGCGGGAAAATTATTCGGTCAGACCACCATGAGAGGTGCCGCGACAGTTATCTCATGTGGGTTAATCCGGGTGGCGTAGACAAGCCGCTCAACGCCACGTTTTTGCGCGTTATCAAAAGCTTGAGCATAGGCAGGGTCGATATCAACAGCGAGCTTGAAGCGATCGCAATCGGTGCGTTGCACAAGATAGAGCATCACCGCCCGGTGTCCCTGTTCTACCATCCGTGTCAGTTCTTCGAGGTGTTTTGTCCCCCGTTTGGTCACAGTATCGGGAAACTCAGCCACTCCCGGCTGGCGCATCAGCGTGACACTCTTGACCTCGACATAACACTTCGGAAAACCGGGTTGGGTCAAAAGGAAATCAATGCGGCTGTTTTCACCATATTTCACTTCAGGTTGTACGGTTTTGTAGTCAGCCAACTCGGTGATTTTCTGGTCCTCAAGGGCACAGCGTAAAACACGGTTGGGAATCGAGGTATCAATGCCTGAGAAATGACCATTTTCATGATCCACCAATCGCCAGCCGTATTTCAGCTTTTTTCGGGGGTCATCATTGGGTTCCAACCAGACCCGCATCCCTGCCTCTGCCAGCCCGGTCATCGAACCGGGGTTCGGGCAGTGTGCGGTGATTTCCCGGCCGTCCGGCAGCAGGCAATCGGCCAAAAATCGCTTGTAGCGTCGAATCAAGGTCGCGGGGATGAGCGGCGTAGAAAATTCCATTTGATCTACCTACCGCACCCACATGGCTTGTCAAAGCAACATTCTTGGCCAACCAAATGCATCCGCATCGACGCCTCATCTGGTCCCGTCTATCTGCCCGATTTCAGGACAGGATCTGGCATGGCTTTGGCTATTTTCCACCCATTGGTTGGGGTATCTTCAATTTCCTGCCGACAGATCATGGCGGGGGGGCATCTCCGCCAGGGGCGAACTCCAGGCGGTTGCGATTGAGAAACTCACCCCCATTTTGACGTCGGCCCTTGCCTCTGGTACCTGCCCCCAAGCCTGCAGAACTGCGGGACCGAAGGCCTGATCTACGCCACATGCATTTCTGCGCATAAAACCGCTTTCGGCCAAGGCTTGCCCACAGCCTGAGCTTTCTCCCCCAATCCAGCGCTGGTTTTCCGGCGGCGGCTCTGGTTCTTTTAACCAAATCCCCTTACATAGTCCCCAAGTGACACGCCTACGGAGCCCAGCTTGATGAGATCGAAAGACGGCCGCACCACCAAAGACGGCATTCGCATTTACCAGGAGGCCGATTTTTCCGGCATGCATGTGGCCGGAAAGCTGGCCGCACAGATTCTGGATGACATCGCACAGCATGTTTTCCCAGGACAGACCACCGGAGAGATCGACCGCATCATCACCAATATGGTCGAGGAGGCCGGAGCAAAATCTGCCACCATCGGCTACAAGGGTTATCAGCACGCCAGCTGCATTTCGGTAAACCATGTGGTCTGCCACGGTATCCCCAGCGACAAAAAGCTGAAAGATGGCGATATCCTCAATATCGACGTGACCGTCATCGTTGATGGCTGGTTTGGCGATACCTCACGGATGTTTGTTGCGGGCAAATTGTCCCGCAAGGCCGAGCGCCTGATCCAGGTGACCCATGACAGCCTGATGAAGGGGATCGAGGTTGTGAAGCCCGGCAATACCTTTGGCGACATTGGTCATGCCATCCAATCCTATGCTGAAAGCCAGCGCATGAGCGTGGTGCGTGATTTCTGCGGCCATGGCTTGGGGCTGGTGTTTCATGCGCCGCCCAATGTGCTGCACTACGGCCGCCCCGGAACTGGCCCAAGGCTAGAAGAGGGCATGTTCTTTACCATCGAGCCGATGATCAATCTGGGCCGTCCCGAGACCAAGATCCTCGCCGATGAATGGACCGCTGTCACCCGTGACAAATCCCTGTCGGCGCAGTTTGAACATTCCATCGGCGTCACCTCAGACGGGTTTGACATTTTTACTCTGTCGCCCGGCGGCAAGTTCCACCCAACCTACGGCTGAGACCTCAGCCCCGGCGCCACTCTGGCTTGGTGACACGATATCAAAAGCCCCGACCAGCTCGGTTGGGGCTTTGCTTTTTCTGGGGAGCGACATTGTCTCAAAGCCCGATCAAGGCAGGGATATCGGACATAAGATGAAAGACCTCAGCCCCTGCCGCCGTCAGCCCTGCACCACCTCCCACGGGCGCAAAGCCAAGACATCGCATACCAGCCCGTGCCGCCGCTATGGCCCCGGTGGCGCTGTCTTCGACCACCAGACAGTCACGTGCCTGTATGCCAAAATGGCTGGCAGCAGCCAAAAACAGACCGGGATCCGGTTTCGCCACGCCCAGGGAATGCGCTGAAAACATCGCAGTGGGGTGAAACCGCTGCCACAGCCCATTCTGCCCCAGCGTGATGCGCATCTTGTCTTCGCTGCCATTGGAGGCCACACAGCAGGGGATCTGATGGTGATCCAGGACCGCCAAAAGCGCGGTGACACCCGGCGTCAGATCCACCCCGGTCTTGAGTGCCACATAGGTTTCCGCATAGATTTCATCAATCCAGCCATCATGCAGATCCGCCCCAAGGCTGATGGCCTTTTGCATCACGCTGGTCATGGTGCCGCCGACAAACAGCTGCATCGAGCGTTCAAGGCTCAGCTCCAGCCCATGCCCCGCCAGATTGTCGACCAGCGCCTGATTTGACACCCGTTCACTGTCGACCAGCACCCCGTCGCAATCAAAGATAACCAGCTGTGGGGTTGGAAAGGTCGTGGGCATGTCATGAGATCCTGAAGCAAGGCACCAGTATTCTGCCCCGGTCAAAACCCTGATGCAAACCCTGTGCCGGCACAAAATCGCCCGATCTGCCCCGCGCCTGTTTCAGACAGACACATCCCGCAACAGCAAAGTGATATGGCTGTCCCCATATTTGCGCGCGTCTTGCAGTGCATAGCCTTCGGGGGGGGACATCGCCGCGTTTTCTTCCCAGATGATCAGCGCATCCTCCGCAATCCAGCCGCCAGCCTCGGCGGCCTTCAGGGCTTTGTCCCCCAGGCCCTTGCCATAGGGGGGATCGAGAAACACCACATCAAAGGGCGCCTGCGGGTTCTCCCCCAGCTTCAGCGCATCGCGCCGGATCAGACGGGCGCGATCACCAGCGCGACAGATGTCGATATTCTTGGCAATCAACCCCTGGGAAATCCGGCCATCATCGACAAAAGTCACGCTCTCGGCACCGCGCGACAGGGCCTCGAGCCCCAGCGCGCCAGTGCCGGCAAAGAGATCCAGCACCCGCATTCCGTCAAAATCAACCTGATGCGCCAGCACGTTGAACAGGCTTTCACGCACCCGGTCGGTGGTGGGGCGCAGATGCGCCCCCGCATCGCCCTTGCCCAGCGCAGCCAAGGCCCGGCCGCGAAAGTCTCCGGCGATGATCCTCACGCTTTGAGCAGCGGCTTCAGGTCCGCTGTCGCATCTGCCACCACCAGCTTATCTGCCGTCTTGCCCATGTCGATCAGACGCTTACCCACCATATAGGCGCGCGGGTCATTCATCGCATCCACGGCAACCAATTGATCGCCCTTGTAGTACCAGAACGAAGTGCTCCGCCCGTCGCCAGCGCGGGTGACAACATTGTCAAACCCGGTGTTCAACCCTGCGATCTGCAATTTGACATCATATTGGTCAGACCAGAACCAGGGCGTTGCCACATAGTCCTTGCCCGCGCCCATCATGTTTTGCGCCACCACTTCGGCCTGATCAATGGCATTTGGCACGCTTTCCAGCCGGATACGGCCGCCCTTATACGGGAAGGAGGCACAATCCCCCGCGGACCAGATCGAAGGATCTGATGTACGCCCCTGGGCATCGGTCTTGATGCCATTCTCCAACTCCAGCCCGGCCAGCGCAGCCAGTTGCGTGCTGGGGGCGATGCCAACGCCCACCACGACAAAATCAACCTCGACACTGGCGCCGTCGCTCAGTACCGCGCGGGTCACCTGCCCCGCCTCGCCCTCCAGACGGTCCAGCCCGGTGCCTTCCAGGATGGTCACGCCATGATCCTGGTGCAGAGCGCGGAAATAATCAGAGGTCTCTGGCGCCGCGACCCGCTGCAGGATGCGATCGCCCATCTCCACCAGGGTGACATCAACACCGCGTTTGGCGCAGACCGCTGCCGCCTCCAGCCCGATGTAACCGCCGCCAACGATCAAGGCGCGTTTGCCTGCCACCACATGCGGCGCCATGGCGTCCACATCGCCCAGGCTGCGCACCACAAAAACCCCGTCAAGATCACCGCCGATAGCGGCAGGCAGGTGCCGGGGATCCGACCCCGTGGTCAGCGCCAGTTGGTCATAGGCGATCACCTCGTCGCCCAGGCTCAGGGTCTTGGCCCCGGCATCAATCGCCGTCACCACCGTGCCAAGACGTAGGGTAATCTTGTTGTCAGCGTAAAAACTCTCGGGGCGCAAAAACAGCCGTTCCAGCTCCATCTCCCCCAACAGATAGGCCTTTGACAGCGGAGGGCGCTGGTATGGCAGGGTGTTTTCGGCACCAATCAAGGTGATTTCGCCATCAAATCCATCTTTGCGCAGCTTCGCCACCAATGACGATCCTGCCTGCCCTGCTCCGATCACAATGATGTGACTCATTTCACCTCTTGCCTCCCACGCTGGTTCTGGTCTCCTGTTGTGATGACCCTATAGGGGCCAAGAACCTAAACGCAATCACCACAACAGAGGAAACGCGCAATGATTTCTGCTGGAGATAAACTGCCTGATGCCACGCTCACCCAAATGGGCGCTGAAGGCCCCGAACCAGTGCAGATGGCCGATAAGGTAAAGGGGCGCAAAGTAGCCATTTTTGCGGTGCCCGGTGCCTTTACCCCAACCTGTCATTCCGCCCATGTGCCCAGCTTTATCCGCACCAAGGATCAGTTTGCCGCCAAAGGCGTCGACGAGATCATCTGCATCTCGGCCAATGACCCCTTTGTGATGCAGGCCTGGGGCGAAGCCACCGGTGCCACTGCCGCTGGAATTTCCATGCTGGCCGACGCCGAAAGTGCCTTTACCGATGCCATCGGCATGCGCTTTGACGCGCCGCCCGCCGGGCTGATTGGCCGTTCGCTGCGCTATGCGATGTTGGTTGAGGACGGCGTCGTGACCCAGCTCAACATGGAAGAAAACCCCGGCCAGTGCGAACTCTCCGCCGGCGAAGGCCTACTGGCCTCGATGGGCTGAGGCAAAACGGCTGCCCGTGCACCCGCCTGGGCAGCCGCGCCTTTGACTTCGGGTCAGAATTTCAGGCCAAGTTTCAGGCCAAGTTTCAGGCCAGGCTGTCGAGTTTTCGCGCCAGCTTGGCATCCTGCGCCGAGATCCCATCCACATCATGGGTGGTGAGCACAACCGTGACCCGATTGTAGATATTGCTCCACTCTGGATGGTGATCCCATTTTTCAGCCCAGATCGCGGCACGGGTCATCCAGCCAAAGGCCTCGACAAAACTGCCAAAAGTGAACGTCTTTGTCAGGGCATCACGCCCCTCGACCATCTGCCAGCCGTTTGCAAACAGCGGATCCAGTAGCGGCCCTCGCGTGGCCTCTGATAGTTTCTCAGTCATTCCTGTTCCTCCACCTTTGCTTTGCGAAACGGCCCATAGCTGGTCAGCACCTCGACCTCTTCTGCCACCGCTGCCCGCTCGGCCTCAAGATACCGGCTGACAGCCTCGGCAAAGCCGGCATCGCCTATCCAGTGCAGGCTGTGGGTCTCCACCGGCAAATAACCACGTGCCAGTTTGTGTTCGCCCTGCGCGCCAGCCTCAATCCGTGACAGCTGATTGGCAATGGCAAAATCAATGGCCTGATAGTAGCATAATTCAAAGTGTAAACAGGGGTGGTGTTCCAGGCAGCCCCAGTAGCGCCCATATAGGGTCTCACGCCCGATAAGATTCAACGCGCCCGCAACCGGGTAGCCGTCACGTTCCGCCAGAATGAGATGCAGATCATCGGACATGGTCTCGTGGATGATCGAAAAGAACTCCCGCGTCAGATAGGGCCTGCCCCATTTGCGCGCTCCGGTATCCTGATAAAAGGCCCAGAAGGCATCCCAGTGTTCGGGGCGGATCTGGTCTCCGGTGTAGCTATGGATTGCGCCGCCAAAGCGCTGTGCCTGGGCGCGTTCCTTTCGGATGTTTTTGCGCTTGCGTGACGAAAGCGCCGTCAGAAAGCCGTCAAAATCCGCATAGCCTTCGTTGAGCCAGTGAAACTGCTGGCTCACCCGTGGCATCAGCCCCATCTCAGTGCCGATCTCCGCCTCTTGTGAGGTGCAAAAGGTCACATGCAGCGATGAGACCTGATTGTCCGCGGCAAGCTGCACCGCCCCCTGCACCAGCGCCGATTGGCCGATCCGCTCATAGCCAGGCCGCACCAGCAACCGCCGCCCCGTGGCAGGGGTAAAGGGCACTGCGATCTGTAACTTGGGATAATAGCGCCCGCCGGCCTGCTCATAGGCATGGGCCCAGTTGTGATCAAAGATATATTCACCCTGGCTGTGCGATTTGGCATAAAGCGGCGCGCAGGCAATCAGGGTCCCATCGAGATAGGCGGTCAGGTATTGCGGCTGCCAGCCTGTACCTAGCCCCACCGATCCGCTTTGTTCGAGCGCGCTGAGAAACCGATAGGTGGTAAAGGGATCCAAGGGGCGCCCGCCATCAGAGGTTTCAGGGCAGGCACAGGCATCCCAATCCGCTGCCGCAATCTGCGACAGGCTGCCAAGCACGCGAATTTCAACTGGTTTGTGATCCATGAACTCTCCCTGCTCCTGACACTATTTGTGCAGCCTGTCGTTTTGATCAAGCCGGGAGTGGTGAAAGATATTGCTCAAAAGTAACATTATCCACCCATTTGCGCGCTTCATCCTCGGCTGCGCGGCTCTTCACCGTCCAGCACAGAACAGGCACCCCAGAGGCGCGTAAATCCTGCACCCGCTGACGAGACAGATCCCCCACCTCGTGGCTGATAAAGCTGGACTGGCTGCTGACAAAATCGGGAATGTCGCGCAGCCGGTCACAGGTGGCTTTGGGAACCGGGATCCAGTCTTTGGGATCATAAGAGCTGGTCACCAATCCACGTGCGATATTGGGCGCGCACCGGGCCAGTGCAGCCGACGAATGGGGGTTGAACGACATCAGGGCGACGGCCCCCTCATAGCCTTGCAGGACCTTGGCGGTGGCTGCTTCCAGATCGCCGACATTGGGGCCCAGGTTGCCATCCTGGTCCTTAATCTCAATCAGTAACGGCACCTGCCCGGCCACCAGATCCAGCACCTCGGCCAGGGTGGGAATACACTCGCCATCCCCGCCTTTTAGTGGGATCAGTTCCAGCTCTGCCCGGCTGCGGGCCGCGACCAAACCTGTGGCCTCGGTCAGGCGGTCCAGGTCGTCGTCATGAAACACCATGGGGCAGCCATCGCTGGAGTACTGCAGATCAATTTCGATCGCATAGCCTGCAGCAATCGCCGCGCGGATGGCCGCGCGGCTGTTTTCAGGGCGTCCATCCGTCACATCGTGCAGCGCCCGATGAGCAACCGGCAGCGACAGGAATTCAGCAGGTAGTTTTGGGATCATTTGATCTGGAACACCGCATCAATTTCAACCGCAACACCCAATGGCAACGATGGCGAGCTAACAGCCGAGCGCGCATGACGGCCAGCCTCGCCCAGCGCCGTAACCAGGAAATCCGAAGCCCCGTTCACCACCTGTGCCTGCTGGGTGAAATCCGCAGTGGAATTGACAAATGCGCCCAGTTTCACCACCCGCACCAGACGTTCAAGATCGCCACCGCAAGCGGCTTTGAGCTGCGCCAGCAGGGAGATGGCACAGCGCTTGGCGGCGGCCTGACCAGCCTCCACATCCATATCCGCGCCCAGGGTGCCGGTGATCAACCCGTTTTCATCCGAAGAGATCTGCCCGGAGACATAGACCATGTCACCGGCGACGACAAAAGGCACATAGTTTGCCGCAGGTGCCGGTGCCTCTGGCAGGGTGACGCCCAGGTCTTTTAGGTTTGCTTCGATGCTCATTGTCACGCTCCTTCAACGCCCATGTTTCGCGGCGACGCTAGCGCTGATGACCCGCGCCGGAAAGAGCAAAAACGACAACGGCCAGCTGCGCCGGGGTCTCAATCCTCGCGGAAGGCTTTGACAAAATAGTCGGCCAGGGGTTTCACCAGATAGGTCAGCGGCGAACGGTCCTGAGTGCGGATGTAGCTTTCCACCGGCATGCCGGGAATAAGCACCGTGCCTTTGGGCAGGCGCTGCGCCTCCTCTGGATTCAGCTCGATTTCAGCCCGGTAAAAAGACGCCCCGGTGTTCTGGTCCTCAAACGCATCCGCCGATACCTGCATGACCTTGCCATACAGATCGGGAGTGCTGCGCTTATCCAGAGCCGCGAATTTCAGCGTCACATCCTGCCCGACATAGATCTGTTCGATATCCGTGGGCGATACCTGCGCCACGATCACCAGCGGGCGGTCCTGCGGCACCAGGTATAACACCGGGTCTGCCGCCCGAATAACCGACCGGGGGGTGTGGACCTGCAGGTCATAGACAATGCCCGAAACCGGTGCGGTGATATCCAGACGGTCCAGGCGCTCCAGCAGGGTGCGGCGATTTTCTCCGAGCTCCAATTCCTGAAAGCGCAGATCGCGCAGCTGGGTGATCGCCTCTTCCCGCCGGGTCGACCCCAGTTTCAGGATCTCGATCTCGGTCTCGGTAATCCGCCCCAAGGCCTGGGCCTCGGTGGCGATCAGCTCTCCCAGACGGCCACTCAGATCGGCCTCGGTGCGGCGCAGGTTGAGCACAGTCCCCGCCTGGGCCAGCCCCCGGTCCAGCAGGGTTGTCTGGTTCTTCAGCTCTTCGGCGATCAACTCCAGCTGCAGCTCCATCGAGGCCTGCTGCGCCTTGATCCCGGTGATCTGATCGCGGGTTTGCGAACTGCGTTTGTTCAGCTGCTCAATTTCGCGCGCAATGGATTCCTCACGGGCCACAAACAGACGGTGCTGCCCCTCGACCAGATCCAGCACCGCCGGGCGGCTCGCGGTCAGGGCAAGCAGCTCTGCATCAAAGGTAACCTCTTTGGCGCTGTCGCGTTCCGCTTCCAGCCGCCCTCGCCGCGCCATCATCTCAAACAATTGGCCCTCGGTGATAGCCAGTTGCGAGCGCAGCTCCTTGGCGTCCAGACGCAGCAACATCTCCCCGCGCGCCACGCTGTCGCCCTCTTCCACCAGGATCTCGGCGACAATGCCGCCATCAAGATGCTGTACAACCTGCCGGTTGCGATCCACTTCGATACGACCCGAGGCAACAATTGCCCCGGCGATCGAAGACATCACCGCCCAGGTTCCAAATCCCCCCAGCAGGACCAGTAGGGTCAGGGCCCCAATTAGCAGCGGGCTGCGGGCGGACCACTCGGATTCCTGGCTCATTGCACACCTCCCGCTCCGGCGGTCTTGCGGATGGATTGATGATTTGCCACCATTTCCTGCAGCACCTTATCCTTGGGTCCAAAGGCGGTTTGCACGCCTTTGTCGATCACCAAGAGCATCTCACATTCCTGAATAGCTGCCGGGCGATGCGCCATGATGAGCACCGACTGACCAGCGGCTTTGAGCGCCTTGATCGCCTGATTCAGAGCCACCGAACCCTCGTTATCGAGGTTCGAGTTGGGCTCATCCAGGATCACAATCACCGGCATATCATAAAGCGCACGGGCCAGGGCCACCCGCTGCATCTGTCCGCCTGACAACCGCCCGCCCCCGGCAGAGACGCGGGTGTCATAGCCATCCGGCAGGTTGACGATCATCTCATGGGCTGCGGCCTTCTTGGCTGCGGCCACCACTTTTTCGGCATCCGGCTCTTCAGCCAGACGCGCGATATTCTGCGCAATGGTGCCATCAAACAACTGCACGCGCTGCGGCAGATAGCCAAAATGTCGCCCTAAGACATCCGGGTCGTATTGGTCCAGTGCCGCACCATCCAGGCGCACGGTGCCTGCAGCCGGTTTCCAGGCCCCGGTCAGCGCCTTGGCCAGCGTCGATTTGCCAGACCCCGAGGGGCCAATCACCCCAATCGCCTGACCTGGCTCGACCCGGAAACTTACATTGCGCAGCTGCGCGCGGCTTTCTCCCGGCGGCACCACCGCGAGCGCCTGAACCTCCAGCCGCGCTGCGGGCTGTGGCAGCGCCATACGCTCGACCTCGGGCGGAACCTTGGTCAGCAACTCCGCCAGGGAGTGCCAGCCCTTGATGGCACGCTGCACCATGGCCCATTGCCCCAGCCCCAGCTCGATCGGAGCCAAGGCACGTCCCATCAACACGGATCCCGCAATCATTGCCCCCGGCGAGACCGCCCCCCGGAGCGCCAGATAGGCTCCCAAGCCAAGCATTGCGGATTGTAAAAACAACCGGAGTGTCTTGGTCAGGGTCGTGAAGCCGCCGCCGGTATCATTGGCGCGCAGGGTGTCTTTCAGGGCAACTTTGCGGATTTTCTGCCAGCGCTGAAACGCAGCCCCGCGCATCCCCATGGATTGGATCATCTCTGCCTCACCGCGAATTTCTTCGGAGGAGAGATTGGCGCGATGCGAGGAAGCCGCCGCCTTTTGCAACGGTGCACGGCTGAACATCTGGTTGAGCAGCGCCACTGCCACAAGAACCGCGCCACCGCCCAGGGCCAGCAACCCCAACCAGGGGTGGAACAGGGCTATCCCCGCGAGAAAGAACGGAGTCCAGGGCAGATCAAAAGCCGCGCCCAAAACCGGAGAGGACATTAATCGCTGGATTGCCTCCAGATCAGCAGTCCCGGTCTGGGCAACGGGATCCTGCGCCACCGCAGAGCGGCGGACCATGGCGTCAAACACCCGTTTGTCCAATTGCGCCTGAAACCGGGCACCGATCCTTGCCAGGACCCGGCCACGCACATAGTCCAAAAGGCCCATCATGCCATAGAGAAACAGCACCAGTAGCGACAGGGCAACCAGGGTCGCCTCGGACCCACTGCCTAGCACGCGATCATAAACCTGCATCATATAAAGCGGGCCCGTCAGCATCAGCATATTTACAAAGACGCTAAAAAGACCAACGGCCCAGTAGAGACCACGACTCTGGCGGCGGCAGGCCGTAAGCGCATCATAACCAGGCTTAAATGTTTTATTTGTCATATTGACTATGCTCTACCTGTTCAAACCGCCCGCGACATATTAGACCCTGCGCCATCTACAATTCTGGGGAAACCTGTTCCGAATCTGCCACAAACGTGCAAACAAATTGCTGTAGAAAGTGGGAATCTTCCGGATTGTCTTTAGATAGAACGCTCGTGTTTCTCAAATAGCGAATTAACTGGATTACAAACCGAATGCGACTTTTCACCAAACCTCGTTTTGTCTTTGCTGCGCTGGCCCTGGTTTTATCACAGGCAGGCTGTGCCACGCAAAGCCCTGATGCCAAGGCTGCTGGTGAGGTATTTGACCCCTATGAGAACACCAACCGGTCCGTGCACAGCTTTAACCTGGCGGTAGATCGCTACGCCTTTCGCCCCGCCTCAAAGAGCTATGTGGCAATAGTCCCCGAGCCGATGGTTACGAGCTTTTCTTCTTTTGCCCGGAACCTGTCGATGCCGGGGCAAGCCGTCAATGCCCTGCTGCAAGGCAACCCCAAGCTGGCCGGACAGGCTCTGGCCCGGTTTGCCATGAACACAACCATTGGCTTCCTTGGCCTTGCGGACCCTGCCACCGAATTCAACCTCCCGCAGGTAGATACCGATTTTGGCAAAACGCTGGCCGTCTGGGGTGTTGGCGAAGGCGCCTATGTTGAACTGCCGATCTATGGTCCCTCTACCGCGCGGGATGCTACAGGTATTTTTGTCGATTTCTTCACCAATCCCATTGGCTACGCTCGGAATAATCCTGCCGATAACATCAGCATTTACGCTGAGGTAGTGCGCCGCATGGGCGATCGTGGCAGATATTCAGATACCGTGGATTCGATTCTCTATGAAAGTGCCGACAGCTATGCGCAGGCCCGCCTGCTGTATCTGCAGAACCGGCGCTTTGAGCTGGGTGAAACAGCCGAGATCAGTGAAATTGATCCCTTTGAACTAAATACTGAAGGATTCTAAATGATGCATCGCCGCAGCTTTTTGACCGGTCTCACTGCCAGCGCGGCGCTTGTCCCTGCAGCGCCTCTTTGGGCTTTGAACGAAGCCGGCGCCAGCAAATTGATCAGCAGCCTTGTCGCCGACATCAACAAGGTCATTGCATCGGGCAAAGCTGAAAATGCCATGTTCCGCGAGTTTGAGCGGATCTTCAAACGCTACAGCGACACCTCTTACATTGCCGCCTATGCGCTTGGCGTTGATGCCCGCCGGGCCTCTGCCGCCCAAAAACAGAATTTCTCCAAGACCTTCCAGGGCTATATCTCCCGGAAATACGGCAAACGCTTCCGCGAATTCATCGGTGGCAGTCTGGAAGTGCGAAGCGTCAAGCGGGTCAAAAAATGGTACGAAGTCAGCACCACGGCCTATCTGCAGGGCCAAGCGCCCTTTGAGGTCACCTTCCTGGTCTCTGACCGTTCTGGCAAGGATCTCTTCTTTAATATGTATATCGAAGGGGTGAACCTGCTGCTGACCGAGCGCACCGAGATTGGCGCGATCCTGGACAGCAACAAAGGCGATATCGACGCGATGATAGCCGAGCTGAAACGCCAAAGCTAACTCCGGCCACGCAAGACCTGTACATCACAGACAAAAGGCTCCCGCTTGGGAGCCTTTTCTTTTTGCTAGGCCACAGGCAACGGGGCTAGTTGCGGCCAAAGATGTCGCGCAATAGCCCGTCCACGGCCCGGCCTATCTCGCGGCCCGGCTGGATCCTGTCGCGCCGCCGTTGCGGAACCGGCTGTACGGGAGGCGCAATTGGCTTAGGCGCCAGCATCGGCAGCGGTTTTGGTGTCAGCCCCTCGTGAACCCGTACCATGGCCTCGTGCCAGATCTCAGCAGGCAGACCGCCGCCGGTTACCCCGCTCAAGGGGGTGTTGTCATCATAGCCCATCCAGACCCCGGCCACATAATCCGCGGTAAAGCCGATGAACCAGGCATCGCGCGCGGCCTGGGTGGTACCGGATTTCCCGGCCGCCTGCCAACCGGGGATTTGCGCCCGACGCCCGGTGCCCTCGGCGATGACCTTCTCCATCATCCAAACCAGCTGCTGCGCCGCCTCGGTGCGGATCACCCGCTCTCCCATGCCACCGCTGCGCCCCATCAGAGGTTCTGTATCGGTTGCCAGGCGCAGCTCGCTTACCCCGTAGGGCGTCACCGATGAGCCGCCATTGAGGATCCCGGCATAGGCGCCTGTCATTTCCAGCAGCGTGCTTTCCGAGGCCCCAAGCGCCAGCGCCGGCCCTTCGGCCATGTCGTTATCAATGCCAAAATCGCTGGCAACACGACGCACAAGATCCCGGCCCACGGCCTCAGAGAGTTTCACGGCGGGGACATTCAGCGAATCCCTAAGCGCCCGGGCCAAGGTCACCTCGCCGTAGTATTTGCGGGTATAGTTCTTGGGACACCATTCGCCAGAGCCAGGCAGATCCAGGCAGTATTCCGTATCCAACAGGATATCGAGCGGCGAATAGCCAAGCTCCAGCGCCGTTGCATAGACAAAGGGTTTGAACGCCGAACCGGTTTGCCGCTTTGCCTGGGTGGCGCGGTTGAACACGCCAGAAACGCGGGTCTTGCGCCCGCCAACCATGGCCCGCACGGCGCCATCGGCGCTCATCACCACAATTGCCGCCTGCGCCTTGGACCCCGGGCGGACTTTGTTTTCAAACACATAGGTCATCGCCTCTTCGACGGCGGTTTGCAGCCGTTGATCCATGGTGGTGCGGATCACCACGTCTTCGGCGGTTTGGGCACCAAAATAGCTGGGAACACTGTCCATGATCCAATCGGCGAAATAGCCGCCTGCCCGTGCCTCAGCCGCCGAGCTGAGCCGCGCCGGTTGGTCCTGCCCCGCTTTGGCCTCGGCCTCGCTAATGTAGCCCTGCTCCTGCATCAGACGTAGCACGGTGGCGGCGCGATCCTGCGACCGCTTTAGATTGTTCGTTGGCGCCAGCGAGGACGGCGCGGTCAGCAATCCTGCAAGCATGGCTCCTTCAGCGGCGCTCAGCTGGTTGGCGGATTTGCCAAAATAGCGCTGCGCGGCGGCCTCGGCCCCGTAGGCACCGCCCCCCATATAGGCGCGGTTCATATAGATCGAGAGGATCTCGTCCTTGGTATATTTGACCTCCATGGCCAGCGCATAGACCGCCTCGGTCCCCTTGCGCCACAGCGATCCCTGACGACAGTCATTCTCATAGGCGGCCTCGCTCTCCCATTCAGTGGGATCATAGATCCGCCCAAGGCAGAGCAATTTAGCCGTCTGTTGGGTAATGGTAGAGCCACCATGCCCCGACAGCGGGCCACGTCCTTCGCTCAGATTGATCCGCACCGCCGAGGCCACACCGCGGGGCGAAATCCCAAAGTGGCGGTAAAACCGTTTGTCCTCGGTGGCGACGATCGCGTTTTTCAGATAGGGCGAAACGGTCTCGGCGGTTACCACTCCGCCAAACTGATCCCCCCGCCAGGCAAAAACGTCCCCCTTATGGTCCAGCAGGGTGACAGAACCGCGCGCGCGGCCATCCAATAGCGTTGTGACCTCCGGCAGGTTCAGGACCTGATAGCCCACCGCCATGCCCACCAGGGTGAAAACAATGACGCCAACCCGCCAGGAAAAGCCCCAGACCAGCCGCAATAGCCAGCGGAATGGCATCAACAGAGTACCAATCAGCCCACGTGGCTTGCGGGCGCGGGTTGCTTTTTGCCGCGCCGCAGCCGGTCGCTGGGGCTGAGACCGGGGTTGAGGCCGGGGTTTGGCTTTGGGCCTAGGTTTTGCCTTTGGCCTGCCAAAAAGCAGTCCCCAAATTCCACCACGTCGTTTGGCGGGACGTTTGCCCCCCGCCTTTGCATAGCGTTTTTCCGCCACCAGTGGCTTTCGCCCTGAACCCTGCGCCATCTTCACAATCCTGCCCGGTTTGCCCGTTTTTACCACTCTAACCTCTCTGATCAGCTTTGTAGAGAGGCGGTTTAAGGGGAATTTCGCTTCTGACACCGCCCAGTTTTCGGGCATGTTTACGATTCTTCGCTTCTTTTTTAACCGCCACCTCTGTGCTGCACCTGTAAAACCACCGCTCCGGTTCCCCCGACTCGGCGCCTTGGTTTTTCTGCAATTGCAAATACGCGGGTGCTGCAGCCAGATCCCTTGGTGACAGGCACCCTCCAAGACGAGGATGTCGAAATGAAAATGATCATCGCAGCCATCAAACCCTTCAAACTGGAGGACGTCCGCGAAGCACTGACAGGTATCGGCGTTTCCGGATTGATGGTTTCCGAAGTCAAAGGCTTTGGCGCCCAGGCTGGCCATACCGAAATCTACCGCGGTGCCGAGTACGAAGTGAACTTTGTCCCCAAGCTGAAGCTGGAAATCGTGGTTTCCGCCGGCCTGGCGGATCAAGTGGTCGAAACCATCGCCAAAACCGCCCGCACCGGCAAGATCGGTGACGGCAAGATCTTTGTAATCGACGTGGAGCAAGCCCTGCGGGTGCGCACCGGCGAAACCAATCAAGACGCGCTGTAAGCGCCGCATTTGGAGGAAAACTGATGCGTAAACTCTCTCTCTCTTTGTCGGCCCTGGCGCTGACCATCCTGCCGGGCCTGGCCCTGGCGGATGAGGCCGCAGCCGCAGCCCCCGCGGATATCACACCCTATATCTTTACCACTCTGCTGTTCCTGGTTGGCGGCTTTATGGTGTTCTGGATGGCAGCTGGTTTTGCCATGCTCGAAGCCGGTCTGGTGCGCTCGAAAAACGTCACCATGCAGCTGACCAAGAACATCGCGCTGTTCTCGATTGCCGCCATTATGTATTGGCTGGTTGGTTTTAACCTGATGTACCCCGGCGATGCCTGGTCCATTCCCGGCCTGCTTGGCGCCTTCGCGCCGACCTCGCTGGAACCTGTCGGCCTGGCCGCAGCGGATGCTTCGCTGGACTATGCCTCGGTTGGCTCTGACTTTTTCTTCCAGTTGATGTTCTGCGCCACCACTGCATCGATCGTTTCGGGCACCCTGGCTGAGCGTATCAAACTCTGGCCCTTCCTGATTTTTGTCGCCGTGCTGACCGGCGTGATCTACCCAATCGAGGCCTCCTGGCAGTGGGGCGGCGGCTTCCTCTCCGAGATGGGCTTCTCTGACTTTGCCGGCTCGACCCTGGTGCACGCGGCTGGTGGCTTTGCAGCCCTGGCAGGCGCTCTGATCCTGGGCCCACGTATCGGTAAATATAAAGGCGACAAGACCATCCCAATGCCTGGCTCCAACCTGGCGCTGGCAACTCTGGGTACCTTTATCCTGTGGCTCGGTTGGTTTGGTTTCAATGGTGGCTCGCAGCTGGCGATGGGCACCGTGGGCGATATCACTGACATCTCCCGTATCTTTGCCAACACCAATATGGCGGCTGCCTCCGGTGCGGTCACCGCGCTGATCCTGACCCAGGTCATGTTCAAAAAGCCTGACCTTACCATGACCCTGAACGGCGCCCTGGCTGGTCTGGTCTCCATCACTGCCGGCCCGCTTGACCCAACCCTGTTTGGCGCTCTGTGGATTGGTGCTGTTGGTGGTGTGATCGTGGTCTTTGTTGTCCCGCTGCTGGACAAGCTGAAAATCGACGACGTTGTTGGCGCCATCCCGGTGCACCTGGTTGCCGGTCTCTGGGGTACCTTTGCGGTTCCCTTCTACACCGCCGACACCTCCTTTGTGACCCAGATCACCGGCTTTGTTGCCATCGGTGCCTTCACCTTCATCGTCTCCGGCATTGTCTGGCTGATCCTGAAGTCCACCATGGGCATCCGCGTCAGCGAAGAAGACGAGATCAACGGTCTCGACATGGCAGAGCTGGGCATGGAAGCCTACCCCGAGTTCACAGCAGGCTAAACGGCACAAGACCTTCGAGCAAAGCAAAGAAAACGCGGCCCCCCTTGGGTCGCGTTTTTACGTTTTGCCCCTTTCGTTGGGGGCATTCCTATTTTCTACAAACAAAAACGCGCCCCTTGGGGCGCGTTCGGTGAGTGCTAAATCAGTGGTTGGTCTGCGGCTCAGACGCCTGCGTCGATGATCGCCTTGGCCAGCACCGGAATGGTGGCCGAGTTCAGACCCGCGATGTTCATGCGGCTGTCGCTGACCATGTATATACCGTTGTCGAGGCGCATCTTCTCAACCAGTTCCGGAGTGGTTCCCAGCAACGAAAACATGCCCCGGTGTTGCGCCAGAAAGCCAAAGCGGTCAGAGCCAGACAGGCGTTGCAGCTCATTGGCCAGATCGGTGCGCAGATCCAGCATGCCCAGACGCACCTCTTCCAACTCGGCGGTCCAGTCAGCGCGCAGCGCATCATCGTTGAGGATCATGGTCACCAGACGGGCGCCGTGGTCCGGCGGGAAGGAATAGTTCTGCCGGTTGAGAAAGGCCAGGGTGCCCTGATTGACCACTTGCAGGCCCTTGTCCTGCGACACGGCCATCAACAGGCCGGTGCGTTCGCGGTAGATGCCAAAGTTCTTGGAACAGCTGGCGGCGATCAGCACCTCTGGGCAGCCAGCAGCCACCAGACGCACGCCCAGCGCGTCCTCTTCCAGACCATCGCCAAAGCCCTGATAGGCAATGTCGATCATCGGGATCAGGCCGCGTTCATTCATCAGCGCGATGACCTCTTGCCACTGCACCTCATTGAGGTTGGCGCCGGTGGGGTTGTGGCAGCAGCCGTGCAGCAGCACCACATCGCCCTTGGCAGCCAGTTTCAGATCCTCGATCATTCCGTCAAAGTTCACGCCACGGGTTTCGCGGTCAAAATATCGGTAGGTGGCAGCTTCAATGCCAACATACTGCAGAATCGACACATGGTTCGGCCAGGTCGGATCCGAGACATGCACCTTGGCCGATGGGTTGGCCATCTTGATCATCTCAAAGGCCTGACGCACCGCGCCAGTACCGCCGGGGGTCGCGGCGGCTGCAATATTTTCCCGCGCCACGGCATCGCCGAGGATCAATTTGATCATCGCATCGCCATAGGCCGGATCACCGGCCAGACCAACGTAGGATTTGCTGGTCTGCTCTTCCCAGAGCTTGTGCTCGGCAGCTTTGATGGCGCGCATCACCGGCGTCAGACCTTCGGCGTTCTTGTAAACCCCAACGCCCAGGTCAATTTTATTGTCGCGCGGATCTTCGCGGTACATTTGCATCAGAGCCAGGATCTTGTCAGCTGGCTGCGGCTTCAGAGTTTCAAACATCAGGTCTCTCCGGTTGCAACGGGAAGGGTCGGGAAGGCACCCCATTCCGACCAGGATCCGTCATAAAGCGCATGATCGGTCTTGCCGATTCGCTCCAGGCCCAGGCTCAGGACGGCGGCGGTAACGCCCGATCCACAGGTGGTAATAGCGGGTTTGTTCAGATCAACGCCAGCGGCCATAAAGACGGCGCGCAGCTCTTCCGGCTCTTTGAGGGTGCCGTCAGCCTGGAGCAAATCCGTGTAGGGCGTGTTCTTCGAACCCGGGATATGGCCGCTCCGTAGACCTTCGCGGGGTTCCGGCACCTCACCGCGAAAACGGGCGGCAGAGCGCGCGTCAAGGATCTCGTGGTCGCCAAGCTTGGCCGCCGAGGATACCTGGGTCACGTCACGCACCAAGTGGTTTTGCACCCGCACCGTCATGTGGCGATCCCGGATCACCGGCGGCAGGTCCTCGGTCTCGCGCCCCTCGGCCAGCCATTTGGGCAAGCCACCGTCCAGAACTGCGATATTGCTCTGCCCCATCAGGCGAAACAGCCACCAGACTCGGGCTGCCGATTTCAGACCGGCGCCGTCGTAGACAACAACCTGATGGCCGTCGCCCACGCCCATGCTGCGCAGACGAGACATGAATTTCTCAACCGGGGGCACCATATGTGGCAGTTCCGAGCGATGGTCCGAGATGTCATCAATATCAAAGAACCGTGCATTGGGGATATGTCCGGCGTCATATTCCGCCTTTGCATCGCGCTCTTCCTGCGGCAGGTACCAAGATCCGTCCAGCACCCGCAGGTCCGGATCTTTCAGGTGAGCGGCCAGCCACTCGGTGGATACAAGAGTTTTTGGATCGTCGCGCATCAAAGCCTCCCTGCAGATGTGTCAATGCCTACTATCGGCATGACAGAGGTGCAAGGGAAGGCTGCAATAATGCGCCCCGCGGCTCAAAGTTGTCAGTGTCGAGAAAAGAGCAGCCCCGCTCACCGGAGAGGTGGCCCATCTCCGCATGAACATAATCCGAAAAAACTGCCCAGCCCCCCTGTGCGCAGCTCCAGAAACCTATCCAACCACCCGCAGATGCGACCTGAGGCCCGCCCTGTTACGCCCCCTCTTGCACTGCGCAGGCATTGCGGGAAAATGATCGGCAAAGGACAAACCGGCACGGATGACATCTGGGTCCATGGTACAGCCAGTCACATTGGCCACAGCCTCGCGCGCGCGCGGGGTTTCATCGCGGCGCATGTGATGCAGCATCTGCAATAAGGCCTGCTCATCGCGGGTGACAAAGTCACGTTGTTCCAGCGCCAAGGGGTCGATGGCATCAAACCCGGTGCGCCGTGCTTTGACTGTAAACTGCACCAGCTTGAACAGCGCATGGGCAAGCGGCAACCCCCGAGCTTCCCCCCAGCGTTCCGCCGCAATTTTATAGGCAAACTGCCAAGTTTGACGCTCAGGCTGGGCCAAACACAGGAAAAAATGGCGCAGAACTGGCAATAACCCCTCTTCGAATTCATCCAGATCACACAGAGCCAGCGGAATTCTGTCGGGCTTGGTGGCGCGTTTGGCCCCCTGCGCCTGCTCTGTTTGCGACGGGTTTGGAATGATCAGGGGAGACGTCATTGAGCTATCCTTTGGCCGGCGCGGTTGGTTTGAAAGTACACTGAGGGGCGCCGGGCGGGATCACACAGGATCAATCTGACTGGGCTGCCGATTTGAATTTTGCCATACCTGACAAAAATAATAAGATTAATCAAGCGCTCTTTTTAGAGGATCTGCGCCACGGTCACGCGCAGCCGCTCCGCCCCTGCAAAACAGGCACCAGACGCCGCAAAACGCCTGCCCCCTTCACGGGAGCAGGCGTTTCAAAGATCTTGTTGGAAAGGTGTGGTATCCAGACCGGCAGCGCCGCTACAGGCTGGCTCAGCCGTGATCCTTCATCAGGCGGCTTTTCTGGCGCGACCAGTCACGCTTGGCCTCTGCCTCACGCTTGTCGTGGGCCTTCTTGCCCTTGGCGATGCCGATCTTCAGCTTGGCGCGCCCCTTGTGATTGAAATACATCACGATAGGCACCAGGGTCATTCCCTTGCGCTGTGTCGCATTCCACATATCCGACAGCTGCTTGCGCGACACCAAAAGCTTGCGACGGCGCCGTTCTTCATGTTTGAACATCTTGGCCTGGGAATAGGGCGGGATATAGGAGTTCACCAGCCACAGCTCGCCATCCTCCACCGCCGCATAGCTTTCGGCGATATTTGTCCCGCCTTCGCGCAGGGCCTTCACTTCGGAGCCTTCCAGCATGACGCCGCATTCCACGTCATCCTCGATGGCGTAGTCATACCGCGCGCGGCGGTTTTCGGCGATCACTTTGTAATTCGGGTCTGATTTCGTCTGAGCCATGACTGGCAGATGTAAGCGCCCAAAGGGGCGGGCGCAAGATGACTCTCTCTTCTGGAGCCGCGGATCAGCGTGAAGATCCCGCTTGCCACAATCACCGCACTCCCCAGCAAGGTCCAGCTGTCCGGGCGCTCGCCAAAGACCAGAACGCCCAGCGCCATCGCAAACACCAGCCGGGTATAGCGAAACGGCGCCACAACCGAGATCTCACCATGGCGCATCGCTGCGGTCAGCGCGTTGTAGGCAAGGGTGCCAATGCCGGTGGTGAGCCCCAGGTACAGCCAGGCCCGGGTACTGGGCCAACTGCCGCCCCCGGTCCAGGCCAGCGCCAAGGCTCCGGCGATGACCAGCATGGCAAAGCCAAACAGTCCCAGTTGCAGGTTGGTCATGGAGATTGGGGCCGCGCGCGTGGCCAGGTCCCGGCCGGCAAAGCCCAGCATGCCAAGCACCGCAAAAAGCGAATAGGCCTCAAACCCAGCAGAGCCTGGACGCAGGATCATCAACACACCAACAAAGCCAATCGCCATGGCCAGCCAGCGCCGCCAGCTCACCTTTTCGCCAAAAAACACCACCGCCCCCCCTGCGACCACCAGCGGTGTGGCCTGCAAGATCGCCGAAGCCGAGGACAGCGGCGTCAGAGCAATGGCCAGGGTAAAACAGAGCCGACCAGCCACCTCCGCAAGCGACCGCAACACCAAAGGGCGCGTGCAAAACCCCGGATGCCACAGGGGCTGACCCTGCGCACGCGCCACCGCAGCAAAGATCACCATACCGCCCAGTCCAAAGAGCATAAGGATCTGCCCAACCGGCAGTTCCTGTGCCACTCTTTTGATAAACATGTCTTCCAAAGCAAAGGCCGCCATGGCCAGGACCATCAGAAAACTGCCGCGCAGAGTCTCCATGTTCTTTCCCTTCCCAGGCCATATGCCTGCCCCGTAACAGGCCGATAGCAGGCCGACATCAGGCCAGTTCCGCATTTCCAACGTGACGCGGATAATGATGCATATTCAAAAACACCGCCCCCTCTGCGCCGCCACGATAGCCATGCGGCTGATCCGCCCTGAACCGAACCCCCTCTCCGACCCCAAGTGCCTGCCAAACATCGTCGCGCAACACCTCCATTTTGCCCTCAAGCACAAAGACCTCTTCCGTCACGCCGCTCTCATGCGGCTGCGAGACATGGGCCTGGCCTGGCGTCAGACTGATTTGGAAGGTCTCTGCCCCAAGATCCGGGTCAAAGGGAAAGATCATTTTCACCGCAATGCTTCCGGGAAACTGCACAGTTCTGAACGCAACAGCCGGATCTGGCCGCGCCGCTTCGGGGGCGCCGATCAGCGCCGACAAAGGCAGGTGAAACCCCTTGGCGATTTTCCACAGCGTGGCAATTGTCGGGCTGGATTCGCCGCGCTCAATCTGCCCCAGCATGGCCTTGCTCACCCCCGTCAGATCTGCGGCCCTGGACAGGCTGATCCCAGCCGTATTGCGCAGGTTTCGCAGATTCGCGCCGATAACATCCTCTGTCATGATCTGTGCTCCAAAGAGCCTAAAGCAGGCGATTCAAAAAAAGGGGCTTGTGCGTTATAGCGCACAAGGGCAACATGGGCGTTATAACGCACGCCACCCTAGCGCAGCCCCGCGAGAAGGAAAACCCAAATGCTCTCTCACCTGAAACTCTCGCATCTGGCGGCCGGAGCTATTGCGGTGCTGGTTGGCTATACCAGTTCGGTTGCCATCATTTTCCAGGCAATCGAGGCCGTGGGGGCCACCCAGGCACAGGCAAACAGCTGGCTGATGGCCCTGGGGCTGGGCATGGGCCTGACCTCCTTGATGCTGTCTCTCTGGTTTCGCATGCCGGTCCTGACGGCCTGGTCAACACCCGGTGCCGCCCTGCTGGCAGTGGGGTTGAAAGACGTGCCGCTGGACCAGGCCGTCGGCGCCTTTTTGTTCTGCGGCCTGCTGCTCACCTTGACCGGGCTGACCGGCTGGTTTGAGCGTCTGTCGCGACTGATCCCCGACAGTCTGGCCAATGCGCTTTTGGCTGGGATCTTGTTCAAATTTGGCCTCTCCGCCTTTGCCGCTCTGAATGATGACACTGCTTTGGTGGCCGCAATGGGCGTGACCTTCCTTGCCGGGCGGCTCTGGTTTGCCCGCTACACTATTCTGGGCGTTCTGCTGGTCGGCGGGATTTGGGCGTGGGGTGCAGGCAGCTTTGGCGATTTTGCCCTGTTGAATACCAGTCTCAACCTCCCCGAGGCCGTCTTGCCCAGCTTTTCGCTGCCGGTGCTGATCGGGGTTGGACTGCTGCTCTATGTGGTGACCATGTGCTCCCAGAACATGCCCGGCACCGTGACGCTGCGCGCGGCAGGCTACACGCCACCTGTCTCGGCCACCCTGACCGTGACCGGCGCCGCGACGCTGATACTTGCTCCCTTTGGTGGCTTTGCCTTCAACTTTGCGGCCATCACCGCCGCCATCTGCGCCGGTCCCGAAGCCGATGATGACCCCAAAACCCGCTATCTCGCCAGTGCTGCCGCCGGAGTATTTTACTGCCTGGTTGGCCTGGGCGGCGCCACGGTCATCAGCCTGTTTCTAATCGCACCGCCCGCGCTGGTCGCCGGTGTTGCCGGACTGGCGCTGCTGGCGACCATCGGCAACAGCCTGTCCCAAGCCTTGCACCAGGAGACCGGGCGTGAAGCGGCGCTGATCACCTTCATGACCGCCGTTTCCGGCATCAGCTTTTTTGGCATCGGCGCAGCATTCTGGGCCCTGGTC
Source organism: Pseudophaeobacter arcticus DSM 23566 (assembly GCF_000473205.1). NCBI lineage: Bacteria > Pseudomonadati > Pseudomonadota > Alphaproteobacteria > Rhodobacterales > Roseobacteraceae > Pseudophaeobacter > Pseudophaeobacter arcticus. Next base: position 3,394,480 of record NZ_KI421507.1, read on the forward strand.
TTTGGCCTGCTGGTGAATCACCTCTTCACCCGCAACACGGCCCGGTCTGCCACCGCAGCAGCCAAACCCTCCTGAGGACAGCGGCCCAAGCGCCATTGAACCATAAAACCCGCCCGAAGGGCGCACTCTTGAGATCAAAAGAACCAAAACCCGCCTCCGGATATTGCGTTTGTTGCGCAAATGATGTGTCTGAGGGCAAAGACAAGGGAAACAGCTCAGATGCCAATGTACCGATCCAGAACTTCCACCCATGGCCGCAACATGGCAGGCGCCCGCGGCTTGTGGCGCGCCACCGGCATGCAGGACGATGATTTCGGCAAACCGATCATCGCCATCGTCAATTCTTTCACCCAGTTTGTGCCCGGCCACGTGCACCTCAAGGATCTGGGCCAGATGGTCGCCCGCGAAGTCGAAGCCGCCGGGGGCGTTGCCAAGGAATTCAACACCATTGCGGTGGATGACGGTATCGCCATGGGGCATGATGGCATGCTCTATTCGCTGCCTTCGCGCGAAGTGATCGCCGATAGCGTCGAATATATGGTCAACGCTCATTGCGCCGACGCCATGGTCTGCATCTCCAACTGCGACAAGATCACTCCGGGAATGATGATGGCCGCCATGCGCCTGAACATCCCGGTGATCTTTGTCTCTGGCGGCCCGATGGAGGCCGGCAAGATCGATATCGAATCGCTGGATGCAAAAAAGGTCGATCTGGTCGATGCCATGGTTGCCGCCGCCAGCGATACGCTGACCGACGCCGAAGTACAGCATATCGAAGAAAACGCCTGCCCCACCTGCGGGTCGTGTTCTGGCATGTTCACCGCCAACTCGATGAACTGCCTGGCCGAGGCCTTGGGCCTGGCGCTGCCCGGCAATGGCTCCACCCTGGCCACGCACGCAGACCGCAAACACCTGTTCCTCGAGGCCGGCCGCAAGATCGTCGAGATCACCAAGCGTCACTATGAAGGCAACGAGCCTGGCCTGCTGCCCCGCGAGATCGCCACGTTTGAGGCGTTCGAGAACGCCATGAGCCTGGATATCGCCATGGGCGGCTCGACCAATACGGTTTTGCACCTGTTGGCGATCGCCCATGAGGGTGAGATCAAGTTCACCATGGATGACATAGACCGGCTTAGCCGCCAGGTGCCCTGCCTGTGCAAAGTCGCGCCCAATATCGAGAACGTGCATATGGAAGATGTGCACCGCGCCGGTGGCATTTTCTCTATCCTGGGGGAGCTTTCCCGCGCCGGTCTGCTGCATAATGACTGCAGCACCGTGCATTCGGCCTCGATGGGCGAAGCCATTGCCAAATGGGACATCAAGGTTGCCAACAATCCCGAGGCCGAGCAGCTGTTCAAGGCCGCCCCCGGCGGGGTGCGCACCACTCAGGCGTTTTCCACCGAGAACCGCTACAAAGAGGTCGACGTAGACCGCGAAGGCGGCGTGATCCGCTCCAAGGAACATGCCTTTAGCCAGGATGGCGGCCTTGCGGTGCTGTTTGGCAATATCGCCCTGGATGGCTGCATCGTAAAAACCGCTGGTGTTGACGCCTCGATCCTGAAATTCACCGGCTCCGCCTATGTCTGCGAAAGCCAGGATCAGGCCGTGAGTGATATCCTCACCGGCAAGGTCAAGGCCGGCGATGTCGTGGTGATCCGCTATGAAGGTCCACGGGGTGGCCCGGGGATGCAAGAAATGCTCTACCCAACCTCCTACCTGAAATCCAAGGGCCTGGGCAAAGACTGCGCCCTGCTGACCGATGGTCGTTTCTCCGGCGGCACCTCCGGGTTGTCGATTGGCCATGCCTCGCCTGAAGCCGCTGAAGGTGGCGCCATTGGTCTGGTTGAGATGGGCGACAAGATCGAGATCGATATCCCCAACCGCACCATCCATCTGGCGATCTCGGATGAGGTTCTGGCGACACGCCGCGCAGCGCAGGACGCCGCTGGCTGGAAACCCGCCAAACCGCGCAAGCGTAAGGTCTCCAAGGCGCTGAAGGCCTATGCAATGCTGGCAACCTCCGCCGCCAAAGGCGCCGTGCGCGAGCTGCCGGAAGACTACGACGGCTGATAGCTGTCATCTTTGCCATACCATTGACCCTCTGCATCCTGGATGCGGAGGGTTTTCTTTTGGCTGACCTCCGGACCGAATGCCCGCTGGTGCTCCCGCCCCCTCTGCAGGCTTTCTGCCTTACGGCATAACCCCTTTGAAGCGTTGGGCATGGCGCCGGGCTCCGCCCGGCGCGGGCATAGCCGCCAAGGGGACCTCGCCATCGAAACATCTGGGACAAGGCGACAGAAACAAAAATCAGCTGAGAAGCGGTTCAGGGGCAGGTCTGCCCCTGAACGCGCCCTACTCATTTTGGATAGAAACCCGCCTCAAGGGTAAACCGCGCAGATGCGCGGCGGCTTTGCCGCCCTTGACCCGGGAGGAGAGGTCCACAGCGCGATATCTCAAGCACTGCCGCGCCGCGCGACAGCGCGGCGCCACCCCCAACGGGGGAGGATCAATCTTTGATTGTTCCGAGACGGGCGGGAGCCCCCCCTTTTTGTGCGGTATTATTCGCCGAGTTTGGCGTGTACCTCGTCCAGATCAATTTCCCCAATGGGCATCTTGTTGGACGGGTCTTCAAAATCGTATTTGAACAGTTCAAAATCACGTTTGTAGATCTCGTAGATCAGATGCATCGACAGATCGTCAAAATAGTCCTCAACCGGATGTGCCCGTTTGGGGCCATGGCCTTCGCTCTCATTAAAGCGCGGAATATTGGCCAGATCGACGGCATGGGGCGTCTCGATGGCGTCCAGCACCTCCTGCATGCCACCGTTGAAATCCTCGGTCCAGAAGATCTTATTGTAGCGACCGCCATTCCAAATGAAGGTCGAGACATGGCCGGACATCGCTGACCAGTGGATATCGGGATCCATCGGGCGGCGGAACCGAATGCTGTCGCGCACAAACAGCAAAAACCGGCGGAAGCTCTGGATCTGGTCGAACTCCTGCTTGCCGTCATCGCCCCCGACTTCGATGCCATATTCATTTATCAGTTTGGGCACCAGATTGCCGCGATAGCGTTTTCCATTGCGCTGGATACCGCAGATCTTGTCAAAAAACGAGCTGAGCACCCGGGTATAGGGGTTGCGCACACAGGTGAAGGCATAGGTGCGCTGACCACGCACATTGCGCGTGATCGGCCCCTGGCTGTGGTCCAGCGCCCATTTGTGCAGCCCCGCCTGCGCATCATGGATATCGCCATCAAAAAATGCGCCATGATCCGAATAGTAGAGAATTTGGCCAATGGTCGAGCAGGCGCATTTGGGCACCACGCGATAAATGACGCTCTCGGTTTCGGTCATCCAAGTGCCCGGAAATCCCATGTAAGCCTTCCTCCAGTCGTGCCGCTTTGGCGGTACAATCCACATCTAAGCATAAAATTCAAATAATCTGGTTTATTCAATGCGCTCGCGCCTTTATCAAGGAGACAATCAAGCCGAAGCAAGGTGTATCGTCTCCAAAATGGCAAAAATTGCGTATATACTGCTCTGCCACAAGGATCCAGAAGCGATCATCCAGCAGGCTGAACAGCTGACTGCGGTTGGCGACTACATGTCCATCCACTTTGACCGCCGCGCCAATCCGGAAGATTACGCCAGCATTCAAAAGGCATTGGCAGACAATCCAAACGTCTGCTTTGCCAAGACACGCATCAAATGTGGCTGGGGGGAATGGTCCCTGGTGCAGGCCACGCTGCACGCGCTGCGCAGCGCCGTCGAAGAATTCCCGCGTGCCACTCATTTTTACATGCTGTCCGGCGACTGCATGGCGATCAAGACCGCTGAATACGCCCATGACTTCCTGGATCGTCACGACTGTGATTTTGTCGAAAGCTTTGATTTTTTTGACAGCGACTGGATCAAGACCGGCATGAAAGAAGAACGGCTGACCTATCGCCATTTCTTTAATGAACGCACCAATAAGACCCTGTTCTATGCCAGCGTGAACCTACAAAAGAAGTTGGGGTTAAAGCGGGAAATTCCCAGCGATGTCCAGGTGCAGATTGGCAGCCAATGGTGGTGCCTGCGCCGCCGTACGGTCGAAGCGCTCTTTGACCTACTCGCGCAGCGCAAAGACATCATCCGCTTTTTCCAGACCACCTGGATCCCAGATGAGACCTTTTTTCAAACCCTGGTGCGCCACCTGGTTCCCGGCTCCGAGATTGACAGCCGCACCCTGACCTTCTTGATGTTCACGGACTATGGCATGCCGGTGAATTTCTACAATGATCACTATGATCTTCTGCTTAGCCAGGACTTTCTCTTTGCCCGTAAAATCAGCCCGGATGCCAAAGAGCTAAAACTGCGCCTGGGGCGCCTTTATGCAGCCCAGGGCGTGAGCTTCCAAATCTCAAACGAAGGGCGCAGCCTTTATAAATTCCTGGTGAAACGCGGTCGTATTGGTCGGCGCTTTGCCACCCGGTTCTGGGAGAAGGAAAGCACGCTTGGGCGCGAACGTGAACTGATGATCGTGGTCTGCAAAAAATGGCACGTTGCCAAGCGCCTGATCGAACAGCTGCGCAAAAGCACCAATATCCCCGCCATTGAATATCTGTTCCACGAAGAAGGCACACCGCTGCCAGATCTCGGCGGCATTCAGGCCTCGCTGAATAAGCGCACCCGTCACCGACGGGCGCTGATGCGGATGCTGTTTGAATATTTTGACACCGACCGGCTGGTCATCTGCATGGACCCTTCCGCCTTGGAGTTGATGAATGACTTCAACTCGGACCGCTCAACCACCCGCACGTTGCAGATCGAATGCGATTTCACAGATGACTATCTGATTGGCCATGCTCACCGGGTCGGACTTGCCGGGGAGCGCACGCCGCAGCAGACGCTGGAACGACTGCTGCCAACCATCCGCAATGATATTGTCTACGAATCTGACCGCATTCGTGATTCCGGCCATTCCAACTACACGATCATCCGCGAATCCGACAGCGCCGAAGAAAATGCCGACCGGCTGGCCCAATTCTTCAGCCTGCCCTTTGAAACGGCCAAGGAACTGGCCGAAACACCACATCTCTTTGCCGATTAGGCCCTTTGCACGTACCCTGTACCGCCGTCTGGCCGCCCCGCCAAGATGGCAGGCCGACCTGAACCTCATCCCTTGAGGTTGGAAAACCACCGCCGCAGCCGCCCGCGCCGTTCTGAAATGGCGTCTCCCGCCGCATAGAACCCGTCTTCGACATCCTCTAGCACCGGATCAATCCGGTCGCGGCGAAACCGGCGCCAGCGCACATAGATGGCCCAGAACAGCGCCGCCAGCACGGTCAGGAAGATGATATTGAACCAGTTGACCGGCTTGTCATCAGGACCGGAAACCGGCGTGATTGAGATCGCATTGGGAAAGGTGGACAAAAACACGCTGCGCCAGCCGTAATGCAACACCACAACCCATTCCGGGTCATCCTTGGTCGAGATCGCGTCATTGGCTTCGGTATAAAGATTGGCGGTATCAAACTTAAAATAGGGGGGCCAATGCCAGCCGGTGTCCTCGTTGCGGTAAACAATCGCATCGCCATTGGGGCGGAAGGACTGAATGAACTGCACATCCCGCGTGATCGCGGCCTGTGACGGATTGTCCGGGGTTGACCAGAAGATCCGCTTCCAGTTGTCCAGCTCCTGACGTTCCTCATAGGTGCTGACGATCCGCACCACATCATATTGTGGCAGGGTATAGTGCAGGAAGGCCGCAAAAGCGGACCAGACCGTGACCAAAAATCCCCATTTGATATAGGCCATTACAGATGCCCCTCAGCTAAAGTTTACCACATAGATGACCAGCGCGATTGCGCTCAGCGGCAGGATATAGACCAAGAGGATCAGCCGCCGCCGCAAAGAATGGTCATATTGTTTCAGCCCCCGCTGGATGAAGCTCTGCCGGTCTCCGGTCAACCCCTTGTCTGCCCAACGCCGTTTCAGCTTAGCGCGTCGCCGCTCACGCGAGTAGAGCGAGACGCCGCCGTAGATCAGGGTCAGAACGATCAGAAGCAGCAGAACAAGACGAAGAAAGGCAAACATTTTCCGCTCCTTTTCTGGCGCCGGGCGCGCCAGACACTGCCCGTTCCGGGTCATATGACACCAAAAGACCCCGGCAGAGATCCTCTACCGGGGTCTTGTCTGTCTTGCCTGTACTATGCCCCAGCCCAAACGGCATGGCCAGTCCTCTGCGGCAGAACCAGGGCGGAATTGTCAGACCAGAATCAGCGGCTTGGGTCTGTCGCCACCCTTGCTGCCATCGTGGCAACAAGGGCAATTGGCGACACTGGTGCCCCCGCAGGGCTGCCTGTCAGTAGGCGGCGGTAAAAACCTGACGCGGGTGTTTTGGCGTCTCGACCTCATCCATAAATGCCACGGCGTAGTCCTCGGCGCTGATCCGACTGTTGCCCTCATCATCCGTCAGAAACTCACGTTGCCCCAGCCGGAACACACCAGTCCGCTCACCCGGTTCAATCACCCCGGCCGGCGCCATGAAGGTAAAATCGGCTGTGCTCTGTGCCAGCATTTCAAACATGGCACGCATAGCTTTGGCCTCATCCCGGTACGGCTCCGGCACAACATCTGCGACCGGCGTGCCGTCTGGCAGGTTCAGGGTTCCGGCGCCCCCAACAACCATCAAGCGCTTGCCAATCTGTGAGGCCGCCTCGATCAGCGCGCCACCATACCCAAGGGCATCGTCCATCGCGTTGCCGCTGCTACGCGGACTCACTGCGGTGATCACCAGATCCACAGTCTGGGCGGCGGCAACCACGGCCTCCACATCGGTCACCTCCAATGACAGGGGCTGGGCATTGCCCACAGCGCTCCCCTTGCGCGAAGCTGCCACAACTGTGTGACCCCGCGATTCTGCCTCTGCAACCAGGCGGCTGCCAATCATGCCCGTGGCCCCAATGATCAGGAGTTTCATATCAGTTCTCTTTTCGCTATAAGTTACTATTAGTAACTTGATACGCAGCAGTAGAGGCCAGCGGAATACGCATCTTTACGTCTCATAGTTACCTTGAGGGAACCATCCCTCATGCGGATGACGGCCTGGTCTGAAACTTGGCCAGCAACATAGAAACAAGGGAGGGATCCAATGGGAGCAAAGCGCAAACTCGACTACGACTGCCCAATCCGCGATGTGCTGGACCGGGTTGGCGATGCCTGGACGGTTCTGACCATTCTGGAGCTTTCCAAAGGTCCCTGCCGTTTTAATGCTCTGAAGCGCGTGATCGACGGTATTTCACAACGTATGCTGGCGGTGACCCTGCGAAATCTGGAGCGCGACGGGCTGGTCAACCGCAGGGTTCTGCCCACCGCCCCACCGCAGGTGGAATATACACTCACCGCGCGCGGGCTGTCTTTGCATCAGGCGATAGGTGCGCTGAATGACTGGGCTGTGGATCATCAACCCGGCATACGCGCCGACCGGCTCCGCTATGACCAGCGCCCCACCCTTGTGTAAACAACGCCAGCACAGCACGGGTCCGGTGACAACGTATGAACCAAGGCAACAGCAGACCGCTTTTGGGGCATTGTCCAGCCTTGGCTGTCAGGGCTATGCCGGCGAGGATCGTTTCAGCAATCCCCAGATCACCAGCACAACATAGCTGAGACAGAGAACAACCATTGTCGTCCAAGCATAGGTCAAAACCGCAGCACCGGCAAAGGCGCAGGCGACCAGAAAATACTTCACATTTTCGCGTGAGATGCGCACCATCTTGGGCGACCAGGTTGGAATGCGGCTGATCATCAGCAAACCAATCACCACCATATGTAAACAGATCAGAAGCTTGGGGAATCCTGTGCCGGCATCAAAGGCAAAGGAAATGAACATCGGCAACATCGCCAGAAGCGCTCCGGCAGGCGAGGGAATACCAACAAAATATCCACTGGCCACGTCGCTGACCTCTTCGGATTTGGTGGCCACATTGAACCTGGCCAGCCGCACCACGCAGCAGACGGAAAACACCAGCACCGAGATCCAGCCAGCGTTGCTCATGTCCTGAAGCGCCCAGAAATAGATCACCAGCGGCGCGGCAACACCAAAGTTGAGGAAATCCGCCAGTGAATCCAGCTCGGCCCCCATCTTGCTGTCGCTGCCCAGAGCCCGGGCCAGGCGCCCGTCCAGCCCGTCCAGAAGGGCCGCCAGGAGTATCAGCTGTACCGCCAGCACATAGTTGCCCTGCACCCCAAAACGAATAGCCGAAAGCCCGGCGCAGATTGCGCCAACCGTCATGATATTGGGCAAGAGCTGGATCAGCGCAAACTCGGTCAGTCTTTTGTCGTGGGGTTCATCCATGGCGCGGCCTGGTCACTTATATGAGACAGATATCAATGTTGGAAACATTTCTCCACCCGCCGTCAAAACAGGATCTACACTGACGTGCAAGTACCCGTCCAACACCAAGGTGAGGCCGCTACTCATAAGAGGTTTGGCCTTGAAAGCAAGGGCAAGCCCCCCAGAAAGCACGCGCGCGGCGCCTGCGGGGCAACAAAATGGCCCCCATGGCCTTATAAATCCCACTCAGGCGACCCGACCACAGACCTGACCACAGGCCTGGCCGTATCACGGGAAAGCACCGCGCCAAAGGTGCGGTGCCATGCCCAACGGGCATTTGATCCCGACAGGGATCAAATCCGGGCGGGAGCATTCGGCTGGCCTGTCACGGCATGGCCCCCCCCCGACAGTCACCCATCACCCAACAACGTTGAATGCAGGCCCATAGGGATATTTGGTGATATTCTCATTGCCCTCCTCGTGGATGATCAAAATATCATGCTCACGATAGCCACCGGCGCCGGGCTGCCCTTCGGCCAGGGTCAGCATCGGCTCCATCGAGATGACCATCCCGGGCTCCAACACCGTGTCGTTGTCTTCACGCAGTTCCAGACCTGCTTCGCGCCCATAATAATGCGACAGCACCCCAAAGGAGTGGCCATAGCCAAAGGTGCGATATTGCAGCAAATCGCGCTCTGCAAAGAAGGCGTTGATCTTATGGGTGATCTCCGCACAGCTGGCGCCGGGTTTCAGCAATGAGATACCATATTCATGGGCCGCCACATTGGCCTCCCAGATCTTCAGGCTTTCGGCGTCCACATCGCCCACAAACATGGTGCGTTCCAGCGCCGTGTAGTAGCCGGAAATCATCGGAAAGGTATTCAGCGACAGGATATCACCGCGCTGCAGACGGCGCGCTGTCACCGGGTTATGGGCCCCGTCGGTATTGATCCCCGATTGGAACCAGACCCAGCTGTCACGGTATTCCGCATCCGGAAACCGCTTGGCAATCTCCAGCTCCATCGCATCGCGCCCGGCCATCGCCACATCAATCTCGCGCGCGCCTTCCTTCACCGCATCACGAATGGCAAAGCCGCCGACATCGGCCACGGCAGCCCCAGCGCGGATCATCTCCAGCTCGGCATCGGATTTACCCATGCGCTGCACCATGGTGGGTTCATACAGATCCACCAGCTTCGACGGGTTCAGAAAGCCTTCCAGCTTGCCCTTTTGCAGCAGGGTCAGGTGGTCGCTCTCATAGCCAACAACACCCCCATCTCCCGAGACCGATTTGATCGCCCGCCAGAAATTGTCGCGCTGCCAGTCGGTATAGGTGATGTTATCGCAGAACGACCGACGCCAGGGCTGGCCCGCGTCAATACCGGCCGAGATGGTCACGGCTTCGGTTGCAGTCACAACCAGCCCATAGGGGCGACCAAAGGCGCAGTAGGTAAACCCGGAATAGTAGGAAATGTTATGCATCGAGGTGAAAACGGCAGCGCTCACCCCTTTGTCGATCATGATTTTGCGCAGGCCTGCGATGCGGGCCTCATATTCAGACACCGCAAATTGCAGCGGGGCTTTTTCACCATTGTGAAAACGATACATGTCAGGACGTGCAGTCATGCTGGATCCTTCCTTTGCTCAAGAAAGGTCCTGGCGTACAGGACAAAAAGTTGAAAGTGACCCATGTCGCGCCAAAGGACCAAACCAGCGGTTTGCATCCCAAGTCAGCGCGTTCATGTGGCGACGCCATCGCCCGGTCTGATTGGAAAATGCGCGCGAATCACGCAGGAGGCAAGCGTTATTTCTCCGCCGCCTCCCTACGCCTCTTTTCCCTGGCCCGATCCCTCAGAACGGCCTAACTCGTCAGCAACCGAACCAGATCGCTCTCGGGGTCTGCCAGGGGGTCCACGACATTAAAATGGTGTTTGCCAAAGGCAATCACGTGATCCGCGTGCCAGGCATCTGCCAGCCACTGCGCCTGATCAAGAAAAGCTGGCCGCTCCTCTGCTCCGACCCAAACCGTTACCTCGGTCTGGTAGCGGTCCTGCATTTCCACCGGGCTTTCGGCCTTGGCCATATCGCAGTCCATCTGGAACTTTTCGTTCATCGAGGTGCGCAGCAGCGGCAGCAGATCCGCCAGAGGCGAAATCGGCACCACAACCTTCAAACGCGCACCAACCGCAAGCGGGATCACCTTTGGATCCAGCATCCGGGCCACCAGATGGCCTCCCGCTGAATGCCCCGCAAGCGAGATTGGCACCTCTGGCACCTCCTCAGCGATCCGCACCACCGCCCTGGCCACCTGCTGTGTGATATCCGCGATCCGCACCTCTGGGCACAGATCGTAAGAGGGCATCGCCACCGCCCAGCCCTGCGCCAATGCGCCCACTGCCAGATGCGACCAGGAGTTTTTGTCAAAGGCCAGCCAATAGCCGCCATGCACAAAGATCAGCACCCCCTTTGGCGCCGCTTTGGGCATGAAGAGATCAAAGCGATGCCGCGCTCCGTCACCATAGGGCAGATTCAGACGCGCCCGCTCATGCAGGCTGTTGCGGAAATCCTCAGCCGAGGCTGCCCAGCGCGGCGGAAATTTATCGGCGCCCGCAATGTGAGCCCCATTTGCATAGGCATCATCCAGTTCCATGAGTTCGCTCCCCTACTTTAGGCAACAAGTGACAATCTGGCTTTGCCATTGTCAAATGTTCTTCTGTCAAATAAATTAACTTAACAAGTAAACCAACTTATGATCAAATTCTGGACTTATGGATCTTTCTGGACATATCTATCCAGAACCGTTTTCCATGTCGGCACAAACACCCCCGGGAGGCCCCTATGCTACAAACAACCACCGCGCTGAAATCTCTGTTGAGCGACCCAACCCTGTTGGAAACCCGCGCCTATATCGGCGGGAAGTTTGTCGATGGGGAGGGCACTTTTGATGTAACCAACCCGGCGCGTGGCGATGTGATTGCCCAGGTTGCCGATGTCAGCCGCGCGCAGGTGGCCGGTGCCATCGCCCAGGCCGATGTTGCCCAAAAGGAATGGGCCAAATGGACCGGCAAAGAGCGCGCAGCTGTGCTGCGCCGATGGTTTGATCTGATGATGGCCAATCAAGAAGATCTGGCCGTGATCCTGACCGCGGAAATGGGCAAACCCCTGGCCGAAGCCCGGGGTGAGATCGCCTATGGCGCCTCCTTCATCGAATTTTTTGCCGAAGAAGCCAAACGCATCTATGGCGAAACTATTCCCGGCCACCAGCGTGACAAGCGCATCACCGTGCTGAAACAGCCTATCGGTGTCGCCGCCTCCATTACGCCCTGGAACTTTCCCAATGCAATGATCACCCGCAAGGCCGGCCCGGCGCTGGCGGCAGGCTGCGCCTTTGTCGCCCGCCCGGCAGAGCTCACACCGCTCTCGGCCACTGCGCTGGCTGTTTTGGCAGATCGCGCGGGCATTCCTGCCGGGGTGTTCAGCGTTGTGCCCTCCTCCAATGCCTCGGAAATCGGCAAGGAGTTCTGCGACAACAACACGGTGCGCAAACTGACCTTTACTGGTTCCACCCAGGTGGGGCGCATCCTGATGCGCCAAGCTGCTGACACGGTGACAAAATGCTCGATGGAGCTGGGCGGCAACGCGCCTTTCATCGTCTTTGACGACGCCGATCTGGATGCCGCCGTAGAAGGCGCAATCCTGTGCAAGTTCCGCAACAATGGTCAGACCTGTGTCTGCGCCAACCGGATCTATGTGCAGGCCGGGGTCTATGACGCATTTGCAGCCAAGCTGAAAGAAGCCGTTGCCAAAATGAAGGTCGGCGATGGCCTGGAAGACGGCACCGTATTTGGCCCGCTGATCAACGCCAAAGCCATCACCAAAGTCCAGGACCACATTGCGGACGCCACTGCCAAAGGGGCCAAGGTCATTCTGGGCGGCACCCCGTCCGAGCTGGGCGGAACCTTCTTTCCACCCACGATTGTCACTGGCGCCACCCGCGAGATGGCATTTGCCACCGATGAGACCTTTGGCCCCTTGGCGCCTTTGTTCAAGTTCGAAAACGAAGACGAAGTGATCGAGATGGCCAATGACACCATCTTTGGTCTCGCCTCTTACTTCTACGCCAAAGACCTGAGCCGCGTTTACAAGGTCGCTGAAGCCCTGGAATATGGCATCGTCGGCGTCAACACGGGCCTCATTTCAACTGAAGTGGCGCCCTTTGGCGGCGTGAAACAATCCGGTCTGGGCCGCGAAGGCAGCCACCACGGCATCGAAGACTATCTGGAAATGAAATACATCTGCATGGCAGTCTGACATCGCTGACAGGTGCTATTGCTATAGCACCTTCCGGGCCCCGATTTCATATTGGGGCCCGGCTCGACCCCACCACATTCCACCGTCTGCACTTCGGTTCAGGAGTGGGGTACCGAATTGGATTGGGGCTCTGGCTGAAGCAGCTGCATGACACTCGCAATGGCCTGTTCCCAGACAACGCGCTGCTCTGGTGTGAGATCGGGGCCCAGAACATCCTCCAAAGCCGCCATCATAGCCCTACCGGCAATTTCCGTTTCCCGGGGGCCAAGGCAGTAGCGCCCATGTGTCCGTGCCAGGCTTTCGCCGGCAAGGGTCAGGCTCTGATTGTTGACCACGCCTTTGAGGCAATAGGTCAACATGGCAGCAAACATTTCCTTCTGTTTGGAGAAGTCACCACCAAATAGGGTTTCCACCTCGGGTAACAAAGCAAAAAGGTGGAGATAGAAACGGTCCGTCAGCTGAGCTTTTCTTGCGTAAACCTTGGAAAAACTGGACTGCATCTCTTTGACGTCCTTCCCCTCCATTTGGCCACCCCTTACAGTAGGAACATAAATATTATTCTCATTCACATCTTTATAGAACCAGTTGGCCAAGAGGCAAAACCAAAATCAATCCAACGTTGCGCAGCCACATGAGGCTACGCGCAAATAAACGGCATGAATAAACCCTGGTTGGTCTAACGCTTCGCTGCCTCCCGTATCAGGCCCCTATCCGGCCCGTATCAGGCTCCGAACCAAATCTCGCGCATGCGCCGGGGCCAAGCCTGCGCCTTGGTCCACCGGATTTTGACCAAACCGAAAAGACAGGTTGGACCGCGCCGCAGGCAGCAGGCAGACAGCTCCCAATAGTTCGATGGCAAGCGACAGTGCCGCAGCAAAGCCCGCGCCCTGCCACCGGTCTGTCGCCTGGATCAGGGCGGCCAGCGGTTCCAGAAAATCCTGCACCGGGGGGCGCAGGTCATCCGCAACCACAGCCAGGCCCGGACCATCGGTCAAAACACCAATCAGCAAAGCCGGGGCTGAGCGATGCTCCCCAAAAAATTGGGCCAGAGCCATAAAGACCCTCTCAAGCTGCAGCTCGGCCTCCTCTGTCTCTTCCATCGCGGCAAAGAGCAGCTGCACCAGTTCCTGGTTCAACTGCTCCAGGATCGCCCTATACAGCAGCTCCTTTGACTTGAAATGATGCAGCAAGGCCTGTTTGGAGACGCCCACCTCAGCGGAGACCAGTGCCAAGCTGGTACCTTGGTATCCCCGTTCGGCAAAATGGCGTCCAGCGGCGCGCAACAGGTCGCTTTGTGTTTGCTGTGCAGATGACATGGGCAGACCTCGGATCAGATGGCTCAAGCCTAGCACAACCATTCACAACCTACCATCTGGTAAGCAATCAGTCTTACCAATCGGTAAGTCATCTATAAAAGGCTCACATATGCAGCCGAGCACAAACATAGCCCCAGACCACATGCGCGGCCCGGGGCTATGGTCACTCCATCCTGGCTCCCTGGAGAAAGCCTCTGAACGGAAAGGAGTTAGGGGGTTGATCTTAGTTGAGAGACTGGGCTTCAGACTCAATCGCGGCCTGCTGCGGTCCGGTCGTGCTGATCGCGATCCGGCGCGGCTTTAGCGCCTCGGGCACCTCGCGGTGCAGGTCGATATGCAGCATTCCATCGGCGTGACTGGCGCCAGTGACCCGAACATGATCGGCCAGGGTAAACCGGCGCTCAAAGGCGCGGGTGGCAATTCCCCGGTGCAGAAAACTGCGCCCCTCGGCCTCATCCGCCTTGCGGGCAGAAATCACCAGGGCGTTTTCCTTCACCTCAACGGTCAGGTCTTGTTCGCTAAAACCTGCGACTGCAATGGAAATCCGATAACTGTCGGCGGCGGTTTTTTCGATGTTATAAGGGGGGTAGCTCGGCTGCCCCACATCATTGCTCAGGGCGCGGTCCATCAGATCAGCGATCTGGTCAAACCCAATAGTTGCACGGTTGAGTGGTGCAAAATCAAATCTACGCATGTTGTATCCTCGAATATGAGCGACATTCATGTGCCCTCCCATAGGGGACGGGCGGTTGCCATCTGGGCCCCGGTAACCGGCAACCCCGACAAAACATGAAATATGTACGCGCCATCCGATTTCAAGACCCGCCGACGCCCCCCCATTGCGAGGCGCGCGCCACAATGGGTTTAACCGCCGGGGCGCACAAACTTGGCCCCACCTGACGAACGGGCACCGCCAACCTGGACCCTGCCCACGCCTTGGGGCATGCGGCTGCCAATGCGCGTACTGGCGAGCTGTGCGCGCAGGATCTGCAACTCTTCCGCCAAATCCGCCCCCAGAGACACCCGTTGTCCGTCAACCTCGGCTTTTGCCGAAACCACCGAAACGATGCGCGGCTTGCCCCCATCAAAGGAAAACACCGGCGCCCCGGAAGAGCCAAAATCAACGTCACAGGACATGATCAACACCCCCTCCTGACGCGCCATCACCGCACAAAGCTCTTGTATTGACGGCGCTTCTGAGCGGTCATGGGCATAGGAGACAACCCCCACATTCGCACCTTTGCGCGGGCGACTGTCGGTCTGAAACGGAATGACGGTGGTATTGCGGATCGGCCGCTGCAATTGCAACAGGGCAATATCCCTGCGTACCCGGTCGGTCGAGACCTCTCCGTCAAAGATATAGTCAGGATGCACCACAGCATGGGCCACTGTGCGATAGGCCGAGGCGCGGCCATTGCGCCAACCGGCCAGGAACTCGATTGTTTGCGGCTTGATACGGGCGCCACTGCGGGCATCAAACAGACAATGCGCTGCCGTCAGCACCAGATCCGGCGCGATCAGCGCCCCGGTGCAAAAGCCCTCGCCGTTGACATCCAATCGCCCCACGGCTTCCCAGCCACGACCAGCATCAGAGGTCTCCATACGTTGCAGGCGACTGTCAGCCGCCTGTGCCATCACCGGAAGCAGCCCAACAAGCCCAAACAACCCAAACAGCGTGGCAAGGCCCTGTCCAATGAAACGCAAACCCGGCACCTCTGTCTCCTCACCTCGTTGCTGGCATGTTTACCTGCAAGCTCCGGCAAAAATACGGCAACGCCACAGGAAAGACAGCCCCAAAGGGAAATATTTAAATCCTCTATCGGGACTGTTGCAGCAGCAGGGGATCAACGCAGTATTGGCACCTCACTTACGCGCTGAGTTTTAGCCGTCATGGCAGCTGGCTTTGGTCCCCCCGTGGCCCAGTCCAACAGCTCAACCGTATGCAGGATAGGCACATCCGTCGCCGAACCTATCTGCATCATGCAGCCAATATTGCCCGCAGCAATCAGATCCGGGGATTTCGCCTCGAGGGTTTTCACCTTGCGCGCCTTCAACTGCCCCGAGATTTCCGGCTGCATCAAATTATAGGTCCCCGCTGAGCCACAGCACAGATGGCTGTCGGCAGGCTCCACCACCTTGAAACCCGCGCGTTTCAACAGGGTCTTGGGGTGGTGTTTGATCTGTTGCCCATGCTGCAACGAACAGGCCGCGTGATAGGCAACCGTCAGCTCTTTCTCCGCCCCGGCCGGGAAGTCCAACTGCATCAACAGCTCCGAGATATCCAGACAGCGTTCAGAAATACGCGCCGCATCCGCAGCCAGGGGGGCATTGCGAAACATATGGCCGTAGTCCTTGACCGTCGTACCGCAGCCCGAGGTATTGATGACAATTGCGTCCAGCCCCTTGCCGTCGATCTCGGCGCTCCAGGCACGGATATTCCTGGCAGCCGTGGCGTGGCTTTCGGTCTCGCGCCCCATGTGATGGGTCAATGCGCCACAACAGCCCGCGCCTTCAGCAACCACAACCTCGCAACCCAATCGGGTCAGCAGCCGGATGGTGGCATCATTGATATCGGTGTTCAGCGCCTTTTGCGCACAGCCGGTCATCAATGCCACCCGTTTCTTCTGTGGCGCCAGCGCAGCAAAGCTCTGCGGGTCATCATTGCGACTGACCGGCGGGATCTGCTGTGGCGCCATCTCCAACATCGCCCTGAGCCGCGCGTCCGGCACCAGACCCTTGAAAGGGCGCGCCATCTTGGCCCCCAACAGGGCCAGACGGAACCGCCCCGGATAGGGCAGAATACGCGCCAGAACCACCCGCAACAGGCGATCCATAAGGGGGCGTTTGTAATTCTTGTCGATATAGGCGCGGGCGTGATCCACCAGATGCATGTAGTGCACCCCCGACGGGCAGGTGGTCATACAGGCCAGGCAGCTGAGGCAACGGTCGATATGCTTGACCGTCTTGGCATCCGGCACCCGGTTGTTCTCCAGCATGTCCTTGATCAGATAGATCCGGCCCCTGGGACTGTCGAGCTCATCGCCCAGGACCTGATAGGTCGGGCAGGTCGCGGTACAGAACCCGCAGTGCACGCAGGCGCGCAGGATCTCATTGGCACGTTGCGTGCCCGGGTCCTGCAGTTGTTCTTTGGTGAAATTTGTCTGCATCTCAGACCTCCTGCGGTCGTTCTTCGGGGCGCGGCGGGCGCACATGGGGTAGCATCTTGGGCTCGCAGGCGCCGATCATCTGATAGTTCTTGCGCGCCTGCGCTAAGCCAATCGGATTGGCACCTCCCTCGTCAAACTCGGGCGTTTGTCCGGGGTCATCTTCCCAGAAACAGACCGCACAGATCTCATAACGTCCCCGCGCGCAAATCGTCAGGCAATTACAACAATGGCAGGGGAGATGCGGTGTTGGCCGGGCCAGCCGCCGCGCCGTCCCGCGCCTTGCCTGGCGGCGCTTTCCAGGTGACTTCATCCCATGATCCCCGGATTAAGCAGGCCTTTGGGATCAAATTTCTGACGCAGCCCTTTTGCGATCGCTGCCAACGGGGCCACCTGCGGCTGAAACCGGCCCAGCCGGGTTTTGGTTGCGGCACTGCCCCGCACCAGGGTTGCATGTCCCGCAACCCCTGCCTGCGCCATTCTGGCCCGCAGGTCAGCTCCCGCGTCGCATAGGGCCCAGATCAACCCGCCGCCCCAGTCAAACTGCAGGGCCTCGGCCTCCAGCATCGGCGCCAGCAGGGGCGCATCCGACGGCCGGACCGAGATCCGCCAAACATCTCCGACCCGGCCCCGAAACCCGGCAACATCGCGAACCCCCTGCCACAGCGCCTCAGAGCCTGCGTCGATCGCAACCGCGCCAAATCCGGCCAGCTCTGTGGCCAGTTTTTCCTGCCGATACCCAACCGAGGGCGCAAACCCTTCCAGCCGCACATGCACAAGCCCGGTCTTGGGATCATAGGCGGCGCCGCTCACATCATAGGGAGAGCCCAAAGCCGCCGACATCGCCCGCACCGCCACAGTCAAGTCAACCACAGCGACACTGACGGTCACAACAGCTTCGGGAATAGGCAGCACTTTCAAAGACAGCTCGCTCAACACGCCAAGCGTACCGTGGGCGCCCGCCATCAGCTTCACCAAATCATAGCCGGTGACATTCTTCATCACCCGGCCACCGTTCTTGACCACCTGACCAGTGCCATCAACAAAGCGCACGCCCAACAGGTAGTCGCGCGCTGCCCCGCCCTGAATGCGGCGCGGGCCCGAGCTGTTGGTGGCAAAGACACCTCCAATCGTCGCCGCGCCACTGCTGCCCAGCACCGCGCGCGCGTCCATCGGCTCAAAGGCCATACGCTGGCCTTCCACGGCCAATATCTGTTCGATCTCCGCCACTGGCGTTCCCGCCCTGGCCACCAGGGTAAGGGATCCGGGCTCATAGAGTTCAATGCCCGTCAGCCCAGACGTGCGCAGCACGTCCCCCTCCAGGCCAAAACCGCGCGTACCGCCGCCTTCAATACACAAAGGCGCACGCGCCTCGGCAATCACCTCAGCCAGTTCAGCCTCATCCTGTGGAGTATACATTTTCATCTTTCCAAAAATACCTTGGGGGTTTGGGGGCAAAGCCCCCATGACGCTACTTCCGTCACTCAGCCGCCAGAACCGGCAGCCAGAACCGGCACCCGACGTCCCTCGGTCACCGGTAGCGGAAAGACCTTTGCCGGGTTCAGCAGCCACTTTGGGTCAAAGACATCCTTGACCCAAAGCTGCGCTTCCAGATCCACCGGCGCATATTGATACAGCATCAAATCGCGCTTCTCGATGCCAACCCCGTGTTCCCCTGTGAGACAGCCGCCTACATCCACACAGAGCTTCAGCACTTCAGCGCCAAACTGTTCACAAAGCTCCAGATCCCCCGGCTTATTGGCATCAAACAGGATCAACGGATGCATATTGCCGTCACCGGCGTGAAACACATTGGCCACGTCCAACCCATATTTCTGTGACAGCTCACCAATCCGGCGCAGCACCTGCGGCAAGGAGCCAACGGGAATGGTGCCGTCCAGGCACATGTAGTCATTGATCTGCCCCATGGCGCCAAAGGCCGATTTACGCCCCAGCCAGATGCGCGCCGCCTCCTCAGCATCCCCGGCTTCGCGCAGTTCTACCGGGTTGTGAGTCCGGGCAATCTCGGTAATCAGCTCCAGCTGATGGGCGATTTCTGCATCACTGCCCTCAACCTCGATAATCAGCAAGGCCTCGCACATCGGATAACCAGCCTTGGCAAAGGCCTCGCAGGCCTCGATGCAGGGGCGATCCATAAATTCGATCGCAACCGGCAAAACCCCCGCCTTGATGATATCGCTGACACAGGCGCCGGCGACTTCGTTGCTGTCATAGCCGATCAGCACCGGGCGGGCCCCTTCGGGTTTGCGCAGGATACGCAGCGTTGCCTCGGTCACGACCCCCAGCTGCCCTTCGCTGCCACAGATCACCCCAAGAAGATCCAGCCCCCCGGCGTCCAGATGGGCGCCGCCGATCTCGACCACGGTGCCATCCATCATCACCAGGGTCACGCCCAGCAGGTTATTGGTAGTGACGCCGTATTTCAGACAATGCGCCCCACCCGAGTTCATGGCGATATTGCCGGCAATGGCGCAGGCCAGCTGGCTTGACGGATCCGGAGCATAGAAAAACTCTTCCTCCTCCACCGCACCGGACACGCTGAGGTTGGTGCGCCCCGATTGCACCCGGATCACCCGGTTGTCGTAGTCTGTCTCCAGCACCTCGTTCATCCGCGCCACGCCCAGGATCACGCTGTCGGCTGTCGGCAACGCCCCCCCCGCCAGCGAAGTGCCTGCCCCGCGCGGCACCACCGGCACGCCTTCCTCATGGCAGATCCGCAAGATATCCGAGACCTCCTGCGTTGTGCGCGGCAATACAGCCAGCAGCGGCGGACAGCGATAGGCCGCCAACCCGTCGCACTCATAGGCACGCGTCTCCATTTCATCCTGGATCACGGCATCGCCTGGCAGCACCGCCGCCAAGCGGGCAGCAAGATGCGCCTTGCGGGCCAGAATGGTGGAATTGGGGACAGGCATCTCCATGGGGCTCTCCTTTGGTGGCGCTGCATCTGGTAAAGTAATATTACCAATTGCCCCTTTCAAGCAAGCGGGAAGTTGTCACACCCGCTAGACCTGGCAGGCAGACACGCCTTCGTGACTGTACCACCGCCCCAGAAGGGCTAGGCTACCCTGATGAAAAAGCACCTACTTATGATCCTCGCCACCCTCATGGCGCTGCCCACTCTGACTGCTCTGGCCGATGCACCAAAAATCGAAGCTGTCACCGCAATGCCCTCTGGTGCCGCTTGGCGCTTTGATGTCACCCTGTCCCACCCCGATACCGGCTGGGACCACTACGCCGATGGCTGGCGGGTGCTGGACATGCAGGGCAATGCGCTGGCACTGCGGGTTCTGGCCCATCCTCATGAACAGGAACAGCCCTTTACCAGATCGCTGAGCGGCGTCTTGGTGCCCGCTGGCACGACCCAGGTGCAAATACAGGCGCGCTGCCTGATCGATGGCTGGGGAGAAGACCTGTTTGTGGTCGACCTCAAGTAACTGGCGCGGCCCTTTGTCCAGGGGCTACGCCTGTCACTTCCTTGCACAGAGGGGCATCTTGTGACACTGGTCAGGCAAATCGACACCTCCACTTTTGCTATGGGACCCTCTGCCATGACAGCCTCAAAACGCGTCGTTCTTTCCAGCGATCACGCCGACATCCAGCTTCGCCAGACCATTGCCGACCACATCGCAAGCCAGGGCTGGGAGGTGCTTGATATCGGCCCCACCACATCGGAAAGCACGGATTATCCCAAACACGGTCGCGAAGCCGCCGAGCGCGTGGCCTCAGGGGATTGTGATCTGGGTATTATCGTCTGCGGCACCGGCCAGGGCATCATGATGGCCGCGAACAAGGTCAAAGGCATCCGCTGCGGCGTCTGCGCCGATACCTTTTCAGCCCGGATGATCCGCCAGCACAATGACGCCAACATGCTGTCAATCGGCGCACGGGTTGTGGGCAAAGGGCTGGCGCTGGATATCGTTGATGCGTTTCTGTCCGCCGAATTTGAGGGCGGTCGCCATGCCACACGTATGGCAATGATCGAACCTGCCGAAGGCTGAAAACCTGCGCGCCGGTCCGGCCTGGTGCGGAACTGGGCCTGACCGTATCAGCTGCCATCAGCTGCGATGGTAGGGACTGCCTGACAGGATGGTGGCGGCGCGGTAGATCTGCTCGGCCAGCATCAACCGCACCAGCATATGGGGCCAGACCATTTTTCCAAATGAGAGTGAGAAATCCGCTTCAGCGCGCAGGCTGGGATCAATGCCGTCAGCGCCGCCAATGATCAGCGCCAGATCCTGACGCCCGGCGTCGCGCCAATTGCCCAGACGGCTGGCAAAATCAGGCGAGCTGAGCAGCTTGCCACGTTCATCCAAGGTGCAGATCACCGCGCCCTTGGGCAGGGCCTTGCGCAGCAGGTCGGCCTCGGCTCCCATGCCGGCGTTTTTCTTGTCTTCGACCTCAACAATTCGGGCCGGACCAAGGCCCAGCGCCCGCCCGGTGCGGTCAAAGCGGGTGAGATAGTCGTCAATGAGGGTCTTTTCAGGCCCAGCGCGCAGACGTCCAACCGCGCAGATATGAATACGCATCGGAAAACCCTCGCTGGAAGTTGCCGCCTGAACCGCCTCTCACGTCAGGGAAACGAACAATGGCACGTAAGGAATACCCCTTAGTGGCAAGACAGAGATGGCACCAAAAGCGGCGCCACCTCTCGGCGGTCTAAGCCGCAGCTTAGGTCTCACTCTGACCTGGGGTCACGCCGGGCTGCCAGAGCTTTTCGATCTGGTAGAACTCGCGCACTTCCGGGCGAAACAGATGCACAATCACATCGCCGGTATCAATCAAGACCCAATCGCCGGTGTCGCGGCCTTCAACCTTGCTGAGAATGCCATACTCTTGCTTCAGGCGATCAGTCAGCTTTTCTGCGATACCCGCCACCTGACGGCTCGAACGGCCCGTCGCAATGACCATAAAATCGGCGATCGCCGTCTTGCCGCGCAAATCAATTTGCACGACGTCTTCGGCTTTGTCATCATCCAGAGAGCTCAGGATCCGCTCCAGCAATACCACATTGGTTGGGCGGCTCTTGGCAGCACTCTCGGCTGCCTCGCTAGCAGCGGCAGCAGCCGCTTGAGGTTCGGTCGACAGAACACTGTCCTCCATAAGGCGCGCCGACCCTCCCCCGGCGCTGGGGATATGCTAAAAATAGCAATTCCCGCGCCAGATTTCAATAAATGCGGCAACGGGTCTCGAATCATCGACACTCTCTGCCTGATCTGCGGCCCCACCGAAAGAGGGAAGGCATCATATTTACAGGGATTCAAAGGAAAGATTGCCCAGTTTACGGCGATCTCGCCAAGCGGACCCTTGATCGCCCGCCCGCCCCCCTGTATCTGACGCACATGACCCTCGTATTGGCCCAGACTATTGAGTTGCAAGATCGCGCCCGCCTGCGCGAGCGATTCTATGGTGCCGCCCGCACGGTCCTGGCGCGCCTATAAGGCCGCAGCCCAAGCCCAAAGCCAGCTATATACACCTGAAAATACGGGAGAGGACACATGTCCCCCAAAACGCTCTATGACAAGATCTGGGATGCGCATGTTGCGCATGAAGCAGAGGACGGCACCTGCCTTCTTTATATCGACCGCCACCTGGTTCACGAAGTGACCAGCCCGCAGGCCTTTGAAGGTCTGCGCCTGGCCGGCCGCAAGGTGCATGCGCCAGATAAAACCATCGCGGTGCCGGATCACAACGTACCAACCACAGCGGGCCGTGAAGACCCCGCGCAGATGACGGCCGAAAGCCGCATCCAGGTCGAGGCGCTTGACAAGAACGCCCGTGAATTTGGCGTGCACTACTACCCAGTCTCTGACGTGCGCCAGGGTATCGTGCACATCGTTGGCCCCGAACAGGGCTGGACACTGCCCGGCATGACCGTGGTTTGCGGCGACAGCCACACCGCCACCCATGGGGCCTTTGGTGCCCTGGCCCATGGTATCGGCACCTCCGAGGTGGAGCATGTGCTGGCCACCCAGACCCTGATCCAGAAAAAGTCGCTCAACATGAAGGTTGAGATCACCGGCAAGCTCAGCCCTGGCGTCACCGCCAAGGACCTCACCTTGGCCGTGATCGGTGAAACCGGTACCGGTGGCGGCACTGGCTATGTCATCGAATACTGTGGCGAAGCCATCCGCAACCTGTCGATGGAAGGTCGCATGACCGTCTGCAACATGGCTATCGAAGGCGGCGCCCGCGCTGGTCTGATTGCGCCAGATGAGACCACCTACGCCTATGTCAACGGTCGTCCCCATGCCCCCAAAGGCGCCCAGTGGGAAGCCGCGCTGAACTGGTGGAAGACACTTTACACCGACGAAAACGCTCATTTTGACAAGGTTGTCACCCTGCGCGGTGAAGACATCCAGCCGGTTGTGACCTGGGGCACCTCGCCCGAGGACGTGCTGCCGATCACTGGTGTGGTGCCAAACCCAGAAGACTTTGAAGGTGGCAAGGTTGAAGCCGCGCGTCGTTCGATCGAATATATGGGTCTGACCCCTGGTCAAAAACTGACCGACATCGAGATCGACACCGTCTTCATCGGCTCCTGCACCAATGGCCGCATCGAAGATTTCCGCGCCGTGGCTGAGGTGGTCAAAGGCAAGAAGATCAAAGAAGGCATGCGTGCCATGATCGTTCCTGGCTCTGGCCTGGTGCGGGCCCAAGCCGAAGAAGAAGGTCTGGCGGATATCTTCCGCGAGGCCGGCTTTGAATGGCGTCTTGCGGGCTGTTCCATGTGTCTGGCGATGAACCCCGATCAGCTGTCCGAAGGTGAGCGCTGCGCCGCCACTTCGAACCGCAATTTTGAGGGACGTCAGGGCTACAAGGGACGTACCCATCTGGTGTCCCCAGCCATGGCTGCCGCAGCTGCCCTCACCGGCAAGCTGACCGACATTCGTGATTTGATCTGAAGGAGCGAGACAGATGGAAAAGTTTCAAAAACTCACCGGCATCGCCGCACCTATGCCTTTGGTCAACATCGACACCGATATGATCATCCCCAAGGTGTTCCTGAAGTCGATTGCGCGAACAGGCTTTGGCAAGAATCTGTTCGACGAGATGCGCTATAATCGCGACGGCACCGAAATTGCTGATTTTGTGCTGAACAAACCGCAGTATCGCAACGCCGAGATCCTGGTGGCCGGCGACAACTTTGGCTGTGGCTCTTCGCGCGAACACGCGCCTTGGGCGATTGCAGATTTTGGCATCAAATGTGTGGTCTCGACCTCCTTTGCCGATATCTTCTTCAACAACTGCTTCAAGAACGGCATCCTGCCAGTTGTTCTGCCACAAGAGCAGGTCGACCTGTTGATGAAAGACGCGGAAAAGGGCGCCAACGCCCGCATGACCGTGGATCTTGAAGCCCAGGAAATCACCACCTCGGACGGTGACGTGATCAAGTTCGAGGTTGATAGCTTCAAGAAGCAATGCCTGCTGGAAGGGCTGGATGACATCGGCCAAACCCTGCAAAAGCAAAGCGCGGTTCAGACCTATGAAGGCAAGATGGCGCAGGAACGTCCCTGGGTCTAACGGTCTTGGTTCCAACCATGCGCGCCTGTAGGCGGCGTAAATAAAAATAGGATAAAGCCGCTCCAGCACTCTGGGGCGGCTTTGTTCGTCCGGGCCACACCTTTGGAGCAAAGCCCGGCTGTTGAAAGTTCTGGCCGCGCAACCTGAGCGCAAATCAAGACAAGCCCGCCACAAATCTGCCGCATTCTGGCGCCTGTGACGCAGCCGCCCCAGTTGCAAATCAGATTGGGGGTCGAAAGCCCTGCAACCACAATATCTGGTATAAGCTTGGCAAGTTGCTGATAGGCTTGGTCAAAATTGATGTATTCTCGCATCAGGCCCCATGGCTTTCTTAAGGAAAATCAAATTTCCGCAATTGGAAACTTGAGCCAGGCCGCCGATCCATGCAGAAATGGGGCAAAATTGAGGCGCGCATTCTGGGCAGTCCAGGATGCATCAAGTTGGAACAAGGGCACGGCAAAGTACCGTCCAGTCCAGTTTGAAGGGAAAAAAGCAGTGTTTGCTCGCATATCAGGCGCGGCAGCTCGTGGTGTATTGGTTGCATTGCTGATTGCAATGCCGTCGATGTTACTGCCGGTTTCTGCCACAGAATCTCCAGAGATCATCGCCCTTATGGCGATCCTTGGCGGAGCTTTGACCTTTGCCGAGTATTTCTCTAACTATCCCAGCTTTGTCGAATTCCGCGAGGCGCCGCCGCTGAACCGAATGCGGTTTGTCGCGGCCTTTGTGATGGTCAGCCTGCTCAGCCTGCTGGCGCGTCATGCGCTGGACCCAACCGGCCTTACCGCACTGGTGCAGAGCCTGGGCACGCAGCTGGGCGAGGCTATGGATTTTGCCTACTCACCGGTGCAATTGACAGTTCTGATGTTGCCGCTGGACACCCCCAGCGAGAGCCTTCACCTAACCCGGAGCGCCGCTGGCATCGCCTATATCGTATCGGCATTGGCGGTCTTGGGCTTTATTGTCGCCATCCGGATCGGCAACTGGCCTGTCGCCAATGGCGCCTTTAATGTCTGGGTGAACCTGCCGCTGTTTGATCCGACCACCGGGGGTGATGTCGTCACCCGGCTACAGCGTGATGGCCGCATCAATATCGTCATCGGTGTGTTGCTGCCCTTCGCCATTCCCGCCACGATCAAGCTCATGTCCGGCCTTATTGATGTCAGCCACCTGACCTCCCCGCAGATGTTGATTTGGGTTATTGCGGCCTGGGCTTTTGTCCCGGCCTCCATGATCATGCGCGGGCTTGCGATGCTGCGGATCGCCGATTTGATCGCGCAGAAACGACGGGCCGTCTACGCCCATGCCGAAGCCCTACAGGCCGCATGATGCCCCGGGCGATATGGAGATATCTCTCCATGTCGCCCTATCGTTTTGTTCTGTTTTGCGTGTTATTCGCCCTTTTGCCCCCGCCGCTTTGGGCACAGGCCGAAACTCTGCGCATTGCCACCTTCAATACCGAGCTGTCCCGCAAGGGGCCGGGTCTGCTGCTGCGCGATATTGAGCGCGGTGAGGATGCGCAGATTGCGGCAGTGATTGCCGTCATTACCAAGGTGCAGCCCGATATTCTGCTATTGCAGGGCATTGACTGGGACCACGGCAATCTGGCGCTCAAGGCGCTGGAGCGACAACTGGCACAGGAAGGGGCGCACTACCCGCATCTCTTTGCCGGTCAGCCCAATGCGGGCCTTGCCACCGATCTTGATCTGGATGGCGATGGCCACTTGGGTGGCCCCGGAGATTCACAGGGCTATGGTGACTATACCGGACGCGGTGGCATGGCGGTACTATCGCGCTACCCCTTGCTGGTGGATGAGCTGGTCGACCTGAGCCCGCTTGTGTGGCGCGACATCCCCGGCGCCAGCCTGCCCCGGCACCCGGATGGCAGCCCCTTCCCGTCGCCGCAGGCGCAGGTGGTCCAGCGCCTGTCCTCCACCGCCCATTGGGTCCTGCCGGTGGCGCTGACAAACGGCGACCGGCTGACGCTCTTGTGTTTTCAAGCCACGCCGCCGCTGTTTGACGGGGTCGAAGACCGCAACGCGTTGCGCAATGCCGATGAGATCCGCCTCTGGCAGGTCTTTCTGGACGGCCAGCTGCCGGCAGAGTTGGCATCACCACCAACCCAGAACTATGTCTTGGCCGGTGGCGCAAACCTGGACCCCGACACAGGCCAGGGCCGCCGCAAAAGCATAGCCAGGCTGCTGCAGGATCCCAGGCTGCAAGACCCGCGCCCCCAGTCGCCGCAGGCCGGAACGCAGACCGTGGATTGGGGCCAAGGGCGCCGCATGCGGGTGGACTACCTGCTGCCCTCGCAGGACTGGCAAATTGCGGCCTCCGGGGTGGCCTGGCCTGACAGCGCCACCTCCCCCGCCGCAATTGCCAGCCGCCACAGGCTGGTCTGGCTGGATATCATCCTGGACGAGACTGCAGGCCGCTAGGCCGCCGCTTCCCTGAGCCCTCTGCCCGCTTGAGGTGCCAGCAGCGCCTTGGGCAGGCAATGTGGCAAGGCCTGCTCTAGCGGCGTCGCTTGAAAATCGGGCAACAGCTGCTGGAGCAAATCCCCGCTGAGGCTATGCGGCGTATCCCAAAGGTAACGCATCTCCAACAGGCAGCGCCCCAGGGGCCAGAATGGGCGGGCCAGCTGCAGGGGAAGCCAGGACATCTGGCTCAGCCTGGCAGGCTGGCCCAGATGCGCATTCACCGCCGCCAGCAACTCATGCCCCGTGAGGGTATAGCCTGCAAAGGGAACATCCACAAAGCGCGGCAGTGCGGCGCGTTTTTCAGCCAGCCCCACCGCGGCCCGGGCCACATCTGGCAGATAGCCCCAGGCATGGGGAATATCCGCCCGCCCCGGATAGATGAACTTCCCTTTGTCCAGCTTCGCTGTGATCATCACATCAAACCAGTTCCCCGACGCCTCGGTATCCAGAAAATCCCCCGAGCGCAGCACGATCACCCGAGCCTTGGAGGCACGATAGGCCGCCTCCATTTCCACCCGGATACGCCCCAGCGGGTTTTGCGCCGCATGCGGGCTCTGCTCGGACCAGGGAAACGGGGTTTGGGGGCCAAAGACGTAGACATTGCCGGGCAGAATGACCGTCGCGCCGCTCATTTCAGCCACCTTGATCACCTGCCGGTGTAGGGTTGGCACCTGTTTTGCCCAATCCGGGTAGGCGGGATTCCAGCTATTTACGATCACATCCACCCCTACAGCGACCTGCGCCAGGTTTTCCGTCCCGCGCCGAAAGCGCTTTACCTGCCATCCGGCCCGTTCAAAGGCATCCGCCGCCGCGCGGCCAAACCGGCCCGAAGCGCCAAGTATGAGAGCTGTTTGTGTCATCGAATCTTCTCCTATCCTGAACACTGACCCGAGTTTTCTCCATTCAATAAAGATATGGCATTGCCAAAATTTTCAGATCTGCCATTCATTATTGAATGAATAATCCACATCTCACCGATTGGTCGCTCGTCCAAAGCTTCCTGGCTGTGGCCGACTGCGGCTCGCTTTCAGCGGCGGCACGCCAGCTGGACCGCAGCCAGCCCACCCTGGGCCGCCACATTCAAAGCCTGGAGGCCAGCCTCAGCCAGCAGCTGTTTGAGCGCCACCCGCGTGGCCTGCGCCTGTCGCAGGCCGGGACCGCGCTGTTGCCCATGGCGCGGGAGATGCAGGCCCAGATGTATCGTTTGTCGCTTCAGGCGGCGGGCCAGTCCGAAGAACTGGCCGGCACCGTCCGGATCACCGCCAGCGTTTTTGCCTCCCACTACCTGTTGCCGCCCATTCTGGCAGATATTCGCCGGGCAGAACCGGGCATTGAGCTGGAGCTGGTGCCGACAGATGAAAGCGAAAATCTGTTGTACCGGGCCGCCGACATTGCCCTGCGCATGTATCGCCCCAGCCAGCTGGATGTGATCACCCAGCATATCGCCGATCTGCCCCTGGGGATTTTTGCCGCCCATGCTTATCTGGCGCGACGCGGCACCCCCCGCAATGCAGCGGAGCTGTGGCAACATGATCTGGTTGGCTATGACAGCAACGCGTTGATCCTGAACACCATGCGGGCGATGGGATGGCAGGTTGATCGCAGTACCTTTGCCATGCGCTGTGACAATCAGGCGACCTACTGGCAACTGGTGCGGGCCGGATGCGGCATCGGCTTTTGCCAAAGCGATGTCGCCCGCGCCGATGACACCGTGGCAGAGCTGGATCTGGGCGTCGAAATCCCGCCCCTGCCGGTCTGGCTCACCACCCATAGCGCCATGCGGGAAACCCCCCGCATCCGGCGGGTATGGTCGCTGCTGGCAAAAGGCCTGAAAATGGCCGGTAAATCGGCGCTTTCACCTTTGAAATCAGGGGCTGTTATTGACCCTGAGGCCCCAGAGGAGTAGGCCGTTGCCAACTGTTTTTAGGAGGCACATATGTCCAATCCATCGATTCTGATTCTGCCCGGCGACGGTATCGGCCCAGAGGTCATGACCGAGGTTCGTAAAGTCATCACCTGGTTTGGTGAAGCCCGCGACATTCAGTTCGATGTGAGCGAAGATCTGGTTGGTGGCGCCGCCTATGACAAACATGGCGTCCCTCTGGCGGATGAGACCATGGCACGCGCGCAGGAGGTGGACGCGGTTCTGCTCGGCGCGGTTGGTGGCCCCGCCTATGACGATCTGGATTTCTCGGTCAAGCCTGAGCGCGGATTGCTGCGCCTGCGCAAGGAAATGGATCTCTATGCCAACCTGCGTCCGGCGCAGTGCTTTGACGCGCTGGCCGATTTTTCCTCGCTGAAGCGTGACATTGTGGCCGGTCTGGACATCATGATCCTGCGCGAGCTGACCTCGGGCGTCTATTTTGGCGAACCTCGCGGCATCTTTGAAGAAGGCAACGAGCGCGTTGGCATCAACACCCAGCGCTATACCGAATCTGAGATCGAACGCGCCGCCCGCTCGGCCTTTGAACTGGCGATGCGCCGCAACAAAAAGGTCTGCTCGATGGAGAAGGCCAACGTCATGGAAAGCGGCATCCTGTGGCGCGAAGTGGCCACCCGTGTTGGCAAGGACTACCCCGAGGTAGAGCTGTCCCACATGTATGCCGACAACGGCGCCATGCAGCTGGTACGGGCGCCAAAACAGTTTGACGTCATCCTGACCGACAACCTGTTTGGCGACATCCTGTCGGACTGCGCCGCGATGCTGACCGGCAGCCTGGGCATGCTGCCCTCGGCCAGTCTTGGCGCGCCGATGGCCAATGGCCGCCCCAAGGCGATGTACGAACCGGTGCACGGCTCAGCCCCTGACATCGCCGGTCAGGGCAAGGCAAACCCAATCGCCTGTATCCTCAGCTTTGCCATGGCGCTGCGCTACAGCTTTGACATGGGGGCCGAGGCCGACCGTCTGGAAAACGCTATCGAAAAAGTGCTCTCGGACGGTGCCCGCACCGCAGATCTGCTGGGTGAAGACGGTGTTGACCCGATTTCAACCAGCGAAATGGGCGATGCCGTGGTCGCGGCCCTGCAGGCCAGCCTGTAATCCTATTGCCAATGGCGAGCGCCTGATGGGCGCTCCCTTTGGAACCGCATTTGAAACCAAAAAAGAGGGCGGAAACGCCCTCTTTTCTTTTGGAAACAGGTAGTAAATTTGGCTAGGGTGCCGGTCTGGCGACAGGCAAGGCCTCTCTGGCGAGGTGACGATAGTGTTCCAGCCTTTCGAGATGATGCAGGCAACGGGCCAGCCAACGCATTGCATCGGTGTGGGAAAACACCTCGTTCAGATCAAATAGCCCGGCGTGCTCTCCCAGCAGCAAGCCACGGCGATGCCGGTCCTTGCGGTGATTGACCAAAACCGCAAGTCGCTGCAACCGCGCCTGCTCAGTTTCATTGGACAGCCCCTCTATCAGCCGCCTGAGCACCGCTCCGGTGATCACGGCTGGGCGCCGCAGCAGCGGATCCTCATTCAGGACCGATATCCGCCCCGTCTGGCTCAACCGTTCCAGCAGCCGCAACACATGATCCGTCTGGTGCAGCAAGGCTGACAGCCCCGCCTCCTGTTTTGCATGATCCGCGGTCAGGCGAATATCCGCAAGAAAGGCCTCGATCTCGGCCAGCGCGGCGCGGCAGGGGGTCAGCGCTGCAATCCCACGATAGTCCGCCGGGGCCTGAAGGGCAGAGGCCATCGCCCTATAGATCCGATGTTCAAGCACCTCCAGCGCGGCCTGCACCGCCAGGAGCGCCATAGCCGGATCCGACAGCAAGGCCCGGTCCAGGTTGACCAATGACGCCTTGGGGGTCTCTGGCATCAGCCAGCTGATAAACCGCGCAAACTGCGCCGTGATCGGCAGGAACAGCATCGCCCCAACCACATTAAAGCCGGTATGAAACACCAAAATCGCTGTCATGGTATTGCTCCGCTCGGCCAATTCCTGAAGCGCCCCCAGTCCAAACACCAACACAGGTACCGCTATCAGGCTGGTCGCAACATTGAAGAGCAGATTGGCAACCGCAGTCTGCCGCATTGGCCGCGACCCTCCAAGCGAGGCCAGCAAGGCCGTGCAGGTGGTGCCGATATTCATCCCCGCCACAATCGCAACGGCCTGCGTCAGGCTGATGGCACCACTTTGGATCATGACCAGGGCCAGAGCCATTGCCGCCGAAGAGCTTTGCATCACAACCGTCAGCCCAGCGCCCAGGGCTGCAAGGACCAGCAGGCCAAATACGGTGCTGGACGGCAACATCTCGGGGCGCAGGATATCGCCAGCATCCTTCATCCCTGCCTGCATCAGATCAAGACCGATAAGCAAAAGACAGAGCCCCGCCAGCATCCGCCCGGCCCGCGCCCAACCACCCCGCGCCAAAAGGTCCAGCAGGCTGGCCGGAAACAGCAGCGCCATCGCCAGTGTGCCCAGCTTGAGCTTGAAGCCCAGAAGGCTCACCAACCAGCCCGTCGCCGTGGTGCCGATATTGGCCCCATAAATCACCCCAAGCGCCTGCGGCATGGTCAACAGCCCGGCCCCGACAAAGCCAACCGTCATTACCGTTGTCGCACTGGAGGACTGGATCGCGGCGGTGGTCAACCCGCCTGATATGACGCCGGTAAAGGGGGTTGTGGTAAATCTGGTCAGGATTGCCTGTAGCCCGGTGCCGGCCGCTTCGCGCAGGGCCTCGGTCATCACCTTCATCCCCAAAAGGAACATGCCAATTCCGCCGAGAACATAGAACAGTTGCTCTGTCATGCTTCCCCCTTTTCCGCCTCTCCCTATATGCCCAGCAGACCGAACCTGTGCAAGGCGGCGCCAGGGTAGCACCAAGGTTGGGCCAGGGTTGCGTCAAAGCAACCGCAGGGCGAGGGCAGACCGCGAAACGGTCAGAAATCTAGCTGCCTCACCGTTTGTCGGCCCCTGTCATTTAAGAACCTGTCCGCCCTCGCTGCAATTAGGGTTAGTGACAGCACTGCCCCCAGTGCTGTACTAGTGCGCCCGCACAGGCCATTTTTGTAGAAGCTGTTTCATCTAATGCCACACTCCAAACCACGGCCACTCATCTCTGTCATCATTCCGGTCTATGATGTGGCCGACCATGTGGCGGATTGCCTGCGCAGTCTTCAGGCGCAGACCTTAGGTGATTTTGAAGCGCTGGTCATCGACGACGGCTCAACAGACAACAGCGCCTCCATTGCCGAAAAGGTGATTGGACAGGACCCTCGATTTCAACTGATAAGGCAACAAAATCAAGGTCTTTCCGGCGCCCGCAACACTGGATTAGAGCTGGTACAAGGCACCTTTGTTGCCTTTCTCGACAGCGATGACAGACTGGATCCCAACTATCTGTCACGGCTCTGGCAGGCCCTGGAGACAACTGGGGCAGACTGGGTTTCCTGCGGCATCCGCTTTTGCTTTCCCAATGACCAATATATTGATCATTCCGCCATTCACGGTCGCGCAGAGCAGCACAGTTCCGGCCAGATCACCCGCTACCCGCAACACAGCTGGGAAGACGCGATCCCGCATTTTCCCTCTGCCTGGAACAAGCTCTACCGCCGCAGCCTGATCGAAGGGCTGCGCTTTCCGGAAGGCACCTGGTTTGAGGATCACGAGTTCTACTACCAAGCAGCAGCGCGAACCGATCACCTGCTGCATATCGAGGCGCCGCTGTATTTGCAAACACGCCTGCGGCAAGGGCAGATAACTGGCCGCGACAGTGATCGGGTGTTTGAGCAGTTCTCGGTTCTGGATCGCGTCAAACGGCTGATGGACTCTGCTGATCGGCCTGACGCCGAGCGGGCCTTTGAACAGATTACCAGCCGCCTGCTGTTTGAACGCAGCACAGCCCTGCGCGCACCCGAGCGCCGGGCGCGATACGCCAGCGCCTGTGCCGCCTATCTTGAAACCCATAAATTGACCTACACTCCCGATTGGGATCCTCATATCTCCCGGGCCTGGGGGGTGGAAATGGCAGGCACACTGCCGCTGAGCGTGGTGATCCCCTGGGGAGGCAGGGAGAGCGGCCTGCTTCGGGAAAGCCTGCAATCCCTCGCCCGTCAGGGCGCACCTGGGCGGGAAATCCTGATCCTGTGCAGCTCTGACCATGCCTTGGCAGAGGCCAAGGCCATCGCGGAGGAGCACCCAGAAGCGCGGGTCCTGCAGCATACAGGCAGGGGGCTGGGCGCCGCCTGCAATGCCGGGTTACGGGCGGCTCGGGGGCTCTACGTCAATTTTCTTGTTGCCGGAGATACCCTCACGGAAATGGCGCTCCATGATTGGGTTGATGGGTTGTTGACCTCACAGGCTGATTTCGCCGTGTCGGTGTTCCGCCTGGGGCTGGAGGGGAAAGA
Source organism: Pseudophaeobacter arcticus DSM 23566 (assembly GCF_000473205.1). Lineage (NCBI taxonomy): Bacteria > Pseudomonadati > Pseudomonadota > Alphaproteobacteria > Rhodobacterales > Roseobacteraceae > Pseudophaeobacter > Pseudophaeobacter arcticus. The sequence continues at coordinate 3,427,955 of NZ_KI421507.1, forward strand.
TTACCACTCGTCCTTTTATCAAGATGATACAGTCTCGCTGGACCAGATGGCCGCAGCTGCTTTTACCTTTTCCCCCGAAGCAGCCATCGCGCTGGACGGTCAGGTTTCGCCAAAGCTCTATCGCCGGGCCTTTCTGACAGAGACAGGCCTGCAGTTTGGAACCGGGGCTTTGCCCGGCTGGACCCTGGCTTTGCACGCGGCCCTATTGGCGAAGAAAGCGGCCTATTTCCGGCACTCCGGCTGCAACGTGAACCAATCCAGCGCGGCCCAGGCCCAATACCAGCCCCCGCATCAAGGGAGAGCGGGGTTCCGGCAGGTCCTGCGCTCTTTTGATCAGCTGGCCCTGGATCTCAATCCAACCATGGTGGCACGGCTTCCAAAGGGCTGGCAGAGACGCCTGTTTGCCCGCGCCCTGCGACAGCGGATGGCGCAGCTCAAACCGCCCTGTCGGAATCTGAAGCTGGCGCTATTATCTGCCTCTGCCACCTGGGTCGCCTTTCGCCGTGGGTTGACCCGCGAGCAAACACCTCTAGACCCGGGAGAAGGACGGCGGATCGCGACCTTGCTGAGCATTGAAGCCCGGCTTCGCCGCACGTCCTGAACCACCCCCGCTTTGGGCGGCGGGCAACCGATAAAACACCATATGGGCACATCAAAATCGCCATGCAGTCGTTCTTAGTTCAAGATACCACAGTGTTTCGCTACACGGCGAGGTTCTCACAGTTCCCCTACGCCAATATTTCGTTTTTTGATCGCGAGCAGAAAAATATCCTGTTCCACCTGTCGCTCCGCCAAGAGGACAGCATCTGTGTATGCTGCAAGCGCACCGGAGAGCAGTGGGCCGCAGAAAAAGCGAAGAAACACCCCCTGCCCAAAACCGGGGTTGAGGTGACCATAACCTTTACTCCGCCGCATGTGACTGTCGCGCTGGACGGAAAGAACGTCTTCACCTTTGGGCGCAGCCTGCTGGGCCGCTCCTACCCTAATCTCGATAAGATCAGTTTTGTCAGCTATCAGGGCGGTATCTCCGCTGCTGATGTTGATTTTGGCGATAGCGTCAGTCCAAAACTCGCCCTTGGTGCGCTGAGCCGCAACAATCAGACCCTCTTAAACAAGGGACGGCTGTGCCTAAGCAACCGTTTGGAGCTGCGCGCCCGGCTGAAGGTTCCACCCCAGACTGGCGCCCTGACATTAGACCTCCCCGGAGAGAGCTCTCCGCCAAAGGTCATTCTTTACCCAGACACAGGGAAAAAGGGCAGCCTGGGGAATGGCTCCCAGGTCTCGGATGTCATTGTGCTCTTGCCCGGTCGTGTCTGGCAGGGCCGTGCCCAGGAAGAGGCCCTGGACCTGGGGCTGGTGCATGCGGATGGCAGTGCGGCCTGTCCCCGTCTGCTCCTGACACGGGAAGATTTGGTCAAACAGATCGAACTGATCATTGCGGAAACTGATCTGGGCAGCGACTCCCTGGCCGCCATGCAGGTTTTTGAACATGTTCAGTTTGGCGGGCTCCTGGACCAGCTTTCCAGCCAAAGTCGGGCGAGCCTGGCCAGTGCCCAGCGCTTTTTTGGCCTGAGCGACTATATCAGACCCACCAAAGACATGTCAGAAGAAACCACCAATGCTGCCAAGGCCCCCGAGCTGACACCGCGAGACCCGGTTGTTCAGGCCCACGCGGAGTTTGGCCAGGCAATGTGGCAAAAGCCAGAAAGAGATCCGCTTGAGGTCCTGAGCGCGCTTTTGACTGATCTCCCCAAAAACCTGCACCCCCACCTCTTTCTCGCACTCAGTGAGTTTTTCTGCCACCCCAGCCGCGATTTTGGCGGTTTCCACGGGCTTTTTTGCCGCGAAGGGTTTGGCTCCAGCCTGTCTCCTGAGGCCGGTAACCTTTTTAAAAACTCGGCTCTGCTGCCCTTCCTCTTTCTCGAAGAGCGGCACGATCAGATTTGCCCGACCCTGCGGTCTCTGATTGCCCCAACTGCCGGTTGGATTGTCACGCCGGCCCTGGCCTGGCTCATGCGGCGGACTATTGCAGCAGAAGGGCTAAACGAGAAGACCCGCGAGAATATCCTAAACGCCTATATGGATCTGATCGACAAACAGGCCTCAAACTACTGGGGGCGGGCCCATTGCACCGCGCTTACCGAGGTTGCCGTCCTGTTGCTGCAGCAGCGCCGCAGCTTTGCAGATGATACGCAGCAATTGATCCTGAATTTTGTCATCCGCACCTATGGGCTGTCCCGGCAATTCTGGCATCAGCTTGACGAACAGTTCAGCTACGACACGTCCCCCGAACTCGCCGCTCTGCGGCAGGCCTTTGCAGGTGTCGAAGCCGCCCCCGGCCACTTTGCCACCTCTGCGCCCAAAGATCGACAAGACCGCACAGAACTGGCGCAGGCCCTGGCCTTTTTCCAACCTTACCAGTGTCGCGATCTGCGGCGCGTGCGCCGCGAATTGCTGGGCCCATCCGGGGTTGAGATTGCCCCCGCAAAAGAGCTGAACCACCAGGCCTTGATACGGGCCGACGTTGTGGTCGAAGAGGCCGCCCTGCGGCATATGGCCTTTCCCGGTGCCGAGCCGGTGCACGAGGATCTGGTCCCGGTCACTGCGACAGCCCTGTCCGGTTTTTACCGCGATGTACCGCGGGCGCCCTACTTTAAACTGCAAATTGAGGTCAGCCAGCGACTACAGGCGCTGCTACAGCAGGCCGCTACGCAGCCCGTTTCCCCTGACCAGATTGCGGAACTGGGCACCGATCTGCATCTTTTGTCGGCACGGCGCAGCCAGTTTCTGGGCCTTGGATTCACGCTGGCGCTGCTCCGGGGGCTGTCCCCCTATGCCCAACAGACAGAAGCCATTGCGGCCCTGTTGAAACAGTTGAAATCCCAGATACAGGGGGTGGACGACACAGAGCTGTCAGCGTTCCGCACTGCCACAGCCCCGCGCCTGGCCCTTGTGGCCCTGCGCGATACAGCTGGCACAAAACAGCTGTTTGAAAAGGTCTGTGCAATCCTGCCGACTATTGCAGACGACCTTCCAGCCCCTCGCCCCCTGCCCAAAGCGGCCCCAGATATGGCGGGCTCTCCGCTGTTTGATACCATTGTCACGGTATTCTCCTGCCTGCCCAACCTGAACAGTCGCATCCCGGCGATGCGCAGCGGCTGGCTGGCCCTGCTGGAGGCATTGGGCGTTCCCTATGTGATCATTGTCGGCAACGGCGATGGCAGCAAAGACGGCGATATCGTGCATGTGGACGCGCCTGACAACTACGAAGGTCTGCCGCAAAAGACCCTGGCCACCATTCGCTGGGTTTATGAAAACACCCGCTTTTCCCATCTGCTGAAGATTGACGACGATTGCTTTTTGAACCCGGATGTCTTTTTCCACGGCCAGAGCTATCGAAAATTCGACTATTATGGCCGCATCCTGACACGCCGCCCCGGCGATATGGATCGTTCCTGGCACAATGAAAAATCATCCTCGGATCGGGGACGGCTTGAATTGGACAAGTCGCCTGAGCCTTCGACCTACACGGATGGCGGCACCGGCTATGCGCTCAGCCGTACCGCCATGGCGGCTGCCATCGCCGCAGAAGAAAGCCCCGAAGGGCAGCATCTGATTCAGATGTCCTTTATGGAAGACAAGATGCTGGGGGACCTGCTGGCGCAGCAGGGTATTCACCCTATTGATGAGGACTATCGCACCTCTATTCGCCGCCGTACCTGGGGCAAGGCAACGCCGGTCTCACGTTGGGTCAACAGCTTTGATGCCAGCCGCGCGGCTCCGGTGGCGCTGGTGCATCTGGATGAACACGACAGCCAGGCACAGGCCTGTGACACCCTGGCAGCAGCGACGCTGACACCAAAAAAGATCTGGCCAAGCTATCAGGATGCCGCCCTTGTCTATCAAAGCAATGCGCTGGAATTGATCAGCAGCGAAGAGCGTCTAGACGCCGCGCGTAACGCCGAGGTGGCCGTTGTTGCCTGCATGCATAATGAGATGTTCATGCTGCCGCAGTTCCTGGCCCATTACCGGCGTCTGGGCGTTGACAGCTTTCTGATCGCCGACAATTGCTCTGACGATGGCACCCTGGAGTTCCTGATGGAGCAGCCTGATGTCGCGCTGTTCTCCGTCGATACAGATTACAGCCTGTCGCAGTATGGCGCCGGCTGGCAACAGGCCATGATGGCAGCCTTTCGCACTGGAAAATGGACCCTGATCGCCGACACCGACGAGCTGTTGGTCTGGCAAAAGAACCAGACACAAACCCTGCCGGATCTTCTGAAAACTCCCGAATTCCAGGGGGTGGATGCCGCGCGTATCTTTATGCTCGACATGTACCCCAAAGCGTCATTGGGCAAGGCCACCTTCAAGACCAATCCCTTTGACGAAGCCGGCTATACCGACAGCGACCCCTTTTTGGCCAACTGGACTGGACAGGGTCCGTTTTCCAATATGCCAACCTGGACCAGTGCTGTGCGTCACAGGTTGATTGCCGGATCGCGCACGGATCTGTTTGTCGCCCAGAAAATTGCCTTGCTGAAATATCAGCCCTGGATGCGCCTCTCTGCAGGCTATCACTTCCTGGCCGACGTTCAGCTGTCCAGCCGCGAGCTGATCTTTGGCCATTTCAAATACAATGCCGATTTCCATCGCAAAGCCCAAATCGAAGTGTCGCGACGCCAGCACTTTAACGATGCAGAGGAATACCGGAAGTATCTCGCCCTGATGTCAGAGGGACGCGATGTGATCTACCAGGAGGGGCTCTCTGTGCCCTGGCACCAAGCGTCCTTTGTCAAATCCCGAATAGAAAACAACGGGTAGCCGTAGGGGCAACCCTCAAAAAGCCACGATGATAAATCCAGCGGCACGGCAGCTATTCGACAACACGTCGGGTAATCGCCGTACCGTCTTGGATTGCAGCAGAGGGGTAGATCACCACCTGCTCTCCTTCGGACAGGCCGCTGACCACCTGCGCCTGGGTGCCATTGTTGTGGCTGATTTCGACCTGCCGCTGGGTGGCAATGCCGTCAACCATAACAAAGACCGACCAGCTGTCACCCGCCCGGAACAAGGCGCTGGAAGGCACCCGCAGCACATCCTCTGCGCGCCAGACGATGATCAGGGTTTCAACCCGGTAGCCATGCCCCAACCCGGCCCGATCTTCAGCCGGGGAGGCCAGCGCAATCACTACAGGAACCCGCTGCTCCTCCACCCCCAGCGCCGAGACCTTGGTGACACCAAAGGGATCAATCCGCGAGACCTCTCCATGCAGGGTGGCCGTCCCGCCCCAGTCCTCGATCAACACCGGATCGCCGCGTGTGACCTGCACCGCATCTGATGAAATCAGGTCCACCACAATTTCCAGATCGCCTTCGATATCGCCGATCTCCATGATCGGTTCACCCGCAGGCAGGGTTGTGGCGCTTTGATGCATGACCTGCAAAATACGGCCACTGGCCGGGGCATAGAGCGGGATATCATCCTGCGGCTTGTCGCGCAGGGCGGCGCCAAGACCAAGATCCTCAAAACCAATGAGCTGCGCCTGTGCATTTGCGAGATCTGCTTCGCGGGTGCTGATTGCCGCCTCGGCCATCTGCACCTGGGCTTCGGAGATGCGAAACTCGCGCTTGGCCCGGTCATAGGCCGCCGGACTGGCAATATTGCGTTGCGCCAATTTCTCGGTGCGTTGCAGCTCGGTCTGGGCCAGATCACGGCTGGCTTCGGCGGCGCTCAGATCCGCATGGGCGCCACGCAGGGCCGCCTCTGCTGATCGCAACGCCGCCTGTGCCTGCTCCCGCGTCCGCAGATCCAGCGCAACAGGGTTGGTCGGCAACATCGTCACAATGACCGTCTCTCCGCGCACCACCGGGTCACCGGGGTTGACCTCAACCCGCTGCAACCGCCCGGCAACCGGGGTCGAGACCACATAGGGTTCGCTCACCCGGGTGCGACCTTCCTCATCAATGGAGATCTGTAGCGCCCCGCGGCTTACCTCTTGCAGATCCACCATCAAGGGGCGGGGCCAAAAGGCTGCCGCCAGGGCCGCCAACATCAGCCCCCCAACAAACAGCATCAATACCAGACGCGACTGTTTTTTTGCCTGTGCCATGGGTTACTCCCGTGTCTTTAATGCGTCGATCAGATCAGACCGGTCGAGATCACGCTTGACCAACCAGCCGGAAACCACTGCTGCGGTAAGAACCACAAGCATCGCCTGGCCATAGCTTACCGGGTCAAAGACAGCCGGGATCTGATATAGATCCGTTGAAAACCCCGCCGCGATACCAAATGAAAGATAATAGCCCAGCAGTGCCCCAACCGGCAGGGCAATCAATGTCACCACTGCCAGCTCTCCGAGCAGCACAAAAGCCGCCTCTCCCCTGCTGAAACCAATCACCCGCAGGCTGGCCAGATCGCGGGTCCGCTCTGCATAGGCGATACGGGCGGCGTTGTAGACAATGCCAAAGGTTATGACAAAAGCAATGGCTCCCATCACATAGCGCATAGCCCCAGCGCCGGTATTCATCACAACCATAAAGGCCTCGCGGGCCTCTTCTTTCAGGCTCACCCCCGCGACCGTGGGCATGTCCTGCAGGGTCTCGTAGATCGCGTCAGCCCTGGCCGCATCAATAGTGAGATAGGCCCCTGTCACCCGCCGCGGTTCCCGCAAGACCTGGTTCAGCGCCGTCAGATCCATATAGGCCGGCGCCCCCAGCAACGCCTGCGCCACCGAGGCAACGGGGATTTGCAAGACTGGTTGCCGTCCCTCCCGCACCTCAATGGTCAGCATCTCGCCCGCCTTAATATGTAAAATCTCAGCCAAGACACTGGACAGCACCACACCGGATTTGGGCATGTCGATTGCTGCCGTTTTTTCATCCAATGCCCGGTTCAAAACCGGATCCTGTGGCATTCCGGTGATGGCGCTACGATAGCTGTGCACCCCGTTGCGCAGCACCACCGGGACATGGCGCACCGGTTCGGCCCGCGACACGCCGACAATGCGCCGCAATTCAAACAGCGCCTTGTCGCTCACGGGTTGGGTGAAACTCACGCTGACGTCGCTGCGGTCCACAACCGAAAAGGTCAGATCAATGGTGCGGTCAAACCCCGCATAAATCGTGATCATCGCCACCGACAATCCCATGCCACAGGCAATGCCTATCATGGCTCCGGCCATGCGAACCGGCTGTCGGGTCAGGCGTCGCAGAACCATGCGGCTGGGCTGATCCAGCAGCGCCGCCAGGGTTTTGCCCAGGCCACGGGCCCGGCTGTAATCCGGCGGCGCAGGCGGGCGCATCGCGCTCGCAGGGGTCAGTGCAAAAACCTGCCGCAGCACCAAAAGCCCCCCTGCCGAAGCCGAAACCACACTCACCGTAACCCCCGTCACAAAGGAGGCAGGGTCGAGGCGAAAGACCAGAAAGGGAAATTTGAAATACAGGCTATAAATCCCGACCATCGCCCGCCCGCTGGCAATTCCAGCCAAACAGCCGATCAGTGCACCGCCCAGCGCGATGGCGAGGATCAGCTTGAAATAATGGCTCCCCACCTCAAAGTTGGTATAGCCAAAGGCTTTCATCAGGCCGATTTCCTCCCGCTCGGCTTGCACCATGCGACTGATGACGATGTAGAGCAGGAAAGCCGCCACCGCGAGAAAGATAGGCGGCACGCCCTTGGACGCCGCCGCCAGGCCAGAGATTTCTTCAGAGATGAACCGGTTCGAAAACTGGTCCGCCAGGGGATAGCCACCGCTGCCCCCGTAAGGCGCCATCAGGCGATCGCCGTGGTCCAGAATCGCCTCGACATTGGCCCCCCGCGTCAGCCCAAGCAGGGCTTCATTAAAGGCGCCCTCCAGGTCATAGGCGGCGGCAAGCCCCGAGCGGTGCATCCAGATCACCCCAAAGCGCGCATCATCGGGCACCAGTTCCCCCGGCGCGGTAACATAAAGAAACTCTGGGCTTTGCGCCAATCCGGTGATTTTAAACTGGCGCCGACTGCCGTTCATTGTCGCCGCCAATGTATCCCCCGGAAGCATATCATGCGCCTTGGCAAAACTCTGCAACAGAACAATTTCCTCGGTCCGGCCCAAAGCCGGAAACCGCCCGTGGGTGAGGTAAATGTCATTCAGCGCCGGACGCCTGCGCTCTGGCAGCGACAGCGCCTGGGCCTGCACCGGCAGGCTTTGGTCTGGCAGATCAATCAGGGCGCGCCCGGTGACCCGTGTTTCCACGGCGGCAACACCTGAGATTTGCGCCAGCTGAGAGGCCAGACGCTCCGGGGCGCGTTTCACCGGTACAAAGGCATCGACCAGCCGGTAGCGTTGGTAATAGGCCTCTCGCGTTTCCCCCAGCGAGGCAACCAGCCCTGTCATCATCACCAACATCATTACCCCAACGGCGATCACCATGCCGATCGCCAGGGCCTGGCCCTTGATGCGCCAAAGATCGCGCAGCAGTTTGCGGTCCAGCGGGCTCACCAGTGGATCTCTGAGGGGCTGATTTTTTCGCTATTCTCCACCACTTTGCGGATGCCCCCATCGGCAAAGTAGATCACCCGGTCCGCCATGGCAGCCGTATTGGCGTTATGCGTCACCATCAAAATGGTAGAGCCCATCTCAGCATTCACATCGCGCAGCACCTCTAACACGGCCCGTCCCGTCTGGCTGTCCAGCGCCCCGGTTGGTTCATCGCAGAACAAGACCTCCGGCCGTTTGGCAATAGCGCGGGCGATGGCCACCCGCTGCTGTTCCCCGCCTGAGAGCTGCGCCGGGAAATGATCCACCCGTTCGCGCAGCCCGACCAAGGCGAGGGCCTCATCAGGGTCCATCGGCTCTGCGGCAATTTCCGTCACCAGTTCGACATTTTCGCGCGCTGTCAGGCTGGGCATGAGATTATAGAATTGAAACACAAAGCCAACATGATCGCGCCGATAGCGTGTCAGCTGTGCATCCGTCATGTCGCTAAGACAGTGATCGCGAAAATAGACCTCTCCTGTGGTCCCCCGGTCGAGGCCGCCAATAATGTTCAGCAGGGTTGATTTCCCAGACCCGGACGGCCCCAGCAGAACGACGATATCGCCAGAGGGAATTTCCAAGTCAACGCCGCGCAGAGCATGCACCGCCGAATGGCCGCTGCCATAGACCTTGGTCAATCCGCTTGTACGAAAGGCTATTGAGCGCTGCATGGTTATGCCTTGTGTCTACGATCTGCCCATCCCGGCACCGCAGAGTGTAACGCCCTGCCCGCAGCCCGCAACTGCAGACAGAGCTAACGCCCGCACGTAAACCCCAAACTTAGCCGCGCGGCACCTGATAGGCTGCGGCCAACTGGACAAGATGCTCAGCCATCGAAGTTGGCCAGCGTGCGCCCTTCCAATAGGCCTCCAGATCCACCGCACCGGACAAAATGGCCTGCAACCGGGCCTGGAAGCTGGCAATGTCGCCGGCGCGGAAAATCATATCCGGACAATTGGACAGCTCTTGCGCGCCGCCCAAATCGCTGGTCAGCAGCGGGATATGGTTGGCATGCATTTCAATCGCCACCTGTGGCAGGTTGTCGTTCCACAGAACTGGGACCACACCCAGATCAATCCGGGACAGAATGTTGGGCAAATCATTCTGGGTAAAGCCGTCAAAATACTCCAACCCGGCCAGATTTTGCCCTAGTTCGGAAAGCTCTGCCATGGTCTGCGCATCCCCACGCCCGGCGGCAACCAGCAGCCGAACGCGTCTTGCCATAGGCGCGGGTAAAGCCTTGAGAGCCTTGAGAAGGAAGAAGAACCCCTTGTCTCGTCGCATATAGCCAAGATAGCCAAGGGTGATCACCTCCCCCGCCTGCACCGGCAGATCGCGCGGAGCCGTCCGGTCAAAGTTGCCCGCATGGGAGGTGCCAATATAAGAGGTCTGCAAGATATCAGACTGCAGCCCATAGCGGCGCGCAATCCCAGCGGTGAAATCCGAAACCGCCAGCACCCGATCACAGTGGGCGTTGATCAAAGAGACCATTTCTTCGCGCCGCCTGGCAAAGGGCGTTGGGCCTGTTGCCGGCAAGGTCTCGCCCGCGCGGGTGTCTGTGTCTGTGTCTGTTTTTTGCCAGGCACGGCGTATCGATTTGACCGTCATCGCAAGGCGCCTGCCCACCCGGATAGAGGGCTGATACAACAGTTGGAACATCCGGCTTTGAGGCGAGAAGCCGGCAGATTTCAACCGGTAAGCAAGCCCATGCGCAAGACGCAGTTGTTTCTGGTTATGGGCATGGGGCAAACACTGGCCGCACTTCTGCCCCGCTTTGAAATCCGTGCAGGTCTCGCGCTCCTGAAACCACAGGTTCACCTGCGGGCAAAAGGGATAATAATTGTGCAACGACAAGATGACCCGCGTCTGGGGCCAGCGTGATTTCAAGGCAAGCACCCGCGCAGGCAGACCTTCGAGATTGTTGAAATGCACAACGTCATAGGGGCCAGTGGCTGCGATAAAGTCGTAAAAACAGTCCTCAGTTGCCCTGTCTGAAATCTGGGCGTCGCTGCCAAATGAGAAATGTGCCGGCGACAAAACCGCTGAATTGACAATTTCATAGCGACGTTCGCGGTCTCGGGCCGGCCCATGGCGGCTTTGCTCCCACCGTGGCGGACGCCTGCGCAGATCATAAGAGATCCCCGCAGACAGAAAGACAGCCTCTATGTCGTCTTGCTGGTCCAGCGCCTGCAGGATGTTGCGCTGATACTGGGAAACCCCGCCGCCCCGGTTTTCTTCATCCAGATAATCGACCCAATTATAGTAGAGAATTCTCATGACGGCTTTGACCCTTTTGCAGAGAGTCTTGCCTCCAGCGTCTCCAGCCGCGCAACCAATGCTACGTTTTGCTTGTTCATCGTTTTGCGCAGCGCATCTATCTCTGCCAACAGCAGACCGGCAAAGAGCCAGCCATCAGAAGCGGGGCCTGCGTCCTGCACCGGCAGCTGCCCGCGAAATTGTTCCAATGTATCTGCAAACTCCGGCAGTTCCTGCGCCAGTTGATCCAAACCCCCAAGCGTCCGGGCGCGCACCTGTTCAAAGGCATCACCAGAGCGGGCGAAACCCTCAACCTGTTCCTCCTGAAAATAGCTGCTAAAGCGATCCCGCGTCGTATTTATGGCCCAGTCAGAGGCCCTGGAGTTTTGCAAAATTCGCACCACTTCGAGGGTCTCATCGTCAATGCGGGGGTTCGGATCCCCAGGTAAGAGGGTCAGGCCGTGATCTGGCATTTCAATACCAAAGATCGACAAAAAGTCGCGAAACAGCGCGTTGTCTTTGCGGCTCTCTTTGCTGTAGCGCCGCAGAATTATTGACTGAGCACCAAACAACGAAATCCACGGCCGCAAAGCCAGGGCATAGTCGTAGTGCACGGGTTCGATCGACTGCGAGATCGCTGCATTGAAGGAGGGCGTTTTGCAGCCCATCTTGACCAACTGGTTATACCAGGACCTCAGGTGGCTCTCTGGCGCCCTCAGATAGGCAATGACTTTGATGTCGATATCCGGTGCCGTTTCCACGATCTGCTTCAGGTCTGCAACCGCCTGAGGAAAACACCCCAAACGCATCAGCTCTTCGGTACTTACGATCATGCGAGACCGCTTGCTGGCGCGCAGCTCTTCAAACAGCGCTGCCCAGACCTGTTGCGGCGTCTCGGGTTTGGCGTAGCCATGCAACAAATCTTTCACCCCTGCGGCCTGATACAGGCTAAAGGCCAGGTCGGAGTGTTTGGAGTATTCTTGTTTGGTCTTCGCATAGAGCAGATCGTGCTGCCTCAGCAGTTTTGGGTTCAGATACAAGAATTCCTGAATGGCCGTCGTACCGGTTTTGAAGTGACCGATGTGGAGAAATAAAGTCTTGCGCATAGCCTCATCAGTTACTGTAAGTCCGTTAAAAGGACCAGTCGCTCTCAGGGGCTTTTTCCCCCTCACCCACAGGCTGTCAAGCCCAAGCCTTTTTTCCAGTCTCCCCCCCTTACTTCAAGGGTCGCAAGCCGCACAGTTTTCTTTGTGGGTCGTTTTTCTTTGTGCGTCGTTCGCAATTTGGTCGGGTCCGTAAACGCGCTGGCGGCAACTGCAGACAGGCCCGGCACGGTCAAGCCCCCAACCACGCCATAGCCGTGACCGCAGATCCTTCACCTCAGGCGATGTCGCCTGACGCGCTGTGTCGCCGGAAAGACGACGCTTTCCAGCCTCAAGGAATTCCTTCGACCAAGTGTAATACAGGCTGTCAGAGATACCCTCGCGGCGACATAACGCCGAGATGCTTTCCTCCCCGCGCAATCCGGCCAAAACAATGCGAATCTTCTCCTCCGCTGAATAGGTCTGGCGGGTCTTGCGGCGGATGTTTTTGACCAGCTTGTCAGCTGCGTCTTTCGATGTTCCGGGCGTCTTGTTCAAATCCTCAAATCTGTCCCACAGGTGCTGACGTCAGACAACATTCGGGAAACACCACGGATGAAACAAAGTCCAACCCTGCGAAGGTCTTTGAAACCGGGAACGAAGCCGCCCCCTACAATGACCTTTTCAACCACGCGCGGTCTGTTCCCCTCGCCTTTTTTGCCACTTTGGAAACGGTAAAAGACAGAGGCGGCTATACCCAGGCTGAGGTCGGTTATCGGACCTGGGATAAATATACTCTTCAAATGGCGGCCAAACGCAAACTGCCTTTTGAGGGTGTCAAAGCCATCCTGCAAGACGACTCCAAGCGAACAAACACAACACAACACAAGACCTTACGGCTCTGCTTGAAGACCTCCCCAAACTGAAACACACGCCCAAAGAAATGTGGGGCCGTGCCACCGAAGTCTTGAGAAGCTTGCGTCTGAATGGCGTCGGGGCTGGAAACGAAAATACGATCCTGACCGAAGACCAAGCCTGGCGCGCGGTCAAACTGAAGGCCCGCGCACAGGGGTGATGCTAGCCGTTTAGAACACGCACTTCAGCGGCCCAACCCATGTCCTGTATTTGCTGCCGAATTTCGTCTTCGTAGTTCGGATTCATGATGATCACGGTACCAACGCCACGAGACTTTGCCGTCTCTGGCGAAACGATCATGGTGCCGCTAACCGGCATGAAGCACCCCTGTTTGGCGACATTCAGGTCAATCACACAGTCAATGGGCGCGTTCTCGGCAGTGTTGAACAAGAGTGAAAAGGTAACCCCTTTTGAGGCCCCGCCCCAAAGCGCAACGGGCGCAATTGCCCTGCGGCCCTCAAAGTACGTGGTCCATTCCGCCATCATCTGACGTTTGTTTTCCAGGTAGTTCAGGCCCAATTGTCCCGAGGGTTCCGCAGGCTTTGCTTGAACTGGTGTTTCTGGGGTCCGCGCCGCAATCCACATGTATTGACCATCATAGACCGGCTCCACATCGCACTCCAAACCCTGCTGAGCCAGGAGAAAACGGATGGAGTCCGGCGTATAGATAGAACAATGCTCGTAGAAGAAATCCTGAAATGCAGTGTGCTCCAGGATCCAGTTCGCGTCTGGCGTTTCGATAAATAGCGTCCGCCCCGGCGCCAGAGCCGCCGCCAAGGCTGTTGCAAAATTCTGGACATCCGCCACATGTTCTATCGTGTGCCGGGAGCAAACCACATTGGCCTCGGCAGGAATCTGATCTGTATTTTGCGGCGAGAAAAAGTTACGATAGACCTTGGCTCCATCCGGCAACTTGTCTTCTCCGGTAAAGGAAGGATCAAACCCTGTCGCCGATTTCATCCGCCCACCAGCCCGCTTGTGAACCAGGCTCAGAAAGTCGCCTTCGCCGCATCCGATCTCAACATAGTGGATATCTGTACCCTCAGGCACGGATGCGATGACACGATCCGCCATCGCATCCAGATGTGCCAAGTAATAGGCTGAGGAAGTGACGTCATTGTTGTAGGTTTCATCGTAAGAGATCCGAGCAGGGTCAAAAGAGGCGTTCCACACAAAGCTGCAGTTGGCACAGCGGACCATAGTGATTGCACCTTGCGGAAATGCGACCGCTTCAGCCTGTGTCGGGAGTGCTACATTTTGCAAAGACGGGATATTGGGGCGTTCATCGAGCAACAGGTTGCTTTCAATGTTTGCACAAACGGGGCACGGACAGGCACTAGCTGATGTCATTTTGTCCTCTTGTTTTACTGATCACAGCGCTGTTATTGATGCACAGTCGTTGAATTTGCTATGTAAATTTTCTTGGTTTGAAACCGTTCACTTGAGATGAGTTACATCATCTTTACGCGTTCCAGTTGCCCTTACCTATGCGAAAAATGAGAAATGTAAAATATGACAAAAGCAGTAATTTTGGCTGGTGGGCTGGGCACTCGGATCAGCGAAGAGTCCCACATGCGCCCCAAACCTATGATCGAAATCGGTGGGCGACCCATTTTGTGGCACATCATGAAGATCTACTCGCATTTTGGCGTCAATGACTTTGTGATCTGCTGTGGCTATCGCGGCTATATGATAAAAGAGTATTTTGCGAATTATTTCTTGCACATGTCGGATGTTACCTTCGACATGTCAAACAATCAAATGCACGTGCATAATCAGCGCTCAGAGCCCTGGAAAGTCACTCTTGTTGACACTGGTGAGCACACCCAAACCGGCGGCCGCGTAAAGCGAATTCGCGACCATCTGGATGATACATTCTGCCTGACCTATGGCGATGGCTTGAGCAACATCAACATTGCCGATCTGATCGCCTTTCACAAAAGTGAGGGGCGCGTTGCCACGATCTCAGCGGTTCAACCAGAAGGCCGTTTTGGCTCGCTGGAAATCGTAGGCACAAAAATCAACCGTTTTCTCGAAAAACCCAAGGGTGATGGTCAGTGGGTCAGCGGTGGCTTTATGGTTTGCGAGCCAGAGCTGTTGGACCATATTGAAGGTGATGCAACCATTCTGGAACAGGGTCCGCTGATGGGTCTGGCCGACAAAGGCCAGCTCTCCGTCCGCAAGCACGATGGGTTTTGGGCCGCGATGGATACGCTACGGGATCGAAATGCGCTGGAAGCGATGTGGGCTGACAAGAAAAACGCCCCCTGGCGGGTCTGGGCGTAAACATGTCTGATTTCTGGCAGGGCAAGCGCGTTTTTCTTACCGGGCACACCGGCTTCAAAGGCAGCTGGATGGCGCTGTGGCTGTCCCAGATGGGGGCACAGGTCACGGGCTACGCGCTGCCCCCTGACACCGAACTGGCTTTGTTTGACCAGTTTGACATTGCCAGCCGCACCCATAGTCAGTTTGGCGATATCAATTCTTACGATGCCCTGCGCGCTGCTGTGGACGCAGCAAAGCCTGATATTGTCTTTCACTTGGCCGCCCAGTCGCTGGTGCTGCGCGGCTACAGCGACACGCTTACGACATGGCAAACAAATGTCATGGGAACAGCAAACCTATTCGAAGCTCTTCGCGTTCTAAAGCGCCCGGCAACTGTGATCGCGATCACCACAGACAAAGTGTATCGAAACAACGAAACCAATCATGCCTTCGTCGAGGATGATCCGCTTGGCGGGATTGATCCCTACAGCGCCTCCAAGGCCGGTTCTGAACTGGTCATCAACAGCTACAGATCTGTATTTTCGCAAGAAAAACACCAAATTAGATTAGCATCAGCGCGGGCTGGCAACGTAATTGGCGGCGGGGATTGGTGTGAAAACCGTCTGGTTCCTGACATCGCCCGCGCACTGATTGCACAAAAGCCCCTGCTGACCCGCAATCCCAATGCCGTACGTCCCTGGCAACATGTGCTGGAACCCTTGGCCGGCTACATGCAATTGGCGGAGCTCTTACATGCCGATCCGCAGTTTGCTGATGCCTATAACTTTGGCCCAGACATCACTGACAACCGCACGGTTCAGGATGTCATCATAGAAGCGCTCAAATCCTGGCCGGGAACCTACGCGCCAACACCTAACAGCGACATGCCACATGAAGCCAATCTGTTGATGTTGAATATCGACAAAGCCAAAAATAAACTGGGCTGGGCACCGCGCTGGAACTTTGAAACAGCGGTATCTAAAACCATGCAGTGGTATCGCCAAACCCATGAAGGGGCGGACCCTGTTGACCTGTCTTTGGGCCAGATTGCAGAGTTCACCCGCTCATGAAAATCATGCCTCTCTCGATCGCGGGTGCCTACCATATTGTGCCCGAAAAACGTGGGGACAACCGCGGAGCCTTTGCCCGACTGTTTTGCACAGACCGCTTTGACGCGGCTGGGCTGAATACCAAATGGGTGCAGATGAATCTGTCCCGCAGTTCGCAACAAGGCACAGTGCGCGGCCTGCACTTTCAGCGCCCTCCGTTCAGCGAGATCAAGCTGGTGCGCGCAGTTACTGGCAGGGTCTATGATGTCGTGGTTGACCTGCGTGAGGGGTCAAAGACCTATGGTGCGCATTGTGGCGTGACCTTAGACAGCGACCAGATGGACACTCTCTATATTCCGCAGGGCTGCGCCCACGGATTTCAAACGCTGACCGATAATGTGGAATTACATTACATGCATTCGGCGCCTTATGCTCCTGATCACGAAGACGGCGTGCGGTTTGACGATCCGACACTTGCAATTCGCTGGCCGCTGTCCGTCACCGAAACATCGCCGCGCGATCGCGCGCTTCCTCTTCTCTCAGATATGAAGCCGTTAATCCTATGAAATGTCGCCATTGTAGCACTGATTTGTCGCTGAAGTTTTTGGACCTGGGTTACGCGCCCCCCTCGAACGACTACCTGTCTGCCGATGACTTGAACAAGCCAGAGGTCACCTACCCTTTGCGTGTCTTGACCTGCACCAAGTGTTGGTTGGTCCAGACCGAAGACTATGCCGCACATGATGCCTTGTTTCGCGAGGACTACGCCTATTTTTCCTCGACCTCCAAGGGCTGGCTTGCCCACGCAGAGCAGTACTGCGCGCAGATGACCAAAAGATTGGGGTTGAATGACAGTAGTTTTGTTGTCGAGCTGGCCTCAAACGATGGCTACTTGCTGAAAAACTTTGTCGCCAAAGGCGTCCCCTGTCTGGGTGTGGAGCCGACCCGTTCGACCGCAGAGGCGGCTGAGGCATTGGGGATCCCGGTGCTGCAAGAGTTCTTTGGTGCGGATTTGGGACGCAAACTTGCCCAAACAGGCCCCAAGGCGGATCTGATCTTGGGCAACAACGTCTATGCCCATGTGCCCGACATCAACGACTTTACCCGAGGTGTTGCTGAACTTCTGGCCGACGACGGCGTGGTTACGTTTGAATTCCCGCATCTCGGACGGCTGATACAGCACAACCAGTTCGACACCGTCTATCACGAGCATTTTTCCTATCTCGCGCTGCATCCAGTCTGCAGTATTTTCAAAGCCGCCGGCCTAAGGGTCTTTGATGTGGAAGAACTGCCAACGCATGGTGGCAGCCTGCGCGTCTTCGGCTGCCTGGACAGTGCATCTCATGTTGCGACGCAGAATGTCACAAAGATTTTGTCCGAAGAAGTTGACGCAGGCCTTTTGAATGAAGACACCTATCGCGGCTTTCAAGACCGGGCCGAGAAGGTCAAAAATGGCCTGTTGCGGTTTTTGCTGGACGCCAAAGCAGAGGGTAAAACCGTCGTCGGGTACGGGGCGGCTGCAAAGGGCAACACGCTGCTGAATTTCTGCGGTGTGGGGCCGGATCTGATCCCCTTCATCAGTGATGCTGCCCCCTCCAAAATCGGAAAATTCATGCCCGGAAGCCATATTCCGATCAAAGCTCCCGCCGCATTGGCCGCAGCCCAGCCCGACTACATTTTGATTTTACCCTGGAATATCGCGGATGAAATCATGACGCAAAACAAAGCCTTGGCACAGAACGGCAGCATGTTTGTTATTGCCGTACCCGAGCTCAAGCTCACGTGACACCGCGCGTTCTCATAACCGGGGCGACGGGCTTTGTTGGTCGCCAGATCCTTGCGGCTTGTGTTGCCCGCAAGGTGAACATGCGATTGGTGGTCAGAGCGGGATGGCAGGACAAACTGGGTGACCTACCAGACACTTGCGAAATTGTAGAAGTAGAAGATCTTTTTGCCCAGAGTGCCGATTGGTGGGCCGCGACCCTAACGGGGATCGACACCCTCATTCATTCCGCATGGTATACCGAACCCGGAAAATATTTGACCTCGCCCAAGAACACCGAATGCCTGATCGGAACACTGCAAATGGCGCGCGGCGCCGTGCAAGCAGGCCTGCGCCGGTTTGTCGGGGTCGGCACCTGTATCGAATACCAGTTGGGGCCCAAAATCCTCACGCCCGAGACAGCTCTGGTGCCCAGCACGCCCTATGGTCAGGCCAAAGCCGCCGCATTTCACGCCCTAAGCGGATTGTTTGGCGAAACCAAAACCGAGTTCCTGTGGTGCCGTCTCTTCCAACCCTATGGCGAAGGAGAGCATGCACAACGGTTGTACCCGTATTTGCACAACCGCTTGTCAGCCGGCAAAACCGTTACCTTGGGGTCCGGCAGAGAGGTGCGCGACTTTATTGATGTCAAAACCGCCGGAGCAAATATTTTTGATGCGGCGCGCGGCAAAGACGTCGGCGCGATCAACATCTGCACCGGCATCCCAAAGTCAGTCCGTGAGTTTGCCACGGAAGTTGCCCAGATATATGGTCGACCTGACCTGTTGAAATTTGGAGCGCTGGAAAGCAGTGCAAGCGATTGGGACCATATTGTCGGCCAGCCATACCAGCCCGATGTACCAGATTCATAACGTCGGAATTGCCGAATACCTATGCCGACGAAGCACCCGTTTGGTTAGCCAACAGTTTGTCAGTTTGGAGGCTTGGGCAAATCGTTGGGCTGAAGCCACGGGTGAGGAATAGCTCCCATCGACGGGTCCACAGGATGCATATCCACGACTGGATGCGCCAAGGGGACGCAAGCCACTGACCAGTGGTCTCTCTTGTAGGAATCGGCCAACCTGTATTATAGGTATATAGCCACATGGATTTGCTGCGTCGCTGTCAATTCAGAACATACCAAAAAAGAGGGCCGCCAAGATGGGTGAATTTGAGACCCTGGATCGTCGTCCACTTTATGCGCGGGTAGCGGACAGTATCCTGAGCCTGATCGCCGAAGGCGGGTTGCGACCCGGGGATGAGCTGCCCTCTGAGGCCGAGCTTTGTGACCGCGCCGGTGTCAGCCGGGTTGTGGTCCGCGGCGCGCTTGCACATCTTGCGGGCGCTGGACACATCAAGATTGCCAATGGCCGCAAGGCCCAGGTCACTGCCATCAACCCGGACATCCTTGCCAGCACCTTTCGTCAGGGCCTGGCGACCGACCAGTTTTCAGTTGGCAAAGTGATCGAACTCCGCCGGGGCATAGAAGGGGCTACAGCCGGTCTTGCTGCGCAAAACCGAACAGAGAAACAGGTGGAAACCCTGGCCACGCTTTGTGATCAGATGGCGCAGACCCAGGACACTCCTGAAGTCTTTGCCGATCTCGACTATCTGTTTCACCTCACCATTGCCGAGGCGACGGACAACCCACTTTATGTCTATATCGTCACGCCGCTGCGCAGCGTCATCACACAATCAATCACCGCAGGCCATCTGGCGCAGCCCTCCGAGCTGGCACAACGCCGGATCTTGGCGGATCACCGCGCCATTCTAAAAGCCATCGCGGAACGCAATCCTGAGGCCGCTACAAAGGCAATGCAGGCGCATTTTTCAGCCGCGAGCGAGGCGCTGCAGCAAAGCAAGGCTGCCCCAACCGCAGGGCCGACACCATGACTGATGCTGCCCCCAAACCGATGGATCTTCGGCATTTTGGCGCCCCGGTTTTTGAACTCTCCCGGCTGGGAACAGACTGTCTCTGCCCCGGCATTGGTGGAGGTGACTTAAATGCAGCTATGGCAGTGCCCCGCACCGGAGCTTTGAGTCCGGTTGAAATGGTCGGCGCTGTCGCGTCCTTGCCGACAGGTGAGACTATTCTGCCCCCTATGCAAAAAGGTGATACATGATGAAACATAATTCAGAAGCCGCGCAGAAAAAGACCCGTGAGGTCTGCGAACTGGCGCCAATCATGCCCGTTCTGGTGGTGCGGGATGCCGCAAATGCCGCCGCCCTGGCCAAGGCCCTGATCACCGGCGGCCTACCCGCGCTGGAGGTCACCTTGCGCACCCCGGCGGCCCTGGATGTTATCGCGGAGATGTCCAAAGTCCCCGGCGGCGTTGTCGGCGCAGGGACCCTGATCACCCCGCAGGACGTGCGAGAGGCCAAAGCCGCCGGCGCTGTGTTTGGCGTTTCCCCCGGTGCCACGGATGCGCTGATAGAGGCCTGCCTTGCGGAGGATCTCCCCCTGTTGCCCGGCGCCGCTACCGCAAGCGAAGCCATGCGTCTGCTTGAGCGGGGTTTCACAACACAAAAGTTTTTCCCAGCCGAGGCCTCTGGTGGCGCCCCCGCGCTCAAGGCAATTGGCGCCCCCTTGCCGCAGATCCACTTTTGCCCAACAGGCGGCATCAGCCTGTCGAACGCCAAGGACTATCTCACTCTCTCCAATGTTCTGTGTGCAGGTGGCAGCTGGGTGGCCCCGGATACGCTGGTCACGGCCCAGGCCTGGGATGAAATTGAGGCTTTGGCCCGCGAGGCAAAGCAGCTCCTGTCCGACTAAGCGGGCGCAGGTCCGGCGCCTGCATGAAAGGGTATTCGCAAATGGAGCGGCGGCGGGCCCCCCGCCTGCCCCTTCACCACTAATCGTGGTGAGTCGGGGCTTGTTTTGAGGGGGCCAGATAGGGGCGGGTTACATCGCGCAGGCTCACCTCCAGTGTCTCAACAGCCAAACGGATGCTGCCGTCCCCTGCCAAGGTCAGCCGTACATGGCCGGCGCCATCCTCGCCGGGCTCAAAATGCACCGAGAGCAGCGATAGAATTGTATCTTTGTCGCCGCGATCAATCCCCTGCGAGGCAACCCCCAGAACCCCGTCGATGACCAACAGGGACTGAACCCGCTCAAAAGGACGTCCGCGTTTTTCCGCACTGGAAATATCCTCCCAGCGAAACCGGTTGAGCAGGAGCGCAAAGCGGTGCTCCCTGGCACGCCAACTCATCTCGCTGATGGGAAAGACCGCATCCTGTACAAGCGTCGAGACCACCTGCAGATCCTCGGCGCTCAGCGCACCAAGGTTCAGCGGGGCCTCGCGCCCGTCGTGAAAGCGCGCGTCAGACATCGGTCAGTTCCCCTTAATACGTTCGATCTGGGCGCCAACACCCGAGAATTTACGCACCACCTGCTCGTAGCCACGATCCAGGTGATAGACCCGATTGACAATGGTTTCTCCCTCTGCGGCGAGACCCGCCAGGATCAACGAGACCGAGGCCCGCAGATCGGTGGCCATGACCGGCGCGCCTTTCAGGTGGTCAACGCCCGTCACCGTGGCGAGCCCCCCCTGTACGTCGATCTTTGCCCCCATGCGGATCAGCTCAGGCGCGTGCATAAAGCGGTTCTCAAAGATTTTTTCCTCCAGCACACTGGTGCCATCGGCGGTGCACATCAGGGCCATCATCTGGGCCTGCAGGTCGGTAGGGAAGCCTGGAAAGGGTTCGGTGGTGACGTTCACCGCTTTGACACGATCTCCCCGGCGCTTGACCTTCAGGCCCGCCTTGGTCTCGGAAACATCAACACCAGCCTCGTCCAGTTTCTCGACAAAGGCGCCAATCAGATCTAGGCGCCCCCCCAGCAGCTCGACCTCGCCACCACAAATCACCGGTGCCAGCATATAGGTGCCCAGTTCAATCCGGTCAGTGACCACCGGATGCGTCGCCCCATGTAGGCGGTCCACCCCCTGAATGGTGATGTCCTGGCTGCCGGCCCCCTCGATCTGGGCGCCCATTTTCTTCAAGCACTCTGCCAGGTCAACAATCTCGGGCTCGCGCGCGGCGTTTTTGATCACCGTAGTGCCCTTGGCCAGGGTGGCCGCCATCATGATGTTTTCCGTGGCCCCAACAGAGGCAAAACCCAGCTCTATCACCGCCCCTTTCAAACCGCGTGGCGCCTTGGCGTGCAGATAGCCGTCTTTCAGTTCAATTTCGGCGCCCAGCGCTTCAAGGCCATGAATATGCAAATCCATCGGGCGAGCGCCAATAGCACAACCGCCCGGCAGGGAAACCACGGCCTGCCCAAGGCGGGCCAGCATCGGCCCCAACACCAGGTTGGAGGCCCGCATCTTGCGAACGATCTCGTAGTCGGCGACATGGTTGTCGATAGTATGGCTCGACAGCGCCTGAACCTGGCCCTCCTGCAGGCTGGAGACTTCCGCCCCCAGGGATTGCAGCAGCTCGGTCATTGTTGCGATATCGCTGAGCCGTGGCGCATTGGTCAGTGTCAGCGGTTCCTCGCTGAGCAGGGTCGCGGGCATCAGGGCGAGGCAAGCATTTTTTGCCCCGGCGATTGGGATCTGGCCGCTCAGGGGGCCGTTACCTTTTACCAAAATCGAATCCATCTGCCTCTACCTTTCCGACTCTTCGGTCGTTGTGTTCTGTTTCACTGCGCGCGCCTTGGCCTGCGCCTTGCGGCGCGCCATATTGGCCTTCAACGAGGCTTTGAGCCGGTCCTCACGCCGAGAGGTGGCTTGGCTCGATTTCTGTGGTTTTTTCTCTGCCATAAACCTTCTGTAACTTAGTGAGAAAAAACCGTCCAGAAGCTCTTGCGCCCTTCAGCGTTTATCCCTAAAAGCCCCCTCACGGCGCTGCTGTAGCTCAGAGGTAGAGCACTCCCTTGGTAAGGGAGAGGTCGAGAGTTCGATTCTCTCCAGCAGCACCAGGTTAACCCCCTGAAATTGATATTTTTCTATGACATAGCAGAAAAATACCACCTCTCTGTTATGTGAAGATGGGACATCATGGGTCTAAGAATACCGCACCCGGCGCCGATCAAAAACAGGTATTCAAAACAGGTATTCCCTGTGAGTCGCCGCGCCAGCGGACCTCGCCAAGGCTATTACAAGGTCCGCTCAGCACGATCCCGGCAGGCGGCGCGCTCCCATCAGTGAGAATCGCCAAACTGGTGCGAGCCCCTCTCCTCCCCCCCCATGGCAAACTGTTGCAGGTTACATCCTAGCGCTTGTCGCAGGGCCATTGGGGCGATATGTCGGCCATAACAGCCAGAGAGAACCGATATGCCCGTTTTTCTAGACACTTCTGACGCAGATTTTGAAACCGCCTTTGTCAGGCTGCTCAATGCCAAACGCGAAGACAGCCCGGATGTAGACGCCGCTGTCGCTGAGATCATTGCTGATGTACGCAGCCGCGGTGATGCTGCGGTGCTTGAGCTCACGGCGAAGTTTGATCGCCTGGAACTTACAGCAGACCAGCTGGCCATTTCGGAATCCGAAGTGGATGCCGCCATCGCCAGCGTGTCACCGCAAGAACGTGCCGCGCTTGAACTGGCCGCAGATCGTATTCGCGCCTATCACGCGCGGCAAATGCCGACGGATGCGCAATGGAATGATGCTTCAGGAGCCACATTGGGCTGGCGCTGGTCGCCGGTTTCGGCGGCAGGGCTTTATGTTCCCGGCGGGCTTGCCTCCTATCCCTCCTCAGTGTTGATGAATGCGATTCCGGCACAGGTGGCTGGGGTCGCGCGCCTGGCCATCACTGTGCCAGCGCCAGATGGTGAACTAAACCCACTGGTCCTGTTGGCTGCGCGACTGTCCGGCGTCACCGAGATCTACCGAATTGGTGGCGCCCAGGCGATTGCCGCACTGGCCTATGGCACCAAAACCATCGCGCCAGTGGACAAAATTACCGGCCCGGGCAATGCCTTTGTCGCCGCCGCCAAGAGACGCGTTTTTGGCAAGGTTGGCATCGACATGATTGCCGGCCCTTCCGAGATTCTGGTCATCGCCGATAAGAACAATACCCCTGACTGGATCGCGCTGGATTTGTTGAGCCAGGCAGAGCACGATGAAAGCGCACAATCGCTGTTGATCACTGACGACGCTGATTTTGGTCGCGCTGTAGCCACCGCAGTTGAGGACCGTCTAAAAACGCTGGACCGCCGCAAGATAGCAGGTGCCAGCTGGCGTGACTTTGGTGCCGTGATCACGGTTCGTGATCTGGACGAGGCGGCCGCTCTCTCCAATCGTATTGCCCCCGAGCACCTGGAGCTTTGTGTTGCTGACCCGCAAGCGCTGAGCCTCAAAACCATCCATGCCGGGGCCATTTTCCTTGGCCAGTACACTCCAGAAGCCATTGGCGATTATGTCGGCGGCCCCAACCACGTCTTGCCAACGGCCCGCTCGGCCCGTTTCTCTTCGGGACTTTCAGTGATGGATTTTGTCAAACGCACGACGCTCAGCCAGATGACCCCGGCTGCTTTGCATGCCATTGGTCCTGCGGCCGAAGTTCTCGCAAAAAGTGAGCGGCTGGAGGCTCATGGCCTCTCAGTAACCGCCCGACTAGAAGCCTTGAATGCAAGATAAGAGAAACAAAAGCAGGGGCGCTGCCCCTCTTGGCCTGGGGCCAATTCACCCCGGGATATTTGGAGCCAAATGAAACCTAACCACCTCTCGGTTATACGCGCGCGCAAACCGAGAGGCTTCACTTGGCGCGGTCATCGGCGTCCCCGCCTGTACCGCACCCCAAGCCTAAAGGCAGAGACTGCATTTTTTCCAGCTTCATTTGGCCTAAAATATCCTCGCCGAAGGCAAAATAACTTTTTTAACGCTATCTTTTCGCGGCATTTTTGATCGATTTCTTTTGTCCAGGCACCTATTCGGGTGACTGTGTATTTGCCCCGGGCCACGCCATGGATTAGAGAGAATGTTAAACCGCTTTTCCAGCAGAGACCAAAGCCCATGAGCCGCATCAGCCAAATCGAGTTGGACGACAGCAATCTGCCACCGCCTACGGCGGAGATCGAGCAGGAGCGAAAAGTAGCGATTTTTGACCTAATCGAGGAAAACTCCTTCACGCTGCCTTCGCGCGCAGATCGCCCTGTTGTCGATGGGCCCTATCATCTGGGCCTTGCCATTCGTGAAAAACGCTTGGTGTTTGACCTGCAAACCGAGGCCGGACAAAAGGCAGCAGAATTCCATCTGTCGCTCTCGCCTTTCCGGCAGGTGGTGAAAGACTATTACCAGATCTGCGAAAGCTACTTCTCGGCTGTAAAAACCCTGCCTCCCAGTCAGATCGAAACCATCGATATGGCGCGACGGGGCATTCACAACGAAGGCAGCCGGGTTCTGCAGGAGCGCCTGGAAGGCAAGGCGGAAGTCGATACTGATACCGCCCGCCGTCTCTTTACGCTCATTTGTGTGCTGCATTTTGGGGGGTGATGGGTGAGCGAGTTGCCGCAGTCCGTATTGTTCTGCTGTGATCACAATGCGGTCCGCTCGCCTATGGCTGAGGGGATCATGAAAAAATTCTATGGCACCGGCACCTATGTGCAGTCCGTGGGCGTCAAGAATGATCTTGAGATTGACGGGTTTTGCGTTGCTGTCTGTCAAGAAATCGATGTGGAACTGTCACGTCATCGATCACGCTCTTTTGACGAGATGGAGCAATGGGGGGATGATCTTTCGTCCTTTGACCTGGTGATTGCCCTCTCGCCTGCCAGCCAGCGTCGCGCGCTGGAATTGACGCGGGTCTTTCACCTGGATGTTGAATACTGGCCGATTATGGATCCCACCGGGCTTGGCGAGACCCGTGAGGCCAAGCTGGACAGCTATCGGCAGACTCGTGACCAGATTATCCAGCAGCTGACGTCGCGCTGGGGAGAAGCTACGGAGATCATATGACCCAGACCATTGCCCGCTATTTTTCTGCCTTTAATGCAGGTGATATCACCACCATGCTGGACTGTCTGTCCGAAACGGTCTCGCATCATGTAAACGAGGGTGAAATCCGCCAGGGCAAAGAACGTTTTGCCGAATTCTGCGCCCATATGAGCCGCTGCTACAAAGAAGAATTGACGGATATTGTACTGTTTGGCTCTGAAGATGGCGCCCGTGCGGCGGCCGAATTCACCGTCAATGGAACCTACCTTGAAAGTGACGAGGGGCTACCTGAAGCCAAAGGGCAGACCTACTGCCTGCCTGGTGGATCTTTCTTTGAACTGCAGGATGGGAAAATCACCCGCGTCACCACGTATTACAATCTCGCCGACTGGATGGCGCAGGTTTCTGGCACATCTGACCGGGCCTGATTGTGCCTGTGAGTGCTGTTCGTCTTGAAATTCTGACCGGGGCGGCGCTGGAGGCCGCTTTGCCAGAACTTGCCAGGCTTCGGATCGCGGTGTTTCGGGACTGGCCCTACCTGTATGATGGCGATCTGAGCTACGAAGAAGCCTACCTGCAAAGCTACCGAAACAGCCAGGAGGCCATCGTTGTTGGCGCGTTTGATAGCGGCACTCTCGTCGGCGCGTCGACCGGCACCCCACTGGCGGATCATGCTGAGGATTTTGCCACAGCTTTTGCGGGCAGCGGATTTGATCTGAATGCTGTTTTTTACTGCGCCGAATCGGTGCTGCTCGCCCCTTACCGGGGGCAGGGTCTGGGGCATGGTTTTTTTGACGCCCGCGAATCCCACGCCCGCGCCCGTGGCTATTCTGTTTCAGCCTTTTGCAGCGTTTTGCGCCCCAGCGATCACCCAATGAGATCGAAAAACTACGCGCCGCTGGATCCCTTCTGGCGCAGGCGTGGCTACGCGCCACTTGCAGGGGTTGTTGCGCGGTTTTCCTGGAAAGATCTCGACAGCGCCTGTGCAACAGATAAATCGCTGCAATTCTGGGCGCGAGATCTGACCGCAACGCCTTGAGGTGCAGATCCCCCAAAGGGAGTTGCCATTTCTTTCCTGGTCTGGCCAGTTGTAGCAAATCACCATGAGCAAGGACCTGACCCCATGAAAATCGCCACCGCAGCCTACCCGCTTGATTGGCTCGACAGCTGGGCACAGTACGAGGACAAGCTTGTGTCCTGGGTGGCAGATGCTGCTGGGCAGGGCGCTGATCTTTTGGTCTTTCCTGAATATGGCGCGATGGAGCTGTCGACCCTGGACGGCGCCGGTGTGGCTGCGGATTTGCAAGCCTCAATCACCTCTGTGTCCGACCGTATGGGCGAAGTGGCGGCGCTGCATCAAAAGCTCGCTGCTGACTATAACGTATATATTCTAGGGGCTTCGGCTCCGGTGCAGGCTGGGTTTGATTTGCCGGTAAACCGGGCCGAATTTTACAGCCCCTGTGGTGCCCGGGACCATCAGGATAAGCAGATCATGACCATGTTTGAACGTGATCCCTGGCAAATCGGCGGCGGTGGACCGCTGAAACTGTTTGATACCGCCCTCGGCAAGATTGGAGTTTTGATCTGCTATGACAGCGAATTTCCACTTCTCGGGCGGGCTTTGGCAGACGCAGATATTATCCTGGTGCCCTCCTGTACCGAGGCCCTGGCAGGCTATTGGCGGGTCCGGATTGGCGCCATGTCACGCGCGCTTGAAGGGCAATGTGTTACGGCGCAGGCCTCGGTTATTGGCACCGCGCCCTGGTCGACTTCGGTGGAGGTCAATGTCGGCATGGGAGGCATCTTTGGGCCACCTGATACCGGCTTTCCTGCAACCGGGGTAATTGCCGAGGGAGCGCTAGGTCAGCCAGGCTGGACCCTGGCGGAGGTTGACCTGAAAACCATTGCAGATGTGCGTGCCGCAGGCGTGGTGCGCAATCGCAGCCATTGGCCGGAACAGGAGCAGAGGATAAAAACCTCTAGAATCCTTCTGAAGCCGTGATTGCGCCCTTGAAATATTGGGAAAATAGGCTCATTTAGTCCCAGTTCCCGCAGCTAGGCGGGCGAATGTGAATATGGAGACAACATGGCCAAGGAAGATACGCTCGAATTTCCCGGTGTCGTGAAGGAACTCCTGCCTAATGCGACGTTTCGGGTCGAGCTGGAAAACGGCCATGAGATCATCGCACATACGGCAGGCAAGATGCGCAAGAACCGCATCCGTGTTCTGGCTGGCGACCGGGTACAGGTGGAAATGACCCCCTATGACCTGACAAAGGGTCGGATCAATTATCGCTTTAAGTAAGCTGTTGATCCGCCAATTGAACCAAAGCCCGGCCATTGTGCCGGGCTTTTGTGTGTGAAAGCGGCTTTTGGCCACTGCCTCCCGTCGTGGTGCACAGCCGCCCATTCGGCGGTGGGACGGAAATATTCAGCGGAAAGATGAAGCCCAGGGCTGGCTCTTTCTTGTTTGAGTTTTCCGCTTTATGACGGGGTTAAATGGAAAAGGGGCCAGAGCGATGGCATTTATTCTGGGATCAGGCAGCCCGCGACGGCTAGAGCTTTTGGCGCAGCTGGGCATTGTACCCGATGCAGTGCGTCCGCCGGATATTGACGAGACGCCTGCGGCACGGGAACTCCCACGTGCCTATTGCACCCGCGTAACCCGCGAAAAAGTGGGCGCGGTCCCTGCCGGGGCTGATGACCTGGTGCTATGTGCCGATACCACTGTTGCTTTGGGCCGCCGCATTTTGGGAAAACCTGAGGATGCCGGACAGGCCGCCGAGTTTCTGTTGGCCCTGGCGGGGCGTCGCCACCAGGTGATCACCGCAGTTGCCCTGCGTCGCGGCGCGCAGATCTGGCAGCGTTCGGTCGTGAGCCAAGTCAAAATGAAGCGCCTTTCCGACGCCGAATTGAACGCCTATCTCGCCAGCAATGACTGGCAGGGAAAGGCCGGAGGATATGCTATTCAGGGCCTGGCCGGAGCCTTTATTCCCTGGATCAGCGGCTCCTTTACCGGAATCGTTGGCCTGCCTCTGGCAGAGACCGCAAATATGCTGCAGGCCGCTGGCTGCCAGCTTTACAAGGAGGCCGCCGCATGAAGGGTCGCTCAATCATTCTGGACCATATTCAAGGTCGCGAAGCCGCCGCTCTAATGCTGGATGGAAAACTTGATGACTTTCTGATCGACGGCGATGCGCCGCTGCCGGGCACCATCTACCGGGCCCGGGCAGACCGCCCGGTCAAAGGCCAGGGCGGCATGTTCCTCTCCACCCCGGATGGTCCCGCCTTTTTGCGCCAGGTCAAGGGCTTGGCACCAGGGCAGATGCTGCTGGTGCAGGTTTCTGGCTATGCGGAGCCCGGCAAGGCCATCCCCGTAACCCAGAAGCTGTTGTTCAAAAGCCGGTATGCCATTGCCACTCCCGGCGCCCCGGGGATCAATATTTCCCGCGCCATTCGCGATGAGGAAGAACGCGACAGATTGCTGGAGATCGCCCATGGCGCCCTTGACGGTGCCAGCTATGGCATGATCCTGCGCTCGGCCTGTGCCGGTGCGGATGCGGATGACGTGGCTGAAGACATCGCGGCCATGGCAGATCTGGCGGCGCAGGTGCTTGCAGATGCAGAGGGCGAGATGGAGGTTCTGACCGAAGGCGATGGCCCCCACCTGCGGGCCTGGCGTGAGTGGTCGGAACCCGCAGAAGTGTTCCGTGAAGCAGGCGATTTTGAACGCCACGGCGTTCTTGATGCGCTGGATGTGACGCTCACCATTCGCGAATCGCTTCCCGGCGGTGGCCATCTGTTTATCGAACCGACACGGGCCCTGGTGGCTGTGGATGTGAACACCGGCAGCGACACCTCTCTGGCCGCCGGAACCAAAGCAAATATCGCCTGTGCAAAACTCCTGCCCCGCGCCCTGCGCCTACGCGGCCTTGCGGGTCAAATTGTGATTGATGTCGCCCCCATGCCCAAAAAGGACCGCAGCACCTTTGAGAGCGCCCTGCGCGCGGCCCTGCGCGCAGATAGCGAAGAAACAACCATGGTGGGATGGACCAATCTGGGCAATTTTGAGCTGCAGCGCAAACGCGCCCGCGTTGTGCTGTCAGAGCTGCTGTCATGAGCTGCCCGATCTGCGGGCTTGAGACCAAGCAGGCCCATCGCCCGTTCTGCTCAAAACGCTGCGCCGATCTGGATTTGGCCAAGTGGTTGAATGGCAGTTATTCCATTCCCAGCGACAACCCAGAAGACGTTGAAAACGCACTGAAAGAAGTGGAAGAAGCAGAAGCCAAGTCTGCCGGTACTCTGCCAACACAGCATTAGTGTTTTTCTTTTAAAAACCCTCTGGACACCATCGCACGGACGTCATAGAAGGCCCACACCCAAGGTTAGAAGCCTTTCCCGTGCCCGGGTAGCTCAGGGGTAGAGCAGTGGATTGAAAATCCTCGTGTCGGTGGTTCGATTCCGCCCCCGGGCACCACTAAATCACTGAAATAGTTGATTTATTTGGTTCGTTGAAGCCTTCCGATTTAGCCCGTAAAAAGTTACACACAGTTATACACTCTTTTACGGGCATGCTTTGGCAGAAGATTCCAAAAATCGAATTCTCAAAAACAAACCCCTTCGAAAGGGCTTGGCGATACTGCTGACAGCCCGCAGCCCCTTTTGGCTCATTCGGCTGTGGGATCCGGTTGCACAGAAATACGTCCACCGCTCCTCCAAAGAAATATCCCGTGTGGAAGCCAGAGAAGCAGCCTTTGAGTTTGCCGATAATTTTCACAGCAAGGCCAACAGTGACCATGCCAAGAAGAAGGCCACCAGCTTTGAACACTATGCCAAGAAACTGATGGCAATGCAGAAGGGCCAGTCCAAATGGTCCGAGGGTGACAACAAGCTGCTGAACCGGTCAAAAGACGGTTTGATCTGCTATTTCGGAAAGCACGATGTCGCCAAGATCACCACGGGCATGGTTCGGGATTACCTGACGCATCTTGATGGAAACCGTAAGAATCCCCTGGCCCATTCAACCAAGTCCAAGCACGTCATCATCATTCGCAAGGTGCTGACGATTGCTGTTGAGGACGGCGTCCTGAACGTTCTGCCCGTGATGCCAAAGATCAAGACCGTGGATACGCCGAGGCACACCTTCACGGACAGCGAGTACAAGCAGTTCATGCGGGCTGCTGGCGAATGTGCCAAGCGTGGCGATGTGGTCCGGGGCGTTAGAATCACCGGCCACCATGCCAAGATGTTCCGGTTTGTCGTCCACACCTTCTTGCGCCCCACGGAAGGAGAGCTGTTTGGCCTGAAGCACAAAGATATTCAGGATAAAGGCGAGCCTGCGCACTTGGAGATGAACGTCCGTGGCGGCAAGACAGGTGGACGCGTGAGTGTCACCATGCCTCTTGCGGTTCCAATGTATCAGGGAAGTCTCAATCCCTTCGACAAGGGGGCTATCGACAAGGAAGCCTACGTCTGGATGCCGGACTATTCCAACCGCAGGACTGCCATCAATACTGCCCGACGCATCTTCAATCACATTCTGGCGGAGGCAGATCTGGTAGATGAGGATCGCAAACTGTCCCCCTATTCGCTTCGCCATTATGCCATCCAAGCGCGGCTCAGAGGCTCCAAGGGGAAGGTGAACCTCTACACGCTGGCCAAGAATGCTGGGACATCTGTTGACCAGTTGGAGCGTTTCTACCTCAAAAATATGGCCCCAACCAAAGAACTGATCGAGAACTTGCAGACCCATGGTGATGACTAGAGGGAGGTCGAGTTGATGTCGGTAGTTCCATCATCCTCCATACTTGCTGCTTAGAGGCTTGGTACAGAAAACAGCAGGCCACGCGGTATTTTTTCACCGTCAGATACAATTGAACAAAGAGCATCAAGACGGGCACCCGTGAATTTGCGGCGCATGTCTTCAGGCATGTTGTTTAGGATCACCCGAGCTTCTTCACTTGATGGCTTTTCGCAGTAAGACCATGCCTCCTTAAACCACGATGGAACCTCATATGGGACGCCAAGGTATTTGCGGTCTGGGTTTGCGGGGCGAAGTCGCCGGAAGAACTGCGGAGCACTTTCATAATCTGGATTGGATATTTCGGGGTCAATTACAATTGCCCGGAAGCCACTGCGAAAGGCGATTGGGTATTCATCGTCTTCCAAATCTGGAAGGCTAAAGTAACCTGCTCTGTAACGGTCATAGGTGGCGAGTGATAGGAATCCGATGACACCCACGACCATCAGTCTGAACACCCATTTCCACATACATTTTTCTCCTATCCCAGTTTGGATTAGTATGTTCCTGCCTGCGCAACGTAAAGCTGTTTCCCTGAGGTGACTTGTCTCTATTTGAGGTGTGTTGAAAACTGAAGCTTGGAGCCTGCTCTCTGGAAGTGTTCCTAAAGCGCGTTGCCCTCTCTGCACGACCCAAAGGACGCCATAGGGGTAACAAAGGAGACCCCAATGGCACTTGAGAAACAGTTCAAACTAGAAGCGGCAGAGAAGCCAAAAGCGATCCAGCCATTTGCCCAACGTCGGCAGAAGTTCATCGCAGCCGTGGATAAACAACTGGCCGGTGTGCCCGACGATGGCACCAGCACAATCACCAGCACATGGGCTTGGAAATCCGATGATGGAGATTTCATCTTTCCCCCGGCTTTCGCTGTCCCCTGACCCTACTATTCGATGACGTCATATCTGCTGACCTACTGGAATTCGGTTCGGCACCATCCGGCGGAGATTACCTTCTGATCGCATGACGCTTCGGGCTGTCTATGTGGTTTTCTGTATCGCGTTCCTGATACGAAAGAGAGCTTCGAGCTGTGTGGAATATGGCTATGTGTGTCGGTGGGTATCGATGTATGTTTCTGTGTGTGAGGTTATTTATGGGCTGACGGTCGGGAGTTTTTCGGGGTCTGGCGGATTTGGGAGAATGTCCCCCAGAAACTGTGTTTAGGGGCAGATTATCCCCCCGAGGTCGGTGACAGGCTGAGGTGTTCATGGGGAATGGGAAAAATAGTAAAAGTGCCATATGGGTGTATGCGTATGACATTTACTATTTTTTCGATCTGGCGCGGGGTCGGCTCATTGGATGATCCATAGCAGCCCATGTCGAACCGTCTTAATCGGCGCATATGTAGTTCCGAACCGTCTGCGGATACCACTTTCCGCCCTTGGCAGTTCGGACGGCTCTGTCGTTCAACAGCCGTGCCGCACCTGAAAACGTACCAGCATCAGAAATGGCCTGTTCAAACTCGACCCGTACCGTTTCGAAGAATTCCCGCTTCTCTAGCCGCCTTTGCGCCGCCAGTGCCTGAGCATTGCGGCCAAGCACAGTTCCTCGCTTCTTTGCCACTCTGAGTGCTGCTCTGGTGCGTTCTGAAATCTGTCGGCGTTCCTCTTCTGCGAAGCAGGCAAGCAGGTGCAGGAAGAAGGTCGAGACGTTTGGGTGCTCGCAGACGACCAGCTCAACGCCTTGGTCGATGATCCCGGATATGAAAGACACCTTCCGAGAGAAGCGGTCCAGTTTGGGGATCAGTAGCTTGGACCTGTTCTTCTTGACGAGGTTGATCGCATTCCACAGCTCGACACGGTCATCGCTCTTGCCGGATTGGATTTCGGTGAATTCGGCAACCACTTGGTCGGTGGGCTGAAGGAACTGCTCGACCATCGCCCTCTGCGCTTCCAGCCCCAAGCCAGACCGCCCCTGCCGTTCCGTCGAAACCCGATAATAGGCAACATATTCTGTCAATTTGAACCCTCCGTACAAAACAAACCTTGGTTTGTCGTAGAAGGCGTCCTGAGTTTGGATGGTGTTGGGCAACGATCAAGGAGCGGTTTGGCCAGATGGCAGCAATGCGCAGATACCCGACTTTGCAAAGTCGGCAAAAGTAAGTTCTTCAGAAGCAGCTTTCAGCAGCGGCTATCTGCTTCGAAGCTTACACCGCGTGCCACGACGCGTCGTCACCAACCCGCAGACATAGGCAAAGCCTAACCTGCTGGGTGAAGCAGCCGGGACACCCCATGAGCCGGCCTTCCTCCGGAGGTCATGATTGTTGCGATCGCAGCCCGCATTGCCACCGTTCGCTGCGGACGCAAACTCAAGCCCAACGCCAACTGGTTGTGCCCAGGACGGTGCGGCCATTGAGACAGCCAAATGGTTTTATGCTATTGTCAGAAAACTAAGGCTTGGGAGAAACTGGAATGACGAGTGCTCAAGGTGGATGCCTTTGTGGTGAGCTGAGGTACGAAGTCAACAATCAGCCCGCAAGAACGACCATGTGTCATTGTCGATTCTGTCAGCGCGCGACGGGTGGGGCATATTTGGTTGAACCAGTGTTTGATACCGCAGACTTCGCAATAGTTTGCGGCAAGCCGAAACTTTATACGCATCTATCCGAAGGCAGTGGAAAGGAAGTATATGTTCATTTCTGCGACAACTGCGGGACAAAGCTATTTTTGACTTTTGAACGTTTCGAAGGTGCTGTTGGTGTCTACGGTGGAACGCTCGACGACCCCAATTGGCTGATAATCACGCCAGAGAACTCCAAGCACATATTCTTGGGAGTGGCGCAGAAAAGCACCGTAATCCCACCGCATTTTAACACCTTTGAGAAACACGCAACTGAGAATGATGGCACCCCAATAGAACCGACCATTTTTGACAGGCCTCATATCATTGCTGACATTTAGAACGATCCAAACGGATACTCTGGGCTCACGGCGGACATGAGGCGGTGCGGCATTGGATCGCGCTGTGCAACTCTTGCGCGGCGTCGTTCACGGCCCGGAGCTGGCCCTGGGCGGTATCGCAGCAGAGGACCGCTCAGAACCCAGACTAGCCGTTGCTGCGCCTTGCCTTGCGTTGACAGATTAGATAGCTCCATATATCGCTATATCACGAAATAACGATTCTGGATCTGATAATGCAGCACCCTGAGCTCTTGGATGTCTTTCGAGCATTGGCAAACGAAAACCGGCAAGCAATCTTGTTTCAGGTATTCTCTGACAAGCAGGACCATACCGTTGGCGAAATAGCAGAACGGGTCGGACTGGCGCAATCAACCACCTCTGAGCACCTTTCGATTCTTCGAAGGGCAGGCCTTTTGCAATCCGAAAAAGTAGATCGTGAGGTTCGCTATCGGGTCAACAAGCAAACGGTGAATCAGGTTCTCATCCAGCTTCAGAACTGGCTCACCTGTTGTTGAGCACAGGGAAACTCGAACTGCCACGACCAGTATATCGTTATTTCGCGAAACAACTAAGGAACTTCAAGTGACACGCCCAATCGCGCTGACTGTTTTTGCTAGCCTCCTCGCAGCCCTTGGCTTCTTCGCGTTTAGCTACGTGTGGCCAAAAATTTCTCTCTTCTACCCAAAATACCGTGTTGAAAGGTTCAGATCATTGTCGGATGCCTTTCCCGCAAGACACATCGCGTCTTCAACCGCCACTGCGGAATTCGAGGTCAACCCGACCCCGATTGCCCAAAACTATAACTATGACAGCCATGAGCGGCTCGTGGATGAATTTCTGACCCGCAGCGAGACAACGGCGTTTCTGGTTGTTCACCAGGGGGCAATCGTGCATGAGGCCTATTTTCAGGGCAACACCGAGGCGGATCTCGTGACGTCCTTTTCGGTTGCAAAGTCGTTTGTCAGCACTTTGGTCGGAATTGCGCTTGAAGATGGGTTGATCGATCAACTCGACGATCCCATTACCAAGTATGTCTCAGAGCTAAAGGAAACGGGGTTTGATGGCGTAGCCATTTCCGACATCCTGACCATGTCGTCGGGCATCGATTTTTCGGAAGACTATGACGATACATCCACGGATGCCTTCACTATCTACAACAAGCTGTTTTTGTTTTTCCGCCCCATAGAACGCGTTATGCTTGACTATGGCTCTCAGGGTGATGCCGAACATCAGTTTCATTACGCCAGCATCAACACCCAGGCGTTGGGCCAATTGATCGAAAATGTCACCGGGATGTCTGTTGCAGAATATCTAGCACAGGAGATTTGGCATCCACTTGGTGCAACTTCCAGTGCGAGCTGGACGACCGACATCTACGGGAATGTCCTCTCATTTTGGGGCCTGAACGCGACTGCAAGAGATTTTGCAAGGCTCGGTGTGTTATTCGCTGGTGTTGGTCGCTATCAGGGAAAGCAGATTATTTCCCTAGACTGGTTAGCCAGCGCGACCAGCCCGCAGGAAGATCGGCTTGAACGCGGGGAAATCGAGGGTTTCTGGGGGTACGGATACCAATGGTGGCTTCCAGAAGGTTCACGTGGTGACTTCTCTGCAATCGGCATCTGGGGCCAGTTCATCTACGTCGATCCGGCCACCAACACGGTCATTGTGAAAACTTCGGCGGACCCAGACTTTAAGGCACATGAGCCGGAAGCCATCGCAGCCTTTCGTGCCATCGCCGATGCCTTGGTTCAGGCGAAATCAAGTCACCCTTGACGCCACAACATTGCGTCTTTTGCGGCAGCACTTGGCGCCTTCCTATGTCATTGGCAAGGCGGTTGCGACCGAGGGCAAGGATTGGGATTTCCAAGTCCTCACGGCATATCGGGGACGCGCCATCCGCGCGTCCCCCCCTTTTTCCTCAGACCTCGACCGCAATCTTGCCAATCGGGTTTGAGCAGCAGGCCAGGATATAGCCTGCCCCGATATCATCTTCGGAAATCCCGCCATTGTGGACCATGTGGACCTCGCCCTCGGTTTTCTTGACCTTGCAAGTGCCGCAGACCCCGAGGTTACAGCCCGACGGGATGTTCAGTCCGACAGACCGCGCCGCTGCCAGAACCGTATCGGTTTCGACCACCTTTGCGGTGACGCCAGAGGTGCTGAAAATGATTTCGGCCTTGCTGTCGTCATCCGGGATCACATCGTCTAGCGCGGGTTGTTCTGCTACGGTTTCGACGGGTGCGCCAAAGCTTTCCTGATGGTAGTTATCCATGTCGAACCCAAGCCCGACCAGCGCTTCGCGCACGGCGGTCATGAAGAGGTCAGGGCCGCAGCAATAGACTTCGCGCTCAAGATAGTCCGGCGCCATGAGACCAAGCATGAGCTGATTGAAAAAGCCCTGATAGCCGGTCCAAGGGCGATAGAGATCGGGTTCCTCAACGACGAATTTCAGATCCAGTCCTGATGAGCGGCTGGCCATCTGCTCGAGGCGCTGGCGGAAGATGATCTCGGATGGGCGTTTGGCGCAGTTGATGAACACCACATCGAGATCGCGCCCTTCGTCCCACATGCAGGTGGTCATAGACATCATCGGCGTGATCCCCGAACCAGCCGAGAGAAAAAGAAACTTCTTGGCGCGGCTATCCACATTGGTGAAGAGTCCGGCCGGACCGATCGCCTTGATCCGCATTCCCGGCTTCAGGTTGTCCAGCATCCAGCGCGTTCCGATACTGTCGTTCTGCGCCTTTGCCGTGATGGTAATCGACCGGGGCCGCGAGGGGGAGGAGGAGATCGTATAGGTCCGATGCACCACCCCGCCG
The DNA here is from genome assembly GCF_000473205.1 of Pseudophaeobacter arcticus DSM 23566. NCBI lineage: Bacteria > Pseudomonadati > Pseudomonadota > Alphaproteobacteria > Rhodobacterales > Roseobacteraceae > Pseudophaeobacter > Pseudophaeobacter arcticus. The sequence continues at coordinate 3,465,189 of NZ_KI421507.1, forward strand.
GGCTGATCCGGGGCGGGAATTTCCAAGGTCAGGAATTGGCCCGGATCATAGGCGAACTGTGCTCCCGAAGGCGACCTGAATGAGAAACTTGCCGTGCCCGGAGTTTCCGGAACGACCGAGACACATTCCAGCATTTCGGTGTCCTGCCAGATCGTGGGCGCGGAAGAAGGGGAGAGGGTCATCATGTTTACTCCGCCGCCAAGGCGTTGGGACGCAGATGCGCAGCCAAGGTCGCGCAATACCATTCTACGAATTGCAGCACGCCGGTTTCCTGGGTCGAGGAATAGGGGCCAGGCGCATAGGCGGGGCTATCTATGCCCTGCTGGTTGTCTTCAACCACCTGACGGTCCTCGTCATTTGTTGCTTCCCAGACCTCGGTCAGCCGCTTCAGATCATAATCGCTCCCCTCGACCGCATCCTTGTGGACGAGCCACTTGGTCGTGACCTCGGTTTCGGTGGGGCTAATCGGGGTGACGCGGAAGACGATGGAATGATCGGCAAGGAAGTGGTTCCATGTGGTGGGATAATGAAACTTCAACAACGAACCTGCATCCGCAAAGGGAGCGCGTCCCAGCCAGCGACGCACCGCAGATTTGCCATCCATCGTATAACTTTCCGCCCCTTCCTTGAGCGGCATCCGGGCCAAGCGGAATTGACCGTCGTCATGCATGTAGAACTGCGACGGCAAGCCCACGGCTTCGCAGCGGTCAAAGTGCTTTTGCAGATGCGGAGGCGTTGCCCCCTGCTCGATGCCCGTGACCGTAGGGTCATCGGGAAAGGTCCGGCAAAGGGCGGGGTGGTTGCCGCCGCAATGATAGCATTCGCGGTTATTCTCCCAGACCAGCTTCCAGTTGCCCTTTTCGATGATCGTACTTTCATGGGCGATCTTGGCATTGGCGAGGTCATGGGGCTCAAGATAAGGACGCGCAATCTCGGCGAAGGCTTCGAAATCAGGCGCTTCATCGGCGAGGCAGATATAGACCAACCCGGCCAGTTCCCGGCAATGAACCGTCTTCAGCCCGTGCTGACCCGGGTCGAAACCCGGCCCCATATCACGCGCCCAGAGCAAGGAGCCATCGAGCTCGTAGGTCCATTGATGATACGGGCAGACCAGTTTCGGTACATTGCCCTTGCGCGCCTTGCAGATAATCGAACCACGGTGACGGCAGGTGTTGTGAAAGGCGCGGATCCGGTTGTCGGCGCCGCGCACGATGATGACCTGGTAGGCGCCGACCTTGTGCGTCACGTAGCTGCCCGGTTTCTCAAGCTCGCAGGCGGGGATTGCAAACAGCCACTCGCGGTAATGGATGGCTTCGAGATCGGTCTGGAAGATGTCAGGATCGTTGTAGAACGCCTGTTCAAGGGAATGGCCCGGCACACGCCGCGCCAGAAGCTCGATTGCTGAATTCATCTCTGATTCTCCTGCCGCGCCCCGCGGCGTTTCTTGGGCAGATGACAGGAGGGACCAATCGGCGGCGCGAGGAAGCCGTCCGACATGGAAGCCCCCACCGCCACCCGCGATTTGACATATGCGCAAGGCTGGTTTCCGGACTCCGAAGTGGCTCTCGCCCGGCTGCGGCACCTTCCCGGATTCCTCGTTCCAGTGGTTGATTGCCGTAACCTGATCTTCGTTACCGTTGCGGGGGCAGCGCCGGAGTTTCACCGGCTTCCCAATTCTCCACTCCCCCGCGAAGGAAAGCGGCACCTTACATTGGGCAGTGTATGGAGAAGGTGTTTTGTCGCTGAGTTGCAAACGACATTATCAAGATCGAAAACGCACTGATGTTAAAAGACCTGTAAGATGAGAAGATATTGGCTCGTTTTCACCACGAAGCAGACCTTGGCACGACAGGCCGCGCTTGACCGGAAGCCAACCGAAGGCGTGCTGTTTGGCATGAAAAGCCGCAGCGAATGCTCACTTTCAGCCCTTTTTTGACGCATGCTGCGCAGTTCTTGAATCTCCGGTCTGGCTGCTCGGCAAGCACCCCTTTGATGTGAAGCCGGGTCGGTATGGGTTTGAGTACTTGATTGCCGCTAGAGAAAGGTAAAAGCGGGAGGCCGCGAAACCTTTTCGATTGTCCGAATGGGCTTCATTCGAGTCCGTTGCAGCTGGCTTGGTAGCTGTGCCTGGTCGCTGCTGTATTTTGTCACCAAGAGTGTTTCTGCCCAAGCGCCATTCGCCCGGACCAGTTGATGCTGATCAAGCAAGATGTGGTAGTACCGTGCAATTTTGCAAGACGGCCGTTCCGTGACACCGGGTAGCCGAAGAAGCCTTTTTGCCGCCACGATATGGGTGGGATTGTTCTGCGGCAGAGCGATCCTGTGTTGCGGCGAGACGAGAAGTTCGCGGTTCGGTGTCTTCGGCCCGAGCGCATTGGGACGAATCCGAATAGGTTTCATCTTGTGAGGACCATTTTTGAACTTGTAGCATCTGCAAGAAATGTACCTCACCGGCTGCATTCCGTTGTCTAGCGTTTCGACCAAGTCGCCCGGGCGTAATGTCTCGACCAGTCTGGCGCCTGTTGCCGTATCGATCAGCGTTCCCTTCAGAAAACACACCGGCCCCGACTGAAAGCTGAAATCCGACGCTGACTGAGACGCATAGTTCAACCACTTAACCTGGGTCACCGACCCGTCCGGGAGGGAGATCAGAGTGCCCCAGTTGCCATCGTCACTCAGGTACGGCTCAAGCTCGGAATAAGTCGTGATCCCAGGATAGTCGACGAGAAGAATGTCGCCATCGCTTGCGGAATAGTCCTCAATCACATCATTGTCGCTGTCGGAGGTAATCACGAACGTGTCGGCACCGCCATGTCCGTAGATCGTATCATTGCCTGCGCCGCTGCGGATCTCGTTATCGCCGTCACCGCTATAGATCAGGTCGTCGCCAGCCCCCCCCATCGAGCGTGTCATTCCCCTGATCACCATAGATCGTGTCACTGCCGTCGCCGCCATCGATCCAATCATTGCCCGCGCCGCCATGCACACTATCCGCGCCAGCACCGCCGTAGATAACATCGTCACCATCGGCGCCATATACGGTATCTGCCCCGTCGCCTGCATCAATGGTGTCGCCGCCATCGGCAGAGCCAAAAGCGTCATCTCCGTGTATGATATCGTCTCCGGCGCCGGCCGCGATTGAGTCTGCGCCTTCGCCACCTGTTATTGTGTCGTTCCCGGACGTCCCGTATAAGGTGTCGTCACCACCACCACCACTGATTGTCGCCATTGTCGCCTACTTATTCATTCAGAGGCAGACTTAGCAAAAACAACTTTCGATTCGCCTAAGATTGACAAATCGTTTTCAGGTCGGGAGCGATCGCTTTGAAATGCCCCCTCTTGTCAAAGACTGCATTGGTCGCTCTTAGCGTCATCGGAAAGACCTTGCAATACCAGACCCCAGCAGAGAAATTTGAAGCCTGTGTTGCAGCGACCCGTTGAAATTTCACCCGCCTGGCAGACTATGGCTTTAGTCCCGCTGTTTGTCTGCTCTTTGATCTTCCGATGCATACTGGCAAAGGCGCGATCTCCAGCACATGGGGGCCGACCCTCTCCCCGGGAACAAAGCGAAGCCACTAACGGCGCTTGAAAAACGACCCCCTGACGACGCATACATTGTTTCGGAACAGGTATATATAGAAGCGTCGAGCCCACCGCAGATGCGTTTTCGCTGAACCGCAAACCTCTCCAGAAAGCAGGATCATTTTAGTAGAAATCTTTTTCAGGTAAATATTATGGAACTTCAGTTTCGAACAACCTTGCTCCCGGATGCTGATGATCTTCGGGAAACAATCACTCGTTTAATCGACAGGCTCGAAACCTCATTCCGGCATTTGCTGCTTGAGGTGTGGGACAGCCCCAAAAACAAGGCGAAGGCCGAGGAAAAGCTGAAGCGCATTTTCTCTGGTCAGGGGCGTCCCGACAGCCGTATTTTTGCCGCACATGACGCGATGGTGAATGCAGCGCTCTCACAGGACGAACCCGGCTTTAACACGACCTGCCTGCAATTTCTACAGCTCCCGGATGAGGTGGAGGCAACTGGCCTCAGGGTGCGCGGCCTGTCAAAAATAGAACTGGGCTCCACCGCATGTGACCTTCTTCGCCGAGCGTATTGCGATGATGTCGGGCTTACAACCGATCTGCTCGCTCCTGGCGCCGAGGCGAAGAAACAAGCGACTGCCAAGATCAATCAAGCGATAAACATGATGGAAAAATACGCGCCTGACTGGGCAAGGGAATTTGATCTCCTCGCGCCGCAGGTTTACCTTGCCACCAACCGAGATCCGAAGAAGAGCGGCTTTGGCGGCGCCACGGTCTTTGCCGCTTTCGGTTCCATCCTGATGAACTTCAACAAGATTGATATTCTGCCGAGGGTTCTGATGACACTGGTGCATGAAAGCTCTCATGCAAAGTTGTTCCTGTATCACCTGGATGACCCTGTCATCTTGAATGAAGATACCGAGCTTTTCAGCTCTCCCCTTCGCTCCGCGCCGCGCCCCATGGAGGGGATTTTCCATGCGGCTTGGGTTTCCGCGCGAATGGTGCAATCCGCAAATTGTATTCTCGACAATGGTTTGTGCGGACCGGACGCCAAAGAGCTGCGCCGCCAAAGCAGCCAGGCGGCGATCGTCTATCAGGATTGTGCCACTCAAATTGAGCAACATGCGCGTTTGACACCGCTGGGACAGCGGCTGTTTGATGATGCACAGAGAGCAATGTCCGATGTACGCTCCTGACACCATCGGCGCGGCCTTTCTGAAACAGATCGAGGCAACCCCAGACGCCATACTCTTCGAAACCGGGACCAAGGCCGTCACCTACGCAGACTTCAGCGCGCGCCTTGACATGATGAGGGGCGCCTTTGCAGAGCACGGCGTTGCCGCGGGTCAGGTGGTGGGGCTTGCAAATACCCACCAGATCGACACCTTCGCTGGAATTTTCGCGCTCTGGGCATTGGGGGCATCTCCCCTAGTGCTCGACTTCAGAAGTCCGCCTTCGGACATTTTGGAGCAGGCCATCAGGGCGCGTGCGTCATGCGTCTTTTCGGACTTCAGGAAGCTGGCTCGCAACGACGGGATTCTGGCGTTTCCACAAGGTGTTGAGGCGACGGCGACACCGGACGCGCTGACTTTGGCACCCGAGCCGCGCGGCACCGCAGATTTCATTATGAGCTCTGGCACCACCGGGGCGCCGAAGCTCTACCCGGCCTCGCATGGGGAGCTTTTGAAGGCGATAGAGCGGATGGCCCTACGTGGGGACAGGGGGCAGTGGGGCAATGCGGTGTCGTGCCTCAACCTCAGCTTTCCGGGAACACGTTATATTTGGTACCGTAATGCGATCAATGGACGAAAGATCATCACTGTCCCGGTCTTTTTCAGCTACGGCGAACTCGATGCGGCCCTCCTGCATCAGGATGCAGAAGAAGTCACCTTGGCGCCAGTCTTGATCCGCGGTCTGGTCCAGCACATTAAGGCGCAAGGGCTGGTCGGGACCGGGCCACGCTACGACCGGTTGGTAAAAATGCAGAGCATAGGCGGGCCTTTGCTTGGTAGGGACCTGACCGAGGCCAAATCGATCCTGTCAGACAAGCTCTGCGTTACCTATTCCTCCACGCAAACGGGCATCATATCCCGCCTGGAGGGGGATGCGATTGACAGCCACCCGACCTCCGTCGGAAAGCCGCTTCGGCATCATCTGGTCAGGATCGTTGACGACCATGGCCTCCCGCTGCCGAACAACGAGATCGGTCATATTGAAACGCGGGTTGCTGACAATACCGCGCGGCCTGGTGATCGGGGCTACCTAGATGACGAAGGCTATCTGTACGTTGTGGGAAGAGTTCAGGAGTACCTGTGCCGAAACGGTGTATCCTTTAACGCGCCAGACCTGGAAAACCGGATACAGCGGGTGACTGGCGCCGCTCTGTGTTGCGTGATCCCCGCAGCAAGTGAGGCAGGGGACGAAGAAACACCAGAGGTATGCCATGCCATTTGAACTGAGCACCTGCGTCGAAGACGCCTTCAAAACCTGTTTTCCCGATGCCAAGGTATCGCAGGACAGTGATTTTTTCGATCTGGGCGGGGATTCCCTGAAAGCCGTTGATCTGTGTGGTCTTATTGGGCGATGTCTCCGCGCGGAGGTTCATCCGTCCATTCTGTTTTCACATTCGACCCCGGCAACGCTTACAGATGCTCTTCGGCGCGAATGCGGGTCCCTATGAAATTTTCGATGTTCGCGATGAGGTAGGGGAGGTTTTCCGCCCTGAAGTATTGGCCATGCCCACAGGGCAGACTTGCTTGCTCATATGCAGGAAACAGGTTTTCTACCCGCTTCTGGGTCACGTATTGATCCTGCATGAAGGGGTTCCGTTCCGGTGCCTCCACGCCGAAGTTAAGCAACGCAGGAACGGTTATTGCGCGGTCGGGAATGGTATCAATAGCAGCAACAGATTTAATGTCGTGGCCAAGATCCATGAGCCTCTGCGCAAGGCAGATGGCATATGGCGCCCCTTGGCAATTCCCACCAACAAGCGCGATGTCTCTGGGCAGCATGCCTGTCAGTGCGTCCGCCAGATGACCCGCCATTTTGGCACCGACCTCATCCCGCTCGAGTGACGGTTTCATTATGAGGTTGAGAGAGCGGAGTGCCACAAATTGCTGCTCTGGGTTAAGTGCAGCATGAAAATTCACGGGTTCCTGCTCTGCATTGAAGAACCATAGGATCGGGGGGAGAGTTCCGCCTGAATTCAGATATCTTGCAACCCCGTGAGGTCCGACGGCCCGGCCCGGCCATTTTTTGGTCAAACGCGCAATGGAACGAAACGTGGCGTCAATTTGCATGCCTGAGGTCATCATGAGGTCTCTTGTTTCTGCGATATTGCAGACTAAGGTCTACGCGTGCTTACGGCGACCCGACAGTTGGCAGGTCGCCGCTCTCTTCAGAATCAGGAATATCGTGCCGGATTGGCTTAGAAGCCACCGCCCGGCGCGGGCGGTTCACCGACTTTCGGGGCGGCTGCTGCCTTGCTGCCCTTCAATGTCAGGATTTTATTGGGATCTAATTTCATGGTAACGTCCTCTCTCGAAAAGTTTTGATCACGCAAAGATATTCTGTTTCGCTTTGTAGGCGGAGACAGAAAATTCGTTTCGACTTGCCGTGTCAATGACGTTTTGAAGCCTATCCTGAAGGGCCGGCTGCTGTGCCTCATAGCGGCGTTGAAAAGGCCGTGGTTAGTCCGCGTGTCAGGGTAAACTGCTAGTGGCTGCTCTTGCATGCAGAGCAAATACGTTGCGGCCTCAATGAAAATCACGGCTGGGAAAGAGGCGCTTGGCTTGTTCTCGGGGATGGCGGGCGCTGGCGCGTGGGGCGTCATCGGCTTCGGGGTGGGTGATGCCGATGGCGTCTTCCATAGGGTGGCCAAGCTCTGTCAGGTGATGTGACCTGTCTTCAATCCTCTGCGCAATCAGATGGACAACGATGCCTTCACGTTGCAAGTAGCCACTCACCCGCAGCAATCGCCCCCCCATAACGATGCGGCGGAACTGTTTGTATACCTTTGGCCAGACCACGATATTGGACACCCCGGTTTCGTCTTCGAGCGTCAGGAATATCACGCCAGATGCCGTCCCAGGACGCTGGCGGGTGATGACAAGGCCGCAGACACTGACACGGCCCAGCGGCACATGTTGCAGCTGATCATGCGGTGTCAGGCCGGGGATTGCGGGGCGCAAAAGCTCCATGGGATGGGCGCGCAATGTCAGGCGGGTGGCGATGTAATCCTCAACAACTTCTTCGCCTAAATGCATTGTGGGCAAAGTGATATTTGGTTCAAGAATGCATTCGCCATCAATCGGGTCGTTAAACAGCGGCAAAGGCGTTTGGCTGCGAATGGCTTTCACTTGCCAGAGCGCATCACGTCGGGTTAGCCCCATGCCGATGAAGGCATCGGCTTCGGCCAGACGTTCCAGAACCGCAGGCGCAACCCCGGCCCGCAACCAGACACTTTCGGGATCCTGATATCCATTGCGCCGTGCCGCTGCGATCCAGTTTGCATCTTCCTCGCGGAACCCTTTGATCTGACGGAATCCAAGGCGCATGGCCAATGCCCCATCGGTGCGGCGTTCCAGTATATTATCCCAAGTGCTGGCGTTGACACAGATGGGGCGCACCTCGACCTGATGTTCCCGGGCATCGCGCACAATCTGGGCCGGGGCGTAAAACCCCATGGGCTGGGAGTTTAACAGCGCACAGGCAAAGATCGCCGGATGATGACACTTCAGCCAAGCGGACACATAGGCCAGCATGGCAAAGGCCGCTGCGTGGCTTTCGGGGAAGCCGTATTCGCCAAAGCCCTCAATCTGGCTAAAACACTGATTGGCGAAATCTTCTGTATATCCACGATTCAGCATGCCGCTTACAAACCGATCCCGAAAGGTGCCGATGGTGCCCATTTTGCGAAAGGTCGCAAGGGATCGGCGCAGCTTGTCGGCCTCTTCCGGGGTGAAACCCGCGCCGACGACGGCAATCTGCATCGCTTGTTCCTGAAACAGAGGCACGCCAAGGGTTTTGCCCAAGACACCGCGCAGATCTTCAGAGGGAAAGCTGACCTTTTCGCGCCCTTGGCGGCGGTTGATATAGGGGTGCACCATGCCACCCTGGATGGGGCCGGGACGCACGATGGCGACCTCGATCACCAGATCATAAAATTCGCGTGGTCGCATGCGCGGCAGGAAATTCATCTGCGCCCGGCTTTCGACCTGAAACACCCCCACCGCATCGGCAACGCAGAGCATATCGTAGGTTTTTGTGTCGGCCTGCGGCACGCTGGCGATATTTAGGTTTTGATGTTCATGCTGCTTCAAAAGATCAAAGCTTTTACGGATACAGGTCAGCATTCCAAGGCTAAGCACATCAACCTTTAGAATGCCAAGCGCGTCGATATCGTCCTTATCCCATTCAATAATGGTGCGGTTATCCATGGCGGCGTTTTCAATCGGACAAAGCTCATCCAGCCGACCCTTGGTGATAATGAAACCGCCGACATGTTGTGACAGATGGCGCGGAAAGCCGATAATTTCGCCGATTAGGCTGATCGTCTGCGCAAGGCGGCGGTCGTTCAGATCAAGGCCCAACTCGCGAATGCGCGCTGGGTCTGCCCCCCCATCAGACATGCCCCAAATCTGGCCTGAAAGCCCGGCGGTGACATCCTGTGATAGGCCCATGACTTTGCCAACTTCTTTAATCGCGGCGCGAGAACGGAAGCGGATCACTGTCGCACATAGCCCGGCACGCTGGCGACCGTAACGCTGATAAATCCACTGGATCACCTCTTCGCGGCGTTCATGTTCAAAATCGACGTCTATATCTGGTGGCTCGCCACGGTGTTCAGACACGAACCGTTCCACCACCATGGTGATGGTTTCGGGGCTGACATCGGTGATGCCCAAGAGATAGCAAATGATCGAATTTGCCGCTGATCCGCGCCCCTGACATAAAATACCCTGACTGCGGGCGTATTGCACAATGTCATATACGGTCAGGAAGTAGGCTGGAAAATTAAGCTTTGCGACAAGTTTCAATTCCTTTTCAAGCTGCGCTTTGGCCTTGCCGCTGGCTCCATCAGGATAACGTCGTTTCAACCCGTCTCGCGCCAGACGCTCCAGCCGTGTTATGGGGCTTTCGCCATCCGCAATCTCATCTGGGTATTCATAGCTCAACTCGCTCAGATCAAAACTACAGCGCGCAGCAATTTCCATCGTGCGCCTGATTGCTGCCGGGTGATGACGAAACAACCGCGCCATATCGACATGGCCTTTCAGGCGACGTTCAGCATTTGGCAAAGCACGGGTGCCGATCTGGTCAATGGTGATGTGATGGCGCATGCAGGTCAGAACATCCACCAGTTGTTTGCGTTTGCCATGGTGCATCAAGACATCCCCCACAGCCACCATGGGGGTGGACCCACGCAACGCCAGATCAGCGCAAGCGGTGAAATGGGTCTGATCGCTGCCATCATATTGCGGAGCCGCGCCCAGAAAGACGTGGCCGGGAAAGCGGCGCTGGACAGGATGGATATCACCTAGCGCCGTATCCAGATCACGGGGTATCGCGATCAAGATCATTCCCGTGGCGTGATCTGTCAGATCCTTCAGGTCAAGGTGACATTCTCCTTTTGGCGCGCGTCGTTTGCCAAGTGTCAACAGCCGTGTAAGTTGTTGATAAGCCGTGCGATCTGTGGGCAGCGCCAGCCAGTCAACGCTGCTATCGCGCAGCACCAGCCGACAGCCAACAATCAGCTTCGGCAATTTTTCTGCGGGAATATCATCCTTCAAAACCTTCAATGCGGAATAGGCCCGCACGACACCGGCCAGCGAATTACGATCCGTGATGGCAATCGCCGTAAGGCCCAAATCAGCGGCGCGTGTGATCAGTTCTTCGGGGTGGGATGCCCCGGTGAGAAAGGTGAAATTGCTGGTGGTGCAAAGCTCGGCATAGGTCATGCGAATTCCCCCTGCACAAACCAGCCGTGATTTTGCGGCGTGTAAAACAGCCAAAGCCTGCGCCCCTGTCGCGTTTCGACCCGCCAGTAATCACGTATGCCAGAGCGCCAATTTTCATCCTCCATCCACCATTCAGGCACGATGCGTTCCGGCCCTGTGGCACGCCCTGTCGTCAACGCCATGCGGCGCCACCGAAATCGCGCGGGCGGTCGTGACCCATCCCCAGCAATGGGTTCAGGCGGGAACAGGCGAATGGGGCGGGGTTGCGAATGTGCCCATGCATCGCTGGGCGATGAAAACGCCGCAGGGGCAATGATAAAGCTACGCTCTGGTATATGGCTGTCGGCGGGAAGAAACTGCTGGATGTTCTCAAGACCAATCCGTGCGCCAAGTCGCGTGATCAGGTCATCCAGCTGATTCTTGCCGCCATTTGAAACATGGCTGATCTGTTGCACAGGCAGCTTTTCGACCTGCGTAGCACTCAGGCGTATCTGGTCAATTCCAAACCCTGCATCAACCGTATCAATCCCGCGTTGAAACAGGGGCAAAATGCGAGGGGCATCATGCAAAGCACGGGCCAGCCGCAGTTCAACGTCTTGTGCCTCCCGATCCACCCGCCGCAGGGACAAGAGCAGGATGCGCGCCCCGACACCATCAACGGCAAGCCGTTCACACAGTTTCACCAAAAGGCGCTCCACCCCTGCCATGACATCAGCGCAAAGGCCAATGGGTTCGGGAAAGCTCATGCGCACCGCGTAATGTGGTGGGTCTTTCAGTGGCGTGATCTCTTCGGGTTGCGCCCCAATCGCTTGATCTAAGCGCAGTAAAAGCCCCCGACCAAAACGTCGCGCAAGCGGTGCGCGCTCTGTGGCGATGAGATCGCCAATTGTGCGCAGCCCAAGCCGTTGCAGCGCCACATCGGTCTTGCGCTCGATACGCAGGGCGGCGACAGGCAAAGTCGCCAGTGCGGTCTGCATATCATCTGGTGTGGGTGTATTGCCATAATGCGCCAACGCCCAGGCCGCGCCACGACTGACACCAAGCCCGATGCGCACCGCAAAACCCGCGCGCGTCAGGCGCTGGTGCATATCCTCAATCATAGCGGCTTCATCGCCGAATAGGTGGGCAGAGCCTGTGATATCCAGGGTCAAACCATCAGCGCCCTCCAGCCCAACCCAGGGGCAATAGCGCGTTGCCCAACGGCGTAATGTCAGCAAAAAACACTGATCCGCCTTTGGATTTGCCGGCATGCTGTACAGCTCCGGGCAAAAGGCGCGGGCGTCTGAAAACGGCATGCCTTGGTGCAGGCCCTGCTTTTCTGCCGCTTTGTTCAGGCAATAAATCCGGTTTGCGTTGCGCTCAATCAGAGTCAGCGCAAATGGTCCCTCTATTGGACGCGCGCGTATAACCCGGTCACTCGCCAGGCGGGGAAACCACAACGATACGATCCGCCGGGTTGGATTTTGTCGCGTCCCATCGAACATACCAATCACACAATGTTCCTGATTTGTTCTTAATAAGACACCAGCGCATCAGAGTCGAGTCCGCTCGTTCAGGATCGAACACCGGATCACAGTGCCAACGGGTTTCGGCAGCATTGCTGCCCATCCCTTCGGGAATAATGCACAGCCCGGTTGCGCCCCCATTTTTCGCGGCCAGTTGCAGCCGCCGCCCCGCCGTCAGATCAAGCGGTTGGTCCAGTTCTATGATGACAAGCGATACACTGCCATCGCGCAGGGCTTCCTCCATCACAGCAAGCCCTTCCACCTGATTTTTGACCTGCGCCAATAGTATCTTAGATGGGTCACAGTACGATAGCAGCCCAACAGGGTGTAGCAGATCAGATTTCCACTCTTGGCGGATCCAAAGCACGCGGGCATGGTTCTGCGCCGCCGAAATCACAGCGAACTCAAAGGCACTGGCACCACATCCTTCGTGGACACGGGATTTTGCCAATGGGAAACAGATAAGGGGTTTGGGTTGCATGGCAGACATATTATCGAAGCCTCCCATGAAATGAAACTGGGTGTCGTATGGGTGTCAAAATGCTTGTGCTTGAACGCTGCGCTCTGCCCAGAGACTGAGGGAAATTGAAAATCCTCGTATCGGTGGCGCGCCTCTGGCGAAGCACTAAACAACTGAAATTATTGATCTACGCCCCTCTTTGAAACCGTCTGATTCACCCCATAAAAAGTTACACACAGTTATACACTCTTTTGCGGGCTTGCTATGGCGGAAGATCCCAAAAATCAAACTCCCCAAAACAACCCCCTTCGAAAAGGCTTGGCGATACTGCTGACAGCCCGCAGCCCCTATTGGCTCAACCGAAGGCGCGCTGTTCGGTATGACGGCATCGACCAAGGCAATCTTGGTCTCGGTCGGCACGTTCAGGCCAAGGTTTTGCTATCCATCGCGCGAGCCAACTTCGAAAACGGTCACATGATCCTTCATGGCTTATTTCCCGACTTGGCTAAGCGCTTCGGGAAGCCAGGTGACGAGGTCCGGAAAGACCGCAAAGAGGATCAAAATACCCACCTGGATCAGGAAAAATGGAATAACGCCGCGGTACACTTGCCCGATGCCGATCCCGTCGGGAAGAACGCCTTTAAGGTAGAACAACGTGTAGCCGAAAGGCGGCGTGATATAGGCCATCTGCGCCGTGATCATGAAGAGCACGCCGAACCATAGCGGATCAAAATCAAGTGTGGTGATAATCGGCAAGAACACCGGCACGCAAAGCAAGATGATCCCGATTTCATCCAGGAACAATCCCAAGAAGATCAGCACCAAAACCATCACGCCCAAGATGATCCAACGTGAGGCCTCGAAGCCTTCAACAAAGCCAAGGATCGAATCTGCGCCGCCTGTGGCCACAAAGACCGAAATAAATGCACGGGCACCAATGGTAATCCAGAGGATCATAGCCGTAACGCGCAGAGTTTCTGTCGCGGCGCCTGACAGCATGGTGAAGGACAGGCGACGCGTGAGCGATGCAGAGATTGCGGCGCCTAATACGCCAACAGCGGCGGCTTCGGTCGGGGTCGCGACCCCCGTGTAAATAGAACCAAGCACCCCAAAAACCACAAAAGCAGGCAAGATAAGGCTTTTCAGTTTGGCCAGTTTTTCACCCAACGGCAAATCATCCACCTGTTCTGGTTTTGGTGCCAGCGCCGGATTAATCCATGTCCGAATGAGGATGTAGGCGATGTAACTGCCTGCCAAGATAAGACCCGGCACGATCCCTGCCGCAAACATTTGCCCGATCGAAATTTGTGCTGTGATGGCATAGACGATGGTTACCACAGATGGCGGGATCAAAATCCCCAAGGTGCCGCCCGCACAGATCGCCCCCAAGGCAAGCGGCGGATGATAGCCGCGCGACAACATCGACGGTAAAGCCAAGATCCCCATCGCAGCCACTGCAGCGCCAACAACCCCGGTCATCGCCGCGAGGATGGTGCAAATGATGATCGTGCCCACGGCCAAACCACCATTCAGGCGCGCCGACCATGTTTCCATGGCATCATAAAGCGCGTCAATGATGGCAGATTTCTGCAGGATTGAGGCCATCAAGACATAGAGCGGGATCGCCATAAGTGACTCCGACGTCATGGTCTCGAATGTGTTGAGAACAGCCACGATCAAAGCGGATGGGCCCCACAACAAGACAGTCGAGATAAAGGCAATCGCGCCCAGAACAAAAGCAAGCCCTGCCCCGCTCAACATAAAGGCGATGAGAGAGGTGAACATGAATAGAAGAACGAAAGAGCTTTCCATCACACGGCCTCCGGCTCAAACAACACGCCAATTGCCTCGGCAAGGGCCTGAAGCATCAACAGCAATGCACTGAGCGGCAAAAAGGCTTTGGCCGGCCAAATGATTGGATTCCACGCGGAGTAGCTGGTCTCCCCATAGCTGAAAGACTGCATCACCAAAGGGACACTAAACCACAACAGGATGGCGCCAAAGACTGCGGACAAAAACAGACCAACCAGTTTTAGCCCCACAGCGAGACGCCCCGTCGCTTTGGCCGAGACGACATCAACCGCAACATGTCCGCCGAGGTGGAGTAAATATGGTCCTCCCAAAAGGAAGAAAGGACCAAAAATCAAGGTCGCCAATTCCGGTGCCCATGAGGTGGGCGACGACAACACATAGCGCGAAAGCACTTCCCACAGCATCAGCAAGACGATGGCGTAGATCAGCCATTTCGCAAACGCGAACAAACCTCGGTTGAGCGCGGTGATGCGCCGGGACAGTGTTATCATAAGAAGCTCCGCGAATGCGGCACCATCCCGCGCGCGCCTATCCCAGGATGATTGGCGCGGGATGATGCAGTTTTAGGTGCAAAATGGGTTAGATCTAGAGCAGGCGCAATTCCTGCATCAGCGCGATCTGAGACTCCATCATACGGGTAGAAACCTCGTCCGAGGCGGCCTTTTTCCAAGCCACCACAGCCTTGGCCCGCGCTTGAGCGACATCTTCAGGATCAAAATCAATGATCTCAACACCTGCATCTTGGAATTTCTTAATGTATTCGCCATTCGCAACGAGAATATTCTGACGCAGGGTCCCGGAAATTTCCCGAGCCGCCACCGCGAGAGCGGCTTTTTGTTGCGCGTCCAAGGTTTCAAATGCGCGCGTATTTGCGACATAAGATGTTGCAGTGGTCGGCTGATGCACGCCCGGCAAGATGAGGTATTTTGCAACCTCGTGGAGGCCCTCTTCATAGTTGGCTTTGATGTCGCCGCGATCCGCGATGTCGATCAAACCTTTGTCCAAAGCCGAATAGACTTCGGAGGTGGGAAGCGGTGAAACAGACACTCCAAAATCCGCCATCACAGCAGAGGCAAGCCCGACAAAACGCCCCTTCAGACCATTGAGATCGGCAATTGCCCGCACGGGCACACGCGAATGGATCGGTTCTTGGCCATACACCGTTGGCGCAACATAAGTAAGCCCAGCAGGTGCATAGCTTTCACGCGCCAATTCAAGCCCGCCACGTTCATAGAACCACGCCTCGTATTGGTCCGCCTCGGGAAAGCCGAACGGAACAGTCGAAGAAAACCCATGCGCCGGGATTTTACCAGCGGTATAGCCATCAAACGTTTTCATCATTTCAAACGCGCCGCCACGAACAGCATCAAAGGCCTGTGCGGATGGAACGATTTGCCCACCCGCAAAAGGCGTAATTTCAAGCGAACCGCCGGTCAGTTCGGCCACGCGGGCGCAAAATTTTTCCTCATAAATCATGGGCGTCGTACCGCCGCCCCAAAGCGCCTGCATCCGCCATTTGGTCACCCCCTGCGCACGAGCTGTTGTGCCCGAGGCAAGAATTGCAGGTGCAGCAAGAGCCGCCGCGCTGAAACGCAAAAGATTACGCCGTGTAGCGTTTGTCATAGGTTTTCCTCCCTGAAGTTTTGAAATTAGATGCCCTCCAGCATCTGTTTGGCGCAGGCGACAGTAACATCCCCCGCCTCGACGATGGCTTTGGCCACTCGGTCGACATCACTCCTCTGAGCGCCTGCGGTAATGGCGATATTGCGGGCGTGCAAAGTCATATGGCCTCGCTGAATGCCCTCGGTCGCAAGCGCACGAAGCGCGGCCATGTTTTGCGCCAAACCAACGGCCACGGTCACTTCAGCAAGCTCTTGTGCGCTGGTGACCCCCATCAGTTTGAGCGCAGCCTGTGCGGCCGGATGGGTGCGGGTTGCTCCACCAACAATCCCCATCGCCATCGGCAACTCAAGTGTGCCGACCAGCGCCCCATCCCTGGAGAGTTCCCAGCGACTGAGTGACGTGTAATGGCCGTTGCGGGCCGCATAGGCATGGGCGCCGGCTTCGATCGCGCGCCAGTCGTTACCGGTGGCAACGACAACGGGGTCAATGCCATTCATAATGCCTTTGTTGTGGGTTGCGGCGCGATAGGGATCAATGATCGCCAGTTCGCAGGCCTCGACGATGCCCCGTGCAACCTGTGCCCCGCTCAGTGTTTTTGTCGTCAGGGCATCCGTTGGAATACGCACATTTGCGGTCACCATACGTTTGTCGGCCAAGTTGGACAAAATGCGCAAGCGCACCGTTCCGCCTGTGATTTCTTCGACCCGTGGCGCCAGCATTTCCGCCATGGTGTTGACCGTGTTGGCCCCCATCGCATCGCGTACATCCACCAAGAGATGCATGACCACCATCGGACCGATGGCCGAACTGGGGAAGACATGAACCTCGATATCTTTGCAGCCCCCGCCAAGCCCCGTCAGCACGGTGTCTTTCGAATTGGCTTTTTCAATCAACGCGTTCCGGTGTGCCAGCAAGGCCGCCCGCGCCCCGAACGGATCATCCAGACCAATAACCTGAACCTGCGCCCGCATGATTGGCGTGGTGGAACTCACCTTAAACCCGCCACCCGTCCGCGCAATTTTGGCCATATAGGACGCGGCAGCAACGACAGAAGGCTCCTCAACCACCATAGGAACCAGATAGTCCTTGCCGTTCACGACAAAATTTGTAGCCACCCCAAGTGGCAGCTCAAACGTGCCGATGACGTTCTCGATCATCCCGTTTGCCACCGCTATCGGAAGTGCATTGTCGTCTGAAAGCGCGGCTTTGGGGAGGGCATCAAGCCCCGCAGCGAGTGCAATGGCATCGCGTCGTTCAGCAGGCTCCATATCCCGCATGCCCTCAATCCGTGAATTCACAACAGACGGGGTGGTCGTCGCGCTAACAGTCATGGTGTCTCCTCCTGATCTCCGTCGGGAAGATTGTAAATTTGAGCGACGTTGTATTGGTACAGTTTGGACAATTTTTTCTGGACTGTACCCATTGGAACGTGGACACACTGCGCAGATGACACAGACAAAGACAGATCGCATCTACAGAACCCTGCACGACAGGATTAAGTCGGGGGAACTCGCTGAAGAGACAAAACTGATGTCGCTTCGCCGTGCGGCTGAGCAGTACGGCGCATCAAAAAATATTATGGTCGCCGTTTACGACCAGCTGGTGGCCAACGGCCTTGTGTACGCGCGCCAGGGTGCAGGCTTTTTCGTCGCCCATGGCGTGGCAACGACAGCGGAACCCGCCAATCTGCGTGAGGCGCGCGACAGCGTATCCTTGCTCCATGCTCAGCTGGATCGCCCCTACAAAGTGCTCGTTGGGGATGGCCGCCCCCCGGAAAGCTGGCTGTTGAGCTCAGCCCCCTCTGTCACACTTGCATCGGGCGAAGGCGGATATGGCGCACCGCACGGATTGCTTGCTCTGCGCGAATACATTGCGGCCTCTCATGGCGCTGCGGGCATCCATGTCCAGCCCGATCAAATTGTGACAACCTTTGGCGCGAACCATGCGCTTGATCTCGTGATCCGCCGCTTTTGCCGCTCTGGTGAAACAGTGTTGGTCGATGATCCGGGGTATTACCCCCTTTTTGCCAAGCTAAAACTGGCGGGCGTGAATGTCATTGGTGTTCCGCGCGGACCACTAGGCCCCGACTGCGCCGCCCTTCAGGTCGCGGCTGATCGCTATCAACCCCGCCTATTCTTCACCCAATCTCTTGCACAAAACCCGACAGGTTGTTCGATTGACCTATCGACCGCCCAAACCGTTTTACAAATTGCGGACCGTCACAACATACTTATCATTGACGACGACCCTTTCATAGATTTGCCTGGCGTATCCGGGACACGTCTTGCCTCATTGGATCTCTTTCACAGGGTTATTCAGATCGGCACCTTTGCCAAACTTCTCACGCCAACTTTGCGCTCCGGCTACATCATTGCCGATCCCGAAATTTCTCACAGCCTCGCTGAGCTCAAGATGATTTTAACCGTCAACAGTTCAATTCACACCGAACGCCTGATCGCAGACATCATGCGTACACGGCGGTATGAAAAGCAATGCGCCCGTCTTGCAAAGAAGTTGAAGCAGGAGCGCGAAATCGGGATCGAGCAACTGACAAAAATCGGGTTTGGGATTGCGCCCGAACAGGCCGAGGGGCTTTACGGATGGCTTCCACTACCTGAGGGTGCATCAGACATAGATGTTGCTCAAAAAGCTGCAGAGATCGGGGTATTCCTTGCTCCGGGGGCTCTTTTCAGAATTGATGGAAATACCGATAGCCCAGCACTTAGGCTCAATTGGAGCCGTGTAAATGACAGTCGCTTTTATTCTTTCTTGCGCTTGACGTTGTGATCGTCGTTTCTCGCCGATCATTAGAAAAGCACGCGAGTCCCAATACCTTCTATCGTGCTATCGTGTCTACGGATAGATTTTGGCGATCTTATGGATGTTCGGGCCTGTCATGGGAAGCAGCCAAAGCGCAAACACACCTGTGGCCGGGAGAAAATCCGGTTATGGACCGCAGGCATGTGTTTGCGATGCGGCGGCGATTGCCGATGCACCAACACCTAATCTGGACCACTCCGGTGGGGCGGACCAATGTTGGTTCATTTCACGCGTCAAAAACCAGCCGTATTTCTGCCTAGTCCGGCGACTTGTTGGCGGCCACTATGCGGTCGGCCAGAGTGCTATCAGCGACTGCCCGTGCAAGTATCAATGCGCCAACCAGCCGACTGAGATGCCTGATTGCAGCGTCCTCTCTCTCCCCCTCTCCGGCGCCATCACTGGTGCCGCCCGTTTCAGCTGCACCCGACAATAGCGACAGGGTGCGCCGAATGCTCTGATCAAAGGCTTTTTGGACGTCTTCCTCGTGGCGGGGTGCCTCAGTGGCCAAGGTTGCGTAGGTGCATCCAAGCCCCCGATGCGACAGGTGCGGCTCTGACAGGTACCAATCGGTGATAGCTTGCAAAGGGTCACCCTCGGCCTGTTCCAGCACCTTCTGCCAATGGGCTTCGTTTTCGCCCAGCCCATGGGCCGTTGCCTCGGCGATCAAAGCCTCCTTGCTGGCAAACTGCTTGTAAAAGGCACCGTTGGTCAGCCCGGATGCCTTCATCAGCGCAGCAATACCGGTGCCATCATAACCATCCTTGCGAAACATCTCGCTGGCGGTCTGCACCACCCGTTCCCGGTTTTTCGCGGCTTCTGTACGGTTCATGCGCATGTGGGTCTCCTGACAAGATCTCCCGAGATTATAGTCATAATCTTTTTGTTGACAATAAAGATTATGGTCGTAATCCTAAATGCAATTCAACAGGAGGGGCGCATGTCAGCCACAGTATCGGACCACATCATTGTCGCGGCGGCGCGGCGTACACCGCTGGGCAGTTTCATGGGCGCATTTGGCGGCCTGCCCGCCACCGAACTGGGGGCAACAGCGATCCGTGCTGCGCTGGCGGATGCGGGCATTGGCGGCGATCAGGTCTCGGAGGTTCTGATGGGCTGCGTGTTGTCGGCGGGCCTGGGGCAGGCACCGGCCCGTCAGGCGGCGCGCGGCGCGGGATTGCCCGATGCCACCGGTGCCACCACCGTGAACAAGGTCTGCGGATCGGGGATGAAGGCAATCATGCTGGGCCATGACCTGCTCCGCGCCGGCAGCGCCCGGATCGTCATGACAGGCGGGATGGAAGCCATGTCCTCGGCCCCATTTGTGCTGCCCAACATGCGCGCCGGGCATAAGGTCGGCTCGGCCCAGGTCATCGACCACATGATGAACGACGGGTTGGAGGACGCCTATGACAGAGGCCGCCCGATGGGCCAGTTCGGCGAGGCCGCAGCTGAACGCTATGGGTTCACCCGCGAGGCGCAGGATGCCTATGCCACCGAAACCCTGGACCGGGCCCGTACCGCCGTTGAATCCGGCGCCTTTGATTCCGAATGCACCCCCGTCACCCTGCAAACCCGCAAGGGCACGCGGACTGTCGAACGCGACGAACGGCCCCTGCAGATCGACCCGCAAAAGATCCCATCCCTGCGCAGCGCTTTTGGCGAGAGGGGCACCATCACGGCGGCCAGCGCCTCGGCCAATGCGGATGGTGCAGCGGCGCTGGTGCTGACCACAGCCGCCATTGCGGCAGAACAAGACATGCCGGTGATGGGGCGCATCCTGGGCCATGCCTCCCATGCGCAGGACCCAGCCTGGTTCACCACAGCGCCGATCCCGGCGATCCGCAAGCTGCTGACGCAGGTGGGATGGAGTGTGGATCAGGTCGATCTTTTCGAAATCAACGAAGCCTTTGCGGTTGTCGCCATGGCCGCCGCACAGGAAATCGGTATTGCGCGCGACCGTCTCAACGTGAACGGCGGCGCTTGCGCCTTGGGTCATCCGATCGGCGCCACCGGGGCACGCATCGTGGTGACGCTGTTACATGCGCTGCGGGCGCGTGGGCTACAGCGCGGCATTGCCTGCCTGTGCATTGGTGGCGGCGAAGCCACCGCCATCGCCGTGGAGATTGTGCAATGACCCTTCGCTCCGACACCGACATCGCCGCCGCCCCGGTTCCGATGCCCGAATTGCAGTTTGGACTGGCCGACCCCGCTGTTGCCGCAACGATGACAGGGTTGGAGCAGATGCAGGCCATCGTTGCAGGGCGCCTGCCCGCCCCCCCCATCGTCGAAACCACGTCGCAATGGATCCACGAATTGGCACCCGGCCGGATCACCTTTCTGGGGGATCCGCATCCGCGTTTTCTCAACCCGATGGGGCTGATCCACGGTGGCTGGTCGATGACATTGCTCGACTCGGCCCTCGGCTGCGCGGTGCAAAGCACATTGGAGCGCGGTGAAACCTATGTGTCGCTGGGCACCGAGGTCAAATTCATCCGTCCGGTACTGGCACAAACCGGGCAGGTCCGCTGCATTGCCGAAGTCCATAGCCGCGGCCGCAGCACCGCAACCGCAGCAGGCCGGATCGAGGATGCCACCGGCCGACTTCTCGCTACCGGCACCACCACCTGCTACATCCGAGCGATGGGCTGACCGCCATGAAGCTCATTGCTCTGCTATTGTGCCCCTTCGGGTTTGCCACCGGGGCCTTTGTCTTTTCCGGTGTGCTTGAACCGATGGCCGCGGCGCTGGGGATCTCGGTCGCGGCCACCGCAACGCTGCAATCCGGTTTCGCCATCGCCTGCGCGATATCGGGACCGTTTCTGGCGCATTGGTGCCGCACTCTGCCCGCTAAACCCGTTCTGATCAGCGTAATGATTGCACTGACGCTGCTGAACGCGGCCTCGGCTCTGGCGCCCGATTTCAACAGCCTGTTTGTCCTGTGACTGCTGGCCGGGGGCATTACTGCCGTCGCGGATCTCCAACAGCGATATGTCGCGATAATCACCGCCGAAATAGGCCAGATCGTCAGCGCGCAATACGATGTCGCCGCCTTCGGTCTTTAGCGTTCCGGCTTGAAACCGGAGCGAGGCTTGCTGGATGATCTCGACGATCCGCTTGATCGTCAGGTCATGTCGTTCGAGCAGATAGGGTTCGATTTCAATGCGGATTTCGGGTTTCCGTTGTCCCCAGACCCGAAGCTGCGAAATCTCCGGCCGCGCCATCAGTTCTTCCTGGAACCTACGGGCAACGCGTTGCAGGGGTTCCGGGTCGGTCTGGCCGTGCACCTGAAGATAAAGGGCCGGCACTCGACGATGACCAGATACTCTTGACGCCATCCACCCCCTCAAGCGCGCGTTCCAGCGGTTGAGGGATCTGTTCGTCTACCTGCGACGTGTGTGCACCGGTATATGTTGCCTGGATGATGACGGTGTCCGGCGGCACTTTGGGAAAACCTCAATCCGGATCGAATTCAGGCTGAATGCCCCTGCCACCAGGATCATGACCATCAACAGGTTGGCGGCGACGGGGTTGCGGATGAACCAGCCAGTCAGAGCATGCATTGGATCAGTTCTCCGCGGTTTGGGGCGCGACTTCGGTTCCTGGCAGGAATGACGCCAACGGTGTCTTCACGATGCGCCAAGCGGTCACGTCGTGGTCGGGTGAGCGTGCGATGACATCGGCCTCGTTGCGCAGGACCACCTCCGCGCGGAACCAGAGCAGGTTCGAGAGACCCATCCAATGAGCGCCGTCGGCGATCACGGCCCAAATCGTCGGGACCTTGTAGAACCCGATCAGGCCCAGAAAACCGAGAAACCAGTATTTTTGCATTTTCATTTGGGACACCCTATGTCATTTTACACATACAGATGAACGAACGTTCGTTCATTATTCTAGATACTGCCTTGCAATCAGGAGTCAAGAAGGTGGACAAAAATGATAGCGCCCCGAAACTTGCGCAAGAGAAGCTTCGGGCACGGCGGCTCATGATCGTTACCGCAGCGGTGCATTGCTTTATCGAAAAGGGCTACCACCAGTCAGGTGTGCGGGACATCGCGGCAAAGGCGGGGGTGAGCCTTGGAAATCTCTACAACCACTTCAAAAGCAAGGATGAAATCCTCTACGAGATCACCAAAATCGAAGCAGAAGAACTGGATGAATTTCGTGAAATTCTGTCTCATGCTGAGGATCCGCAAACGTCATTCGAAAACTTCGTCTG
This sequence comes from Pseudophaeobacter arcticus DSM 23566, assembly GCF_000473205.1. Lineage (NCBI taxonomy): Bacteria > Pseudomonadati > Pseudomonadota > Alphaproteobacteria > Rhodobacterales > Roseobacteraceae > Pseudophaeobacter > Pseudophaeobacter arcticus. Next base: position 3,488,124 of record NZ_KI421507.1, read on the forward strand.
GGCTTATCTCGATTATGCGGCACGACCGGAGAATGCGCTGATGGCACTGGAAATTTTGTCTGTTGCGGTTCGCAACCCACCCATCGCCAGCGGTTTTACGCGCAATCGGGCTGCGCTGATCGCGAGCCTGGTGGATGTCCTGCAAGCTGGGTCGGAAACCGGTGCCTTTGTCCAACACCAGAACGCGGCTGAAACGGCAAAGCTGGTCCTTGACCTGATCGAAGGGTTGGCTGTGCGCTCCGTCATGAGTGAAGCGTCGCCAAGCAAGGATGCAAGAGACGCGGTGTGGGGGATTCTCAAACGGTCGATTCTCGCTGCTGACCCGGCAAAATCACAGGTTCGGGAGCGTATGTGATGGCATCTCAAAGGTTGGAAGGGCTTGATCTCGCCCGCTACTTGGCCTTCGTCGGCATGGTTATCGTCAACTTCAAGATTGCGATGGGTGTCGAAGACGGGACCGGTGTTCTGATGACAATCGCCACCTTGCTGGAAGGTCGTGCGGCCGCAACATTCGTCGTGCTTGCGGGCATTGGTTTAGGTCTTGCCGCTCAGCGCAGCGCATATGATCAGACCGCTCTCGTCATACTAAAACGAGCCGCTTTTCTGTTGGTCATCGGATTGCTGAACGCTGTCATTTTTGATGCGGATATCCTGCATTATTACGCCTTCTATTTCCTGTTCGGCGTGCTGTTCCTTCGTGCATCAAACGGATGGCTGATCGTAGCGATCGTCGCCATCAACGCGGCGTTTGTCGTGATGGTTTTCGCCTTGGACTACGACGCCGGATGGAACTGGGACGACTACACCTATTCGGACTTCTGGACGCCCGCAGGCTTTGTGCGTAACCTGTTCTTCAATGGCTGGCACCCGGTCATTCCCTGGCTCAGCTTCCTGCTGATCGGTCAGTTTTTGAGCAAGTTGCAACTAGGCATCCGCCGCACACAAATCTGGCTGATCAGCGCGGGCATCAGCGCATTTGCGCTGGCCGAGGTCTCGGCATTATATCTTGCCAGGTTCCTTCGCTGGGTTCCGGAGCTATCGGAACTGGCCGATCTGTCGACGACGGCCCCCATCCCGCCCATGCCGCTCTACATTTTTGCCGGGGCGGGCGTTGCCTTGGCGGTCATAGGGATATGCCTGCTGGTATCGGACGTTCTGGATCGCATTGGGATTCTTGGCGTCGTCACCGCTGCGGGCCGTCAAACCCTGACCCTTTACATTGCCCATATCCTTGTCGGCATGGGAACGCTGGAGGTCCTTGGCATGTTGGGTGAGCAGAGTATTGGTTCAGCCTTTTTTGCATCACTGGCATTCTGCGCCCTGGCAACGGTGTACGCATTTCTGTGGTCCCTCATCTTCAAGCGCGGGCCAATCGAAGCGTTGATGCGGAAGGTGGCGGGTTGATCATGGCGAGGCTTCAAGCTCAAATTCACACAGAGATGAACGGTAGCATGTTGACGTGCTGGGCGATCTTTGGAAGTGCCAAAAGGGCTCATCCGCGATGGGCATCATGCAGGCTTTAACAGAATGAGAGCATCAGAGCGCATAAGTGCCGCAACAGAACGGCTTTTTGCAGTTGGTCACGACACCAATGACTCTCTCCGCAGTCGGCGTGCGAAATCCGTTTTTGCTGCCGTTTTGCTTGTTTTCGTGATCTTTACGATCGTCGAAGCGGTCGAACCGGATCGCTCAATCATCGTGAGGTGTGTTGACGGTGTCTCCGTGCTCGCGTGCCTTTTCGGCATTGCAGCCCTTTACCTGACACGGAGCCTTCCGATCGCCTTTGCGATTGTCATGGGATCGGGCGTTTTGGTTCAGGCAGCCTACTACGCCATTAATGGCAATAGGGATGGAGACTTCTATGTCTTCTTGTTGATCCCGGCAGCAGCGATTTCGCTGCTTGGCCCCTCGAAATCAGTGTATTATCTGATCATCGTACTGACTGCCGCTTCAGCTATCCTTATGGTGGATCCATTTCTTCCGGGGCTTCAGAGCAGTTGGAACGAAACCCCAACAAACCCGAAGGGCTGGCTTTTTCATTCCCCAGACAAGTTTAGGCTTCGACAACACGAAGCTGAATCCTTCTTCGCGATCACAATTCTTGTCTATGCTTTGCTCTACTCAAGCGCGGTAGCCCTTCGAGAAGCGAACGCAAGAACCGAAGCCTTATTGCTGAATGTGTTGCCCCGATCAATTGCGTCACGACTGATGGACGATGACAATACCAAACTGGACCGATCCATTGCTGACAGATTTGACGACGTGACCGTTCTCTTTGCGGACCTCGTCGGATTTACAGATCTCTCGCGACGCATAGGTTCGGATGAGTTGGTCCGGGTACTGAACAGACTGTTCAGTGAGTTCGACAGAATTGCCTCCCGGCACGATGTCGAAAAGATCAAGACCATTGGCGATGCCTACATGGCGGCCTGCGGATTGCCGGAACCCAATACCAATCACGCGGAAAACATTGCCAAGGCCGCATTTGAGATGCTGCAGGCTGTACATTCCTTCAATGAAGACAGTGGGTATCGCCTGGAATTGCGGATTGGCATCAATACAGGTGAAGTTGTGGCCGGTGTGATTGGGGAACAAAGACTTTTGTACGACCTCTGGGGTGAAGCTGTGAATATTGCGAGCCGCATGGAAAGCACCAGCAAGCCGGGCATCATACAGACCACGGAGGCAACGATGGTCTTGTTGAGGAACCAGTTTGAGTTCGCATCATTGGGCGAAATTGATGTCAAGGGCCAGGGCCGCATTGCTACTTGGCAGTTGGTCGGGAGAAAGACCGGAAGTGAACCTGCCTGATAAGGCATCCGTTGGATCTCGCCCACCTCAAGGCGACACTCGAAGCCATCGCTTCAGGTCACCCTGTTAGCCGGCTCGGAGCAGCCGACGATATCCTTGCGCAAATCCCCTTGCCAGCGGTCGGGATACCTGAGCCCGGCCATCCAGTGCAGACCCATCATCCGGTTCAAGGATGGCGGCCGGCCGATCCAGCCGAAGGGGGCGGTGGGCGACAGGTAGACCCGCCCGGCCTGCACCGCGTCGATGCCCTGCCACAGCGAGTCGAGCCGGGCAAAGGTGTCGACGGTCTTGCCATCGCTGCGTGGGTTTTGCCGGGTCAGATCACGGCGGCTTTGATCGAACCAGTAGAGCACCTCAATGGTCTGGTAGGCCTCCAGACCGTCAAGCGCGTCGTGCCAGGTCGGATCGAGTTCGATCCGGCATTCCGGCCCGTCAATTCGCCCCTGTCGTGGACAGCGGGCGCGGGTGGATCAAGGCGTGCGGATCCGGCCAATAAAGCGCACCACAGCGTCTGACGCCGGCGCGAGTTGGACAATTTGTTCGTACTCGCGCAGATCCATTCGCTTCCCCTCCAGGGTTTGGGAATTTATGCAGTAAAACGGCAAGGCCAAATCGTGCAGTGTCTCGCAGCCGGCGTCAGAATATGCTGACAAAATCATAAAAACATAGCCTTGAACTTTTTTGGACTTGCAGCAAGAGATGTGGCAAGTGGGAACAGTGCATGATTTTGCGTAATTTCACCACTCGAGTGGGGGGCGACATTGACTGACACATCCCATGTGGGGCCCGACCCCCTGAGCAATGCACGCATCCTTATCGTCGATGACGAGCACGGCATGCGGCACTTCCTCGTTAATACGCTGCACCCGTTGTGCCGTGGTGTGGACAGTGCTGAGAATGCGCAGGCCGCCGAGAGGCTGCTGAAATCCCGCCAATATGATGTGATGGTTCTGGACAATATCATGCCGGGGCAGAAGGGGCTTGACTGGCTGGGGCAGCAGAGGGCCAAGGGTGGATTTACCGATACGATCTTGATTACCGCCTATGCCGACTTGCAGACCGCGATTGACGCAATGCGAGCCGGGGCTTCGGATTTCCTCGTCAAACCGTTCCGGTCTAACCAGATCCTTAATGCGCTGCGCAAATGCCTCGAAATGGCTCAGCTTCGGCGAGAAAATGCGCTCTTGCGGCGTGAGCTGGATACGGTTGCCAGCGGCAATCGCCGCAAGGAACTGATCGGTGCATCGCCGGAGATCGGCGAGGTCCGCGCCCTTTTGGAACGTGTCGCGCCCCTGTCCACCCCGGTTCTGATCACCGGGCCGTCGGGGTCGGGCAAGGAGGTGGCCGCGCGTCACCTGCACGGCCATTCCGGGCGCGGTTCCGCGCCTTTCGTGCCGATCCAGTGCGGAGCTATCCCGGCGGACATGATCGAATACGAACTGTTCGGTCATGGCCCGGGCACTTTCCCCGGCGCGCAGCCCGCATGCGAAGGATTGTTGGCGCAGGCCTCGGGCGGTACGGTTTTCCTCGACGATGTCAGCGAGCTGACGGCCAGCGCCCAGACTGCACTGCTGCGCGTCATCGAAGATGGGGTGATCCGCCCCATCGGGACCGGACGTGATGTGCAACTTGACCTGCGGTTCGTGATCGCCACAAGCAAGCCGCTGCAACAGGCCGTCGCGGAGGGCCACTTTCGCGAAGACCTGCTGTTTCGGATCAACGTGATCGAGGTGGCCATGCCGCCGCTGAAGGAGCGCGGGATAGATGTGCTGGACCTCGCGGAGCTGTTCCAGACGGAAATCTCGGCCGCGCTGAACCTGCCCGGCGTCGAGATGTCCTCGACCGTGCGACAGGCCATGCTGCGCCACGATTGGCCTGGCAATATCCGCGAGTTGCACAATTTCGTGGAACGCGCACTTATCTTTGGCCGCTTCCCTTTGGAAACCTTGGGACCTGTGGTCGCGCCCGGCGACATCGCTACGCTGGAGGACATGGAAAAGCGCGAAATATTGCACGCCCTCGAAGCGTTGGATGGCAACCGGTCCGAAGCGGCTCGGCGTCTAGGCGTCTCACGTAAGACCATCGATCGCAAATGTGCGGCCTGGGGAGTATAGCCGATGCTACGCCTGCCCAAGGCCCTGCGCTCTGTCCGAGTGCGGCTACTAGTGATCGCGGTACTGCCGATGTTGGTTCTTTTACCTATCCTGCTGGGAAGCTCCGTCTTGCGCTGGTCAAGCAAGGTCGACGCCATTCTGCTCAATAAGGTTACCGGCGATCTCACTATCGCGGACCAATATCTTGGCCGTTTGATCGAGACATCTGGCGAACGGGTCGATGCGGTCGCGCGCTCTGTCGATCTGCTGCGCGCGCTCGAAGGAGACGATGCCACTGCGTATCTTGAACGCCAACGGGAGCGGCTGGGGTTGGATTTCCTGCGGGTCGTGCATTCCTCCGATTGGCCGGTTGTGCAAGCGGCCCTGAGCGGTGAGTGGCACAGCGCGATCGACGTGTTCGATGCCCAGACGCTTCGAGCTATGTCGCCGGACATGTCCACACGAGCCGAGATTCCGCTGGTTCCGACGCGCGGGGCGGTGCCCACCGACCGCACCGTCGAAACCCGAGGCATGGTCATCCATTCCGCCGCGCCATTGATCCTGCCCGACGGGGCACCAGCGGCGCTGGTAGGCGGCATGCTGCTAAACCACAATCTAGACTTCATCGATACGATCAATGCCTTGGTCTACCGCTCCGAAAGCCTGCCAGAAGGAAGCCAGGGCACAGCCACGCTGTTCCTCGACGATGTCCGGATCTCAACCAATGTACGTCTGTTTGAAAACGTGCGTGCGCTTGGGACCCGCGTCTCTGCCGAGGTGCGAGCGGAGGTTCTGGGCGAGGAACAGATCTGGCTCGACCGCGCTTTTGTCGTGAACGATTGGTACATCTCGGCTTACGAGCCGATCCTCGACAGCTTTGGTGCGCCGGTGGGGATGCTCTATGTCGGTTTTCTCGAAACGCCATTCAGCATGGCCAAGCGGAATTCCATCATCACGCTGGCCGTGGCGTTCGTCCTGATCGCGCTGGCCTCGGTGCCAGTGTTCCTGAGGTGGGCAGGGCGCATTTTTCGACCGCTCGAAAGCATGACGCGCACCATCGATCGCGTCGAAAACGGCGATCTTGGTGCGCGCAACGCGCTGGTCGAGACTGACGGCGAAATCGCGCAGGTCGCACGGCATTTCGATGGGCTTCTGGATCGGCTGGAACAGCGCGACCGCGAATTGCGCGACTGGGGCGAGACGCTGGAACATCGCGTCGCCGAGCGAACTCAGGAACTGCAAGAGGCCCACTGGCAGCTGGAAGAGACAACCGAGCGGCTGATCCTGTCTGAAAAGCTGGCCGCGGTAGGGGAAATCACCGCCTCGGTGGCGCATGAGATCAACAACCCGGTGGCTGTGATCCAGGGCAACCTTGACCTTGCGCGCAGCAACCTTGGCGCGGCGGGCGCCCCAGCGGCAGAGGAGTTTCGCCTGATCGACGACCAAGTCTATCGCATCGGGGTGATCGTCTCCAAACTGCTTCATTTCGCCCGACCAGAGGACTATTCAGGCGTCGATCAAAGCGTGGACCCAGGCGAGGTGGTGCGCGATTGTCTTGTCCTGACCCGGCACCAGGTCGAGGCCTCGGGCATTCGGAGTAGCTTGGAGACGGGTAGTCGGTCGTTGGTGCGAATCTCGCGAACCGAATTGCAGCAGGTGGTCGTGAACCTGATCCTCAACGCGGTCCATGCCATGCCCGGTGGCGGTACGCTGCGGGTGCTTACTGAAGAGGACGGGCCGGAGGTGGTTCTCACCGTTCAGGACACCGGCTCGGGGATCGAACCCGACACTCTGGCCCGGATCTTCGACCCTTTCTTCACCACCAAGCATACGCAAGGCACCGGGCTGGGCCTGTCGATCAGCCGCCAGATTGTGAGTCGCGCCGGGGGAACCATCACGGCCCATTCCACCCCCGGAGAGGGCAGTCGCCTCATCGTCAGGCTTCCGATAGAAGAAAATGCATTGATGCGCGATCCGGACATAATGTCGCAAGATCACCTGAAGCAAGCACCGGCTCTTGGACAGAATGGGGCGAAATGGGCGCCTCCGGATCAGGATGAAGGGACAGAATGGCTTTCAGCTCATTGATATACTTATGAAAATTTCTTGACCGCGCAACCGGTAGACAGCTTTTTCTGGTTTTGCATGCCATTGCATGCCCCCACGCGCGCCGAGAGGACGGCGCGCCGGGGACATCAAAGGGAGGAAAAACCATGAGCAACGCCTCGCAGGGTGCGTTGGGCTTTTTGCACAAGAGCCACATCGTCGCCGAACCCGGATACAACCGCTGGCGCGTGCCGCCGGCATCCATCGCCATCCACCTGTGCATCGGATCAGTCTATGCCTGGTCGGTGTTCAACCCGCCGCTGACTCGAGAACTGGGCGTCGTAGCCTCCAGTGCCGATGACTGGAGCCTCAGCTCGGTCGTGTGGATCTTTTCTGTGGCCATCGTGTTTCTAGGCCTCGCCGCAGCTTTTGCGGGCAAGTGGCTTGAAGAGGTCGGACCACGCATGGTCGGCGTCGTCGCAGCGTTCCTCTGGGGCGGCGGTTTCATTATTGGCTCGCTGGGCATTTCCAGCCACCATTTGTGGCTGGTCTATCTGGGCTACGGGGTGCTGGGCGGCTGTGGTTTGGGGCTGGGCTATGTCTCGCCCGTGTCGACGCTGATCCGCTGGTTCCCGGACCGGCGCGGGATGGCGACGGGCATGGCCATCATGGGCTTCGGTGGCGGCGCAATGATAGCGGCTCCGGTCAAGGGCTGGCTGCTGGGTCTCTTTGCCAAGGCGCCGGATTTCTTGGGGGCACAGGACGCCGTGGCAACAGTGGTCGAAAACGGCCGCGTCTTCGCGGAAACCGCCGCCGGCAAGGTCGAGGTCGTGATCGCATCCGCCGCACAGGCTGCCAGCGTTGGCGGCGAAGCGGGCGTCTACGTGGTCGGAACCGGCGCAACAGGCGCCGCGCAGACCTTCATGACGCTGGGTTTCGTCTACTTCGTCGTGATGATCCTGGCTGCCTTCCAGTACCGCGTCCCTGCGAAGGATTGGAAACCGGCTGGCTGGACTCCCAAACCTGTGGCGTCGGGCATGGTCAGCGATAACAACGTTCATATCGACCAAGCGTTGAAGACGCCGCAATTCTGGCAGCTTTGGGTCATGCTCTGCTTCAACGTGACCGCCGGCATCGGCGTCATCGGGGTCGCCAAGACGATGATGTCGGAAATCTTTGGCTCGGTCATGCCGCTGGTGGTCACCGCCGGTTTTGCCTCAACCTACGTCCTGATGATCTCGGTCTTCAACATGGTCGGCCGGTTCTTCTGGGCATCGACCTCGGATTATATCGGGCGCAAGGCGACCTACATGTGCTTCTTTGTGCTAGGCACGATCCTGTACCTGTCGATCCCCTATTTCGCCTCGGCCGTGGCGACCAATCCAGCGATGATCTACCTGATCGGCTTCTACGCCGCGACGATGATCATCTTCTCGATGTATGGCGGCGGGTTCGCAACAATCCCGGCTTATCTGGCCGACATGTTCGGAACCATGCATGTGGGCGGCATCCACGGGCGGCTTCTGACGGCCTGGTCAACTGCCGGCGTGCTGGGCCCGCTCGCGATCACCTCGCTGCGGCAGATGTCTGTGACATCGGCCATCAACGACTTGGCAGGCAAGGTGGACGCGGCGTCCTTCGCCGAGAAGTTCGGTGCCCCGATCACTCAGCTTCAGGAACTGGTTGCGGCAAAGACCGTCACCATCGCCAAGCTGATGGAGATCGCCCCCGAGGGCACGATCGACCCGACACCCTCGCTCTACAATACAACCATGTATTGCATGGCGGCGCTGCTGATCGTGGCGTTCTTTGCCAACCTGCTGATGAAGCCGGTCAAGGAACACCACCACCACGACGAACCGGAGCTCCAGGCTGTTCCGGGCGAATGACGCGTTTGAGGGGGCACCTGTCGTGGGTGCCCCTTTACACCATGTTTTGAATATCTGATTGAATTCAAAAATTATGATCGGGATTATCTATCGTGCTCGATAAGCTGGAAATGTTCATAGCCCTCGCAAAGGAATGCCATTTTGGACGCGCCGCCGAGCGATTGAACATAGCGCAACCGACACTGTCGGCTGGTATCAAGCAACTGGAAGCGCAGTTGGGTGTGCAATTGGTTCATCGAGGCTCGCGCTTTGGCGGGCTGACGCCGGAGGGACAGACGGCGCTCACTTGGGCCAAGCGGATTGTCGATGATACGCGGCAGTTACGCGACGAGATGCGCATCAGTCGGCAGGGCCTGACCGGAGAGGTGCGGCTGGCGGTGATCCCGACCGCGCAAACCTGGGCCGGACAACTCTGTACCGCCTTTGCCGAGCGCCATCCCAACGTGCGCTTTACCATCCTGTCGCGCAACTCACGCGAGATCCTGCAGATGCTGGATGATTTCGAGGCCGATGCCGGGATATCCTACCTTGAGAACGAACCGCTTGGCCGGGTCGAAACAGCCGAACTTTATGACGAAAGCTATATCCTGGTCTGTGCCCGCAACTCTCCATATGCGAACAAGCCAAACGTGGCCTGGTCCGATCTGAGCGGGCAGAAGCTGGCCCTGTTAACGCCGGATATGCAGAACAGACGCATCATCAACCAGCTTTTTGCCGACAGCGGCGTGACACCTGCGACTTGCATCGAGTCAAACTCGATCATCGCATTGGTCGCCAGCGTCGCATCGGGACACTGTATGACCGTTCTGCCCAAGGATATCGCCAGCTTCGTGTCAGGGGGCAAGGACCTTGCGCTAGTGCCGCTTGATGGCGCGTGGCGGCAGCAGAAGGTAGGCTTGATTCTGCCGCATCGCGACCCGCGCACACCAGTGCTGGCGGCGCTTCTGGCCGAGGCGCGGCGCCTGTCGGCCCCTGCTTGATCCAAAACCCCTATCGACCCACGGAACGCCGTTATTGATCCGCACCTCGGTTCGCGGCCAAAGCTGGCGGAAACTGGAGGATGACAGCCATGGCCCACCGCGCCACCGCCATCGACGTCGAAGCGACCGCCCGGATCGTCGACGCCCACAGCGCCCTCGAAGGGCCGCTCTTGCCGATGCTGCATGCCATGCAGGAGACCTTTGGATATGTCCCTGCGCAGGCGCATGGCCCGATCTGCGAGGCGCTGAACATCACCCGTGCCGAGTTGCACGGGGTTATCACGTTCTACCACGACTTCCGCGAAAAGCCCGCCGGGCAACACGTGTTGAAGATTTGCCGCGCCGAGGCGTGCCAGTCGGTTGGTGGCGCGGCGATGGCAGAGGATCTGCTGGCAAAGCTGGGACTGGATTGGCACGGCACCACCGCAAATGGCGCAGTGACGATCGAGCCGGTTTATTGCCTTGGTCTGTGCGCCTGCGCGCCTGCCGCGATGGTCGATGATCGGGTCGTCGGCCGCGTCGATGCGGCGAAACTGGACAAGATGCTGGCGGAGGCAGGCGCATGAAAATTTACGTTCCCATGGACAGCGCCGCCAAGGCGCTGGGGGCCGAGGACGTGGTTGCCGCCCTGCGCGCCGCCGCACCCGAGGCCGAGATCATCCGCACCGGCACCCGCGGCATGATCTGGCTGGAGCCGCTGGTCGAGATCGAGATTGACGGGCTCCGCCACGGTTTTGGCCCGGCAGAGCCCGGTGACGTGGCCGCGATCCTTGACGGCAGCAGCGCCAAGGCGCTTGGTCCGGTCGAGGCGCTGGACTGGATGCAGCGCCAGACCCGGCAGACCTTTGCCCGTGTTGGCATCGTCGATCCGCTGTCGCTGGCCGATTACGAGGCGCATGGTGGTCTGGTTGGCCTCAAGCGCGCGCTGGGCATGTCGGGGCAGGAGATCGTCGAGGAGGTCAAGACCTCCGGCCTGCGCGGGCGGGGCGGGGCGGGGTTTCCGACCGGCATCAAGTGGCAGACGGTGCATGACGCCGAAGCGGCGCAGAAATATATCGTCTGCAATGCCGACGAGGGCGACAGCGGCACCTTTGCCGACCGGATGCTGATGGAGGGCGACCCCTTCACCCTGATTGAGGGCATGATCATCGCGGGCCTCGGCGTGGGCGCAACCAAGGGCTATGTCTATCTGCGCTCGGAATATCCCGACGCCATCGCCGTGATGTCCCGCGCGGTGGAGATCGCCCGTACCAAGGGCCTGTTGGGCGGCGATGTGCTGGGCTCTGGCCGGGCCTTTGACATGGAGATCCGCAAGGGCGCGGGCGCTTATGTCTGCGGCGAGGAAACCTCGCTCCTCAACAGTCTTGAAGGCAAGCGCGGCGTGGTGCGGGCCAAGCCGCCATTGCCCGCGCTGGAGGGCTTTCTTGGCCGTCCGACCGTGGTGAACAACGTGATCTCGCTGGCCACCGTGCCGGTGATTTTCGAGAAAGGCGCGCAGGCCTATGCTGATTTCGGCCTTGGCCGGTCGCGCGGGACGGTGACGCTGCAAATCGCGGGCAATGTCGCCCGTGGGGGGCTTTTTGAGACCGCCTTTGGCATCACGCTGGGCGAGGTGGTCAACGATCTGGGCGGCGGCAGCGCCTCCGGCCATCCTGTCAAGGCGGTGCAGGTCGGCGGGCCGCTGGGCGCCTATATGCCGGTTTCCAAGTTCGACACGCCCCTGGGCTATGAGGAGTTCGATCAGGCGGGTGGTCTGATCGGCCACGCGGGGCTGACCGTCTTTGACGACAGCACCGATATGCTGGGCATGGCGCGGTTTGCGATGGAGTTCTGCGCCGTCGAGAGCTGTGGCAAATGCACGCCCTGCCGGATTGGCGCGGTGCGCGGGGTGGAGACCATCGACCGCATTGCCGAAGGCGATCCCACCGCATTGCCACTGCTGACGGACCTCTGCGAGACCATGAAAGACGGCTCGCTCTGTGCGCTGGGCGGGTTCACGCCCTTTCCGGTGATGTCCGCTGTTACCCATTTCCCCGATGATTTCGCCCGCCTGAAGGAGGCCGCAGAATGAAAGATTTCATCCTTCCAGACGACCGCGACATGGGCACCCCCGCCAAGCTGGGCAAGCCGGTCAGCCTGACCATCGACGGCTTCGAGGTCACCGTGCCCGAGGGTACATCGGTGATGCGCGCCGCCGCCGAGATCGGCATTTCCGTGCCCAAGCTCTGCGCCTCTGACAACCTGGAGGCCTTTGGCTCCTGCCGCCTCTGTTCGGTGGAGATCGAGGGGAGACGCGGCACGCCGGCCTCCTGCACCACGCCGGTTGCGCCGGGCATGGTGGTGGACACCAATTCCGCCAAGGTGCGCAAGATCCGCAAGGGGGTGATGGAGCTTTATATTTCCGATCACCCGCTGGATTGCCTGACCTGCGCCGCCAATGGCGATTGCGAGCTTCAGGACATGGCGGGCGCCGTGGGCCTGCGCGATGTGCGCTACAAGGCGCCGGAGAATGGCGGGCTCGCGAACCATTTCACGGCGCGCAACAGCAGCGGCGAGGCCAATCCCGAATGGCTGCCCAAGGACGATAGCAACCCCTATTTCAGCTATGATCCGTCCAAATGCATCGTCTGCAACCGCTGCGTTCGCGCCTGCGAAGAGGTGCAGGGCACCTTTGCGCTGACGATTTCGGGCCGGGGGTTCGACAGCCGGGTGTCGGCAGGCAACGCGGGGGATGATTTCCTGTCCTCCGATTGCGTGTCTTGCGGCGCCTGCGTGCAGGCCTGCCCGACGGCGACCTTGCAGGAAAAATCCATCATCGAGATGGGCACGCCGGATCGCGCCGTGGTCACCACCTGCGCCTATTGCGGCGTGGGCTGTTCCTTCAAGGCCGAGATGCAGGGCGACGATCTGGTGCGCATGGTGCCCTACAAGCACGGCAAGGCCAACCGGGGACATAGCTGCGTCAAGGGGCGCTTTGCCTATGGCTATGCCAATCACAAGGACCGCATCCTGAACCCGATGATCCGCGACACCATCGACGAGCCCTGGCGCGAAGTCAGCTGGGACGAGGCGCTGAGCTTTGCCGCCACCCGCCTGCGTGGTCTTCAGGAGAAACATGGCAAGCAGAGCATCGGCGTCATTACCTCCAGCCGCTGCACCAACGAGGAAACCTTTCTGGTGCAAAAGCTGACCCGCGCGGTCTTTGGCAACAACAACACCGACACCTGCGCGCGGGTGTGCCATTCGCCGACCGGCTATGGGCTGGGGCAGACCTTTGGCACCTCGGCTGGCACGCAGGATTTTGACTCGGTTGAACATACGGATGTGGTGATTGTCATCGGCGCCAACCCGACCGACGGCCATCCGGTCTTTGCCTCGCGGTTGAAAAAACGCCTGCGCGCCGGGGCCAGGCTGATCGTGATCGACCCGCGCCGCATTGATCTGGTGAAATCGGCCCATATTCAGGCCGCCCACCACCTTGCGCTGACACCGGGCACCAATGTCGCCGTCGTCACCGCGCTGGCGCATGTGATCGTGACCGAAGGGTTGATGGATGAGGATTTCATCCGCACCCGCTGCGATTGGGACGAGTTCCAGCTCTATGCGGAGTTCATCTCCGATCCGCGTCACAGCCCCGAAGCGACCCAGCTTTTGACCGGCGTTCCGGCAGAGGAACTGCGCGCGGCGGCCCGCACCTTTGCCCGGGAGGGCAATGGCGCGATCTATTACGGGCTTGGGGTGACCGAGCACAGCCAGGGCTCCACCACCGTGATGGGCATTGCCAACCTCGCCATGCTGACCGGCAACATCGGCCGCCCTGGCGTCGGTGTGAACCCGCTGCGCGGCCAGAACAACGTGCAGGGCTCTTGTGATATGGGCTCCTTCCCGCATGAGCTGCCGGGCTATCGCCATGTGAAACTGCCCGAGGTGCGCGCGATTTTTGAAAACGCCTGGGGGGTGGAGATCGACCCGGAACCCGGCCTGCGCATTCCCAACATGCTGGATGCGGCGGTGGAGGGCACCTTCAAGGGGCTCTATTGTCAGGGCGAGGATATCCTGCAATCGGACCCGGACACCAAACATGTGGCGGCGGGGCTTGCGGCGATGGAATGTGTCATCGTGCATGACCTTTTCCTCAACGAGACGGCCAATTACGCGCATGTCTTCCTGCCCGGTTCGACCTTTCTGGAAAAGGAGGGCACCTTCACCAATGCCGAGCGCCGCATCAACCGGGTGCGCGAGGTCATGGCCCCCAAGAACGGCTACGCCGACTGGGAGGTGACGCAGCTTCTGGCCAATGCGATGGGTGCGGGCTGGACCTACACCCACCCTAGCCAGATCATGGACGAGATCGCCGCGACCACGCCGAGTTTTTCCGGGGTGGACTATGCCCTGTTGGAAGAGAAAGGCAGCGTGCAATGGCCCTGCAACGAGGCGCATCCCGAGGGCACGCCCTTGATGCACGTCGACGAGTTCGTGCGCGGCAAGGGGCGGTTCATCGTGACGGAATATGTGGCCACGGATGAAAAGACCGGCCCGCGCTTCCCGCTGCTGCTCACCACCGGGCGGATCCTGTCGCAATACAATGTCGGCGCGCAGACCCGGCGCACGGACAACGTGGTTTGGCATGAGGCAGATGTTCTTGAGATTCACCCGCACGATGCCGAGAACCGCGGCCTGAACGATGGCGACTGGGTGCGATTGGCGTCCCGGTCAGGTGAGACGACGCTGAAGGCCAAGGTGACCGATCGGGTCAGCCCAGGCGTGGTCTACACCACCTTCCACCATCCCGACACGCAGGCCAACGTCATCACCACCGACTATTCCGACTGGGCCACCAACTGCCCGGAATACAAGGTGACGGCGGTGCAAGTTGCACCCTCGAACGGGCCCACGGACTGGCAGGAAGGCTACGCGGCACAGGCCGAACTGTCGCGCCGCATTCTGCCCGCGGCGGAATGACCATGCTTGCCCATGTCAGCACCCCGGGCCAAAGCCACCACGCCGAAGGCACGCGCGCCATCCATCGCGCGCTGCCCGAGGAGGTGCCCGTCGCGCTGGTTTTTAATGGCACGACGCAGGCGGTTATGATGGCGACACCCACCGATCTGGCGGATTTCGCCTGGGGCTTTGCCCTGACCGAAGGCATCGTCACCGATCCGGCGCAGATCAAGGATTTCGAGACCGTCGATCACGCGCAGGGCATCGAAGCGCGTTTCTGGCTGACCGAGGACCGCGCCCACGCGCTGGCCGCAAGGCGTCGTGCCATGGCCGGACCGGTGGGGTGCGGGCTGTGCGGGATCGACAGCCTTGAACAAGCGCTCCGCGCGGTGCCGCGGGTGCGGTCCGACCTGCGCCTGACGCCCGCAGACGTGGCCCGCGCGACGGATGCGCTGCGCGACCACCAGCGGCTGCACGACCTGACCCGCGCCACCCATGCGGCCGGGTTCCTTCTGCCCCATGCGGGCGTGACCTTGGCGCGCGAGGACGTGGGCCGCCACAACGCGCTGGACAAGCTGATCGGGGCTTTGCAACAGCACGGCCTCCCGCCCGGTAGCGGCGCCGCCGTGATAACCTCGCGGCTCTCGGTGGAACTGGTGCAAAAATGCGCCATGACCGGCATTCCCGTGTTGATCGCCGTCTCGGCCCCGACGGGGGCTGCAGTCCGACTAGCCAAAGAGGCCGGGATCACCCTTGCCGCCTTTGCCAGAGGTGGCGGCTTCGACCTGTATTCTCACCCCTATCGCATCACCAAAGAGGTCGAACATGTCGCCTGAAAAGATGGTCCGCATGGCGAACCAGATCGCCACCTTCTTCAAGACTCAGCCGAACGACGACGCGCCGGCCAAGGTTGCCGCGCATATCAAAGATTTTTGGGAACCTCGCATGCGCAGCCAACTGCGCTCCTACGCCGAAACCGGCGGGGCGGGTCTGGATGATATCGTCCTGAAGGCGATACCACTGGTCTGAGTGTCTCTATCAGGCGCTTTGCTCAGCGTAGCCACCAACTCAAGGACGCGCGTGTGATAGGTCTCGGCCATGGACGGATGTAGCAAGGGCAGGGTGTGCGGTACGTTTGGGCTCCGACGCCAGTTGTGTCTCTGGTTCCTTTTGTTTGGCTGAGCTGTGTGCGGTCCAACTTCGCGCGTGACGGGCACGGCGCCCAAGAGAGCGGCCACGATCGCATGTCCGGTCTCATGTAGCGCGATGCGGCGCTGGCCTGCGTTCGTCTGGGCGGCAACCCAGAGACCACGGGTGCGGATGAAGCGCGAGAGATCGTGCGAGGGCTGATCGAGCGGATTGTGGTTTCGCCAGAGGCGGGACGCGGTAAGCGACCTGTGCCGCGGGTTGAGCTTTATGGGTCCTTGGCGGGTATATTGGCGTTGAGCTTTGGCCGTAAGAGAGATTCCCAAAAGCAAAAAAACCGCCTCAGATGAGACGGTTGTGGAAGTTGCAGGAATTTGGTTGCGGGAGTAGGATTTGAACCTACGACCTTCAGGTTATGAGCCTGACGAGCTACCGGGCTGCTCCATCCCGCGACAGTATTCTTGTCCTATCGCCTATTGGCTACTTGAGGACATATGTTTGTCCTATCGCCTATCGGCTACTTGAGGACCTTATGTTTGGGCTATCGCTTTCGCTAGTTAAGCCCTTTGTTGTCTTTACCGTTAGGTTTAGAGACGATTGTTCCTTCAGTGATTTGGTATCTGAAGGATATTTTATCGTTTAGAGTTTTTGGATTTTACTAGGTTTGGCAGTGACCTACTCTCCCACGCCTTAAGACGCAGTACCATTGGCGCAAAGGCACTTAACTTCCGGGTTCGGGATGGGACCGGGTGTTTTGCTCTCGCTATCGCCACCAAACCAAGAAAAATCCAAGAACCTGCGGTTCTTGGATTTTTTTTGGTTGGCGGTCGGCAGGGTATTTGCTTTAGCAAATGCCCGAGAGACCGCGCCCCAGTTATGTCACGAGGACATTTCCAAGATCGCAGGGAAACAATCAACACTGACGACGTTACGCAAGTAAAGTCTGTCAGGCAGCAGGCAGAGTATTTGCATTGCAAATGCACGTTGCTGCACCTTTGTTATGTCACAAGTCAATTGGTGCTTATTTGGTTCTTGGCTGTCTATTACTAGATCAGATCAAGCCAATCGGGCGATTAGTACCAGTCAACTGAACGTGTTACCACGCTTACATCTCTGGCCTATTGACGAGGTGGTCTACCTCGGCCCTCAGGGATACCTTGTTTTGAGGGGGGCTTCCCGCTTAGATGCCTTCAGCGGTTATCCTGTCCGAACATAGCTACCCAGCACTGCCGTTGGCACGACAACTGGTCCACCAGTGGTTCGTTCACCCCGGTCCTCTCGTACTAGGGGCAACTCCTCTCAAGTATCCTACACCCACGGCAGATAGGGACCGAACTGTCTCACGACGTTCTAAACCCAGCTCACGTACCTCTTTAAACGGCGAACAGCCGTACCCTTGGGACCTGCTCCAGCCCCAGGATGAGATGAGCCGACATCGAGGTGCCAAACACTGCCGTCGATATGGACTCTTGGGCAGTATCAGCCTGTTATCCCCGGCGTACCTTTTATCCGTTGAGCGATGGCCCTTCCACTCGGGACCACCGGATCACTATGGCCGACTTTCGTCTCTGCTCGACTTGTCAGTCTCGCAGTCAGGCTGGCTTTTGCCATTGCACTCAACGAGCGATTTCCGACCGCTCTGAGCCAACCTTCGCGCGCCTCCGTTACGCTTTAGGAGGCGACCGCCCCAGTCAAACTACCCGCCACGCAGGGTCCCGGATCCGGATAACGGACCGCGGTTAGACATCAAGAGTGCGAAGGGTGGTATCTCAAGGGAGGCTCCACCGAGACTAGCGTCTCGGTTTCGATGCCTACCACCTATCCTGCACGTCACAATCCTGATGCCAGTGCGAAGCTGTAGTAAAGGTGCACGGGGTCTTTCCGTCTAACCGCGGGAAGCCTGCATCTTGACAGGCAATTCAATTTCGCTGAGTCGATGTTGGAGACAGCGGGGAAGTCGTTACGCCATTCGTGCAGGTCGGAACTTACCCGACAAGGAATTTCGCTACCTTAGGACCGTTATAGTTACGGCCGCCGTTTACCTGGGCTTCAATTCAGAGCTCTCACCCCTCCTTTTAACCTTCAGGCACCGGGCAGGCGTCAGACCCTATACGTCGTCTTGCGACTTCGCAGAGCCCTGTGTTTTTAATAAACAGTCGCCACCCCCTGGTTTGTGCCCCCGGATTCCACTTGCGTAGGACCCGGGCCTCCTTCTCGCGAACTTACGGAGGTATTTTGCCGAGTTCCTTCAACATCGTTCTCTCAAGCGCCTTGGTATTCTCTACCAGTCCACCTGTGTCGGTTTAGGGTACGATCTTATAGAGGGGCTATTTCCAGGAACCGCTCAGCTGCTCATTCAATCCAATAAGGATGAACAACACCCGCGATCCGTCACCACCTCATGGCCCAGGAATATTAACCTGGTTCCCATCGACTACGCCTTTCGGCCTCGCCTTAGGGGTCGGCTTACCCTGCTCAGATTAGCTTTAAGCAGGAACCCTTGGACTTTCGGCGAGAGTGTCTCTCACACTCTTTGTCGCTACTCATGTCATCATTCTCGCTAGTGATCTCTCCACGGGATCGCTCACGCGCCCGCTTCATCGAAAGGATTTATGTCTGTGCTACCGCTTCGCTACTTGAGCACGTTTGACCGCGCCCTCATATCTCAGCGATAAAGCAGACAAAATCCTGTGTCACACTACGCTCTGCTACCATGCACTATGTGCATCCTCAGCTTCGGCTCATGGCTTGAGCCCCGTTACATCTTCGCCGCAGGACGTCTTAATTAGACCAGTGAGCTGTTACGCTATCTTTAAAAGATGGCTGCTTCTAAGCCAACTTCCTGGTTGTTTTGGACATCCCACCTGCTTTCCCACTTAGCCATGAATTAGGGGCCTTAGCTGGAGGTCAGGGTTGTTTCCCTCTCCACTACGGACGTTAGCATCCGCAGTGTGTCTGCCGTATAGTACTCCCGGGTATTCGGAGTTTGGTTAGGATCAGTAAGACGGTGAGTCCCCATTACCCATCCAGTGCTCTACCCCCCGGGGTATTCGTACGACGCTCTACCTAAATAGATTTCGCAGAGAACCAGCTATCTCCGAGTTTGATTGGCCTTTCACCCCTAGGCACAGCTCATCCCGATCTTTTTCAACAGATGTGGGTTCGGTCCTCCAGTGCATGTTACTGCACCTTCAACCTGGCCATGCCTAGATCACTCGGTTTCGGGTCTGATCCCACGAACTCATTCGCCCTATTAAGACTCGCTTTCGCTGCGCCTACACCTAACGGTTTAAGCTTGCTCGTGAGACCAAGTCGATGACCCATTATACAAAAGGTACGCTGTCAGGCCGCAAGGGCCCTCCAACTGATTGTAGGCGTTCGGTTTCAGGTACTGTTTCACTCCCCTCGTCGGGGTGCTTTTCACCTTTCCCTCACAGTACTGGTTCACTATCGGTCAGTAAGGAGTACTTAGCCTTCGAAGGTGGTCCTCCGATCTTCAGACAGAATTTCACGTGTTCCGCCCTACTTAATACGTCCTCTCATGCTTCGAATACGGGACTATCACCCGCTATGGTCCTGCTTCCCAACAGGTTCTTCTCACACTCAAGGCTCGGCTGGTCCCCGTTCGCTCGCCGCTACTAGGGGAGTATCAATTGATTTCCTTTCCTCCGGGTACTTAGATGTTTCAGTTCCCCGGGTTTGCTCTTATAAACCTATGTATTCAGTTCATAAGTACCTGGTTAAGAACATTATAAATTACCGAAGCAATTATAATGAACTTTCAGGTGGGTTGCCCCATTCAGAAATTCATGGATCAAAGCTTATTCTCAGCTCCCCATGACTTATCGCAGAGTATCACGTCTTTCATCGCCTCTTACTGCCAAGGCATTCACCAAACGCCCTTCTCGCGCTTGATCTGATCCAGAAATAGAGAGCCACGTTATTTGCGCTACCGCCTATTCGGCTACTTGAGCGCAGATATGATCTCCTGCCGCTTCGCTACTTGAGGACTTGATTAAGTCTCAAACACCGAGCGCCAAAACATCAATGGCAATCAGGATCCAGCCGCTGGTAAGTAGCCGGACCACAATCTCTGAACCAAAAAGCATACTTTCCCATGTTTGATGCCCTATCGCTTCGCTACTTGAGGGCCTGATGTCGGTCAGACCCGGTATCAAAACAGGCGTCAAACATATGTGGTTCCAAAACCTATGCGGAATTGGAACCGGGTTAGTGTACTTGACTTGGACAACTCTGTCGTTTCAAACCGGCATACTCATGGACGTCCGAGGAAACAGACGTGTTCATAAGCTCGCTGTGTAAAACCCGAAGATCTCACCCAGCACCAATCTGAGATCATCCCCACACTCGGGGCGATCAACAGTGTTGTTGATTGTTTCTCTCTTTACGATATCAATTCGTCCAATTGGACGGTTAAGAACTGCGCACAGTGCTTAACGATCTAATTGTCTGTAATGGTGGAGCCTAGGAGGATCGAACTCCTGACCTCCTGAATGCAAATCAGGCGCTCTCCCAGCTGAGCTAAGGCCCCATCTTAATCCCGAAGGATGAGTGGTGGGTCGAGGAGGACTTGAACCTCCGACCTCACGCTTATCAGGCGTGCGCTCTAACCACCTGAGCTACCGACCCGGTTTTCGATTTGCAAAGCAAATCAAAACCCGTGTGCGACAGGGTATTGCAAAGCAATGCCCGAGAGCAGCACTCAGTGGTTATGTCACCAGGCAGCGCCAGATAACGGCTGCTGCCGCGACTTGTCTGAAGAGATATGAGGACGGCTCGGTCCATGTTAGTGTCCTACCGCCTTGCGGCGACGTAAGGACCTAACTGATGTTGAACAGTTTTGATTACTGTTCATTGCTAAGTGTATCACGACTTTTATGCGCTACCGCTTCGCTACTTGAGCGCGTTGGTAACTCAACCAAGTATCTAGATACATCCTTAGAAAGGAGGTGATCCAGCCGCAGGTTCCCCTACGGCTACCTTGTTACGACTTCACCCCAGTCGCTGAACCCACCGTGGTCCGCTGCCCCCTCGAAAGGTTGGCGCACGGCCTTCGGGTAGATCCAACTCCCATGGTGTGACGGGCGGTGTGTACAAGGCCCGGGAACGTATTCACCGCGTCATGCTGTTACGCGATTACTAGCGATTCCGACTTCATGGGGTCGAGTTGCAGACCCCAATCCGAACTGAGACATCTTTTTGGGATTAACCCATTGTTGATGCCATTGTAGCACGTGTGTAGCCCAACCCGTAAGGGCCATGAGGACTTGACGTCATCCACACCTTCCTCCCGCTTATCACGGGCAGTTTCCCTAGAGTGCCCAGCCGAACTGCTGGCAACTAAGGATGTGGGTTGCGCTCGTTGCCGGACTTAACCGAACATCTCACGACACGAGCTGACGACAGCCATGCAGCACCTGTCACTTGGTCTCTTGCGAGAAAACCAGATCTCTCTGGCGGGCCAAGGATGTCAAGGGTTGGTAAGGTTCTGCGCGTTGCTTCGAATTAAACCACATGCTCCACCGCTTGTGCGGGCCCCCGTCAATTCCTTTGAGTTTTAATCTTGCGACCGTACTCCCCAGGCGGAATGCTTAATCCGTTAGGTGTGACACCAACAAGCATGCTTGCTGACGTCTGGCATTCATCGTTTACGGTGTGGACTACCAGGGTATCTAATCCTGTTTGCTCCCCACACTTTCGCACCTCAGCGTCAGTATCGAGCCAGTAAGCCGCCTTCGCCACTGGTGTTCCTCCGAATATCTACGAATTTCACCTCTACACTCGGAATTCCACTTACCTCTCTCGAACTCAAGATCAGGAGTTTACAAGGCAGTTCCAGGGTTGAGCCCTGGGATTTCACCCTATACTTTCTGATCCGCCTACGTGCGCTTTACGCCCAGTAATTCCGAACAACGCTAACCCCCTCCGTATTACCGCGGCTGCTGGCACGGAGTTAGCCGGGGTTTCTTTACCAGATACTGTCATTATCATCTCTGGCGAAAGAGCTTTACGACCCTAAGGCCTTCATCACTCACGCGGCATGGCTGGATCAGGCTTGCGCCCATTGTCCAAGATTCCCCACTGCTGCCTCCCGTAGGAGTCTGGGCCGTGTCTCAGTCCCAGTGTTGCTGATCATCCTCTAAAACCAGCTATAGATCGTAGACTTGGTAGGCCATTACCCCACCAACTATCTAATCTAACGCGGGCCGATCCTTCTCCGATAAATCTTTCCCCCGAAGGGCGTATAAGGTATTACTCACCGTTTCCAGTGGCTATTCCTTAGAGAAGGGCACGTTCCCACGCGTTACTAACCCGTCCGCCGCTCACTCCGAAGAGTGCGCTCGACTTGCATGTGTTAAGCCTGCCGCCAGCGTTCGTTCTGAGCCAGGATCAAACTCTCAAGTTGAAAAGCAATCGCTTGCTTATCCTTGACGTTCGAACCTCTGCACATCTCCAATACTCAGGGCCACCTTTGGGGGCAGGCCCATATGTTCACCCGGCTAAGGATTGAACACGCATTGGAAGTCATCTGTTTGATGTACACAGTTTTCATAAGAAAACAGTGAACCGTTCAAACAGTGAAGCTGACACTCTATCATCGCGCTACCGCTGCGCTACTTGAGCGCCGCAATATTACTAAGAGCGTTGATATACAGACGTTGATCCATCGAAACGAACCAAACCGCCCACATATCTCTTCAGTTATCATCAATGTCAAAGAGCAACACCCAAAGGCCAAAAACAAGACCACCGCGCCAATTCCTTAGCGCAACCGCCTCATCACACCCCTCAGATGCCCCGGTCTCTCCCGAGCGTCACAACCGTCTCTCCGGCCCGTCCGGCCGCCGAAGCAACCCCACCAAACCGCGTCGCCGCTGCCGGTAGAGGGGGTTCTAGTGTTAACTCAACAAACCCGCAAGACCTAAATTACAAAATCAGTACCTTTTTTCAGAAGAGCCAGAAAATAAGGCAAATTCAGATGGTTAATCCAAAATTCACCACCACAGCCCCCCAAAAACCGCCCAGCCTTCATACCAAAAACAACACAGCTCAGCGCACACACAAGCCGCCCCCCGAGTCACCTCAAATCCCAAAACACACAGGGCCAATCACTCAGGGTCAAACACTCAGGGCCAGCGTTCATTCTGGGAAGAGAACTGCCGCAGGCGGCCGTCAGGTTTTAAGACCAAAACTGCGTACCATCACACCAAATCCACCAGAAAGCCGTGTCGCCAGCAGAGCCAGGATCACTGCCAGATAGATCAAAGGCTCAATCTGAAAGCCCTTCACCAGCATCACATAATGGATCCCCCCCAATAGGGCGGCGGGATAGGTCAGCAGGTGGAGCCGCTTCCAGCGGCGACCAAGGCGTTTGACCGAGACATTGTTTGAAGTCAGGGCAAGCGGCAGCAGCAGCACAAAGCCCGCCATGCCAATGGTGATATAGGGGCGTTTGGCGATATCGCCCAGGATCTGGCTGATGATCTGCACGTCAAGAACCAGCCAGACCAGCAGATGCAGCGCCACATAGGTGAAGGTCAGCACGCCAATGGCCCGCCGGAACCGCATCAGGTTCACCCCGGCAAAGCGGCGCAGGGGCGTCACTGCCAGGCCCAGAACCAAAAGCTGCAAGGCGCGCTCGCCCAGATCATGCTCCAGCGCCTTGACCGGATCCGCCCCCAGGCCACCGGTGCTGCCGAGATACAAAAGCCACAAGGGATACAGCGCCCCCAGAAGGTACAAGACCCAAGTGGGGATTTTGCGAAGGGCTGCATTTGTCCTGTCGATCATTGTGTCGATCATCCTGTGACCCGTCCTTTTCCGGTTTGCGCCTTGCGTCACTGCATCCGTTTGGGGCACGGGCAGAAGGGCTGGCATCAAAGATAAGGCACCTCCGCGCAAAGCCCAAAGGGGATTACACCGTGCTCACTTAGAGTTCAGCTAGGTTACAGGTCATGGTGGGATCCAATGCTGCTGCGACAAGCGAAAAGGCCACCCCCCTAAGGCGTGCCGCTTTAGACTGTGACCCGCGACGCGGACCCTGCAACGTAGCCCGCCAAGGGGAGTACCCCTCCGGCCTGATCTGTACTGCGCCCGGTTTTATCAGCCCGCAACTTTGTCAGCCCACCAGCCCTGCCCACCAACCATGCCCGCCTGGCAGTACCGTCAGAAATGTTTGGCGAGATCCATTCCCTCGTAGAGGGAAGCCACCTCTTGCTCATATCCGTTGAACATCAGCGTGTCCTGGCGGCTGGCAAACAACCCACCGCCGAGACGGCGCTCGGAGGCCTGGCTCCACCGCGGGTGAGAGACCTCTGGGTTTACATTACTATAGAATCCATACTCCCGCGCGTTTGCCATGTTCCAGCTGGTCTGGGGTTCTTTATCCGTCAGGGTAATCCGCACAATGGATTTGATTGATTTGAAGCCGTATTTCCATGGCACCACCAATCGCAGCGGCGCACCGTTCTGGTTTGGCAGGTCTTTGCCAAAGATACCGGTCGCCATCAGGGTCAGCGGGTGCATGGCCTCATCCAGGCGCAGACCCTCGCGGTAGGGCCAATCAAGTACCCGATAGGCGGTGCCGGGCATTTCAGAGGGGCGATAGAGCGTTTCAAAGGCCACGTATTTGGCCTCACTTTGGACACCAGCCAGGGCCAGCAGGTCGGCCAGTTCAAACCCGGTCCAGGGTACCACCATCGACCAGGCCTCGACACAGCGGAAGCGGTATATACGTTCCTCCAGGGTCATCTCGCTCAGGATTTGCTGGAAATCATAGTCGCCGGGGCGCTCCACCATCCCGTCAATCTTGACGCTCCAGGGCGCGGTGGTCAGCTGACCGGCATATTGGGCGGGGTCGCCTTTGCCGGTGCCAAACTCATAATAGTTGCAATAGCTGGTCACGTCCTCCCAGGAGTTTGGCTCCAGGGTTTCCGCCTGTGCCGCCCCCGGCAGCGCCCCCAGACCAGCCAGACCGGCCAGCCCCGTCATACCGCCAAGCCCCGCCATGATCTGGCGGCGGTTCATAAATGCAGCTTTGGGGGTCACATCTGCGGCGGTAAGCGTATTGGTCCAGCGGCGGGCCATGAGGGCATCTCCTAAAATGTATCGTTCCCCACTGGACTACCGCAGCAAGCCGCACAGGCCAAAACATATCCTGTCACGTCTGCGCGACGGCACTGTAACTTGGCATGATTTCATTCATCGGGCGAGAATGGCCGTTTTCCTGCATAAGGCGCACATGACGGCGGCGCAGCTTGCGCGGCTCGGTAACCCCAACCGAATGAGCGATGGTTTCAACCTCATGGATGATTTCCGTGGCGTAGCGCGCCACGCGTTTGTACTTGTCTTCGACCACCAGGCCTTTTTGAAAACGCGGGTCATGGGTAGTGATGCCCGTGGGGCAGGTGTTCTTGTTGCATTTCAGCGCCTGAATACAGCCCAGCGAGAACATGAAGCCGCGCGCCGAGGTGACAAAATCCGCCCCTGCCGCCAGCGCCCAGGCCACATCGCCAGGGTTGACCAGCTTGCCACTGGAGATCAGCCGGATACGATCACGAAAGCCGTATTCATCCCGCAGATTGCAGACCAGCGGCAGGGCTTCCCGCACCGACATGCCCACCAGATCAATCAGCGGCATAGGCGCGGCCCCGGTCCCCCCCTCGCCGCCGTCAATGGTGATGAAGTCCGGCGCCGCCTCGGGGCGCGAGGCAATCACCATGAACATCTCCCGCATCACCACTTCAGAGCCAACCACGGTTTTGATGCCAACCGGTTTGCCCGTCACCTCCCGCACATGGGAGATCATGTCCAACAAATCATCAAAGTTCCGCATCTCGGGGTGCCGATTGGGCGAGATGCTGGCCTCCCCCTCGGGAATGCCGCGAATGGCTGCGATCTCGGCGCTGACCTTTGCCGCCGGCAGGATCCCCCCCTTGCCCGGCTTGGCCCCCTGCGACAGCTTCAGCTCAAACATCCGCACCGTGGGATTGGCAGCGATCTCGCGCAGTTTGCTGTCGCTCAGGCCCCCCTCGGGGTTGCGCACACCATATTTGGCGGTGCCAATCTGAAAGACAATATCGCAGCCGCCCTCCAGATGAAACGGGCTCAGCCCGCCCTCCCCGGTGTTCAACCAGACACCGGCCTCACGCGCGCCACGGCTCAGGGCACGCACCGCCGGCTGCGACAGCGCGCCGTAGCTCATACCGGAGATATTAAAGAAGGAAGGCGCCATGTAAGGCACGCGCGCCTGCGCCCCGATGCACAGAGGTTCGGTACTGGCATATTGATCATCCAGCGGCGGAAAGGGCGCGTTTACAAAAATCGGCGTTCCCGGCACAGTCGTATTGCGGGTCGAGCCAAAGGCAACCGTGTTTCCCGCCCCTTCGGCGGCACGGCCAACCCATTCTCGCTGGGCCCGGTTAAAGGGCATCTCTTCGCGGTCCATGGCAAAGAAATACTGGCGGAAAAACTCACCCATGGTGCTGAACAAATGGCGAAACCTGCCAACGACCGGATAGTTCCTGCGGATCGCATCCTGGGTCTGCAACCGGTCCACGACAAACACCAGCACGCCCACCAGCACCATGGCGCCAAGCAGGAAAACAAACCCAAGTGCAAGAAACTCTATGGCTTTTGCGGCGAAACCCATGCAAAAACTCCTATATATAAAAATGTACAGGTTGCCCGGTGCTGCCTGTATCTAATCCCCAAAATGAAGGGGATGCTCACATTGAGCAACATACTTCAGATCACATTGGGAGAAGCCAGATGAAATATTTCGCCGCCACCATCGCCGTTAGCGCGCTGTTCATGACTTCCGCAGTCGCGCAGGATCAAAACATGGTCAGCTATTCGACAGAGCTGGACTACGAAGATGTCACGTTTGGCCTGGAAAGCGCCATAACCGACCGCGGTTTTGTGGTCGACCACATCAGCCACGTGGGCGAGATGTTGGAACGCACCCGTGCCGATGTTGGATCTGATGTGGTGCTGTTTGAACAGGCTGATGTCTATTCCTTCTGCTCGGCCACACTGTCCCGTCAGGTGATGGAGGCCGACCCGATGAACATCACCTTCTGCCCCTATGACATCTTTGTCGCCCAGCGCCCCGGCGAAGACAGCGTCACCGTGGGCTTTCGCAGCTTCCCAGAGGGCGCGATGCAGGTCATTCAGACCCTGCTGGACGAGATCGTGCAGGAAGCCATCGAAGAGTAACCTCGCCCGCAGCGCTTTGCCCAAAACAATGTACGAAACGCAAAAGCCCGCCAAAACTGGCGGGCTTTGTCTTTTGGTTTACCGCACTGTTGATCCGGTGGATCAGTGCACCACAGCGTCATCCGGTTTTGGCCGCTCTGTGGTGCCAAGGCGATCGCCGATGATCAGCCCGTCACCACCTGCCGAAACCGGCACGGTATCGCCGTCTTTGACCTCGCCGCTCAGCAGCAGCTCCGCCAGGGCGTTCTGCAAGGCACGCTGGATCACCCGCTTGAGCGGACGCGCCCCAAAAACCGGGTCATAGCCTTCATCCGCCAGCCAGGTCTTGGCACCCTCGTCCAGGGACAGGGTGATCTTGCGCGCGGCCAGGCGTTTGGCCAGGCGGGCGATCTGGATATCAACGATACCGTCCATATCTTTGCGCGCCAGGCGATCAAAGATGATGGTCTCATCCAGACGGTTGAGGAACTCTGGCCGGAAATGGGCCCGCACCGCATCCATGACGTCCCGTTTGGCATCCGAGGCATCCGCCCCTTCGGGCAGCTGGCTCAGCGCCTGGGCGCCAAGGTTCGAGGTCAGGATGATCAGCGTCTGCTTGAAATCAACCGTGCGCCCCTGGCCATCGGTGAGCATACCGTCGTCCAGAACCTGCAACAGCACGTTAAAGACATCCGGGTGCGCTTTTTCCACCTCGTCAAACAGCACCACCTGATAGGGGCGCCGACGGACCGCTTCGGTCAAGGCCCCACCTTCGTCATAGCCAACATAGCCGGGAGGCGCCCCGATCAGACGCGCGACGCTGTGCTTTTCCATATATTCCGACATGTCGATCCGCACCATGGCGTGGTCATCGTCGAACAGAAAGTTCGCCACCGCCTTGGTCAGCTCGGTTTTCCCAACCCCGGTTGGCCCGAGGAACAGGAAGGAGCCCAAGGGGCGGTTCTCATCATTGAGCCCAGCCCGTGCCCGGCGAACCGCATTGGCCACCGCCGTCACCGGCGCGTTCTGACCAATGACACGGGAATGCAGCGCGTCTTCCATGCGCAGCAGCTTGTCGCGCTCGCCCTCCAGCATTTTGGAGGTTGGAATACCGGTCCAGCGCTCCACCACGCCGGCAATTTGCTCAGGACGCACGGCCTCTTCGACCATCACACCCTGCTCTTCGCGGCTTTCCGCCTCGGAGAGTTGCTTTTCCAGGTTTGGAATGACGCCGTAGGACAGCTCACCGGCCCGGGCAAGATTTGCCTCGCGCTTGGCGATTTCCAGATCGGCGCGCGCCCGGTCCAGCTTCTCTTTCAGGTCCCGCGCACCCGCAAGCTTATCCCGCTCTGCCTGCCATTTTGCAGTCATTTCAGCGGATTCTTCCTGCAGATCCGACAGCTCCTTTTGCAAGACCTCAAGACGGTCCTTGGAGGCCATGTCATCCTCAACCTTCAGGGCCTGCTCTTCGATCTGCATCTGCAGGATCTGACGGTCCAGCGCATCCAGCTCTTCTGGTTTGCTGTCCACCTGCATACGCAACCGACTTGCGGCCTCGTCCATCAGGTCGATGGCTTTGTCCGGCAGGAAGCGATCAGTGATATAGCGGTTCGACAGGGTTGCCGCCGCGACCAAGGCCGCATCCGCAATCCGCACCCCGTGATGCAGCTCATATTTTTCCTTGATGCCGCGCAGGATCGAAATGGTGTCTTCAACCGTTGGTTCCTGAATCATGACAGGCTGGAAGCGACGGGCCAGGGCCGCGTCCTTTTCCACATATTTGCGGTATTCATTCAAAGTGGTGGCACCGATACAGTGCAGCTCCCCCCGCGCCAGCGCAGGTTTGATCAGGTTGGCAGCATCCATGGCGCCATCCGACTTACCCGCCCCGACAAGGGTGTGCATCTCGTCAATGAACAAAATGATCTCACCTGCGGCCTCGGTGACTTCGGTCAAAACAGCCTTTAGGCGCTCTTCGAATTCGCCACGATATTTAGCCCCGGCAATCAGCGCGCCCATGTCCAGGGACAAAAGCTGCTTATCGCGCAGAGATTCGGGCACATCACCGTTGACGATGCGCAGGGCCATGCCCTCGGCGATGGCGGTTTTACCCACGCCTGGCTCACCAATCAGAACCGGATTGTTCTTGGTACGGCGCGACAGCACCTGCATGGCGCGACGGATTTCCTCATCCCGGCCAATGATAGGGTCAATCTTGCCTTCGCGCGCCGCCTCGGTCAGGTCGCGGGCGTATTTCTTCAGCGCGTCATAGCCCTCTTCGGCGGTGGCACTATCCGCAGTGCGGCCTTTGCGAATATCGTTGATTGCTTCATTCAGCTTTTGTGCGGAGACGTCGCCGGCTTCCAGCGCGTCCTTGGCTTTGGATTTCACCATGCAAAGCGCCATCAGTACCCGCTCGACGGGCACAAAGCTGTCGCCGGCCTTCTCGGCGATCTTGCTGGCCTCATCCAGAACCTTGGCGGTTTGACCATCCAGGTAAACCTGGGCGGCATCGCCACTCACTTTGGGCAGCTTGCCCACGGCGATATTCACAGCCTCAACCACTCTGGCGGCGTTACCACCGGATTTGCCAATCAAATTGCTGGCAAGCCCCTGATCGTCATCCATCAATGCTTTGAGAAGATGTTCTGGCACCATTCGCTGGTGCTCTTCGCGCATCGCAATCGTTTGCGCCGCTTGCACGAAACCCCGTGCCCGCTCGGTGAACTTGTTCAAGTCCATGTCTCTCTCCTTTTACAAGCGCCCGAATAGATATGGTTGCGCCCGCTTTGCGGCACGCCCCGGTCCAGGCCTCACAGATCAATTTGGGAGGTCTTAGCGCCTCTTCAAGGTCATACTTGGGCAAAATTCATGGAAAATCCCTGATATGCATCAATGCCAGGGTCGGACTCCCATATTTTGGGGCTTTCCCCACCTTCAGCAGCGCAGTAGGAAAGCGCCAATCCCTCAGCCCAGATAGCCAACCCAGATTTCCGGAGAAGCCTCATGTCCCAGACCACAGCCGACGACCGCCTGATTGTTGCCATGGATGTTCCCGATGCTCTTGCCGGTTTGAAACTGGCCGAACAGCTGGGGGATGCGGTCTCTTTCTACAAGATTGGTCTTGGCATGTTGACCGGCGGCGGGTTGGCGCTGGCCAATGAGCTAAAGCAGGAATTGGGCAAGCGGATCTTCCTCGACATGAAGCTCTTTGACATCGGTGCAACCGTTGAAAACGCCGTGCGCGGCTTGGCCCAGTTTGATCTGGATTTTCTCACCGTGCACGGCGACCCCTATGTGGTGCAGGCCGCCAAGCAAGGCGCCGCGGGCAAGGAGATGAAGATCCTCGCCGTGACCATTCTCACCTCGCTGGATCGTGCCGATCTGGACAGCGCCCTGATCAAACCTGGTGAGATCCGCGATCTGGTGCAGGAACGCGCCGGCAAGGCCTTTGCTGCGGGGGCAGATGGGGTGATCGCCAGCCCGCAAGAGGCCGCGCTGATCCGCACCCTGCCCGAGGCCGTCGGCAAGCTGATTGTCACCCCCGGCGTGCGCCCCACGGGGGCAGAGCTGGGCGATCAAAAGCGCGTCGCGACACCTTCCTCTGCGATTGCCGATGGAGCGGATCATATCGTGGTGGGACGGCCCATCTGGCAAGCCACTGACCCACGGGCAGCAGCACTGGCCATTCTGGATGAACTCCGCTCGGCCTGAATTACCAACCCGCCAGCGCAGATTGCAATTACACCCCTCCTCTTCGGCGATTGCGGGGCCGGTTTCTGGCGCGCATTTTCTGGTCGTTTTGCCACTCAAAAGGGCTGCAAACCCCGTCCAATGCCGCAGCTGCCTAAAAAAGCATCAGAAAAATTACTTTGGGATCGCCTTCCCGTTGAACAAGGCCTGGTGCGCAGTCTCATAGCTTACCCTACGTCAACATTTTGTATTCAGGTGAAAATTTCATCGCAACCGCCTTGCTGTGCCAAATTGCCCCGTGACACGAAAGCCACATCCCAAGGCTGGGCACCAATCAGAACACACAATGAAATTTGCGAAACGCCCTGTGATGGGCGATTCTGATCCCGAGACACTCCCCTGACGAGCTCCTCTTCCTGAGGCTCGTCTTCCTCCCCCCGCCTGAGAGCGGGGGAATTTTTTGTCCCCTACAGACCAAAACTGAGATCACACCGGGGCAACAGCAGGTCTCTGGCGGCGCTTGCGGCTCAGCGCGCAAGGTAGCTTTGCAGTTGTTCGACAAAGTGCGGCACGGCCAGGGCGTGGCTGCAATAGCTCTGGGGCGCCATCAGGCGCCAGCATTGCCCCTCAGAGCCAAGCCGGACCTGTTTCACCAGATCCGCCGGTTGATGGCTGGCAAAGAACCAGACGGTTCCACGTGGCCGCTGGTAGCTTTGCGACCAGGTGAGATCGGTCTTCGGGATCGACAGACCGACTTCTTCCAAGGTTTCCCGCAGCACACAGTCCTCGGGGCTTTCTCCCTCTTCGCGGCCCCCTCCCGGCAGATCCCAATAGCCCGGATAAGGGATATCCGGCTTGTCATCGCGTTTGATGACCAAAAGGTCGAGCCCGAGAAACAGGGCCAGTTTTGCGCCGGAAAAAGACATGTTCTTCACTTGCAAGCTGATAGTCCTAAAGACAAGTCGAAACAGCCGGGGTAAAATGCTGCATCGCTCCAGACAGAGATAAAGCCTCCCCTGCGCCATGCAAGCCCTATGCCGTGATTGCCTCAGCCAGATTGCTCCGACGCGACGCTGCCCAAACTGTGGCAGCCCGCGGATCAAGCAGCATGACGAACTGTTCGATTTGACCATTGCCCATATGGACTGCGATGCCTTTTACGCCAGCGTCGAAAAACGCGACAATCCTGAACTCGCCAGCAAGCCGGTGATCATCGGTGGCGGCAAGCGCGGCGTTGTGTCCACCGCCTGTTATGTGGCGCGGATACGCGGTGTCCGTTCTGCCATGCCAATGTTTCAGGCGCTGAAGCTCTGCCCCGATGCGGTGGTGATCAAACCGCGCATGTCGGCCTATGTCGAGGTCAGCCGGGCGGTGCGCGCGATGATGGATGAGCTCACCCCCGAAGTGGAACCCCTGTCGCTGGACGAGGCCTTTATGGATCTTTCTGGCACTCAGAAACTGCACGGCCAGCCGCCCGCCGTGATGCTGGCGCGGTTGGTCAAACGGATGAAGGACGAGCAGGGGATCACCGGATCCATCGGGCTGTCGCACAATAAATTCCTGGCCAAGGTTGCCTCTGATCTGGACAAACCGCGTGGGTTTTCGGTGATCGGCAAGGCGGAAACCGCCGATTTCCTGCGCGACAAACCCGTGCGGTTGATCTGGGGGATTGGCCCCGCAGCGCAGGCCTCTTTGGACAGGGCTGGCATTCGCAACTTTGCCGACCTGCTGCGCTGGGAGCAACAGGATCTTGTCGCCCGCTTTGGTGGCACCGGAGAGCGGCTGTGGCATCTGGCACGCGGCGAAGACCGCCGCCGTGTTTCGGCAAATGCCCCGGTCAAATCAATCTCTAAAGAGACCACCTTTATGGAAGACACCGCCAACCTTGATGTGCTGGACGGCCATCTGTGGCGGCTGGCAGAACAGGTGGCGGATCGCGCCAAGGCCAAATCCCTGGCCGGGCGGGTGGTGACCCTCAAACTGAAGCGGGCCAATCATTCAGCCCTGACCCGGCGGATCTCGCTGCACAGCCCGACGCAACTGGCCGATGTGATCTACCGCCAGTCACGCGCCCTGTTGGATCAGGTTGGCGATCAGGGCCCGTATCGGTTGCTCGGTTGTGGCATCTCTGATCTGGCCCCCGAGGCGCAGGCCGATAGCGGTGGCGATCTGCTGGACCCACAGGCGGGCAAACGCGCCCAGGCAGAGCGCGCAACGGATGCGATTCGAAAACGGTTTGGCGACAGCGCCATCCTGAAAGGGCGCGCCCTGCGCTAGGGACTTGCCCCCCAAGACGCCTGCCCACCCCCCGTCAAACATGGCCCGTTAAACATGGCCCGATCAAGCATGGGCATTTGTGCGGGGTCGTTTTGTGAGGCCCCGATATGTGAAGGCCGTGATGAGGCGAATCTATTCGGCCGCCAGCGGTAAGTTGGTCTCGTCAGTCTTTATCCCGGCGATGACCCCGGCGACCTGCCCCAACAGCTCCCGGAAGGCTGCGAAATTTTCATTTGGGCACACCTCGGTCTCGTTCATATAAAGAGAGCGATCAATCTCAACCTGTACCGCATGTTGTCCCCGCGATGGGCGTCCGTAGGTCCGGGTAATATAGGCGCCGGCAAAAGGCGCATTGCGCGCCACCCGCAACCCAGCCCCAACAAAGGCCGCCTCGACCTGGTCCATCACCACTGTCCCGGCGGAAGAGCCAAACCGATCGCCCAGCACCACCTCCGGCGGGGCAGCGCCCCGTGCAGGCAGGGTTGCGACGGCCTCGTGCGGCATGGAATGGCAGTCGATAAGAATAGCATGTCCAAACCGCCCCTGCGCCTGTCGCATCAGACCCTGAAGGGCGGTGTGATAGGGGTGCCAATACTGCTGAATGCGCTGATGCGCCTCCTGCTGTTGCATTTTACCCCGGTAAATCGCCCGACCATTTGCCACCACGCGGGGAATCACTCCAAGCCCCGAAGCAACCCGCGGATTCGGTCCCCGGCGCGACACCCCCTCGATCAGGGCCGGATCCAGCTCTTCTATGGCACGATTGAGATCCAGAAAGGCGCGCGGCTTATGTGCCGTAAGCAAAGGCGCCCCGAATCTGGTAACATCCGCAAAAAGCTGATCGACAAAGGCATCTTCCGAGCTGCGAATCTGCTGGGCATCTAGAATAGAGGTCTGCAAAAAGGCAGAATCGTAGTCGGATCCGCTATGAGGCGAGGCAAAAACCACCGATGACGTCAGTTCAACCGGCGAAAAAACGGAAAATGCTTGCTTTGACATAGGTGCGTCTGCCCTTGGTTTCTTGAAATCACCATAGAGCGAAAATTCTAGCATCAAAAGCTCTTGCACCCCTTCGCGACTCTGATTATAGACCCCTTCACCGGCGCGGTTCTCCGCGTCCCATTCATTTTGGGACAGGGGGGCGCAAGGGTTTCATGGGCGCTTAGCTCAGCGGTAGAGCACTTCGTTGACATCGAAGGGGTCACAAGTTCGAACCTTGTAGTGCCCACCATGAATTAACTGTTTTGGCCAATCGGTCAGGACATCCGCAAACCTAGGCGCTGGTTCGCGCCGCAGAACAGGAGAATGACTATGAAAGTCAAGAACTCGCTCCGCTCGCTCAAGAACCGGCACCGTGATTGCCGCATTGTGCGTCGCAAGGGCCGCGTATACGTGATCAACAAGACACAGCCGCGCTTCAAAGCACGCCAGGGCTGAGACTAAGATCTCGCTCTCATCGAAAGAACCGCATCCTCGGATGCGGTTTTTTTGTGTTTGGACAATGCCATGCCTTCACTTGTCCTATCTTCACCTCGTCACGCTTTCACTTGCGTCCTTTCCCTGCCGTAACGGGCGGGTGCAGCTCCTGCAGGGTATCTGTCTGGAATTTTTCTGATGGTTTTTGTCAGTTTTTGCTTTCCTTCTCTGGTTTTTTCTATAATTGACAAAATCAGTCGGAAACTCCGCAGACCCAACGCGGACTATTTGTAGATCGGAATCGCCATGTTGAAAGCCACAACCATCCTTGCAGGCGCTCTTGCAGCTGCCGTTGCAACCTCCGCCGCAGCCGAAGGTGAGTTGAACCTCTATTCTTCACGTCACTATGACACCGACGAGCGCCTCTATTCCGATTTTGAGGAAGCCACCGGCATCACCATCAACCGGATCGAAGGCAAAGCAGATGAGCTGATCGCCCGCATGTCCGCCGAAGGCGCCAATTCTCCTGCCGATATCCTGCTGACCGTGGATACCTCGCGGCTCGCACGTGCCAAAAATGCAGGCATCTTGCAGCCCGTCGACAGTGCGATTCTGGAAGCCAGGGTTCCCAGCTACATCCAGGATAGCGACAACCAGTGGTTTGGCTTCTCGCAGCGCGCCCGGATCATCTTTTATGACAAAAACGATGTCGCCAACCCGCCGCGCACCTATCTGGATCTCGCCGATCCGGCCTACAAAGGTCAAATCTGCATCCGCTCCTCGAGCAACACCTACAACCAGACTTTGCTGGCTTCTATCGTGACCCACCACGGCGCCGAAAAGGCTGCTGAATGGGCCAAGGGCGTTGTCGCCAATATGGCCCGCGCGCCCCAGGGCGGTGACACCGACCAAATGCGCGGTATCGTTTCTGGTGAATGCGAAATTGCGGTTGGCAACAGCTACTATTTTGCCCGTTCGATCCGTAAGAACGTCAAGGGCCTGTCCGACAGCCGTGACATGATCGGCTGGATCTTCCCCTCGCAGGATGCCGAAGGTGCACACATGAACCTTTCTGGTGCGGGCGTTGCAGTCCATGCGCCAAACCGCGACAACGCCGTGAAGTTCCTGGAATATCTCGCCTCGGATCAGGCGCAGCAGTATTTCTCGGCGGGCAACGACGAATATCCCGCCGTTCCCGGTGTTGGCCTGGCGCCAAGCATCGCCGCGCTGGGGCACTTCAAACCTGATGATGTGAACCTGTCAGAGGTCGCCAAGAACATCCCCGAAGCGCAAAAAATCTTTGACCAGGCCGGCTGGGAATAAACCCCCTCCGCTGAATGCAATGCACCCGGAGCAGATAGACCTGCTCCGGGTGTTTTTTTCTTGCGCGAATCTCAAATATGGGAATTATTCTCTAATTGTAGATGGGTGAAACAGATGAACAACTTTAACAGCCGTCTGGCCAACCGGCTGGCGTCACTCAGACAGGACAGGGGCTGGTCATTGGACCAGTTGGCCGAGGCAAGCGGTATCAGCCGGGCCAGCCTGTCCCGGTTGGAGAAGGGCGAGGTCAGCCCCACCGCCGAAAGTCTCGGCCAGCTGTGTGCCGCCTATGCGCTGCCAATGTCCCGGCTGATGATGCAGGTCGAAGACAGCCATGCGCCGCTGGTAACCGCCGCGCAACAACAGCTATGGCGCGACCCAACCACCGGGTTTGAGCGGCGACAAATCTCGCCTCCAGCGCCCACTTTGGCTGGCGAGGTCATTGCGGGCTATTTGCCGCCCGAACAGACCATCACCTATGAATCTCCGTCGCGTCCTGGCCTGGAACATCACCTGATCCTGCAACAGGGGGCGCTGCAGCTTACCCTCTCCGGGAAAACCCATGCGCTGCAGGCCGGCGATTGCCTGCGCTATCACCTGACCGGATCATCCCAATTTTCATCAGGCCCCCAGGGGGCCCGCTACATTCTGGTGCTGATATGACAATCGAAATACGCCCGGTGACAGCTGCCGAACTACATAGCCTGACGGACGCGCTGGCCGAAATCCTATGGGCCTGCGTCCAGGCCGGTGCCAGCGTCAGCTTTGTCCTGCCGTTTTCGCACCCAGACGCCGCCCGGTTCTGGAGCGATCAGATCTTTCCAGCGGTGCAGCGCGGCGACATCATCCTCTTTGGCGCCTTTGTTGACGGCGAGCTGCAAGGCACCGCGCAGCTGGCGGTCGCCCAGCCTCCCAATCAGCAGCACCGGGCAGATGTGGCCAAATTGCTTGTCCACCCCAAGGCCCGTCGCGGCGGGCTGGGCCGGGCGCTGATGCTGGCCTTGGAGACCGAGGCCCAGCATCACGGCAAGACGCTGTTGGTTCTGGACACCCGCTCTGGCGATCCTTCGCAACGGCTTTATGAAAGCCTCGGCTATCAGGTTGCCGGTGCCATCCCCGGATATTGCCGCAACCCCAGCGCCGATGTTTTTGAAGCCACCACCTATCTGTACAAGGTCTTGGACCCGGCGGCTATCGCCCCCTAGACCCGGTCCTGCCTGCTGGCCTATAGCTGCAGGAATTCTACTGACTGGCTGGAGGGTCCTATGGTTCAGATCACGGTGGTACCCCTACAGGATGCTCTCTCAGGAGGCGCGCGATGACTCGCCTGCCTGTCACCGTGCTCAGCGGCTATCTGGGCGCGGGGAAAACCACCCTGATCAATCGCCTGCTGGCCGAAGACCACGGGTTGCGGCTGATGGTTGTGGTGAATGATTTTGGCGCGGTGAACATTGATGATGCCCTGATCAAAGCCGAAGAGGGCGAGACCCTGGCGCTGACCAATGGCTGTGTCTGCTGCAGCATGGATCAGGATCTGCAGATGGCGCTGCGCAAGATCGCCCTGCAGGCCGACCGACCGGATCATATCCTGATCGAGGCCAGCGGCGTGTCAGATCCTTCTGCGATCGCGGCCACCATCCAAAACATCCCCGACCTCAGCTATGGCGGTATCGTCTCATTGGTGGATGGCAAAAACGCCCCTGACCTGTTGGCCGACCCGGCCGTCGCAGGCCTGGTGCGTCAACAAATCAGCAGCGCCGACCTGGTGCTGGTGAGCAAAACCAACGCGCTTGACGCGGATCTTCAGGCGCAGCTTTCCCAGATCGGAGCGCGTGGTTTGCGCCTGTTGGATGCGACGCCATTGGCTGATCTGCTGTTTGATGTGCTGCCTTTGCCGCAAAGCCGCAGCAGAGCCACAGCGCATCCGGCCTTTACCACCTGGCAATTTTACAGCGAAACGCCCCTTGATCGCCGCGCTCTGGGGGACAAGCTGGCAGCGCGTCCACAGGGGCTTTACCGGATGAAGGGGTTTGTGCTGACCACCGGCGGCGCCTATGCGCTGCATATTGTCGGCCAGAACGTCGAGGCCAGGCGCTGCGACGCGACCCAGACCCAGCTGGTGGCCCTGGGGCCAAAGGATCAGATCAGCCGGGATCAGATCGAAGCCTGGTGGACCAGCTGAGGGGGCGCTTGGGCTTTCCCTAGCGCCGTCCCACCTGGCGACAGATCAGGATCACCGGCAACAGCCCAATTGCAACAATCACCAGCGACGGCACCGCCGCGCCTTCCAGCCGCTCATCCGAGGCCAATCGGTAGGCCTGCACCGCCAGGGTGTCATAGTTGAAAGGCCGCATGATCAGGGTGGCCGGCAGCTCCTTCATCACATCGACAAAGACAATCAGCAGGGCGGTCAGCAAACTGGGGGTGAGCATCGGCAGGTGCACCCGGCGCAGCATCCCCAAGGGCCCCTGCCCCAAAGAGCGCGCCGCCAAATCCATATTGGCATGAACGGTAGACTGGCCGCTTTCATAGGCGCCAAGCGCCGCCGCCAGAAAGCGCACCATATAGGCCGCCACCAACAGCCAGATCGAGCCGGAAATCAACAGCCCGGTGCGGATCTCAAAATTGGCCCGCATCCAGGCGTCCAGCGCATTGTCAAAGGCGGCAAAAGGCACCATCAGCCCCACCGCAATCACCCCGCCGGGAACCGCGTAGCCCAACCGGGAAATATAGGCCGCCGTCGAGGAGGCCCGCCCGGGGCGCAGCCGCAGGTAGAATCCCAGACAGATCGCCGCCAGTACCGTCAGCAACGCAGCCAGTGTCGCCAGGGTGAGGGAGTTCTGCAAAAAGGCCAGATAGCGGCTGCTGAACAGGTTTTGTTCGGACTGTAGCCCCATATTGAACAGGATAATGACGGGCAGCAAAAAGCCCAGACAGACCGGCAGAGCACAGAGCACCCAGGCACCGGCAGACTGCCAGCCTTTGAGCTCAGCCGGGGGCATCGCCGCGTGCTGTTTGCCAGCCTGATGATAGCGCGCCTTGCCACGGGTCGAGCGCTCCACCACGGCCAGCGCCAGCGCAAAACTCAGCAAGCACAGCGCCAATTGCGCCGCCCCGGCCCGGTCCCCCATGGAAAACCAGCTGGTGTAGATCCCCGTGGCAAAGGTCTGCACGCCAAAATAGGACACGGTGCCAAAATCCGCGATGGTCTCCATCACCGTCAGCAATACGCCCGACGCAATTGCCGGACGCGCCATTGGCAGGCTCACCAGCCAGAAGGCCTGAAAGGCGTTCTTTCCCAACGCCCGCGCCGCCAGAAAGGCACCGCCGCTTTGCTGCAGAAAGGCTGCCCGCGCCAACAGATAGACATAGGGGTACAGCACCAGCACCAGCATCACCGCTGCCCCCCCCAGCGAACGGATCTCGGGGAACCAGTAATCGCGCGGCCCCCAGCCGGTCACCTGACGCAAACTGGTCTGTACGATGCCAGGGTGGTCCAGGACAAAGGTATAGGCATAGGCCAGAACATAGGCCGGAAAGGCCAGTGGCAGGACCAGCGCGATTTCAAACAGCCGCACGCCGGGAAACCGCGTCATGGTGACCAGCCAGGCGGCGCCAACACCAATCCCCAGGGTCCCGACCGAGACCAGCGCCACCAGCCCAAAGGTGGTCAGCGCATAGCCGGTCAACACCGTATCGACCAGATGCCGCACCGTATCCGTACCGCCGGTCAGCGCCGCCAGAGCAACCGCAACCATCGGCAGGATGCAGGCCAGCGCCACAGTCCAGGCGAGAAAGGAAAACACCTCGGTTCCCGAGCGTCGCCCACGGCGGTTGCCCTTTGGGGCGTATTCTTCAGTCTCGCTCACGGCAGTCATTCTTCCGGCTCTTAGCTGTCAATTGGCTCTGCCCCCCTTATGCGATCATTTTGGTCAGAAACTCCAGCAGGAAACCAAACGCGGCAGGATCTGCACCGCAGGGCTTTGGGGTCTGAGCAAAAAATCCCCCCGACGGCCGTCTGGCGCATCGGGGGGAAAGGACACCAACAAAAGCGGTGCGGGGATAGGGGA
Source organism: Pseudophaeobacter arcticus DSM 23566 (assembly GCF_000473205.1). Classification (NCBI taxonomy): domain Bacteria; kingdom Pseudomonadati; phylum Pseudomonadota; class Alphaproteobacteria; order Rhodobacterales; family Roseobacteraceae; genus Pseudophaeobacter; species Pseudophaeobacter arcticus. Next base: position 3,528,026 of record NZ_KI421507.1, read on the forward strand.
GCCCAGCGTCAGGCGGCCTGGTGCGGGTGTATGGGTTAGTCGTAGCTGCGCTGGTCCTCGATCACCAAGCCGTCCTTGGGCAGAGCACCAGGGGCAACAACTTCGATCTTGCCCTTCATCTTCAGCACTTCGATAACTGACTTACCAAAGGTGATCTCATCGCCGGCATTGGCCTCGATCTGCACCGTCATGGTGTCCATCTCGCCATCACGGGCAGCAATCACACGGGCCTTGACGATCTCATCATGCTTTGCAACCAGGGCCGCGACCTGTTCGGGACGGACAAACATGCCCTTGATCTTGGTTGTCTGATCCGCGCGGCCCATCCAGCCCTTGATCCGCAGATTGGTCCGCCCACAGGGGGAGACACCAGGCAGGATGGCCGACAAATCACCCGTGGCAAACCGGACCAGCGGATAGTCTGGATTGAGCGTAGTCACCACCACCTCGCCCACTTCACCGGGCGCAACAGGGGTGCCAGTGCCGGGCGTGACGATCTCGACGATGACGTTTTCATCAACAATCATGCCATCCATCGCGGCGCTCTCATAGGCGATATTGCCGAGATCCGCAGTGGCGTAGCTTTGCAAGCAGGTGATGCCGCGATCAGCATATTCCTGACGCAGCGACGGAAACAGCGCACCGCCACCAACAGCGGCCTTGGTAAAGCCCAGCGTCACCCCCATGGCTTCGGCCTTGTCGAGAATGACTTTCAAATAGTCAGGTGTGCCCGCATAGGCAGTGGCCCCCACATCCCGTGCGGCTGTCACCTGCAGCTCGGTCTGGCCAGTGCCGGCCGGTAGAACCGCAGCGCCAACAGCGCGGGCGCCGTTTTCAAAGATCATGCCCGCAGGCGTCAGATGGTAGCCAAAGCAGTTCTGCACCACATCGCCCTGACCGATACCAACCGCATGCAGGAACCGTCCCATGCGCCACCAGTCGTGATCGACGCCGCCCGGCTCATAGATCGGACCCGGAGATTGGAAAATATGGGCAAAACCAGAGGCCGGTTTCACAGTAAACCCACCAAAAGGCGCATTGCCGCCCTGAGCCTTGCTGAGGTCAGATTTGCGCAGCACCGGCAGCGCCGCCAGATCAGCAGCCGAGGTAATACTGCCGGCCTCAATCCCGCTCAGGCTGTCCGCGTAACCCGGGGCCGTTTGGGCTAGCGCAATCTGTCCCGGCAAAGCGGCTGCAAGATCACTGGCGCGTTGGTCATCGGACCGCGTTTCTAGGGTATCAAAATAGGTCATTTGTTCACCATCACTCCCTTAGCTCAACCACCGCTTACGACGGCGATACGAACGCACATCCCGAAAGCTTTTGCGGCCCTCATCGGACATGCCAAGGTAGAACTCTTTTACATCGGGGTTTTCGCGCAGTTCGGCAGCAGGGCCATCCATCACCACCCGACCGGATTCCAGAATATAGCCATAGTGGGCATAGCGCAGTGCCACATTGGTGTTCTGTTCAGCCAGAAGGAAGGTCACGCCTTCCTGTTCGTTGATGGTTTTTACGATCTCAAAGATCTGTTCCACCAGCTGTGGTGCCAGCCCCATCGAGGGCTCATCCAGCAGGATGGTTTCAGGGCGGCTCATCAGGGCGCGGCCCATGGCCACCATCTGCTGTTCCCCGCCCGAGGTATAGCCCGCCTGGCTTTTGCGGCGTTCTTTCAAGCGTGGGAAATAGGTATAAACCATTTCAAGATCTTGCTGGATCTTCGCGCCCCGGTCTGTCCGGGTATAGGCGCCAGTCAGCAGGTTTTCTTCAACCGTCAGGTGCTCAAAGCAATGGCGGCCCTCCATCACCTGGATCACGCCGTTGCGCACCAGTTCAGCAGGGTCTGCATCGTGAACATTCTTGCCACGGTATTTTACCGATCCCTTGGTCACCTCGCCACGTTCAGAGCGCAGCAGGTTAGAGATCGCCTTGAGCGTTGTTGTCTTTCCGGCACCGTTGCCGCCCAAAAGCGCGGTAATGCCGCCTTTGGGAACATTGAGGCTGACGCCTTTCAGCACCAGGATCACGTGATTGTAGATCACCTCGATATTGTTGACCTCTAGCAGGGTCTCGGCCTGCACATCAGTGGTGTTGGCTGCATCCAGCATCAAAGCTTGTCCTCATACGGTCCAGGGCGCTTTTGTTGGCGCATCCGGGTCTGGTCGGTGTGGCGCGGCAGCCAGGCCGCCGCGCCGGATTAAGGCCCGACCCCACGCAGATGTGGGATCGGATTAGTCTTTAGTTACACTGAGGCTCGATGTTGTTTTCAGTCGCATAGGAGGCAGAGTCGGCCTCGATCAGCGGCTTGATCACCTCATCGTCGGTTTTCTGGAAGTCAGCAATCAGGCTCCAGGTTTTGGACTCCGCATCCCACTGGGTCACACCAACAAGACCAGGGCCACCGTGGTTTTCACAGGACACGTTGAACGACGGACCAAAGTAAGGCATGCCAAGCGCCGACATCCGGGCTTCGGGCATTTCCAGAGCTTCCATGCCATCGCGCATCATCGCAGGGGTGATGTTAGCTGTGCCGTGGATTTCCTGAGCGGTTTTGGCGGCTTCAACGGCCAACATCGCCGCGTAAAGACCACGGTTATACAGCACGTTGCCGATCTGATCGCCAGCACCGGCGGCCTTACCTGTATCAACAACATATTTCTGGATGTCGTCAAATACCGGGAAGTCACGGCCAACATTGTGGAACGTCACTGCTTTGTAGCCATCGGCAGCTGCACCCGCAGACAGAACGTCATGCTCGGCACCGGACCACCATACACCAATGAAGTTTTCCATTGGGAAACGGATGTTTGCGGCTTCCTGGATAGCAACCTGGTTCATCACGCCCCAGCCCCACATCAGGACAAAGTCAGGACGCTCGCGGCGGATCTGCAGCCACTGGGATTTCTGCTCCTGACCAGGGTGGTCAACGGGCAGGGTGGTCAGCTCAAAACCGTGCTTTGCAGCCAGCTCTTCCAGGGTGCGGATAGGCTCTTTACCATAGGCGGAGTTGTGGAAAACCAGGGCAATTTTCTTGCCTTTCAGGTCGCCACCGTTTTCATCCAGCAGATAGTTGATGATACCCGAGGCGCCGTCCCAGTAGTTGGCAGGGTAGTTGAACACGTTGCCAAAGACATTGCCATTGGCAGCCGAGGTCCGGCCATAGCCCATGGTGTGAAGAGGGATGCCGTCAGCCGCAGTTTTTGGGATCAGCTGATAGGTAATACCGGTGGAGAGCGGTTGATACACCAGGGCGCCTTCGCCTTTGGTGGATTCGTAGCATTCCACACCTTTTTCGGTGTTATAGCCGGTTTCGCATTCGATCAGCTTGGTCATCACGCCGCCGATACCGCCATCACGCTCGTTTACGAGGGTGAAGTAGTCAGCGTAACCATCCGCAAACGGGATACCGCTCGCAGCATAGGGCCCGGTACGATAGCTCAGCGATGGGAACACCAGATCCGCCATTGCCGGACCCGCAGCCATCATGGCGCCCAGCGCCAGAGTGGTAAGTTTCATTTTCATCGGTATTCTTCCTCCCTTGGTCTCATCCGATAGTCGTCTTGGGTAGGCGGGGCTGTAATATTGATCTTGTCCCCGCCGCTCTTCTCGAACCTTGCCGCGTTAGTGCGGGAAGGGCCATAGCCTCAGTTTCTCTTTTGCGACGCGCCAGAGCTGCGCCAGCCCATGTGGTTCCACGATCAGGAAAAACACGATCAGCGCCCCGACGATCACCAGCTGGAAGTGGGCCACGATATCAGTGGGCCACCCCAGCACATCCACGCCAACCACCTTCAGGATTACCGGCAGCAGGACCAGAAAGGCCGCGCCGGCAAAGGAGCCAAAGATCGAGCCCAAGCCGCCAATGATCACCATGAACAAGACCTGGAACGACTTGGTGATGCCAAAGGCCTCACCCACTTCTACCGCGCCGAGGTACAGCGCAAAGAACAGCGCGCCAGAGATGCCGATAAAGAAACCCGACACGGCAAAGGCTGTCAGTTTCGCCTTCAGCGGGTTCACCCCGATGATTTCGGCTGCGATGTCCATGTCGCGGATCGCCATCCAGCTGCGGCCAACGGTGCCGCGTGTCAGGTTGCGGGCAACCAGGGCACAGAGGGTCAGGAAGACTAGGCAGAACAGATAGGTTGCCCAGGCAGGTGCATTGGGGCCGGTGATCATAATGCCAAAGACATCACGCTCTGGCGCATTGATTTGGCCAGAGGCGGAGTAGTTGTAGAACCATGGCACCCGGTTGAACAACCAGACCAGGAAGAACTGCGCCGCCAGTGTCGCCACCGCCAGATAAAAGCCCTTGATACGCAGGCTTGGCAGGCCAAACACCACGCAGACCAGACCGGTCACACCGCCCGCCAGCAAAACATGTACAAACATGCTCACGTCGGGAAAGACGGTCATCAGCTTGTAACAGGCATAGGCCCCTACCGCCATAAAACCACCGGTCCCGAGGCTCACCTGCCCAGCGTAGCCAACCAGGACATTGAGGCCGATCGCAGCGATCGAATAGATCAGAAACGGCAGCAAAATGGCGCTGGCCCAGTAGTCGTTGATAAGGAAAGGAACGACCAGAAAGGCAATGAGCAGCACAAAGTAATACCGATAGCGATCAAACTTGATCGGGAAGGTCTGGCTGTCCTGTTCATAAGAGACTTTGAAGTCTCCGGCTTCGCGATAGAACATGCGTTAGATGCTCCCCTGTTGGTGCGCGCGATTACGATCCGCTGCGCTCATTTGATTGGATTTTTTTGCATATCCGCTCAACTCAGCCGAACGGGCCAGGCGCAGATAGGCAATGATGCCGGTAAAAAGACCCGCCGCAGCCAACAGCGCCGAGGTGACAACCTGAGCTTCGGAAAAACCACCGGCGCTGATGGCCAGGTATCCAAAGGCCCAGAAACCGGACCAGGCAATCACGTTGATGATGGCTATGAGCTTCATCCTGCATGTTCTCCTAATTTACGGTGCGCACGGACATGGCGCAGGCTGCGAGGGTTTCCTTGATGCCTCCCCATCCAGATCAGAGCGGGGAGGCCAGTCTTGCTTATGGGGTCAAACCCGTTCGATGATCTTTTCGCCAAACAGACCCTGTGGTCTGAACACCAGGAACAGGAGCGCCAGTACATAGGCAAACCAGTTCTCGGTGGCACCGCCCACCATGGGGCCGATGGCAAATTCAAAGAGCTTTTCGCCAACGCCGATGATCAAGCCACCAACGATGGCGCCGGGGATGGAGGTAAAGCCACCCAGCATCAGAACCGGCAGGGCCTTGAGCGCGATCAGGGACAGCGAGAACTGTACCCCCGACTTGGTGCCCCAGACGATCCCGGCCACCAGGGCAACAAAACCCGCAACCGACCAGACCAGAACCCAGATGAAGTTCAGCGAGATGCCAACCGACAGCGCCGCCTGGTGATCATCCGCCACGGCCCGCATGGCGCGGCCCTGTTTGGTATATTGGGCAAAGAGCACCAGACCGACCACCAGAAGCGCCGCAATCGCAGTTGCCACAATGTCGAGCTGGTCGATGAAGAAGCCGTAGAAATTGTCAGAGCCAAGGCCCGAGGTCATGTCTTCGATCCAGAAAGACCCACCCTGGGGCAGACCCACATCCAGTTTCTTGATTTCGGAGCCCCACATCAGATCCGAAAACCCTTCGAGGAAATAGGCCAGGCCGATGGTCGCCATGAACAGGATGATCGGCTCCTGGCCGACCAGATGACGCATGACAAGGCGCTGCACCAGCCAGGCAAAGACCACCATCACCCCAACCGTCAGCAGGATGGCCAGCAGCGCCGGCACATGCCAGCCAAAGTGGTGCACCTCGGTGCCGAACATCGCGTTGATGATATGGCTGAACGGCACCTGCCCCTGCATGATGCCCACCAGGGTCATGGCTGCAAACAGCGCCATAACGCCCTGGGCATAGTTGAAGATGCCGGAGGCCTTGTAGATCAGCACAAAGCCCAGTGCCACAAGCGCATATAGCACCCCGGCCATCAGCCCGTTGAAGAAGACTTCGGTTGTAAAAAGAAACTGGTCAGACATCAGTCGCTCTCCTCATATCTGTCAGAACTTTAGTCATGTGCCACCCCCAGATAGGCGTCGATCACATCCTGATTGTTGCGCACTTCGTCCGGTGTGCCGTCACCAATTTTTTTGCCATAATCCATCACCACCACGCGGTCAGACAGATCCATCACCACACCCATGTCATGTTCGATCAGGGCGATGGTGGTGCCAAATTCGTCGTTCACATCAAGAATAAAGCGGGACATGTCCTCTTTTTCCTCGACGTTCATCCCCGCCATGGGTTCGTCCAGCAGCAACAGCTTGGGCTCCGCCGCCAGGGCGCGCGCCAATTCCACCCGCTTTTTCAAACCATAAGGCAGGCGCGACACAGGCGTTTTGCGGATGTGCTGAATCTCAAGAAAGTCGATAACCTTTTCAACCACTTCGCGGTTGGCGGTCTCTTCCTTCTCGGCCTTGCCCTTCCACAGCGCCTGCTGAAGCAAGTTGGTCTTCATGTGGTTCAGACGGCCGGTCATGACATTGTCCAGAACGCTCATACCTTCAAACAGCGCGATGTTCTGGAAGGTCCGGGCGATGCCCTGCTGTGCCACCTCATAGGGGCGCATCTGCGGGCGTGGCTTGCCGTGAAACTCCACAGTGCCTTCTTGCGGCACATAGAAGCCCGAAATCACGTTCAGCATCGAGGATTTCCCGGCGCCGTTGGGGCCGATGATGGCGCGAATTTCACCTTCGCGGATATCAAAAGAGATATCCTTGATCGCCACCACGCCACCAAAGCGCAGGGTGATGTTTTTCATTTCCATCACCACACCGCCGATGGTGCGACCGTCTGCGGTGACATAGCTATCGGATTGGTCAAGCATATGCGACGTCTCCATTTTTTCGCCACACTAAAATGTTAACCAAATTAGCGGACACTTGAGAAAGATGAGCAGCAAGGAGATCCCTGCAATGTTTAGCGAATTCGAGCACAGTTGCCTGTTGGACATGGCGCTGGAGTGCAGACGCAAAGGCCTGTCTCAATCCGAAAGCCGCGCCACTCTCAAACGCCAAACCCGTGGGTTCAGCGCGCCGTTTATGATCCGCCAGGTGGTGCATACCGCCTTTCATCCCGAACACTGTCCCGACCTGATCTGAGATCCGGGCGCGTGGTTTGAGACGGGCACTATGCCAGTCTGAGTTTTGAAGGTTCATTCTGCGGCCACCCGCTGTTGGGCCGTTGGCGACAGATCCGCGTCAATGATGGTCAGCGTAGCACTGATGGCGCCTTTACGGCCGTCCTCATAGGTGACTTCGGTGGTGGTCGAAATCTCGCTCGAACCATCATAAAGCGCGCCGATGATATCCGCGAATTTCTCTTCGACGATCCGGCGACGCACCTTGCGGGTCCGGGTCATCTCGCCATCATCCGCATCCAGTTCCTTGTGCAGAACCACAAAGCGGTGCACCTGACAGCCCGACAGCATCGGGTCAGCAGCAACTGATTTGTTCACCTCCGAGACATGCTCCCGGATCGACTGCAGCACCTTGGGATGGCCAGCCAGTTCCTGATAGGACGCATAAGCGATGTTGTTGCGTTCCGCCCAGTTGCCCACCGCTGATAGGTCGATGTTGATAAAGGCAACGCAGCGGTCCTTGCCATTGCCAAACAGCACCGCCTCCAGAATGTCGGGATAGAACTTCAGCTTGTTCTCGACAAACTTGGGGGCGAACATGCCGCCATCAGCCATCTTACCCACATCCTTGGCCCGGTCGATGATGCGCAGGTGGCCAGAATCTTTTTCAAAGAAGCCCGCGTCACCCGTTGCAACCCAGCCCTCGGCGTCCTTGGTATCTGCGGTGCTTTCGGGGTTCTTGTAATATTCCACAAAAGTGCCCGGGCTACGGTAGAAGATCTCACCATTGTCGGCGATGCGGATTTCCACATCCGGAGCCGGCACGCCAACGGTATCGGCGCGCACTTCGCCATCTGGCTGCACGGTGATGAAAACGGTGGCTTCGGTCTGGCCATACAGCTGTTTGAGGTTGATCCCCAGCGAGCGGTAGAACTCAAAAATCTCCGGGCCGATGGCTTCACCAGCGGTATAGCCAACGCGGACATTGCCAAAACCCAGCGTGTCTTTCAGCGGGCCATAGACCAGCAGATCGCCCAGCGCATATTTCAGCCGGTCCATCATGCCAACGGGCTTACCGTCGAGAATATCCGGGCCAACCTTTTTGGCATGCGCCATAAAGTGGTGGAACATATTGCGTTTGAAATTGCCCGCGTCTTCCATGCGGATCATCACATTGGTCAACTGGGTTTCAAACACCCGTGGCGGAGCAAAGTAGTAGCTGGGGCCGATCTCACGCAGATCGGTCATCATGGTCTCGGGGCTTTCCGGGCAGTTCACGCAGAACCCGCTCCAGTAGGCCTGACCAATCGAGAAGATAAAATCCCCAACCCAGGCCATCGGCAGATAGGCGAGGATCTCATCCGTCTGCTTCAGCTTGTCAAACTCGCAAGCGTTTTTGGCACTTTCGATAATGTTGCGGTTGGACAGAACAACGCCCTTGGGCTTGCCGGTGGTGCCCGAGGTATAAAGCATCACGCAGGTGCTGTCATAGGTCAGCTTGGCGCGGCGTTCGTTCAGATCGGTGATCCACTCGTCATAGGTGGCGCGACCCTGCTCCTGAATATGAGCATACTCATGCAGCGTGTGGTGGTCGTATTTACGCAGGCCCCGTGGATCCAGGTAGATCAGATGTTCAAACTGGTGCAACTGGTCCTGCACCTCGATCACCTTGTCGACCTGTTCCTGATCAGCGGCAATCACAAAGCGTGCCCCACAGTGATCCAGCACATAGGCCATCTCTTCGGCGTTGGCATCCTGGTACAGCGGCACCGGAATGGCGCCCACGGATTGGGCTGCAACCATCGACCAGTACAGATAGGGGCGGTTGCCGCCGATGATGGCGATAAAGTCACCTTCATTCACACCAAGATTGATAAGACCAAGCGCCAGTGACTCGATCTCCTTGGCGGTCTCCGCCCAGGTCCAGCACTGCCAAATGCCAAATTCTTTTTCCCGGTACGCCGGTTGATCACCGAATTCCGCAACGTTGCGTTCAAGCAGCGCCGGCAGGGAGAGTTTCCCCGCAGCGCCTGACTGCATCTGAGCCAATGTCTTTCTCCTCCCATTCCGGCCTTCCCCGACCGGCAGATCGCTGTCACACGATTCTGGTCCCGATTAGGGACTGCATCATGCTAGCCGGTCAACTTTTTCGTGAAGTTTTCACAAATCTAACGAATTGTAACAGCGGCATCCGAGGCCCTGTTTTTTAGGCTCCTGCAAAAAATGACAGGCGTTTGGAATCACAACACTTGCCAAGACGGGCAGCGGTCAGCCAACATTGTAGCAGTGCGTGCGTTGTGTAGCGGAGGTTGAAATGCGACAAATTCTGGCTTTGTTTCTGGCCCTTTTGCTCGCCGCGCCTGCATCTGCGGCGCGTCATGCTTTCATACTGGGCAATTCCGACTACGCAGAGTTGGGAGATCTTGCCAATACCCATGCCGATGTTGAGGCCTATGCGGAGGCGCTACAGGACTTGGGCTTTGCGGTGACGCTGAACAAGGATCTCGACAGACGTCAGACCCTGCATGCCTTTTACAGTTTCCTTAATCAGGTCGCCCCCGGCGATGACGTGGCCTTTGTCTATTCCGGGCATGGCTGGAGCAATGGCCGGGTCAACTATATCGTTCCAACCGAAGTGCAGCGGCCACAGCCAGAGTTTCAAAAGCTGCTGGAGGACGCCACCATTCCGCTGCAGAACGGCCATAACGGCCTGCTGGATGAGCTCGAATCCAGGGGCGTTGCCCTGACCATTGCCGTCATTGATGCCTGCCGCGACAGCCCCTTTCTGCAGAGCCCCGGCACAAAATCCATTGGCGTGACGCGCGGGTTGACGCCCGTTTTGCCCAGTACCGGCACCTTTATTATCTATTCCGCCGGCAAGGGGCAGCAGGCCTTGGACCATCTGCCAACAGACAGTCCGGATCAAAAGCTCTCTGTCTTTACCCGCAATTTTGTCCAACATCTGAAACCGGGCACCTATCTTCAGGATGCCATTCTGGACGCTCGCAGGCAGACCACCCGGCAAGCGGCCTCCTATGGCGGACACCAGCAACTGCCCGCCTATTACGACCAAACAACCGAACGCATTTGTCTGGCCGGGCAATGTGGCACCCAGCCCCCGTCCTCGCAGGACGAAACAGAAGCAGAAGCAGAGACTGCTGAACTGGATCAGTGCAGCGCCTTGTTCAAGGTCGCCCAGCAGGCCGACCAGTGTTACGCCTATTCGGCCTATCAGACCACCTGTGCGGATCATACCTTTGCCCCCATAGCCGAGGCCTATTTGCGTCTGCGATGTGGACCTGCTGCGGTGCCCACCGCAACCGGTACGCAAACCCGAACGCAGACAACCCCTGCTGCTCCGGCCGTGACAGCCGCGCAGCCAGTTCCTGCGCCCAATGCCCCCACCCAGTTGGACCAACCGGCAGATCAACCGGCAGCCGGTTCGGCCCTGGATCAGTTTGCGGCGCTCCTCTCCAAAGGCAAGGGCAATACCCCGGCAGCCGCTGCCCCCCTCTCCCCGCAGCCCAGTTCGCCGCCAGCCGCGTCACTTTCTGCCCAGCAGGCCGCCTTGCGGTCCTGCGCTGATGCCGCCGGCCATCCTCGCCACCCGCACCTGATGGGCCAACGCATCCGGTCTGCTGGGGTAGACTGGGAAGACCTGAATGCGGCCAGCGCAATCGCCACCTGCAAGCGGGCAGTGGCGCTCAACCCCGACACCCCGGCGGTTCAGGCCTTTTTGGCGCGGGCCTATGACAAGGCCGAAGATCTGCAGCAAGCCCTGTCTTATTACCGCACCGCCTCTGCGGCGCAGGATCCCATGGCGCAAACCAATCTGGCGCTGATGTACCGCAGGGGTCAGGGCGTGACCCAAGACGATCAGATCGCTGTAGACCTGCTCAAACGCGCCGCTGATCAAGGCTATCCAATTGCCGAAACCCAGCTTGGCTGGATGTATGAAAAAGGCCGCGCAGTGCCGCAGGATGATGCGCTGGCCGTGTTCTGGTATCGCAAGGCCGCCAACCGCGATCACCCCCGCGCCCAATATAACCTGGCCTGGATGTATGAAAATGGCCGCGGCGTCAGCCAAAGCTATTCGCGCGCCTTCAGCTGGTATCAAAAGGCGGCGCAGGCGGACCATCTCAACGCGCTGTACAAGCTCGGCATCTTTCACCGCGAGGGGCACGGAGTGTCGCAGGACGACGTCGAAGCGGTGCGCTGGTTCCGCAGAGCTGCCAATCGTGACCTGGCAACGGCACAGACTTCGCTGGGGTGGATGTATGAAAAGGGCCGCGGCGTTCAGCAAAGCTACAGCCAGGCCCTGGACTGGTACCGCAAGGCGGCGGCGCAGGGAAATGCAACGGCAACCGTCAACATCGGGGTCCAATATGAACTCGGGCGTGGTGTGTCGCAAAGCGACCAGAGCGCTGTATCCCATTACATCGACGGTCTGAAGCTGGGCAGCGAAACTCCGCTGGGCTGGTCCAGCGATTCATGGCGCCAAAGCACGCTGATGGCGATGCAACGCAGGCTGCGCGATATGGGGCTTTATACTGGTGCGATCGACGGCAAAGTCGGACCGGGCACCCGGTCTGCCATGCGCGCGCTCATAAACGGATAAGCCCCCGCGTCAGCGCGCCGCCCTTGCTCTTTTGGGCCAAGATGGTACCCCATGAGCGGGGAGGCACCATGAACACATCCGACAAGACACGCGCCGCGATGACAACTGCTGGACTGAACCTGATTGCCCAGGCGATCTCGATCTATGACAGCGATCTGCGGCTGGCGGTTTGCAACAGCCGTTTTCAGGAAATGTTCAACCTTCCCAATGATCTGGTAAGCCCCGGCGCACGCTTTGACGACACCATTCGCCATATCGCCACCAGCGGCGAATACGGACCGGTGGAGGATATCGAGGAATTTGTCACCGCCCGGGTGGAGCAGGCGCTGGATTTTGAACCCCATTATATCGAACGCACCCGCGCCAATGGTCAGGTGATCTCGATCGAGGGGGCGCCGCTGCCACAGGGAGGCTGGGTTGCGGTCTATACTGACATCAGCCGCACCAAGCGGGTGGAACAGTTGTTGCGGGCCAAATCCGAGGAAATGTCAGACCGGCTGATCTCTCACACCGAGGAGCTCTCGGCGACCAACCGCAAGCTGGCCGCCACCATCACCGCCCTGGAAGAGGCAAAACGCCAGCTCACCGAGATCGAAGGGCGCACCCGGCTCACCACCGAGATGATGCCGGCCCATATCGCCCATGTCGACGGCGATGGCTATTACACCTATACAAACCGGCGGCTGAGCTCGGTGTTTCCAAGCCGCCCCTCCGATATTCTCGAGATGCATATCTCCGACGCGCTTGGGCCGCAGGCCTTTGCCAAGATCGAGCCGCATCTGATGGCGGCCTACAAGGGCGGCAGCCCGGTGTTTGAATTCACCGAGGCCCATGACAGCCGCCGCATCCGGGTAGCCTTTACCCCCGACAAAAGTGGCGGCGTCTATATTCTGTCGATGGATGTCACCGAAGAAACCCAGGCCCGCGTTGCCCTGCAACAGGCGCGGCGGCGCGAAATGGCAGCGCAGATGACCTCGGGGCTGGCACATGATTTCTCCAACCTCCTGACCATTATTCTTGGCATGCAGGGCAAGCTTGACAAGATGCAGCTGCCGCCACAGGCGCAGGACATGATACGCGGCACCCTGGCGGCGGCACGGCGCGGCGGGCGGTTGCTGAACCGGATCGCCGAGATGACCGGTCAGCGCAGCCTGCGCCCGCAGGCCACCAATATGCACGCGCTCCTGTCCGAGCTGAAAATCCTCGCCACCCCCTCGCTGCCACAGGGCCTGGGGTTAAGCGTGCTGGACAATACCCCCGATGTCTTGTTGCTGCTGGATGCCGGCAAGCTGCAGGACGCGCTGTTGAACCTGATCCTCAACGCCCGTGATGCCTGCGGCATCAATGGGCAAATCACCGTAAGCGCCCATGTGGTTGGCCAGATCTGGCTGGAGATCAGCGTCATAGATACCGGCCCCGGTTTCTCTGGCGAGGCGCTCAAGAACGCGCTCAATCCGTTTTTCACCACCAAGGGCAGCGAAGGATCGGGCCTGGGCCTGCCCATGGTCTATGACATGGCCAAATCGGCAGGGGGCGACATGCGGATGGGGAACACGGTTTCAGGGGCCAGTGTCACCCTGCGCCTGCCCTATCGGCTGGCTCCCGAGTCCAAAGGCGGCCTTGCGCTTTTGGTCGAGGACAGCGAAGAGCTGCGCGCCACCTTCCGCGATATGCTGATTGATCTTGGCTATTCGGTGATCGAAGCCACCAGCGTCGACGAGGCCTCAGCCCTGGCGGCGGACCTGCCGGATATCGCGCTGGTGCTGTCAGATGTGCGGTTGGAAGGCGAGGCAACCGGCATTGATCTGGCGCAACGCCTGAAAGGCACCCATTTGCCTATTGTGCTGATGACCTCTTTGCCGCCCAGTGATCCGCAGTTCCGCATGGCTCTCAAGTCTGCACCGCTGCTGCAAAAACCCTTTACCACCCAACAACTGTCGGCTCTCATCACTCCGGAGACACCAGCATGACCGCGCCCCTTGTCACCATTCTGGATGATGAACCCGAAATTCGCCAGATTCTCACCGATTGCCTGCAGGATGCCGGGTTTCGCACCCAAAGCTTTGCCCGGGCCCGCGAATTTGAGGCCTCGTTAAAACGGGTGACGCCAGATGTCTGTCTGGTCGATCTGTCGCTGCCGGATGTGGATGGGCTGGCCCTGGTGCATCGCCTGGCACTGGAACAGGGCGCCGCCGTCATCATCATTTCAGGCCGCGCCCAGGTGCAGGACCGCGTCACCGGGCTGGAGCTGGGGGCCGATGACTATATCACCAAACCCTTTGATCCCACCGAAGTGGTTGCCCGCATTCGTGCCCGTCTGCGTTCTGGTCCCCGCAGCCAGCCAGTCAGTGGCAACTCCGCCGAGTTTGCCGGCTGGACCGCGTATTTTGACCGCTACCTGCTTGAAGATGACAAAGGCGTCGAAGTGCCGTTCTCCCATGCCGAGGGTGAAGTTCTGCGGCTGTTCCTCGACAGTCCAAAGCGGCTGATCTCGCGGGCGCAGATGCAAGAAAGCCTTGGCGGTGGTGCCGGTGACAGCTTTGACCGGGCAATGGATGTGCGGGTGTCCCGCCTGCGGACCAAACTGCGCGAAGATCCCAAGAACCCGCGCCTGATCAAAACCATCTACGGGGCGGGCTATATTTTCCTCGGGGATGTGACCTGGCGCTAATGGGCGCTAATGGGCGCTAGTGGGCGCTATCAGGCGCTAAGCCAGTGCCATAAAAATCCTGACAGTCCCAGTCTTGCCGTAGCGATTCGCTTTGGTATAGAATCGCCCCATGGCCACCTGTCTGCTGTATAACCAAATCCAAAACCGCCGCTCTCGGTTTTACCGGATCGAACTGGCGCTGAACCTGTTTTCCGAGGTCTCGGTGCTCAGGGAATGGGGCATTGCAGGCAGCAACGGCCAAAGCACCATCAACATCTATGACAACCTTCGCGAGGCATCACTGGCGGCGGACAAACACCGCAACCGCATGCTGAAACGGGGCTACGCCCGCGGCTGACCCCAGCCAAAGGCTTGGCTCACAAAGACAAGGCCGCCTGATTCAGGACTTCCAGCCCCTTCACCAGGTCCGCCTCTTTGGTGTCCTCATCAAAGGCATGGCTGATGCCGCCAATCGAGGGCACAAAGAGCATCGCGGTGGGCATCACCCGTGACACATTGGCCGCGTCATGCAACGCCCCCGAAGGCAGCTCCCGCCATTTTCCCGGCGCAAGGTCCTGTGCTGCGGTGCACAGAGCCCCCTTCAGTCGTGGGTCCATCGCCGCAGGTTCAATACCGCCAACCTCTCCCAGTTCAATCTTGACCCCCTGATCGCGGGCGACCTGCTCTGCGACCTCTCGCAGGATCTTTTCCATATTGACCAAACGCGCGGGATCCCCGTCGCGCCATTGCAAAGAAAACCGCGCCAAACCTGGTACAACCGAAGAGGCATTGGGGCTGAGCTCAGCATGGCCAAGCGTCCAGACTGTTTCGGGGGCGGCCACCACCGAGAACCGCGCATTGATCTGCTGGTTGAAACTGGACAGCGCCTGAAACGCATCCTGACGCAGCGCCATCGGCGTGGTGCCTGCATGATTTTGACGACCTGTTATTTTGATCCGGACTTCGCGGATGCCAACAATGTCGCTGACCACACCAATTTGGTCCCCCGAGGCATCCATGCCCGGCCCCTGTTCGATATGCATCTCGATAAAGCCGGTGAACATGTCATGGGGCAAAAACTCCCGGGCACGCCCCGCCATCCGAGAGCGGGCCACGCTCAGCGTCAGGCCACCTGTGTCGGTCAAGGCATCCGCCTCTGCCAGCGAGATTTTTCCTGTCCAGACATCGGACCCGGTGAGAATGCCAAACCGCCCCTCTTCGTCCTGAAAATTCACCACGGAAATGGGCGGGCCACCTGCCTCTTTGGCGGCGCGGGCGATTTCAAGGCCTGCCACCACACCCAGAGCCCCATCCAGCCAGCCGCCTTCAGGCTGACTGTCACTGTGGGATCCGATCAACAGAGATTTCTCGCCGTTTAAACCAAAGAGATTGCCAACTGGATCAAGGTGGGTTTTCAGGCCTGCCTCCTGCATCCGCGAGGCCAACCAGCGTCGCGCCGCAATCTCCACTGCCGTAAAGGCGGGGCGGACAACGCCCTTGCCCTGCCCAGACGCACCAAAGGACCGCAACCGGTGTAGATCTTCGAGAAAGCGATCTGGGTTCAGGGTCATGGGCCTACCTCTATTTGTGGATGTCAGGTATTTGTGGATATCAGGCGCCGCGCACCAGTCTTCTCGCCGTTTGCGATAGCTCAACTAATTCATGGCTTGGCCCGCAGCGCAATGGCCAAGGCGCGGATCTGTGACATTTACCCCTGACTGCGACGAAATAGCCAAATCGAACATTTTTACCCCAAAATCGCCCCTTGACGCTTCAATAATTTCCATCCCATCAAAAAGTTGCGCCCGTCCCAAACCCACTCTTCCATGTCGCTGCTGGCTCACCTATGAAATTGAGGAACAGGAATAGGATGCGTCGCATGACACATATCACCTTGGTCCGCCATGGGCAGGCCAACACCGAGGCCCGCGATGAAATCAGCTATGACCAGCTGAGCGATCTGGGACATCAGCAGGCCGCCTGGCTGGGGAGCTATCTGGACAGCAGCGGCGCCCAGCATCCCCGCGTCTATTGCGGCACCCTTCGGCGCCATATCGAAACCGCCGCAGGCATGGGCTGCGCCGAGGTCATCCAGGATGCCCGCCTCAACGAGATGGAGTATTTCACCATGGCCCAGGCCATGGAGGCCCAGCATGGGCTTGCCATCCCGCAAGAGCGCGAAGGCTTTATCGCGCATCTGCCAAAAGTGTTCAAAGCCTGGTCAGCGGGTGAAATTGACACTCCCCCCGAAAGCTGGGAAGACTTTGAAAGCCGCACCCAATCGGTTCTGACCGAGATTGCGGCCGGGGATGGCCCCGCCCTGGTGGTCACATCGGGTGGCTTTATCTCGATGGCCATGCGTCAGGCCATGGGGCTTGATACCGACGGTATGGCCCGTATGGCCCTGGCGATCATGAACACCTCGATGCACCGGTTGTTTCCCATCGGCGGTCATCTGAGCCCGGTGCTGTTCAACGCGGTGCCGCATCTGGACACTGCGGATCGGCTTTACGCGCAAACCCATCTTTGACCACTCGTTTTGACCCCCAGTCCCCAAGCTGACCCCAAAGCTGCCCCCAACCTAGCCCCAACAGGAGATCTGACATGCAACTCTATTACGCCTCCGGGACAATTTCGGTTGCTGTCGCAATCGCGCTGGAAGAAGCCGGGCTCGACTATGAGGCCATCAAGATTGATTTTGCCAGCAAGGAACAGCTGAGCCCCGCCTATGCCCAGATCAACCCCAAATCGCGGGTGCCTGCCCTGGCGGTGGATGGCGGCATCCTGACCGAAACCGGTGCGCTGCTGGAGTATATTGCCGATATCGCCCCTGACGCGGGTCTGCGACCCTCAGACCCGATACTTTTGGCCCGGATGCGGGAGGTGATGTATTACCTCGCCGCGACCATGCATGTGAACCACGCCCATAAGCTGCGCGGCAGCCGTTGGGCCAGCAAGACCTCCAGCTACAAGGACATGCAGGCCAAGGTGCCAGAAACCATGGCCGCCAGCTGCGCCCATATCAGCCAATATGGGCTGCGCGGGCCTTTTGTTCTGGGTGACGGCCTCAGCCTTGCCGATTGTCATCTCTATGTGATCTGCACCTGGCTGCAAGGCGATGGTGTCGCCCTTGCAGATTTCCCCAAAATACAGTCCTTCATGACAGCAATGGAACAGCGCGACTCGGTGCGTGCGGTCTATGCCAAGGACATGCTCTAAAGGATCCCACAATGACACATCTCTGGGTACGGGCCGAACAGCGCCCCAATGAAGACCGCGTTGGCCTGACGCCCGAAGGCGCCAAGGCGCTGCTGTCAGGCGGCATCAAGGTCACGGTGGAGGAGAGCTCGGTGCGGGCGATCCCCCTGCAGGGCTATATCGATGCCGGCTGCGAAATCGCAGCCGAAAACTCCTGGCCCAGTGCCCCTGCAGATGCCATCATATTTGGCCTGAAAGAACTGCCCGAGGATGGCACCCCGCTGCCGCATCGCCACATCATGTTCGGCCATGCCTTCAAGGGCCAGCATTCGGGCAAGGCGCTGCTGGACCGGTTTGCCGCTGGCGGTGGCACGCTGTATGATCTGGAATACCTGGTGGACGAGGCTGGCCGACGGGTTGCCGCCTTTGGCTATTGGGCTGGCTATGCCGGCGCTGCCGTCACCCTGAAAAGCTGGTGCGCCCAGCAGCGCGGCGAAATCTGCGGCCCCGTGGGTGTCTACCCCGGCAAGGATGCGTTGCTGGCGGAATTGAGCGCCGAGCTGAAAGCGGTGCAGGCGGATGTGCCCTCTGCAATTGTCATCGGCGCCCTGGGCCGCGTTGGCACTGGCGCGGCTGATCTATGCGAGGCGATGGGCATCACAGTGACCAAATGGGACATGGCCGAGACCGCAAGCGGCGGCCCCTTCCCACAGATCCTCCAACATGATCTGTTTCTCAACTGTATCTTTGCCCGCCCCGGCACCCCGGTCTTTGTGCCTGCCGAAGCGCTCTCAGCTGCGCGCAGGCTGACGGCGATTGGCGATGTGGCCTGCGATCCCGACAGCGATTACAACCCGGTCCCGATCTATAATCAGGCCACCAGCTGGGAGGCCCCGGCGCTGCGCGTTGCCAGTGATCCGGTGATGGATGTGATGGCAATCGACAACCTGCCCTCAATGCTGCCGGTCGAAAGCTCGCAGGACTACGCCGGACAGCTGCTGCCCTCGCTGCTGACGCTGACTGATCTGAAAACCGGCGTCTGGGGCCGGGCCGAGGCCAAATTCCGCGAATTTGTGCCCGCCTGATGGAACTTTATGTGGGATATTTCGCGGCCTTTATGGGCACCATCTGCTGGCTGCCTCAGGCCTGGAAGGCCTGGGCGAGCCGGGATACATCTGGCCTGTCTCTGGCTGCAAATTTGATGTTTCTGCTCACCGTCAGCCTGTGGTTCTTATACGGAATGATGGTCGGCGACTGGCCGATCATCATTGCCAACATCTGTGCCATTCTCATTGTGGTGAGCATAGTTGCCGCCAAACTGCGTTATAAATAAGGGAGATCTCTCATGACTATTCACTGGTGCGGCACCGGCCTCTCCGCCATTCCCGGCCTGCGTCGCCTGCTGGAGGCCGGCCACGATGTTGCCGTCTGGAACCGCACGACCGACAAGGCGCGCGAGGCAGTCGGCGATCTGACCTCCAATATCCATGTCTTTGACATCAACAACCTGGGCGAGATGCTGAGCCCAGCGGATGTTGTTGTCTCGATGTTGCCCGGCGACTGGCATGTGCCGCTGGCAGAGCTGGCGATCTCAAAGGGCGCTCATTTTGTGTCGTCCTCCTACATCGCGCCAGAAATGCGCGCGCTGGATGGCAAGGCAAAAGACGCCGGCGTGGCGCTGGTCAACGAGGTGGGTCTCGACCCTGGTATCGACCACCTGATGGCCCATGCGCTGGTGGATGACTACAAGGCCTCAGATGCCTTTGATCCTGCCAATGAGGTGAGCTTTCTGTCCTATTGCGGCGGCATCCCAAAGACCCCCAACCCCTTCCGCTACAAATTCAGCTGGTCGCCCCTGGGCGTGCTGAAGGCGCTGCGCTCGCCCTCAAAATCAATCCGCGACTTCAAGGAACTGGACGTCGCCCGCCCCTGGGATGCAATCTCGACCTTTGACGCGCCGCTGCCCGCGCCTGAGAGCTTTGAAGTCTATCCAAACCGCGATTCCCTGCCCTTTATCGGCCAGTATGAATTTGGCGCCGACTGGAAGGTGAAAGAATTCGTGCGCGGCACCCTGCGCCTGAATGGCTGGACCGAGGCCTGGGGCCCTGTGTTCAAAGAGGTGGAAACCCTGGAGGGCGCGGCTGGCGATGCCCGGCTCAAGGAAATGTCGGACCAGTTCTGGGAAGAAAACTCCTACGACGAAGGCGAGCCCGACCGGGTGGTGCTCTGTGTTGATCTGAAGGCGGAAAAGGCGGGTGAAACCGTCTGGCACAAGACCTATGTGATGGACGCCTGCGGCGATGAGCGTGGCACCGCCATGGCGCGTCTGGTCTCCTACCCGGTGTCCTTTGCCATTGAGGCGGTGATGAACGGCAAGATCGCCCCCGGTGTACATGCCGCCCCCAGCGATGCTGGACTGGTCGCAGACTGGATGGGCAAAATCGGCGCCCTGGCGCAGCATCTGGATGTCACCGACCGCCTCGCCTGAGACCTCGGATAAGCGACTTTCAAAGGGCCTGCGCAAGCGGGCCCTTTTTTGTTTCTACCCTGGTGTCGCCTGGCTGCGGCTCTGGATGTCGCTTGCACTTGCCAGCCTGCTGGTGTCGGGTAGACCTATTGGTGGTAGGAGTGGCCCTGGTGAATATCGGTAGAAAATTCTCGGCCCCAAAGGGCACAACACTGTTCAGCCCCGGACAGGAGTGCCCCGGTTTCCTGATCCTGAAGCAGGGCTGTATCAAGGTCACCCTGACCGGCAGCAGCGGCCGCGAGGTGGTGCTGTACCGGGTGCACCCGGGCGAGGTCTGCCTACAGACCTTTACCTGCCTGATCGAAGATCAAACCTATGCCGCCGAGGGCGTGGTCGAAGAGGATCTACGCGGAGACCTGATCCCTGCAAGCCAGTTTCGACAGGTGATCGAACAGGATGAAGCCTTTCGCAATGACGTGCTGACCTCCGTCGCGCTGCGGTTCGGCGAATATCAGCAACTGATCGAAGACATCGCGCTGACAGGATTTGACGCCCGCCTTGCCAAGGTGCTGCTGCGTCTTGTCGATGCAACTGGGGTTGTGCCTGTCACCCACACAGCCCTGGCCGCTGAAACCGCCTCGGGGCGAGCCTATGTTTCGCGTCGCCTGGCAGAATTTTCCCGCCGTGGGATTGTCGAACAGCTCGCAGACGGTATTCGCATCTGCAATGCACCTGAGCTGGCGCAGATTGCCGAACAAAAGTAGATTTCTGGCCATTGTGGTGACTCTGTCACCGCCCCTCACATCTTCGTTTTGCTATACTCTTCTCAGCACCGCAAAAGGAGATCTTCCCATGACCAAGAACGAAGGCAAAATTGACCGCATCCTGCGGGTTATCGCCGGTATCGTCCTGCTCTCGCTTGTCTTTATCGGCCCTCAAAGCCTGTGGGGTTTGATCGGTATCGTGCCTCTGGCCACTGGCCTGCTGGGCAATTGCCCGCTCTACTCTATACTGGGTATCAATACCTGCCCGCTGAAAAACTGACGGCAGAAGGCGCGCCATTTGGCGGAATGCTGCGCCCCCAGGCCAGCCTGGTTTTTTCCCGGGCTGGCCTGGGTACATATGCGCCTATTTGCGCTAGATCATATCTTTCTGTCCCGGCCCGTTCTATAGGCGCGCTTCCCCATCCCCGGTGAAGAGACCCAGCCTATGACCCGCCCTGCGACATCTCCCATGCCATCGCCTATGAAACGCTCGGAGCTTTTGATGCCCGCAGGAAATCTGCGCAAACTCAAGCTGGCCATTTTATACGGGGCGGATGCGGTCTATCTGGGCACGCCGGATATGTCCCTGCGCACCAAATCCGAGTTCTCGCTGGAAGAGGTGATCGAGGGCGTCGCCTTCTGCCACGCCCATGGACGGCGCGCCTATCTGACGCTGAACCTGTTTTCCCACAACAAAGACATCGACAAGCTGGACGAATATATCGACACCGTCCGCAAGGTGCGCCCGGACGGTTTGATCATCGCGGATCCCGGCGTTTTTCAATACGTCAAGGACCGCGCCCCCGAACTGCCGCTGCATATTTCAACCCAAAGCAATATCTGCTCCTGGCTGTCGGTCAAATTCTGGCAGGATCAGGGGGCTGAGCTCTGCGTGCTGGCCCGCGAAGTTTCGTTTTCTGAGCTGAAAGAGATCCGCGAGAAATGCCCGGATATCAAGCTGGAGGCCTTTGTGCATGGGGCCATGTGCATGACCTATTCCGGCCGCTGCCTGCTGTCGAACTTTATGGCGGAACGCGGGGCCAATCAGGGCAATTGCGCCAATTCCTGCCGCTGGAACTACAGCTTCCGCATGCGTCTGAAGGACGGCACCGTGCAGGACCTTCAGATCACCGATGACAACGCCGATATGTTCGAATTCCTGCTGGAAGAAGGCTGCCGCCCTGGTGAGCTGATGCCGATTGAGGAAGACGCGCGCGGCTCCTATATCCTCAACTCCAAAGATCTCTGCATCATGCCCAAGCTGAACGAATACCTTGAGATTGGCGTGGACAGCCTCAAGGTCGAGGGACGCGGCAAGTCTGAATACTACTGCGCCATCGTCGCCCGCGCCTACCGCATGGCGATTGATGACTACTACGCGGACCCGGAAAACTGGGACCCCAAACCCTATATGCGCGAGCTGGAGGCAGTGGGCAATCGCGGCTACACCCTGGCCTTCCACGAGGGACGCCTGACCAACTATGCCCATAATTATGAACACACCGCCTCGCTGGCGCAGTGGGAATATGCTGGCGTCGTCACCGAGGTGACCGAGGATGCCTTTCTGGTAGAGGTGAAGAACAAGCTGGTCGCCGGTGAGGTGCTGGAGTTTGTCTCTCCCATCGCCCGCGAGACCGTGCTGTTGCGGGTCTATGACTTTGAGAACGCCGCCACTGGCCAAAGGGCGCAAGTGGTGCAGGGCAGCACCAAGACGGTGATCCGCCTGCCCTTCACCCTGTTCGACCACGAAGACATCGACGCGCTAAAGCTGCGGTTCCCGCAGTATTCCGTGATGCGCAAGGAACGCGCCCTGACCGAGGAGCAGTGGAACCGGGTGCGGTTTGACAAGCTCACCCAGGGGTTGGAGATCAGCGGCACGGAAAACCCCGCAGCCTATGCCAAACGCCGCGATGCGCTGGCCAAAAGCATTGAGGAAGACGGCAATACCCGCCGGTTCAAAACCAATCGTGTTGGTGTCGAGGGCTGCTGCGGCAAGGGCTGCAACGGGTGCATGATCTTCTGGCAGGATGATCAATACGCCCGCGCCCGCGAGGTGCTGCTCAAGCGCAAACAGGGCCAGCAACTCAGCCGTGCCGAGGCGACCGAATTGAAACGGGCGGTGCCGCAGCTGTGATTGCACTACGCGTCAATCCCTGAGACTACTGGCCCCCGGATTGCTGGGTCCTGGATTACTGAGTCCTGACCCTCAGGTGTACTGGGTCCTGACTCTCCGTTGATCGGCCTAACGGCCGATCACATCATCCTCAACATCCTGCACATCGACGCCCAGCGCATCCAGGCCGGCCTCAATGTTGTCGGCCAGATGTGGGGTGCCAATCAGGTAGTCAGCCGTCGGAGTAGAGGCCTCAGACTTGGCAGTCTCTATTGCTTCGGCCAGTTCTTCCGGCTCAAAACTGCCGCGGCCAATCCACATGATTGCGGTGATTTCAGCCTGTTCATCCATGCTCAGGCGATCAATAAAGGCGCGCAGCTCGCCCTCCGCACGTCCCAGTTCCCGCGCCATCAGGGCCACCTGTGCAACCTTGCGTGTGGAAATCTCCAGCATTGTTCGTCTCCTTCTGTTCGCCGTTGCAACCATCAGACAGCAGCATGACACAGGGGTCTTTGATCTGGGGCAAGAAACCTGCGATGGGGCTGATGGCCTGGCGCCCTCAACCGGCCACCGCCTCACGTCCGAAGATTTCGACCCAGCTGCTGCGCCCGCGCAGGTGCTCCGCCGGCAGCGCAGACCACCCCTCGCGCGCGGGCTCGCTGCCCGCCGCCTGCAGCACTGCCGCCGAGGCAATGACATCCACGCCTGCCGACTTGGTCAGCTCTTCCAGACGTGCCGCCGTATTCACCGTATCGCCAAAGACCGAATATTCCAAACGCTGGGCATCGCCGACCACACCGGAAAAAACCTCACCCAGATGCAGACCAATCCCCACACGCACCGGTTTGCGGCCCTCAGCCTGGCGGTCCTTGCCCCAGTCCTGCAGTTCCGCCAGCAGGTCATCGATGCAGCCAAGGGACCGGATTGCAGCCCTCTCACCTTCAAACAGGATCATGGCGGCATCGCCGATGAACTTGTCGATCATGCCCTGGTTCTGCCCCACCGCCCGCTGCACACGGCGGCGAAACTCGCTGATATAGGCACCAACTTCTTCTGGTGCCCGCCCCTCGGACCAATTGGTAAAGCCGCGAATATCGACAAACATCACCACCATTTCCTGCTGACGGCCCTTGCGCAGCTCGCTCAGCTCTCCGGCTGCCAGCCGATCTGCGATCTGGGCAGGCAGATAGCGGGTGAGATTGGCCCTGGCCCGGGCATCTTCGATCGAGCTGTGCAACAGCTTGCGGGTCCGATAGGCCGCAACAATCAGCACAACGCCGCCCATGGCGATCATGACCACCCGCACCATATTGGGCGGCTGCATCACCATGATTTCAACCCGCGCCGTGATGAAAGGTGTCACCGTTTCCGGTTGCCAAAACGTCAGAAAGGCCAGGCCACCCACAACCAGCGCAACGCAATAGGCCTGCAGATAGGGGTTAAAGCGCAACACCGCAAAGGCCAGAATGACCGGCACCAGCCAGGTGGGCGGCAACAGAAAGGTCAGCTCCCCTGGCAGGCCGGTATTGCGAAGCCCAGCCCAGGTGTTCACCAGCATGAAGACACAATCCAGTGTCACCGCCGGCCAGACCATCCAGCGGCGAAAGCGCCCAGAGACGGCAAGCCAATAAGACACCCCGCCCAACAGGAAGTAAAAAACCAGCGTCATAAAGGCGAGCAGCCACTGGATCCGCAGATAAGGCTGATCCGCGCCTTCCCCCTGCACCAGAAACAAAAAGGCACTCAGCAGACAAAAGGCGACACCGATCCGCAGCACCGCCACGATCCGTTCTACTTTCACCTCTGCCTGGTGCAGCAATCGGGTGTCCAGAGATGTGGATGTCATGGGGTCTTTTGCTCCAGGGGCACAATATTGCCGGGCGACTCCGCCGCCAGATCCTCAAAATCAAAATTGTCCAACCGCTGTGCCCGCCGTCCAGCCTTTTCGGCGCTGACCCGGATCTCAGCGATATCCTTGGCGGCCTGCCCAAAGTGGCGGTCCAGATTGCCTACCCGCTCACCTAAGCGTTCCATATCGCGATACAAGAGCCCCAGCTCAGAGCGTATCGCCCCGGCTTGTTCCCGCATACGCGCATCCTTGAGGATTGCGCGCATGGTATTGAGTGTCGCCATGCAGGTGGTGGGGGAGACAATCCAAACCTTGGCGGCAAAGCCTTCTCGCACCACGGCGGTGAAATTTGCATGCAGTTCTGCATAGACCGCCTCTGAGGGCAGGAACATCAGCGCGCCTTCGGCGGTTTCGCCCTCAACAATGTATTTTTCCGAGATCGCACTGATATGCGCCCGCAAAGCCGCCTTCATCTGCCGAATGGCATAGGCTTTTTCGTCGCGGGTTTCAGCCCGGTGCAGCGCCTCATAGGGTTCCAGCGGGAATTTGCTGTCGATGACAATTGGCCCCGGAGGATTGGGCAGATGCACCAGACAATCGGCACGTTTGCCGTTACTCAGGGTCGCCTGCATCGTGTAGCTGCCCGCCGGCAGCGCCTTGGAGACGATATCGTTCAGCTGGATTTCCCCAAAGGCGCCGCGGGTCTGCTTGTTTGACAGAATATCCTGCAGTGACAGCACATCGCCTGACAGTTTGGTGATATTGTCCTGCGCCTTGTCGATCACCGCCAGACGCTCCTGCAGCTGGGTGAGCGAGGTCACCGTGCGTTTGCTGCTGCCATGCAGGCTTTCCTGCATGCGCTCCTGCATCTGCGCCATGGACTGCGCCTGGCGTAATGCATTGTCCGCCAGCCGGTCATTCATATGCTGCTGCACCGCAGTGAGGCGCGCCTCGACCGTCTGCACCATTTGCACCTGTGCGCTCGCCTGGGTGTCGGAAACATGCTGCAAGCCACCCTGCAACTGATGCACCGATTGCCCCAGC
The DNA here is from genome assembly GCF_000473205.1 of Pseudophaeobacter arcticus DSM 23566. Taxonomy (NCBI): domain Bacteria; kingdom Pseudomonadati; phylum Pseudomonadota; class Alphaproteobacteria; order Rhodobacterales; family Roseobacteraceae; genus Pseudophaeobacter; species Pseudophaeobacter arcticus. Next base: position 3,553,892 of record NZ_KI421507.1, read on the forward strand.
TGGCCAATCTGCCCCGAAAGCGGCCCCATGGCCCGTGCCACCCGCGCCGAGGCCCGCAGCGACAGGAGCAGCAACAGCAACAGCAGAGCGGCAAAACCAGCCGCCAGAAGAATCAGCAGCCCAACCTCATTCATTGCCTGAACTGCGTCATCCATTCCCTCCATCAGCTGCGCCCAAACAGCCGTTCGATATCGGCAAGCTTCAATTCCACATAGGTGGGGCGACCATGGTTGCATTGGCCGGAATGCGGCGTTGCCTCCATCTCGCGCAGCAGCGCATTCATCTCTTCGCCGCGCATGCGCCGGCCGGACCGGATCGACCCGTGGCAGGCAACCCGGGACAGGATGGCCTCCAGCCGCGCCTGCACCAGCTGGCTTTCGCCCTGGTCGTCCAGCTCATCCAGAATGTCTTTCACCATGGCCTCTGCGTTCACCTCTCCCAGCAAGGCAGGGGTTTCACGCACGGCAAGGGCATTTCCGCCGAAGGCTTCCAGCCCAAGGCCAAATTTTTTCAGCTCCTCCGCATGGGCGAGGATGCGGGCGCAGTCATTGCTGCCCAACTCGACGATCTCGGGGATCAGCAAGGCCTGGGCGGCCACGCCATTCTCCGCCATTTGCTGCTTCAGCTTTTCATAGACCAGCCGCTCATGGGCCGCATGTTGATCGACAATCACCATACCATCCGCGGTCTGGGCAATGATGTAGTTTTCGTGCACCTGCCCGCGTGCCGCCCCCAACGGCAGATGCTCGGCCCCGGGCGCGGTGGTCTCGGGCGCATCCGACACTGGCCCCGGGGCCTCGGTTATGCGGCCACTGTATGCGTCCTGCAGCTCGGCAAAGCCTTCGGTCACCGGCGCACCGTATGTCGGCGACGGTGCCGGGGTGAAATCCGGGCGCTGCCCGGCATAGGACGCAGTGCGCGCCCCCATGGAGGGGCGGTCCATCTGATAGACCCGCGCCGCGCCTGTTGCAGTGGGCACCTCTGGACGCATCGCCCCCAATGTGGCCCCGGCCACCGTGGTCGAGGCCCGATGCCCGGCCTCGGCCAGGGCGTGCCGCAGCGCCGAGACAATCAAACCACGGGCCAGACCAGGATCGCGAAAGCGCACTTCGGATTTGGCCGGATGCACATTCACATCCACCAGGGTTGGATCACAGTCGATAAACAGCGCCGCCGCCGGATGGCGATCGCGGCTGAGAAAATCAAAATAGGCACCCCGCAGCGCCCCTGTCAGCATCTTGTCCTTCACCGGACGTGAGTTCACAAACAGGAACTGCGCCACTGCCGCGCCCCGCGAATAGGTCGGCAAGGCGGCATAGCCAAACAGGCGAATACCCTCGCGGGTGGCATCAATACGCAGCGCGTTTTCCGCAAATTCCCGCCCCAGCACCGCAGCCAGACGCCCATGCAGCGCATCAAACAGATCGCCGGTCAGTGGATCCGCACGAAAGGTCACCCGCCCTTCGCCGCCGCCAGAGACATCGCGCAGGGTGAACCCCACCGAAGGTTCCGCCATGGCAAGCCGCTTGACCACATCGCCAATCGCCTGGGATTCCGCCCGGTCGGTGCGCATGAACTTCAGCCGTGCCGGGGTGGCATAAAACAGATCGCTCAGCTCGACGATGGTGCCGGATCGCAGCGCCGCTGGCCGCACCGGTTCCATCTTGCCGCCCGCCACCCGGATCTGCGCCGCATCATGGCCTGCCGCCCGGCTGGTGATGGTCAGCCGCCCCACCGCGCCCAGACTTGGCAGCGCCTCACCGCGAAAGCCAAAGGTATGGATATTGAGCAGATCCGTGCCGTCAATTTTCGAGGTCGCATGGCGCGACAGCGCCAGGGGCAGATCGCGGGAGGTCATGCCGCAGCCATCATCGGTCACCCGGATCAGGGTCTTGCCGCCATCTGCGATCTCGATGGTTATCCGCTGTGCACCGGCATCAATGGCGTTTTCAACCAGTTCCTTGACCGCCGAGGCCGGGCGTTCCACCACCTCGCCAGCGGCGATCCGGTTGATTGCACTGTCATCAAGCTGACGAATGGTCGGGCGATCATGATCGCTGATATGGGGGCTTTGGCTGCTCATACCGCTAAATTTAGCAGTTTCCCACGATTCTACCACAGGTTCTGGTGGAAAAATCGAACAAGAGGGGAACAAAAATAGGCTCCGCCTCCGTGTCCTGGCTCGTCACCTTCCTGCCGCCTGCTTCAGACGCCCACTGGAGCGCCGGAACGACCCCGACAGGGGCCAAAACGGGCCGCAATTGCCAGGATCACACCAGAAACTGTGGCAATCATGCCCGCTGCGCTGACCGCATCCGTCGCACCCAGCCACAGCGGACCAAAACCCGCCAGAACATAGCCCAGCACCGCCGCGAGCACCGCAAAAACCACACTCCAGGCAATCTGCCCTTCCAGCCGGTTGGTCATCATCCGCGCCGCTGCGGGTGGGCAGATAAACATCGCAATGACAATGATTGACCCAACCGCATCAAAGGCGGCAACCGCGGCAACTGCCGCCGTGATGACCAGCGCCAGCCCCAGCAGATTGGTGCGGATCCCCATGGTGCGGGCAAAACCTTCGTCAAAGGTTGAGATCTTCAGCGCCCGCCAAAACAGCGCCGTAAAGAGGCAGACCCCCAGTAACGTCAGTGCCATACGCGGCAGCTCGGCCGGCAGGAAGCGCAGCGCCTCCGGATCCAGCAACGAGGCCCAGCCAGTGGCATCCAGCCAGATCAGACTTTCCAGGTTTCCATACAGCGCATGTTCCACATCCAGATGCACCGCCGAGGTATCGGTCTGCTCCAGCAGCAGCACGCCGCCGGCAAACATGGTGGTAAACACCACCCCCATAGCCGCGCCCGGTTCAATCCGGCCCAGACGGCGGATCGCCTCAATCATCACCACGGCAACAACCGCCGCCGCTGCCGCGCCCAGCATCATTGGCCAGGCGGCGATCATGCCAGTCATCAAAAAGGCCAGCACAATGCCCGGCAGCACCACATGGCTGATGGCATCGCCAATCAGGGCCTGCCGACGCAACAGCAGGAAATTCCCCGGCAAGGCGCAGGCCACGGCGGCAAAGATGCCAATCAGCATTGGCGTCAGCGACAGGGGGACAAACTCTTCACCGCTCATGACACAACCTCGCGTGGGCCGCCGATCTGGCGGTCGATTTCCTGGATTTGGTCCTGCGTCAGCACCGTCTCGATATCGCGCAGACCATCATAAAGCGCCGCTGCTGCCTCATGGGAGATATCGCTGCGCACCACCTGCCAGCGGTGCTCGTCGCGCAGAGCCTTGGCGGCGCGGGCACGGCCCTTGGCGGTTGCCACCCCATCGGCACGGGTCAGGCCCGCGCGGCGCAACAAGCGCAGGGTCAGGCTCTCGTAGATTGCCTGGCCCTGTGCCAGCGCCAACAACCCCTGCCGCAGATGCACCCGGCGCTGGAACCGCAGATGGCGCAGCACCGCCGCCAACACACCCCGGTTGGGCGCCAGAAAGAGCGAGAGGGCAAAAAGGGAAAAACTGACCAGAACAATCAGCGGCCCCGTCGGCAGATTGGGCGCCGAGGCGGACAGAGCCGCCCCCAGATAGGCAGCGACGCCGCCAAACAGACCGGCCAGAAAAACCACATGGTCAGATCGTTCCGACCAGAACCGCGCAGTGACGGCGGGAATGATCAGCAAGGCCACGATGAGGATCAGTCCGACAATTTTCAGCCCCACAACAGTGACCGCCATGACCAGCCCCATCATCAGCATGTCGATGCGATCTACCGGCAGGCCACGGGCGGCGGCATATTCGGGATCAAAGGCCACCAGAGTCATTGGCCTGCGCGTCAACAGAACCAAGAACAGCGTCACAGCTCCGCCTGCCGCAATCACCACCGCATCGCTATACAGCATGCCCGCAGTAGAGCCGAGCAGGAAACCCTCCAGCCCCGCCTGACGTCCTATGCCGAGCGTCTGAATGACCGTCAGCAGCACAATGCCAAAGCCAAAGAACACCGACAGAACAGCACCAATGGCCGCATCCTCGGCCAGGCGTGTGTTGCGGGTCAGCCAGTTCATGCACCACAGACCGATGCCGGCAGAGACCGCCGAGCCCAGCAAAAGCCCCGCCAGATTGCGGCCATCCCCCCCCGCAAGAGCCATCACCAGAAAGGCGATGCAGACACCGGGCAGGGTGGCATGGCTCACCGCGTCCGAGACCAGCGCGCGTTTGCGCAGGAACAGGAAGGTTCCGGTGATCCCCGCAGAGGTGCCCAAAAGAGCGGCCCCAAGGGCGACAAGCGTGGCGTTATAGCCGAGCTGCAGCAGCAGAGCGTCCAGTAACATGGGGTGCTCCTCTCAGGCCTTGGCCAGTTGATCAATTTGCGAAGTTGCCAGCCGCCCGCCATAGGCCGCCTGCAGGTTCTCTTCGGTAAAGGTCTGGGCCACCGGACCTTCGGCAACGCGGCGGGTGTTGATCAGGAAGACACTGTCAAAGTATTCCGTCACGGTGGCCAGGTCATGATGCACCACCACCACCGTCTTGCTGGCTTCGCGCAGGGATTTCAGAACCGCGATAATCGCCTTTTCCGTCGCCGCATCCACCCCGGCAAAGGGTTCATCCAGCAGATACAGATCAGCCCCCTGGGCCAGCGCCCGGGCCAGAAACACCCGCTGCTGCTGGCCGCCCGAAAGCTGGCCAATCTGGCGGGTTGCAAAATCGGCCATACCAACGCGGTCAAGACAGTCCAAGGCTTTGGCGCGATGGGTGCTTTTGACCCGTCCCAACAGGCCCAGCTCGCGGTACAACCCCATCAGCACCACATCAATCACCCGTGTCGGGAAATCCCAGTCAACGCTGGCGCGCTGCGGCACATAGGCGATCCGGGCGCGCTGGTCTGCCAAAGTACGGCCAAAAACCGTCACCCGGCCAGAGACAGGCGGGACAATGCCCAATGCCGCCTTGAGCAGGGTGGATTTCCCCGCCCCGTTGGGGCCGATGATCGCCGTCATCTGTCCCGGTTCAACCGTCATATCCACCGAAAATACCGCCGGTTTTTCGCCATAGGTGACGGTGAGGCCGCGAACGGCAAGCGGGCTTTGTGCGATCTGTGCGCTCTGCGCCTGGCCGCTGTCCAGGTTGGCCTCGGCTGGTGTTTTTACAATTTCTACTGTCATGGTCATAGTCCCGCCGATAGCTTTCCATCCATGCCACGGGCCGGGGCATCCACCGCTCCAAGCGCCCTGGAGATGCTTGTTATATTGTGATCCAGCATCCCGAGGTATGTCCCCTCATAGGTGCCCTCTGCCCCCATCGCATCCGAAAACAGCTCCCCGCCGATCGAGACCTCATGCCCCTGGGCCTCAGCCCCTTCGATCAGGGCGCGCATAGACCGATCCGAGACCGAGCTTTCGACAAAGACCGCCTTGATATCGCGAGCGACCAGCAAATCGACCAGTGCGCCAATCCGGTTCAACCCGGCTTCTGACTGGGTGGAAATGCCCTGGATCCCCAGCACCTCAAACCCGAAGTCACGGCCAAAATAGCCAAAGGCATCATGGGCGGTCAGCAGGACACGGTTGTTTTCAGGCACCAGGGACAGAACCTCGGTCCCATAGGCGATCAGCCGGTCCAGATCCGCCTGATGTATCGCGGCATTGGCAGCAAAAACCTCAGCTGCTTCGGGGCGTGCCGTGGTCAGGGCCTCTTGCACCTCTGCGACAACCAATTTCCACAGAACGGGGGTCATCCAGACATGGGGGTCATATTTGTCGGCATAGTCATCATGGCTCCGCAGCAGATCCTTTGACAGACCTTCGGCCACCGCCACCACTGGACGCTTGCGCTCCAGGTCATGGAAGAAATCCTCCATCTGCGCCTCAAGGTACAGACCATGCCACAGCACCAGATCGGCGCGGGTCATGGCCACAATATCCGAGCGCGTTTGGCGATAGCCATGCGGGTCCACCCCGGGCCCCATCAGGGCCTTGACCTCGACCTCATCGCCACCAATCTGGCGCGCGGCATCTGCGATCATTCCAGTGGTCGCCACCACTTTGAGCGGCGTCTCGGCAAGCACCCGGCCTGCGGTCATCGGCAGGGCCAGAAGCATCATCAGGCCCAGATAGGCAAAGTGTCTCATACGCATGGGCCGGAGCCTCCAAAAAGAACTGTTGCGGCGAATATGAGAATGATTCTCAACTTAGTCAATGTAATTGCGACTTATTCGCAAGAAAATATGTTGGAGTTTGTCCAAAAGGTCAAAATCAGGCCGGTCTCCTGCGTGGTTTACTTGCCAAGATGCCGCACCCGTGCGACTTTTGCCCGGAACTCTGTTGAGGACCCCCGGAATGGAAAGCCAAACCTTGCAAGATACAAAGCCGCTGGTGCTGGCGCAGGAGCCCCGCAACCCCGGCATGGCTCTGGACCTGGACTGGGTCACGGGCGTGCAGGCCAATACATCTGCGATCGAGCGCCGCTGCGCCACGCTGCCCGCAAGGCGCAGCGTCAAAAAGGACAATCAGGCCGCCTGGTTGCTCAAGGCGGTGACCTGCATCGACCTGACCACCCTGTCTGGGGACGACACCGAAGAGCGCGTGCGCAGGCTCTGCGCCAAGGCGCGCCAGCCGGTCCGGGGCGATATCCTGCAGGCGCTCGACATGCCGCCAATCACCACCGGGGCGGTTTGTGTCTATCACGAAATGGTCGCGGCGGCCGTCCAGGCGCTGAAGGGCACCGACATTCCCGTCGCAGCGGTCTCGACCGGCTTTCCCGCCGGGCTGTCGCCCTTTCATCTGCGGGTCGCCGAGATCGAAGAGAGCGTCAAGGCAGGCGCCAGGGAAATCGACATTGTGATCTCGCGCCGCCATGTGCTCGCGGGCAACTGGCAGGCCCTATATGATGAGATGCAGGCCTTCCGCGCCGCCTGTGGGGAGGCCCATGTCAAGGCGATCCTCGCCACCGGAGAGCTGGGATCGTTGCGCAATGTGGCGCGGGCCTCGCTGATCTGCATGATGGCGGGGGCTGATTTCATCAAGACCTCCACCGGCAAGGAGAGCGTCAACGCCACCCTGCCTGTCAGCCTGGTGATGATCCGCGCCATCCGCGACTATTACGACCGCACCGGATTCCGCGTTGGCTACAAACCTGCCGGCGGCATTTCCAAGGCCAAGGACGCGCTGGTCTACCTGTCGCTGATCAAGGAAGAGCTGGGAGACCGCTGGCTACAGCCAGATCTGTTCCGCTTTGGCGCCTCTTCCCTGCTGAACGACATAGAACGCCAGTTGGAGCATCACACCACCGGCGCCTACTCTGCCAGCTACCGCCATGCGATGGCCTGAGCAGATGCTGGAGTTGAGACCAAATTGTGAGTGCTGCGACCGCGATCTGCCGCCGCAGAGCCCAGAGGCCCGTATCTGCACCTTTGAATGTACCTTTTGCGCCGATTGTACCGACAATATCCTCAAAGGCACCTGCCCAAACTGCGGTGGCAATCTCGTGCCGCGCCCTCTTCGTCCCGCAGCGGCCCTGCTGCGCCATCCTGCCTCCACTCACCGGGTGCTAAAGCCCCAGGGCTGCACGGCCAAGGAACCGATACAATGACCATCAAAGAGAAGTTTGACGCCATGGATTACGGCCTTGCCCCCGAAAATGCCGCCGAGGCCTTGGCCTGGCTGATCGACCAGGGCGACCGTTTTGGCCATTTCATCAACGGCAGCTTCACCCCGCCGCGCGATGGCTTTGACAGCTGCAACCCCGCCACCGGCGAGGTGCTGGCCACCCTGAGCCAGGCAACCCAGGACGATGTTGATGCCGCCGTAAAATCCGCGCGTCTGGCACAGCCAAAATGGGAAAAGCTCGGCGGGCCGGGACGGGCCCGCCATCTCTATGCCATTGCCCGGCTGTTGCAAAAACATGCCCGCCTGTTTGCGGTGCTGGAAACGCTCGACAACGGCAAACCCATCCGCGAAAGCCGTGATATTGATATCCCGCTGGCGCAGCGCCATTTCTACTATCACGCCGGCATGGCCCAGCTGATGGAAAGCGAACTGCCCGAGGCCCAGGCGCTTGGGGTCTGTGGCCAGATCATCCCCTGGAACTTTCCGCTGCTGATGCTGGCCTGGAAGGTGGCCCCTGCTCTGGCCATGGGCAATACCGTGGTGCTGAAGCCGGCGGAATATACCTCGCTCACCGCGCTGCTGTTCGCGGATATCTGTCAACAGGCCGGCCTGCCCAAGGGCGTGGTCAATATTGTCACCGGCGATGGCGCCGTGGGGGAGATGATCGTCGCCGCAGATGTGGACAAGATCGCCTTTACCGGCTCCACCTCTGTTGGGCGCCACATCCGCACGGCCACCGCAGGCACTGGCAAGGCGCTGACCCTCGAGCTGGGGGGGAAATCGCCCTATATCGTCTTTGACGATGCTGATCTGGATTCCGCGGTTGAAGGCCTGGTTGATGCGATCTGGTTCAATCAGGGGCAGGTCTGCTGTGCCGGCTCGCGCCTGTTGGTGCAGGAAAGCATTGCCGACCGGTTCTACAGCAAGCTCAAAGCCCGCATGGACAAGCTGCGTATCGGCAACCCGCTGGACAAATCCATCGACATCGGCGCGGTGGTGGATCCGGTGCAGCTGGAGACCATCACCGCGATGGTTGCCGGCAATCAGGCGGGTGAGACCTATCAGCCCAGCCTGCGCCTGCCGCCCCAAGGCAGCTTTTTCCTGCCCACGCTCATCCAGGGCCTGGCCCCGTCGGATCCGCTGATGCAGGAAGAGATCTTTGGCCCGGTGCTGGTCTCCTGCACCTTCCGCACCCCGGCCGAGGCGGTGGAGCTGGCCAATAACAGCCGCTACGGGTTGGCCGCCACGGTCTGGAGCGAGAATATCAATCTGGCGCTGGATCTGGCCCCAAAACTGGTGGCCGGCGTGGTCTGGATAAATGGCACCAACATGTTTGACGCCGCCGCCGGTTTTGGCGGTGTCCGTGAAAGCGGCTTTGGCCGCGAAGGCGGCTGGGAGGGGCTCAGCGCCTATACCCGCCCCAAAGGCAAAACCAAACCGCTGGCGCCTGTCACCGCCTTTGTCGGCAAACAGGATAGCCACAGCGCTGATCCGGTGGATCGCACCGCCAAGATGTATATCGGCGGCAAACAGGCGCGGCCCGACAGTGGCTATTCAAAGCCTGTCTTCAGCAGCCACGGCGCGCTTTTGGGCCATGTGGGCATGGGCAGCCGCAAAGACATCCGCAACGCAGTTGAGGCCGCCGCCGGGGCCAGGGCCTGGTCCAAAACCACCGGCCATCTGCGGGCGCAAATCCTGTATTACATCGGTGAAAACCTGTCAGCGCGGGCGGATGAATTTGCCCATCGCATCGACACGATGACCGGCAAGAAAGGCGGCGCCAAGGAAGTTGCGGCCTCGATTGACCGGCTGTTCACCGCTGCCGCCTGGGCCGACAAATACGACGGTCAGGCCCATGGCGTGCCAATGCGGGCGGTGGCCCTGGCCATGAAGGAACCTGTCGGAGTGATTGGCGCGCTCTGCGCCGATGAGGCACCGCTGCTGGGGCTGGTCTCGGTCATGGCGCCGGCCCTGGCCATGGGCAACCGGGTGGTGCTGGCCGCCTCTGGTCCCTTCCCGCTGGCTGCAACTGATTTTTATCAGGTGCTGGAAACCTCGGATGTGCCCGCCGGCGTGGTCAATATTCTGACCGGCGAGGCCTCTGATCTGGCACACCCCCTGGCCGCCCATATGAATGTGGATGCGGTCTGGAGCTTTTCCTCAACCGATCTGGCGCAGACCATCGAAGAGGCCTCGGCGCTCAACCTCAAACGGACCTGGGTGGCCCATGCCGACTCGCTCGACTGGAGCCTCGATCACAGCCGCAAGTTCCTGCTGGAATCCACCGACGTGAAAAACATCTGGGTACCCTACGGCGAATAGGGCGAAAGCCCTAAGCGCAGGAGCCCAAAAACATCAGGGCCGGGAAATCCCCGGCCCTGAAATCTAGGGTTTGTCGTCTTGTCTCCTGTTGGCCCAGCGCCTGAACGCTTGGCCCGTCTTGGCCCGTCAGGGGCTGGCAATCAGCCCCTCGGGTCGGCCGACCACAACAAAATGCAGCGCCTCGGGCAGCAGGATTTCACTGGCCACCTGGTTGATCTCCTCTAGGGTGACCGCATTGACCTTGTCATTGCGGGTCTGGACATAGTCGATCGGCAGATCATCCATCTGCATCCCCACCAAAATTGAGGCAATCTGGCCATTGCCGTCAAAGCGCAGCGGATAGGCGCCGGTGAGATAGGTCTTGGCGTCTGTCAGCTCTTTTTCGGTGACACCTTCGCTGGCCAGCCGCTGCCATTCGCCCTGAATGACCTCAACCGCCTCGGCCATTTTGCTGTTCGCAGAACCCAGCTGCCCCATATAGACCGAGGCCAGATCCTGCGGCACAAGATAGGAATAGACCCCATAGGTCAGGCCACGCTTTTCGCGCACCTCTTTCATCAGACGACTGTCAAAGGAGCCCCCACCGAGAATCTGATTCATGATATAAGCGGCAAAAAACCGGGGATCATCCCGGGTGATCCCCATATGGCCAAACAGCGCCACCGATTGCGGCGTGTCGTAGTCAACAATGCTGACGCCCCCGGAAATCGTCACCTCAGCCGGACCAGGCAATGGCGCGCCCGTGGCAGCCATGTCCCCCAGAAGCCCGTCCAACAGCCCGCCCAGCTCATCTGGGGTGATATCGCCCACAGCGCTGACATAGAGCCTGTCGCGGGCAAAAACCGCCTCATGGGCGGCAAAGATATCCTGACGGGTCAGCGCGGAGATACTGTCGATGGTCCCCTTGCCCGAGCTGCCATAGGGGTGGTCGCCATAGGCCATCTTGGCAAAGGCCTGACTGGCGATCTTGTTGGGGTCTTTCAGATCCGAACGCAGCCCGGCCAGCACCTGTGCACGCACCCGGTCAAGCGCATCCTGATCAAAGCGCGGCTCTTGCAGGGTCTGGTGCAGCAATCCCATGGCTGCATCGCGGTTTTCACTCAGAAACCGCGCCGAGACCGACAGGCTGTCACGGTCGGCATCATAGCCAAAGCTGGCCGCCAGATTTTCAACCGCGCGGGTATAGACCTGCGCCTGCATCTCGCCTGAGCCCTCTTCCAGCAATCCGGCCATCAGATAGGTGGCGCCGCGTTTGCCCGGCGCATCCAGCGAGGTGCCGCCGCGAAAGCGCAGCTCAAGCGCGGTAAAGGGAATTGAGTGGTCCTCGACCAGCCAGGCGGTGATACCACCGGGAGAGGTCACCTCGTTGATTTTGATTTCGGCCTGCGCAGGCAGGACCAGCAGGGAAACCCAGGCAAAAACTGCCGCTGTCAGTGCTGTAAGACGCATCATTCGCCCTCCTCCTGTCGCATCATCCATCCGGTCACCGACGCCTCGGGACGGAGCAAGTTTTGCGCGGCGGCAATGATTTCATCCGAGGTGACAGACTGCAGGATCTGCGGCCAGTCCTGTACATCCTGCACCGTCAGGCCCGAGGTCAGCGCCCGGCCATAGCGATTGGCAATACCCTCCACATTGTCGCGCGCATAGATTTCCGAAGCCCGCAGCTGCAGCTTGATCCGCTCCAGCTGTTCGGCATCCACACCCTCGGTCAGGAAGGCACTCACGGTGGCATCCAGCGCCGCTTCAGCCTCTTCCAGGGGGACGCCCTCGGCTGGAACAATCAGGAAGTCAAAACTGGTCTTATCCAATGACACACCGGAATAAAACGCCCCGGTATAGACCGCGACCTGCTGGTCAAATTGCAGCGCATTGGACAGGTAGGAGGTGGAACCGCCGCCCAGAAGCTCTGCCAGCAGGTAAAGCGCTGCCGCCTCTTCCTGGGCCCCGGCATTGCGCTCGGTTGCCAGATAAGAGCGCTGAACATAGGGCTGGGCCACGCGCGGATCGCGAAAGATCAGCCGTCGCTCGGCGTTTGGGGGCGGTTCTGTGCTGCGCGCCCGCACCTTTGGCAGATCCGGATTGGCCGGAAGGGCGCCGTAGTATGTCTCGGCCAGGGATTTGACCTCGGCGGGGTCAACGTCACCTGAAACCACCAAAATGGCGTTATTTGGCGCGTAGAATGTTCCGTAAAAGGACAGGGCATCGTCGATGTCCAGCGCCTCCATCTCGTGGCGCCAGCCGATCACCGGCTGACCATAGCGATGGTTGAGATACTGCGCCGCGTTCAGTTGCTCGCCAAACAGGGCGCGTGGATTGTTATCCGTGCGCTGGTTGCGCTCTTCCAGAATCACTTCGCGCTCGGTGGCGATCTCACTTTCGGACAGGCGCAGATTGACCATGCGATCGCTCTCCATCCGCATCATCAGCTCCAGCCGATCCGAGGCAACGCGCTGATAATAGGCCGTGTAATCGTAGCTGGTAAAGGCGTTGTCGCGGCCACCATTGGCAGCCACGGTTGCAGACAGCTCACCGGGGGCAAGGGTATCCGTGCCCTTGAACAGCAAATGTTCCAGAAAATGCGCCACCCCGGATTGGCCAATGGGCTCATCCGCGGAACCGGCGCGGTACCAGACCATATGCTGCACCACGGGCACCCTGTGGTCCTCGACGACCACGACCTCCATGCCATTGTCCAAGGCAAAACTGGTCACCAGATCATCCGGTACTGACACACCATCCTGCGTTTTGGCCAGAGCGGCTGTCAGGCTGATGCTCAGCACAGTGGCCGCCAAAGCAATCCTTGGGAACATTCGGCACTCTCCTTATTGTTGACCTCACGGCCTTTGGGTCAGGGCCCATATTTGGGTCAGCCCTGCGCTGAGTTCAACCTACGCACCTGACATCTGGGCGCAAGCAACACTGTCGCAAACGTGAATACTGGCAAATCTGATTTTCCCGGCTCCATTCCCAGCCCCTGATCGTAGCAAGGCCGGTTAAACAAGAGATGACGCACGGATTAAGATTGGGAAAGACAGGGAGAAAACCGGGGCAAGGCAAGAAAACGGCGCCAACCCAGCCCCTAAGCGACAAAATCCCAATAAGCAAAACCCAACAGGGCCGCCACAGCAGCCATGTCAAAGCCGGTCCATCAGCCCCGCAGCAGCAGAAGGTTGCTATTCTTCGTTGCGGGGTGGTGCCGAAGGTGTTGCAACCCCAGCCCGGCGGAAGGCTTCATTGACCGCAAAGGGATCAAGGGTCTGTTTGGAATAGATCTGCTCGTAGCGATCAACAGGCGCAATCTTGATCCGCCCGCCGCGCCGTCTGCGCTTGAGGAAGGCAGCGTCTTCGCTGGCCAAGACCTGGCGCACATCCGGCGATACCCCATAGCGGCTGGAGGCGGTGACCAGACCAGAATCGCTGGCAGGGATCGCCCGGCCGGGCAACAGGGCATCAGGTTTGCCCCCCAATGCGACAACGGCCTCGGCCTGCGGATTGACGTCACTGCGGTTCTGACCCCCTGGGGTGGGAGGCGGCAGGGTGGCATAGTTGTCAGGGGCGCTCAAAGGTTTGGGCGGCAAGACAAGGAATTCATCCGGTCCCGTGCCGGTGCCGCGGATATCCCGCAGCTCTTTTTGTGCGCAGCCAGATACAGCCACAGCACAAATCAGACCGATAATCGCCAGAGGAATTCGCATTTCCCCAATACTCCCGACAGTTTCAACGCGGTTTTAGCCTATTTCCCAAAGGAGGTCACGCAGGCTTTTTGAGGCGCCCCTCAAACAGGATCAATCCCGCAGCTCCGGCAAAGATGAACACATCCGCCAGATTAAAGACATATGGATTGTTCACCCCGCAACAGGACATGTTGAGAAAGTCGAGCACGTAGCCATAGAGCAGGCGATCGGCGACATTGCCAAGGGCACCGCCAATGACCAGCCCCGCCGAGATCTGCATCAAGGTGCCCTTGTCGCGCCCGCGCCCAATCCACAGCACCAGCGCCAGGCAAATCGCCAGCGACAGGCCAATCAGCAGCCAACGGGCGCTCTCTGCGCCATCGCCAAACAAGCCAAAGTTGATGCCGGTGTTTTCCCCATAGCGGAAATTCAGCAGCGGCGGCAGCACATCAATGCTGAGACGACGCGACAGGCCCATCCAGTGGATGACCAGGTATTTGCTGGCCTGATCCAACAGAAAGGCCCAAAAGGCGCCCCAGAATATCATGCGTGCTGCTGCCATGTTTTTCTCGTCTCTTATCTAGTGGCGGAAGTGGCGCATGCCGGTAAAGACCATGGCGATACCCTGCGCATTGGCCGCCGCGATCACCTCGTCGTCACGCATCGAACCACCGGGCTGGATCACGCAGGTCGCTCCTGCCGCTGCTGCTTCCAGCAGACCATCGGCAAAGGGAAAGAACGCATCCGAAGCCACGGCTGACCCTTTGGCAAGGCTTTCGTCCAGACCCAGCTCATCCGCCATGCGCTGCGCCTTGGAGGCCGCCACATTGGCACTGTCCAGGCGGCTCATCTGGCCGGCGCCAACACCGACGGTGGCATTGCCTTTGACATAGACGATGGCGTTGGATTTGACGTGTTTGGCAACCTTCCAGGCAAAGAGCAGATCCTGCATCTGTTCCTCGGTCGGCGCCTTTTCGGTGACAACCTTCAGATCATCCATGCCGACGTAGCCCACGTCCTTGTCCTGCACCAGAACACCGCCGCCCACCTGTTTGTAGGCGGTGATGGCCGCGCGAGGATCAGGCAGACCATCGGTCAGCAGCAGGCGCAGGTTTTTCTTGGCCGCAAAAATCGCCTTGGCCTCATCCGAGGCACCGGGGGCAATCACCACCTCGGTGAAGATCTCGACGATCTTGCTGGCGGTGTCTGCATCCAGCGGCTGGTTCAGCGCCACGATGCCCCCAAAGGCCGAAGTCCGGTCGCAATCAAAGGCCTTTTGATAGGCCTCTGTCAGAGTTGCTCCCTTGGCCACACCGCAGGGGTTGGCGTGTTTGATGATGGCCACGGCTGCGGTTTCAGCCGGGTCAAACTCGGCAACCAGCTCATAGGCGGCGTCGGTATCGTTGATATTGTTGTAGGACAGTTCCTTGCCCTGCAACTGCTGGGCTGTGGCAACACCGGGGCGGTTGCTGCCATCGGTGTAAAAGGCGGCTTTCTGGTGGCTGTTCTCACCATAGCGCAGGGTCTGCTTCAGCTCGCCGGCAAAGGCGCGGCGACGGGGGGCTTCCAGCTCCAGCGCGCCCGCCAGCCAGGTCGAGACCGCGGCATCATAGGCTGCGGTGCGGGCATAGGCGATCTGCGCCAGCTTGCGGCGGAACTTGGGACAGGTGGCCCCCCCGTGCTGATCCATATCGCCCAGCAGCTTGTCATAGTCGGCCACATCCACAACCACGGTCACATCGCCATGGTTTTTGGCAGCCGCGCGAATCATTGCCGGGCCGCCAATGTCGATGTTCTCGATGCAGGTGTCGTAATCGGCGCCCTTGGCCACGGTTTCCTCAAACGGGTAGAGGTTCACCACCAGCAGGTCGATGGGGGCAATGCCGTGCACATCCATGGCCTTGACGTGATCGGCATTGTCGCGCAGCGCCAGCAGCCCGCCATGCACCATCGGGTGCAGGGTTTTCACCCGGCCATCCATCATTTCAGGAAAGCCCGTGATATCAGCCACATCTTTCACCGTGAGACCCGCTTCGCGCAGGGTCTTGGCAGAGCCGCCGGTGGACAAAAGCTCAACGCCGCGGGCGCTCAGCGCCTTGCCCAGGTCGATAAGACCGGTCTTGTCGGATACGGAAAGCAGGGCGCGGCGGATGGGGGTCTGGTCGGTCATGGCAGGGTGGTCCTTTACAGGCTCTGTGGGCTCAGTCAAAAATTTCGGGCTCATCCCGATTCAGGTCGCGCACGGCAATCGCAGTCTCCTGCGCCTTGCTGAGCGTCCACCGGACGCGTGTCGCATACTCGATTGCGCGGCCAGATAAAACGATCTGCTTTGCCGCACGGGGTTTTAATCGCGTTTTTTCCAGATAAACACTGGGTTCCAGCTTCAATTCACAGCTGCCATCGTGGCGAAACACCCAAATCTCGCCGCTCTTCAGCGCCATCGACACCGCAGAGCCCCCCAGATCCAGCGCTGAATCGACTTCCGGGTGGAGATGCAGCCGCAGTTCAAACTCGACGCCCCTGGCGCCCGAGTGATCCAGCACCTTAGAAAAGACCCGCCGGGCCGGGTCTTCGATGGCCACCAACAGATCTTCGCCAGACAAGCCGCGCCCATCATCCGACAGCTCCAGTGTGCGCGCATGGGTCAGGCCAAAATCCCGCAGATAGCCGTCATGCCCGCCCTGAAAGCGATGGCCATCGCTGCGCTCATCCAATGCGACCTGTACCTCCCTGGGGCCTTCCACCAGCAGTTCCTGGCCGGTGGTGCGATCCGGTGCAGCAAGCCGCGCGCTGGAATGCCCCGCCAGACAGAGGGTCGAATGAGACGGCGTTGCCCGCCCGGCGCGGCGCCATTCCAGGCCAAAGGTCTCTCCCGAGCCGCAATTGACAATCAAAGGCCGCCGCCCCGAGGTGAGCTCAAACGCCAGCGACGATGCATGGCCGTTGCCGGAGGCCGCGCCCTGTGGTGGCACCGCTGCATCAATCACCACCGAGGTGCGGCGCGCCGCCAGACGGGCATAGCCCATGGCCAGCCCATCACGATGATCTCCCGCCACGTGGCTGGCCGCCAGGGCATGATCCAGCCAGCCCTCCAACCCACGTCCGCCGCCATGAAACCGCGCCAGCCCGCCATCCGCATGACGCAGCGTGCGCAGCGCAGGCGCAATCCGCGCGATCGCCGCCGTCTGCGCGGCAGGCACCGTGCGGCCGACCTCATGCAGGGCGGCTGCGGCCCAGGTCAACAGGGTGAAGACTTCCAACAACTCTTCGGGATTGCGCGTTGGCACACCGCCCTCGGCATCAATCTGGCTCTCGCATTCCGCCGCCAAGGCCCGGATCGCCGGATCCGCCAGCTCCTCGCGACCCTGCAGCGCCAGGCCGGCATAGATCAGCCCCGTCAGGGCCTCAAACCGGGGCAGTCCCGGCGAGGCCCCCTGCCAGCGCTGGGACAGGAACCAGGTCTGCTGCGACAGGGACTGATAAAACACTTCGGTCTCGGCACGGTCTTTGCTGCTGAGCAGGAACAGAGCATGGTTGATCCAGCGGATCACCCGGCGCCCGGTCAGATCCGGAGACCAGGCCAAAGCCGCCCCCCGCCCGTTGCCAGCGCCATGGGTTTCGATCCAGCCCCAGACCCATTTCTGCGCCTTGAGCCGTGCCTTGATATCCCCAACCGCCGCCAGATCATCCAGCCAGCCAAAGCCCTGACGTTCGGCCTCAAAGGCCGCATCCGGCGCGTTGACGTCCCATAGGCCGGTGGTTTCTGATTCGACCAGATAGCCGGCAAACAGCAGATTTCCCGCCACCAGCTGACGACCACGGGCAAAACTGCCAATGGTGCGCGGTTCGGGCTGCGAGACAAACCCGGTGGCGGCTGGCTGCCTGCGGGCGCGCCAGGCGTATAGCCTATTCATCATGCGAGTCCCGCGACCCGCTACTCTGTCGTATCTGGACATGCTCTCTGCCTCACGCCTTTGTGCCTGTGATTGGCCGACGTTTTGGCAAAAGGATAGCCGCCTTGCTGCGTCAAGTCACCGAAGAAAGCGATCTGCCGGCGCGGCCCTAGGCAGATTTACGCAAAAGAGCCATGTAAAACCCGTCCATGCCGCCCTGCTGGGGCCAATAGTCTGGCCGCAGACGCAAGCCCCCTTCTTCGGTGATCCAGGCCGGATCAATCCCCAGCGGCGGCAACACATCGCGATCCACGGACATATCCGGGAACATCTCCAGCGCGTCTTCTATTTGGCACTCGCCCTCGTCCGGCAACAGCGAGCAGGTGCAAAACACCATGCGCCCACCGGGTTTGACCAGGCTCCAGGCATGGGCCAGCATCTGCGCCTGCAGCTCAATCAGCGCGCCAAAGGCACTGCCGTCCTTGGCATGGGGCAGGTCCGGGTGGCGGCGAATGGTACCGGTTGCCGAACAGGGTGCATCCAGCAACACCGCATCAAACTGCCCCCCCTGCTCCAGCGCATCCCCCACCACCAGATCAGCTGTCAGCCCGGTCCGGGTGAGGTTTTCCTGCAGCCGCTCCATCCGACTGGCTGAGGTATCCACCGCAGTCACGCTGGCACCGCTGGCCGCCATCTGCATGGTCTTGCCACCCGGAGCAGCACAGAGATCCAGCACCCGCTCGCCCGGTTTGACCCGCAACATCTGGGCGGGCAAGGCTGCGGCAGCATCCTGCACCCACCAGTCCCCGGCCGCATATCCGGCCAGGGCCGAAACCTGACCGGCATCCGTCAACCGGTGTGATCCCGTCGCCAGGACGGCCCCTCCCAAGCCACTCAGATCCGCGCCCGGCTTGCCGGTGATATCCAGTGGCGCCCCGGCGTAATGTGCCGCCTCGATCTCCAGCATCGCCTCCCCTCCCCAGGCATCCGCCAGGGGCTTGCGCAGCCATTTGGGCAGGCGCGGCACCCGTAGCTTGGCCCATTCAGCCGGGCCCTGGTCGGCCACTTTGCGCAGCACCGCATTGACCAGACCTTTCAGCTGTCCATGGCGGCGGTGCTTGGAGATGATTGCCACCATATCGTTCACCACACCATGCGCCGCGGCCCCGTGGCACAGCTCAACCGTGCCCAGACGCAGGGCATTCTGCACGGTTAGTGGTGTCGCTTTTTTCAGGTGTTTTTGCAGCACACGATCGGCGCGTTCCAGGCTGCGCAGAGTCTGCAATGTCAGGCGCTGGGTCCGGGCGCGATCCTCGGGCGTCAGTCGCTCCAAGGCGCCCGCCGCATAACATTCCGCCAGAAGGCGCCCCTCACCCAGAACCTGATCCAATAGGTAGATCACCGTACGGCGGGCCTGAGTTCCATCGGACATTGCTGCTCTCCTTGGCATAGACGCGCGCCCCACTGACCACAGCGCAGGCACCTGAGGTGGCTTGTCCCCACCAAAAAGGGGCGTATATCATGGCCACAGCATAAAGGAACCCGCCATGAGCGCCGAAACCCCGCCCGCCAAACAGGCTGAACCCGCCATTGATCCCGGTCTGCCCCCCGCCGCCCAGCGCGCCCTGGCAGAAGCCGCCGAACGGCGCAAAGCCGCAGAGGCCAAGGCCAAACCACCGGTAGAGCTGGGCGGACGCGACGGCCTGGACCCGGCCCGCTACGGCGACTGGGAGAAAAAAGGCATCGCCATCGACTTTTGACCCCCCATTTTTGTGAGGTCTACCACTGATGATTCCAGAAATGCGCCGCTACACCCTGCACCCCGGCCTGCGCGAGACCTTCATCCGCCACTTCGAGGAGGTGAACCGCGCCGCGCTACGGGATGCAGGCATGTTGGTCTTTGGCCCGATGCGCGGCCTCGAAGACCCAGACAGGGTGCATTGGATGCGCGCCTTTGAAAGCCTGGAACAGCACGAAGCGCTCAAACAGGCCTTTTATGACAGCCCGGTCTGGACGCAGGACGCCCTCCCCCTGGTGATGCCGCTGGTGATGCCGCTCATCGCCCATTTTGAGGCTTCCCTGGTAGCAACCACCGAGGATTTTCAGGGCTTTGACCAAACCGCCAGTCTCTGACCATGCCTGAACAAGGCCGCCGCCTACCCCTAGCTCCCCGTTTTCATCTTTCTAAAAATACCTCCGCCGGAGGCAGCGGCCTTTCAAGGCCGCTCTTCCAAGCCCCGCTGTCACAGTCCCGCTGTCACAGTCCCGCTGTCAAAGCCCCAGAACGTCCAACATGTCATATTCTCCCGGCGCCTTGTTCTGGCCCCAAAGCGCGGCTTTCAAAGCCCCTCGGGCAAAGATCGCCCGGTCGGTCGCCATGTGACGCAACACGATGCGCTCCCCAGCGGCGGCAAACATCACGTCATGTTCCCCCACGATGTCACCACCCCGGATGGCGCTGAACCCGATGTCCCCACGTTTGCGGGCCCCTGTGATGCCATCACGACCAGAATCAGTAACATCTGCCAGGCGCACACCGCGGCCCTCGGCGGCGGCCTCGCCCAGCATCAGCGCGGTACCCGAGGGTGCGTCGACCTTGTGATGGTGATGGGCCTCGATCACCTCGATATCAAAATCCTCATCCAGGGCTGCGGCAACCTTTTTGGTCAGCTGCACCAAGAGATTCACCCCCAGGCTCATATTGCCGGCCCGCACCAGAACCGCGTGGCGCGCAGCGGGTTCCAGCTGGGCAATCTGTGCCTCGGACATGCCAGTGGTGCCAATCACATGCACCGCCCGCGCCTGCGCCGCCAGTTTCGAGAAGGCCAGCGTCGCCTCCGGCGAGGTAAAGTCGATCACCGCCTGGGCTTTGGAGAAAGCCTCCAGCGGATCATCGGTGACCACAACACCAATGGCGCTGCCGCCCATGGCAAGCCCCAGATCCTGACCAACCCAAGCATGACCCGCCCGTTCCACCGCGCCAACAAGCCGTGCCTTGTCGCTGTCCAGAACCGTCTTGATCAGCATCTGCCCCATACGGCCAGAAGCCCCTGTAATCACGATGCCTGGTGTCTCGGTCATGGCTGTGGTCCTCGCCCTTGGATGGATGGATCGTTAAAAATTCTTCTGGTTTTCTCCTACCCGCTTGGCGATGACTTGGCAAAGGGATGGTTTGGGCTTAGATCCAAGATATGGCAAAGAACAAATCTCCCGAGGGGCGCGCCCCCTCCCAACGGCAGCTGCGCGTCGGCGAGCTGATCCGCCGGACCCTGTCCGAAGTCCTGTCCCGTGGCGAGCTGCACGATCCCGAGCTGAATCGCATGTCCATCACCGTTGGCGAGGTCCGGGTGACCCCCGATCTGCGCATCGCGACAGCCTATGTGCTGCCGCTGGGCGGCAAGGGGCAAGAGGATCTGCTAAAACTGCTGGCCCGCAACAAATGGGAGCTACGCACCCTTGCGGGCAAGAAACTGGGGATGAAATACGCCCCGGATCTGCGGTTTCAGCTGGATCTTACCTATGATCAGATGGATGCCACCCGGCGGATGCTGGAACAGGACGCGGTGCGCCGCGATATCGAGGATTGATCCTCAGGGCCCTCATACTGCTGGCCGCCCTCTGGGTCCTGCCAGTGGTTGGGCCTGCAATCGGGCCAGTGCATGCGGCCGACAGCGCTGCGGTCAGCTGCGATGATCTCACCTTTGACGGCAATCGGTATACGGTCTGTGAAGTCGATGCGACCCGGGCCCAGTTGAAGCTGTTCCTGCGCGACGACAAAGGTCAAGTCTTTGGCCATTTCTCCAGCATCGAAGCCGCGCTCGAACCTGAGGGCAAAGAGCTGGTCTTTGCCACCAATGCCGGCATGTATCACGCCAATCGCGATCCGGTTGGCCTGTATATCGAAGACGGCAAACAAGAGATGCGACTGATCCCCAACGCCGGTCCCGGCAATTTTGGCCTGCTGCCCAATGGGGTGTTCTGCCTGCGCCAGGGCCGCGCCGATGTGTTTGAAACCCTGGCCTTCCGCGATGCCGGCACAACCTGCACCTCGGCCACCCAATCGGGGCCGATGCTGGTGATCGACGGCGAGCTGCACCCGCGGTTTCTGCCCAATTCGACCTCTGCCTACATCCGCAACGGTGTCGGCACCTCAGCCGATGGCAGCCGCGTGGTTTTTGCCATTTCGCGCAATGCGGTGACCTTTCACCAGTTTGGCAGCCTGTTTCGCGACCACCTGAAGCTGCCCAGCGCGTTATATTTTGATGGCAACATCTCGCGGCTGCATGCGCCGCAGATCGGGCGTTCCGACGCCGGGTTCATGATGGGGCCGGTTGTTGGCGTGGTTGAATAACCGTTTGCCCACCAACACGAGGCCCGCCAACACGAGGCCCACCAACACGAGGCCCACCAACACGAGGCCTGTCGCAAACCGCTTTCGCAGAATTGACAGTGCTTCCTCCTTGGGATAGGCCGCGCGCCTCACTTGAATTTGGGGACGGACATGGCACGCAAACGCAAAGGCCGCGATATTTCGGGTTGGCTGGTGGTGGACAAACCCGCCGGGCTGACCTCCACCGCCGTCGTGAACAAGGTGCGCTGGGCGCTGGAGGCCAAAAAGGCCGGCCATGCGGGGACCCTGGATCCCGAAGCCACCGGCGTGCTGGCCATTGCCCTGGGTGAGGCCACCAAGACCGTTCCCTATATTACCGATGCGCTGAAGGCCTATACCTTTACCGTGCGGCTGGGACAGGCCACCAATACCGATGACGCCGAGGGGGAGGTCATTGCCTCCAGCGAGATGCGCCCCAGTGACGATGAGATCAAAGAGGCGCTGTCGCAGTTTATTGGCGACATCCAGCAGATCCCACCCAAGTTTTCAGCCGTGAAAATCGACGGCCAGCGCGCCTATAAGCTGGCCCGCGATGGGGATGAGGATTTTGAAATCGCCGCGCGACCGCTGTGGGTCGAAGAACTGGTTTTGGTGGACCGCCCCGACGCCGACCACGTGGTGCTGGAAATGACCTGCGGCAAGGGCGGCTATGTACGCTCCATCGCCCGTGATCTGGGCGCCGCGCTGGGCTGCCATGGCCATGTAAAAGTGCTGCGCCGCATCTGGTCCGGCCCCTTTGAGGCCGCTGACGGGCTGACCCTGGATGAGGTATTGCGCATGGAACGCACGCCCGAGCTGGACACCCATCTGCGCCCACTGGAAGAGGGGCTGGCCGAGCTGTCCGAGCTGAAATGCACACCCGAAGGCGCCACCCGTCTGCGCAATGGCAACCCCGGCATGGTGCTGGC
Organism: Pseudophaeobacter arcticus DSM 23566; assembly: GCF_000473205.1. Taxonomy (NCBI): domain Bacteria; kingdom Pseudomonadati; phylum Pseudomonadota; class Alphaproteobacteria; order Rhodobacterales; family Roseobacteraceae; genus Pseudophaeobacter; species Pseudophaeobacter arcticus. Next base: position 3,576,692 of record NZ_KI421507.1, read on the forward strand.
CTCAGATCTGGAATACGGCGATGAAGCCTGGGCTTCGCTGAATGGCAAGGCCGTCGCCGTGGGCATCTACAAGGCGGGCGAACTGCATCCCTCGCGGGTGTTTGTACAGCCCGACTGAGCCCCCCCCTTCTTGCCAGGCAAGCCCGCTCTTTCAACGGCTGGGCTTGCCTCGTGACGACGGGACTGGCAGGACAGAGCCATGATCACTCGCAGCCATACCAAGGGCGACGCGCCCTCCACCGCCGTCTATTCCGATTGCGAGATCTTTCGCTACAGCCTCACCCGTGTCTGGGATCCGGCGGGGCAGCGGGTGATGTTTGTGATGCTGAACCCCTCCAAGGCCACCGAGGTGCAGAATGACCCCACCATCGAGCGCTGCGAACGGCGCGCCCGCGCCCTGGGCTTTGGTGGGTTTCAAGCCACCAATATCTTTGCCATTCGCGCCACCGATCCAAAGGTGATGCGCAGCGCCGCAGACCCGGAAGGCCCCGACAACAAGGCGGCGATCCTACAGGGGCTGGACTGGGCCGATATGGTGATCTGTGCCTGGGGCACCCACGGCGCCCACCGTAACCAGGGCGCCGCGATCGAGACCCTGCTGCGCGCCAGTGGAAAACCCTTGCACCATCTTGGTCTCAGCAAGCACGGCCACCCCAAACATCCGCTCTATATTGCCTACAGCCAGCGCCCCCTACGCTGGAATTAATGCATTTTTAACGGTGGCTCTATCACCGGTATTTCGCCAAGCCATTGAAGTCTGGCGAAAAGTGGCGTTAACCGATGTTCTCTATTTGTTTGGATACAATTAGGGAAAATATGGCAAACTGATCACAAATGGACGGTCTGGTTGCGCTCTGCCCTGGCCGGTTTTGGAGATATGCCATGTTGTGGATTGCAGGCCTGTTGGGCCTCATGGGAATCGGCGGGGCCGCCCTGCTGGATTTTGGGGACGACGGGTCCACAGATGCGACCGACGAGACCCAGACCTCTGGCGATGGGTCGGGTCCCAATTCTTCCGACGACGTCCCAACCACGCCTGCAGATGAATTTCTGGATGACGCGACCGGCGGCTCCGATCAGGGGATTGAAATTTGCGATTTCATCGACACGGAAAGTGGCGATTCAACCGACCCTGATGACACTGGCGACACCGGCAGCGATACAGGACGGCGACTGATCTATGATGGTGACCAGCTCACCGGTTCCGAGATTGCGGATATCCTTGGCGGCAGCAACTTCGACGACGAACTCCTCGGAGAAGACGGCGATGACCAGCTCAACGGATATGACGGCAGTGATTACATTGATGGCGGCGGCGACGACGACAGCCTGTATGGCGGGGCGGGCGACGACACGCTGATTGGCGGCAGCGGCAATGACCTGCTGCATGGCGAATATGGTGACGACAGCCTGGCAGGCGGAACGGGGGACGACAGCCTGTTTGGCCATTTTGGCGCCGATACGCTGATGGGCGGCGATGGCGCGGATCAGGGGCATGGCGGCCAGGGGGATGACTCGCTGAACGGCGAGGGCGGAAATGACGCCCTGCATGGCAATGACGGCAACGACAGCCTGCAGGGGGGGGCTGGTCAGGACAGCCTGTTTGGCGGCAATGGCAATGATTTTGTCTGGGGCGCCGATGACGGAACCGACGCGGATTACCTCAATGGCGGGGCGGGCGACGATACACTGGTTGCCGGGGCGGGCGATATCGTCACGGCCGGTGACGGGGCCGATGAGATCTGGGCCGAGGATCTGGCCGGCAGCGGTGAGGCTGTCCAGTTGATGGATTTTAACCGCGATGAGGATCAGCTGGTGGTGTTCTGGAACCCAGACAGCGAGGCAGAACCAGAGATTTCGATCGAACCCGACAGTGACGACCCCGACCAACAGGTCATTCGCGTCAACGGGACCGAGGTCTTGCGCCTTACCGGGGCGGAAGGGTTGAGCGTCTCGGATATTGCCCTGATGGATGCCCAGCTTGGCCTTTCCAGCTAAAGCATGACCCGATGGCCAACCTGGTGACCAAATGGCGGCCAACCTGGTGACCAGCCTGGTGAGCAGCCTGGTGAGCAGCCTGGCGGCAAAAAGGCGGCAAAAAGGCGGCAAAAAGGCGGCAAAAAGGTGGGATGGGAAAACCTGCCCTGGACGGTGATCGACCATTAGGGACCCCCTGTGGGAACATTTGTGCGCAACTTTGAGCGGGCCATGTCCCCGCCTCTGCAGTTCTTCTTTGCCTTTTGTGCCATTACCGCCTATACGCCCGCATCTACCCCGGATCCACAAAGGATTCGCGGTGGTTTCTACTCCATGGGCCTGTGCTGGACGACATCCCGGCCTGTGCCATCACTCTAACCTTTTAAAGGAGACCCCGATGTCGATCACAGCTGAAGAAAAAGCACGCCTGATGAAAGAATTTGCAACCAAAGAAGGCGACACCGGTTCGCCCGAAGTACAGGTTGCTATCCTCACCTCGCGCATCAACACCCTGACCGAGCACTTCAAAACCCACAAGAAAGACAACCACGGTCGTCGTGGCCTTTTGAAAATGGTTGCTCTGCGTCGTAAGCTGCTGGACTACACCAAAGGCAAAGATGAGGCCCGTTACCAGGACCTGATCAAACGTCTTGGCATCCGCCGCTAAGAATACCAATCCTTTTGGGATTATCAGCGCCCGCTCAGATTTGAGCGGGCGTTTTTTTGTCCATGGCTCGGGCCCGCTTGCACCTGATGGAACCAACAGGTAAGAGATTTGCTACGTTATAACATATGTGTACTCATGCAGCCTTTCCCTGTCCCCCACCGGTCCAAACGCAATCTTGGCGAAACCCGCGTAAAACGCCGTAAACGCAGCGAAGATCCGATGCAGGCCTATGATCAACTACCGCGTGACCTGCGGCTGTGGATGCAAAGCGCCAAACTGCCTTGGTCGCCTGCCTCCTGCCGCAGGCTCTGGCTCAAGACCAAAGTCAGGGGCGACAGTCTGGAACAGGCGCTGGCAAGTCTCGACCGGGCAGAGGCCGCAACGCTGGCACGCGGCGACGGGCCGCGCCGGGTGCCAGCGTTGCCAACAGTGGAATTATAGGGGGCGCAGGGTGGCATGGCGTTGCAGGACATCTCCCAATGGGCGTTCTTCACCTACACTTTTGGATATGCCCTGCCCCTATCGCACCCAAAACCCTCCCCCTGCATATCTTAGCCAGCGCCGGGAAATCGGATAAAAAGGTCATACAACAACCGCGAGGATACTTACCTTGACCTATTCACTTAGCCTGCACAGATCCATGGAACGGGGGGAATTCAAGCCTCTGAACCTGAAACGCACCGCGATCAAGCCCAGCACCGCCCAGTCCTCGGCCCCTGTCGCGAGCGCCGCCACACGCAAAGTGCGTCTGCCAATTTTCAAACAGCCCAGCGCCTAGGGCTTGTCCTTCAAATCAGATCAGGCCGAGCCAAGGATTCCTGAATGGCCCGCCCAGCCGCCGCGCAATCGGTTTGTGCACTGCCCCTCTGCATATTGCCGATCAGCCGTCTCCCCTGGCGCCAATCCCCAGCAAGAGAGTGATGAGCTGGTCCACATGGCTGTCCTGTGTGCGAAAGGAGGATAGGCTGATGCGGAATGCCGGGCGACCTTGCCAGAGGGTGCCACCAAACCAGGAGGTACCACTTTGCTGAACTTTCTGCAAAATGGCCTCGGTTGCAGCATCATCCCTGCCGCGCACCAGGACCTGATTGAGCACCACCCGGTTCAACACCTCAAACCCCGCCTCCTCCAGGGCCGCACAAATGCGCCGGGCCTGATTGTGATGGCCTGCGACCAGATCTGCCACCCCCGCCTTGCCCAGGCTGCGCAGCGCTGCCCAGACCGGAATGCCGCGCGCCCGACGCGAGAATTCCAGCGTCAGGTTCTTTTGCGCCTCCGCCGAAGCGGTGGAATAGGCGGCATCGCTGTTCATCACCCGGGCCAGCGCCTGCGGGTCCCGGCAAATCGCCATGGCACCGTCATAGGGCGTGTTGAGCCATTTGTGGCCATCGGTGGTCCAACTGTCGGCGCCTTCGATCCCCTTGGTCAAATCGCGCAACCCCGGCGCGGCACGGGCCCAGAGCCCAAAGGCACCATCCACATGCACCCAGGCCCCGGCGGCCTTGGCACCGGGAATGAGCCTGGCAAAATCGTCAAACTCGCCCGTGTTGACCTCGCCGGCCTGCAACACCAGCAGGGTTGTGGCATCCATGTCCGGCAACTGGTCCGGCAGGATCCGCCCCTGGTCATCCACCGGCGCCTTGATCACCCGGTTCCAGCCAAAGCCCAGCACCTGCAGCGCTTTGCGCACCGTGACATGGGTGCTGGCCGCCACCACCACCTTGACCTCGGGTGCGCCATGCAGCCCATCATTCACCACATCCCAGCCCTGCCGCGCCAAGAGTTCGGCCCGGGCAGCAGCCAGACAGCTGAGCCCACAGGCAGTGGCGGAGGTGCCAAAGGCCACGGCACTGCTGCGCGGCAAGTCCAGGATCTCCAGCAGCCACTTGCTGGCCTGCTGTTCAAGGGCATAGGCCGCCGGGCTGCCATCCTCGGCCGAGGCGCATTGATCCCAGGCAAGCGCCAGACGTTCCGCCGCTGCCGCCACCGGCAGGCTGGCACCAATGACAAAGCCAAAATAGTTCGGCCCGTTGGAGGCCACTGTGGCCGGTGAGCCAAGATCATCCATCAAGGCAATGGTTTCCGCAGCGGCGCGCCCCTGGTCGGGCAGAGCCTCATCAAACCCTGCAAGCGCGGCAATATCCTGGTCACTGGGAAAAACCCGACGGGTCTCGGCACCCGCCACATAGGTGCGGCCACGCCTGTCGGCTTCCTGTAGCAACTGATCCTCATCCATGGCAGTCTCTCCCTATCCGATTCAATATCGAGAATAATCTATATAGAAGATTTACTATATGAACAAGCCGCTCGTCACCCATCTTGCCGCGCTGCGCGCCCTGGCCAATCCTCACCGGGTTCAGATCATGGATTGGCTGCTGGACCCCCCAAGCCATTTCCCGCCGCAGCGCGATGGTGATCTGGTGGAGGATGGTGTGTGTGTTGGCTTTATCACCGACAAAACCGGCCTCAGCCAGCCAACCGTGACCAGCCACATGAAAAGCCTGGAGCAGGCCGGATTGGTGAGCTCAAAAAAGATCAAGAACTGGGTATTCTACAAGGCAAACCAGGCGGCGCTGAAACAGATCGCCACCAGCTTCACCAGCGCCAGCGAGGCGCGTTAGTCGGTGGTCAGCTGCGCCGGAATTGGGAACAGCAGATCGTAGGCCCAGTTGTAGACAAAGGCATAGACGAGATAAAACCCGGCAAAGCCAAGGTCCATCATCAAGGCGGTCCACAGCCCGATCTGCAGATACCAAGCGATAAACGGCAGCGATATTGCCAGCAGGCCGGTCTCAAAGAGCACCGCGTGAAAGATACGCAACAGGACCGATTTCCCAGTGTGACCCAGCCAGCGCATCATGGCGCGATCAAAGCAGAGGTTGAAGGCATAGTTCCACAGGGTCGCCACCGTCGCCACCACCAAAGCCACAACACCAATTGCATGCATTTCAAGGCCAAAAGCCCAGGAACCCAGGGGGGTAGCGGTCAACAATCCGACGATTTCAAAACTCACCGCGTGGCGGATCCGATCTGCTGTGCTGCGCATATGCTGCCCCTGTCCTCTGGCCAAGATGGCGTTGAACCGGGCCGTCCCGTGCGCTGTCCCGCTGTCGCGGGGGAGGTCGTCCTCTCACCCCGGCACTATATCGCGGGTTGTTTTGACCGCAAGACCACCCCCGGCCCCTCTTTTACTTTCTTTTGGCAGCTTTCTGCTGTATGGGCGGCTTATCTGAGACACGTGCCCGGCTTCGGCACGCGAAAGCAAGATGGAAGAGGCCGGCGGCAATGGGGCCGCTATATGCAACGGGAGACCCGGGATCCGCCTGGGAGTGCTCCCAATTAGGATGCTGACATGTTCAACGTTACGAAAAAATCTATGCAGTGGGGCGAAGAAACGCTGACACTGGAAACGGGCAAGGTTGCCCGTCAGGCAGATGGCTCGGTCATCGCCACGCTGGGTGAGACCAGCGTTATGGCCAACGTGACTTTTGCGCGCAAGCAAAAGCCCGGTCAGGACTTCTTTCCTCTGACAGTCCACTACCAAGAAAAATACTACGCCGCAGGTAAAGTACCCGGTGGTTTCTTCAAGCGCGAAGCGCGCCCAACCGAAAAAGAAACACTGACTGCGCGCCTGATCGACCGTCCGATCCGCCCGCTGTTTGTTCCCGGCTTCAAAAACGAAGTTCTGGTCATGTGCACCGTGCTGAGCCACGACCTGGTCAATGACCCGGACATGGTTGCAATGATCGCGGCCTCCGCTGCGCTGACCCTGTCTGGTGCGCCTTTCATGGGTCCAATCGCAGCGGCCCGCGTTGGTTTTGAAGGCGGCGAATACGTCCTCAACCCAACCGTCGACGATATGCAGGACCTGCGCCTGAACCCAGAACAGCGTCTGGATCTGGTTGTTGCCGGCACCAAAGACGCGGTGATGATGGTTGAATCCGAAGCCTATGAGCTGTCGGAAGCCGAAATGCTGGGCGCGGTCAAATTCGCCCATGAAGCCATCCAGCCGGTGATCGACCTGATCATCTCGCTGGCGGAAGAAGCGGCAAAAGAGCCCTTTGACTTTGCTGCGCCTGATTACTCGGACTTGTATGAGGCTGTGAAAGCCGCAGGCGAAACCGAGATGCGCGCCGCCTTTGCGATCAGCGACAAGCAAGAGCGCACCAGTGCTGTTGCTGCCGCCCGCGAAACCATCAAGGCCGCTCTGAACGAAGAGCAGCTGGACGATGCCAACCTTGGCTCGGCGATGAAAAAGCTGGAAGCTGGCATTCTGCGTGGCGATGTTGTCAAAACCGGCAAGCGTATCGATGGCCGTGCCACCGACGAAATCCGCGATATCGTCTCGGAAACCGGCCTGCTGCCACGGACCCACGGTTCCGCCCTGTTCACCCGTGGTGAAACCCAGGGTCTGGTTGTGACCACTTTGGGCACCGGCGACGACGAGCAGTTCATCGACGCGCTGCACGGCAACTTCAAATCCAACTTCCTGCTGCATTATAACTTCCCTCCCTATTCGGTTGGTGAAGTTGGTCGTGTGGGCGGCCCCGGCCGTCGTGAAATTGGTCATGGTAAGCTGGCATGGCGCGCGCTGCAGGCGGTTCTGCCTGCGGCAACCGACTTCCCCTACACCATCCGCGTGGTCTCCGAGATCACCGAATCCAACGGCTCTTCCTCGATGGCTTCGGTCTGCGGTGGCTCCCTGTCGATGATGGATGCGGGTGTACCGCTGAAAGCACCGGTTGCTGGTGTTGCCATGGGTCTGATCCTGGAAGACGACGGTTCTTATGCGATCCTGTCCGACATCCTGGGTGACGAAGATCACCTCGGCGACATGGACTTCAAAGTGGCCGGTACCGAAGCAGGTATCACCTCTTTGCAGATGGACATCAAGATCGCAGGCATCACGCCCGAGATCATGGAAAAAGCCCTGGAGCAGGCCAAAGCTGGCCGTATCCACATCCTGGGCGAGATGAACAAAGCACTGTCCGGTGCTGCGGAATTCTCGGTCCACGCGCCCCGCATCGAGACCATGCAGGTGCCCACCGACAAGATCCGTGAAGTCATCGGGTCCGGCGGTAAAGTCATCCGCGAGATCGTCGAAGTTTCCGGCGCCAAGGTTGATATCAATGACGAAGGCATCATCAAGATCGCATCGCCCAACGGCGACTCGATCAAGAAAGCCTACGACATGATCTATTCCATCGTGGCCGAGCCCGAAGAAGGCAAAGTCTACACCGGTAAAGTTGTCAAAATTGTCGACTTCGGCGCCTTTGTGAACTTCTTTGGCAAGCGCGACGGCCTGGTGCATGTGTCCCAGATCGAAAACCGCCGCCTGAACCACCCTTCGGATGTTCTGAAGGAAGGTCAGGAAGTGAAAGTGAAGCTCTTGGGCTTTGACGATCGCGGCAAGGTCCGCCTGTCGATGAAAATGATCAATCAGGAAACCGGCGAAGAAATGGCTCCTGAGCAAAAAGAAGACTAATCTCGTCTTCTGACCATTGCGAAAGGCCCCGGAGTTCTGCTCTGGGGCCTTTTTTTTCGGCCCAAACCCTACCTGTCCGGGCGGGCGCCTAGCACAGGCGCTAGTACAGGCCCTAGTACTGGCCCTAGCACAGGCAGTCTGGCGAGGCCGCCACACCCGCATCAATCACCACGCCATCTTCTTCGATCAGCGGCAGGCAGGCGCAGTCCTTTGGCCAGGTGAGCCAGATCGCAATCCCGCCTGCGGCCAGGACCACAGCTGCCATACTCAAGATCCAGCGCATTGCTCTCCCTTCCCGCCTGATAAAGTCACCCCTACCCTAGTTCGACACCGCGCCCACACTCCACAGGAAAACCGCCGCGCCCGCATCTGGCAACGGCCAGAACGCTTTTCTAACGCAGCATTCTGCGGTAGATGCAGCCCATGCATTCACTGATCATTCATATGCCGGACAGCGGCAAACGTGCCGCCAATGTGGAGCACCTGCTGTTTGCGCTCCCCAATGCCGAAGTCGTCGAGGCCGTGAACGGGCGCGCGGTGGCTGCGGATCTCAGTGAAATCCTGCACCCTGGTGATCTGCACAAGCCAAGCTACCCCTTTCGCCTCTCCCCCGGAGAAATCGGCTGCTTTCTGTCGCATCGGCGCTGCTGGCAGCGCATTGTCGATGCCGGTTGGGACTATGCGCTGATTGTCGAAGACGATCTGGCGCTTGATCCGGCTCTCTGGGCCGATGTGCTGATGCTGATCAAAGACCAGGCCAGTACCGATAGTTTTATCCGGCTGCCAGCCAAGCGCCGGGAGGTGCCTGTGGCGCAACACGCGCAGCAGGGGGAGAGCAAGCTATTCCTGCCCAGGGTCATCGGCCTGCAAACTGTTGCACAGGTGGTGGGACGCGCCGCCGCACAACGGTTGCTGGCCACCACCGAACAGCTGGATCGCCCCGTTGATACCTTTTTGCAGATGCACTGGATTCACCAGCAGCAAATCCAGACCATCCTGCCCAATGGCGTCTCGGAACAAACCGAGGCGCTCGGCGGCTCCACCATTCAAAAACGCAAGTCCGGCAGCAAGCTGGCGCGCGAATTCAAACGCAGCCTCTACCGGGCAAAGGTCTCTGCCCGGCCGCAAATAGACGGACCTGGGAAACCGGGAAACCTGGGAAAACCGGCCTGAAAGATTGTCTGGACGGCGCCTATTTCAGGCGCCACTCCTCCCAGACGAAGGTATAACACCAGGCACAGGAATGGGTGGCGGCAAGCTGGGCGCGAATTGCGTCCCGATCGGCGCTCCAGGAGGGATCAAACAGGTGAAACTGCACCTGAAGGCGTTTGATCCGCCCGATGAGCCCGGCATCAATCAATCCCGGCAGCAGGTCGTATTCCCCGCCTTCGATATTGATCTTGGCCAGATCGACGCTTTGCAATTCCGAGGTGGCAAAGAAATCGGCAACAGAGCGGACTTCGGCAACATAGGTCTGGCCTGACTTTGCCCCAAAGGCAGAGGAGGCATCCGCAGAATCGCTCAGTGTTATCTGTCCAGGCTCTGAACCAATGGCGCATTCGTGGACCGTGATGTTTGAATTGGTCGAAAACTTGCGGCGCAGCTCTTTGGCAAAGCCCGGATGGGGCTCAAAAATATGAATGATCGCCGCAGGCCGAACCGCAAGGACAACGTCGCTCCAGCCGCCTTCATAGCCGCCGATATCCAGAACAACCGGCTGCTGTGGCAGGTCATCATATTGCAACAGATGACTGTCCGAGGCCTTGTCAGCCTTCCAGGCCTTCATCCCCTTGTGCAGCGGCGCCTTCCACGGGTTTCGCTTGAGATCGATCCAACGCTTAAGAGATGCCACCTGTTTTCCTCTTCCAGATCACTTCAGAGCCACATCCCCCCGGATAAGCGGTTTTGCGGCAGATGCCAACCAAACAGGCGCTTCCAGGGGGCTCGGCACAGGTGCCGACATGTGGCGAACTGCCCAAGTGAGAACAGCGCAGGCCAGCCAAAAGATGACTGACCCGCCCATTTTTATTTATTGCTCGGCTTGCTTGCCCAGCTTTGTTAACCGGCGGCTTATTCAGGCGCTTTGGTTTTGCGCAGATAGGGGAAGATGGTTTCAAACGTACCAAACTTCGCCGTGGCGTCCTCGTTTGACACGGTGGGTGGGATGATCACATCTTCGCCGGGCATCCAGTTGGCCGGGGTGGCAACGCCATTCCCCGTGGACATCTGCAAGCCATCCAGGGCACGCAGGATTTCGGCAAAGTTCCGGCCCACGGACATCGGGTAGGTCATCGACAGCTTCAGCTGCTTGTCCGGCCCAATGATAAAGACCGACCGCACAGTGGCGCTGTCGGCAGGGGTACGACCGTCGGGCAGATAGGCTTCGGCGGGCAGCATATCAAAGGCTTTGGAGACCGCCAGGCCTTCATCCGCAATGATCGGAAAACCCGCAGCCGCATTGCCGTATTTCTCAATGTCGCCCTTCCACTTTTTGTGATCCTCAACCCCATCAACGGAAACGCCAATCACCTTGGTGCCGCGCTTGGCCCATTCCTCGCTCAGCTGTGCAACAGCCGAAAACTCGGTGGTGCAGACCGGGGTGAAATCCTTGGGGTGGGAAAACAGAATCGCCCAGCTGTCGCCGATCCAATCGTGAAAAGTGATCTCTCCCTGGTCGGTGTCAGCCGTGAAATTTGGAACTACATCATTAATACGCAAACCCATGACGGTCTCCTCTCATGTCTATTGCCGACCGCAAGGCAGCCCGCAGTCAGTGATGCCGCAACGTTACAGCCCGAGGCTGGATTGGCCAGCCCAAAAGACAATGAGCATGGTCAATTGGCCCTATCCCTGCGGAACTCTGCCTGAGTTTCGTTGCTCTCGAATAATTTGATCATATTATTGCACGTGACCGCTTGCCCCGCCGGAACCGCGATGACAAAGTACTGAATGACTTCCGGCCTGCGCGCCGGATACTGCGTCTGACTGGGAGAGTGGACATGATTGAGAAACGCGACTTTTATATCAACGGTGCGTGGGTTGCCCCCGCGCAGGCAAATGATTTTGAGGTAATCGACCCCTCAACCGAAGAGCCCTGTGCGGTGATCTCGCTGGGGGGGCAGGCGGATACTGACGCAGCTGTTGCCGCCGCCAAGGCCGCCCTGCCAGGCTGGATGGCCACCCCGGTGGCCGAGCGTATCGCGCTGGTCGAAAAACTGATCGAGATCTACGGCAAGCGCAGCGAAGAGATGGCGCAGGCCATCTCGGTTGAGATGGGCGCCCCCATCGATATGTCGCGCAGCCAGCAGGTTGGCGCCGGCAGCTATCATCTGCAGAACTTCATTGACGCCGCCAAGGCCTATGCCTTTGACGCGCCACTGGGCGACCACGCCCCCAACGACCGCATCATTCACGAAGCCGTTGGCGTTGCGGCGCTGATCAC